>NZ_JAVEUF010000002.1:0-227927 GCF_034005705.1 Sulfurimonas sp. | reverse complement strand
GTGTGCTCTTCCGATCTTGGGTAAAAGAGGAGACCCTTTTATATGAAGAGGAGCTAAAAAAACTCCAGATCGAGCTTCTAAAGTTTCAAAATCATGTAAAAGAGCAGGGGCTTAAAGTGATGATGATCTTTGAGGGGCGCGATGCCGCAGGCAAAGGCGGGACCATAAAGAGAATAATAGAGCACCTCAATCCAAGAGGGGCGAGAGTCGTGGCACTCTCAAAACCAAACGATCAAGAGCAAACCCAGTGGTATTTTCAAAGATATGTCGCACATCTGCCTTCCGCCGGGGAGATGGTCTTTTTTGACAGAAGCTGGTATAACAGGGCTATGGTCGAGCCTGTAATGGGATTTTGCACAGAGAGGGAGCATCACAAGTTCTTAAAGGATGCACCTCTTTTTGAGAAGATGCTGGCAGAGGAGGATATCAAGATATTTAAATTTTACTTCTCGGTTACAAAAGAGGAGCAGGCAAAAAGATTTGCAAAAAGAGAGCAGGACCCACTGAAGCAGTATAAGTTCTCCGAAGTGGATGCCAAGGCGCAACAGCTTTGGGACGCCTACGCTTTGGCAAAGTATATGATGTTAAGCGCTACGCATACCGAGATTGCTCCATGGACGGTGGTAAAGAGCGACAACAAGAAAAAGGCGAGAATAAATACCATAAAACATATATTAAACTTTGTAGAGTACCCGGATAAGATAGACGCAAGCGAGATCGAGGTGGACAAGGATGTGATAATATTCGGCAGAGACGAGACCATTGCGATGGAGGGACAGTTTAAATTTGCATCCGATGCAGAGTAGTCTTTTGTAATCATCTTGTAATATGGAGCAATTATAATTTCGCTAAACATTCAAAAAGGAAAACAAATGTTAAAGAAATTAGCTCTAGCTGCAATAGTCACCGCAGCGTCAATTACCTCTTCGTTCGCGTCCGATAAGATAAACGGTGCAGGCGCGTCATTTCCTGCTCCGCTCTACTATGATTGGGCATTTAACTACAAAAAAGATACCGACAATCTTGTTAACTACCAGTCAATCGGTTCAGGCGGCGGAATCAAGCAGATCGCTAAAAGAGTTGTTGATTTCGGTGCATCTGATGAAGCTCTGGATACAAAAAAGCTTGCAAAAGATAAGCTTTTACAGTTTCCTGCAGTTATCGGTTCAATAGTAGTTGCTTTTAACGTAGAAGGAATTGCAGATGCAACTCTAAAACTCAGCAATGAAGTAGTTGCTGATATTTTCGCAGGAAAGATCACTACATGGAATGATGCGGCAATCGCAGCAGATAACAAAGGTCTTAACCTTCCAAACCAAAAGATCATAGTTGTACACCGTTCAGACGGATCAGGAACTACATATAACTTCACATACTACCTGACAAAAAGCTCTAAGAACTGGAAAGAGAACTTCGGAACAGGCAAAGCTGTTGACTGGGCTGTTGGCATTGGCGGAAAAGGTAACGAGGGTGTTGCAAGTTTGGTAAAACAGACTCCTTACTCAATAGGTTACATTGAAAACGCATATAAAGAGAAGAACAACTTAAGTGCGGCTGTTTTAAAAACTGCAAGCGGAAAATGGGTTGCTGCAACAGAAGAGAACTTCAAAGCTGCTGCAAAGTATGCTACTTGGACAAAAGAGGATCACTTTCACTCTGTTTTAGCTCTGCAAGCAGGCGATACTTCGTACCCGATCGTTGCGGCAACGTTTATACTTCTTCCAAAAGAGAAGCCTGAGATGAACAAAAAGATCTTAGAGTTCTTTGAGTACGCTTTCAAAAACGGTGACGAGAGCGCTAAGAAGTTAGGTTATATCCCACTTCCAAAAGAGACTAAAGATATGATCAAAGAGTATTGGGCAGCCAATATAAAGTAGTCATTCGTTAATACTCATTCTCCTGAATTTTCTCTCCTAAGAAAATCTCCCGCAAAGCCTCTGTGTCCGAAACGACACAGGGGCTTTTTGCATTTAAGACAGCTCTTTTTGCTGTAATCTTTTCGTAACCTAACAATTTTATAATTCTCTCACAAAAAAACAAGGGATTCAAAAAATGAAAAAAATCGTTTTATCGACAATAGCTGCACTAGCGGTTAGCGCGACTAGTTTGAGTGCTGCACAGCAGTTTTATGTAGATGACAAAGGTCAAGTTTTTACAACAGCCGCTGAAGGGCGTACAGCTATTAATGTAGAAGAAGCAGGAAAAGTTCTTAACTCAGCAGAAGCACCGGAGAAAAAAACTAAAAATGGATTTTTTGATAGATTTCATGCAAAAGGGGATCTTAGATTAAGACAAGAGGTAATAGAAAAAGAGGGCAGTGCTGATAAAAACCGTGAAAGATATAGATTTAGATACTCTGTAAACTTTGATGCTACTGATAATATTAGACTAGAGACAGCGGTCTCGAGTGGTAAATATAACCCGACATCAGGAAATGTAAGCTTTAAAAGTGATGAAAATATTCAAGAGTATTTTATAGATGAGCTTAAAATCGACATACTTGCTCTTAAATACTCATTTGACAACTCATGGGTTAGAGTCGGTAAGCAGGCACACGATATCTATAGACCTATTAAAACACAACTTGTATGGGATAATGATATTCGTTTAGAGGGAATCAACTACGGTTATAAAGATGGCAATAGTATGATTAGAGTCGGTGCTAACAGAGTGCACAGAGAAAAAGATAACAGAGACGGTGATGATATCAATATTTTTTTAGCTCAGTATGTGCATACTCAAAAGCTTGACGATGCTAAGCTCAATTTGGGTGCTGCATATTACCATTATGACGGTGTAGAAGGTACTACGCATCCATATGACAGCGGATTTATGGGTAACACAAGCGAAACAGTAAATGGTGTTGATGTATATAAAGAAGATTATGGAATTGTAGAGGCTTTTGCTGAGATACAAGTTAAAGATCTAGTAATGGGTATGCCGGCTAAAGCAGCAGTAATATTAGCATATAACGCACTGGCAAGTGATGACAATTTCGGATATGATATAAGTGCAGAACTTGCTATGACTAAGAAGTGGAAAGCGGCTGTTACTTACAGAGATGTTCAAAAAGATGCAGTTTATGGAGCGCATAACGACTCTGACTTTAGTGGCGGTGGAACAGATAGTAAAGGTTACTATGTTAAAACAAAATATGCATTTGCTAAAAATGTAGATGTTGCTGGATGGTGGAACTGGAGTAAACTAGGTGATGCTGAACTAGATTACCACCGTGTACAACTCGATGTTATTCTTAAGTTCTAATAGATAGAACTATAAACAATAACAATTTTTTCTCCCCCCTTTTTTTTTCCTAAATACAAAGCCTCTTTTGGCTTTGTACCTTTTGTGACAATATTTTAATAAAACCTTAAAGATACGACAGATAGAATAAATCAGAATAAATTTACCGGAGTTTGTATGCTAAGAAGAGTGGCTTTTATAATTTTGGGTGCTTTGTTATTTATATCATGTTCTTCTGAGTACAACCATAAGCTGAAAATCTCCGCTACTACATGGATAGGCTATACGCCTCTCTTTTACGCAAAAGAGATGGGATGGCTTGAACCTCTTAACATCAAACTTCTAAACGTCTCTTCTCTGAGTGAAAATATGTATCTCTACAAAGCTGGAAACAGTGATGCTTATGTCGGAACACAGTATGAGTATAACATCCTCAGTAAAGAGGATTCGACGCTTATTCCGGTTATGCTCTTTGACAAGTCCCACGGCGGGGATGTGATAATGAGCAACAGAACGCTAGATGAGCTTACAAACAGCAGCGACAAGATAGACGTTTATCTGGAGATGGACTCTATAAACTACACGCTTCTTGAAGATTTTATAAAAAAGAGCGGCATAAACGAAGAGAGAATAAACTATATAAATGAAGACCAAGCGACAATATCGACGCTGAAATCTATTATATCCGACAAGCCTACCATCGTAGTGACATACTCTCCTTATGATGCAGAGATCCAAAAGAAGGGCTTTATAAAGATAGCATCGACAAAGGATAAGTTTGACCTCTTGGTCGTAGACGCGATGTTTACCACAAAAAAAGTGCTCTCTGAGCACAGAGGACAGTTTGAGGGGCTTAAAAAGGCAGTGGACAGAGCGGTTGTAGAGCTTCATAAGAACCCTAGGGAGTTTTACGAGAAGGTTAAACCATATATTTTGGAGATAAAGTATGATGAGTTTAGGGAGTCGTTAGAGAACATTATATGGATAAACGAGTCTATGTCGCAGAAGTTAAAAGATAGAATTAAAAAAGAAGATTTTCCTATAGAAGATTTGATCTAAGATGTCTATGAGCATACAAAAATTCATATTTTCGCTTGTAGCGGCGCTATTTAGCATACTTTACATCCTCTTTTTTTATTACCATTTTGCGCAGCAGGAAAAAACGGCAGCGGCAATACTAAGGGCGATTAATTCGCAGATGCTTGAGACAAGCTACCATCTCTCAAAAGATATCAAAAGCGTAGGCGATGTCGCTTCTCTGCGCGCTATGCTTGATAGGATCGCTTCAAACGGCGACTTTATAGACTCCATATTTATACATGACGAAGATGAGATACTTATCTCGACCGACCCGTTTCGCCGCAAGACTATCTCTACAAACCTTATCTTCAGCAGCGGGCTCTCTGCGTACGATAAGCTTGAGCAGATAGAGGCGATAGAGGAAGATATAAGATTTTACGAGGGCAAAAAAGCAACAGTTCTGAAACTTACGTTTGTTTTGGACAAAGATGAGATAGCGCTCTATTTCAGTGAAAGAAAGTCTAAGTTTCTGCTCTATTTCGGTCTTGCTCCTGTTTTTATCTTTGTCTTTTTGTGGTTTCTTCTGCGCGGATTTATAGCAAAACCGCTTGAGAGGCTTCGTCAGTTCGCATATTATCAAAGCGAGATACCCAAAGCTTTTAAACTAAGAGAGCTGGAGACTATCCGCTACTCAATGGTACAGACTTTTCAAAGACTTGAGAACGAGAAAAAAGAGCTCTATGATATGGCAAGAACCGATATGCTAAGCGGGCTTGCAAACAGGAACGCTTTGGAAGAGTATGCCCATCGCCTCATCGCAAACTCTTCCCGTGAAAACAGAGAGTTCGCATTTTTGTTTTTGGACCTTGACAACTTTAAAGATATAAACGACTCTCTTGGGCACAATGTCGGTGACGAGCTTTTAAAGAAGATATCCTCTATGATAAGCGAGGCTCTTCGCTCAAACGACTTCGTGGCTCGCGTAGGCGGGGATGAGTTTGTCGTAATAGTCGAGAAGTACCACTCCATTATGGAGCTTACTACAATAGTAGAGCGTATTCAGAAGTATTTGGCGCAGACTTGGATAATCCAGACACACCCAATAAGCGTGGGGAGCAGTGTCGGGATCGCTTTTTATCCAAAAGACGGAAGAGATCTTATCTCTCTTATGAAAAACTCCGACATCGCCATGTATGAGGCAAAAAACAGAGGACGCGGAAGATACCACTTCTTTACAGAGGAGCTTAACAAAAGAGTCCAAGATGCGATATCGCTGGATAAAAATATGAGAAAGGCGCTCGAGAACGATGAGTATCAGCTCCACTATCAGCCAAAAGTAGATATTAAAAGCGGCGCTATCGTGGGAGCTGAGGCACTGATCAGATGGATAAGCCCAACTCAGGGCTCTATTGCACCGGATGTATTTATATCTCTTGCCGAAGAGAACGGCTTTATAAACGAACTTGGATGGTGGGTGCTGCAAGATGCGATAAGACAGCATAATATCTGGAGAAACAAAGGAATAGAGATCCCAATCTCTATAAACGTATCTGCAAAACAGCTCTTGGAGGATAACTTTATAGTTCAATTCAAAAAGCTTTTGGATGACAACGACGTAGACCCGGGAAAAATAGATATCGAGATCACGGAGTACCTCTTTTTGCAGCATAGCGAAGAGAACTCAAAGATACTTCATGAGCTTCATGACCACGGAGTCACGATATCTCTGGATGACTTTGGAACGGGTTACTCTTCTCTCTCATACCTTAAGAGATTTCCGATTGACAATCTTAAGATAGACAAAGCATTTATAGATGATTACGACAGCAAGCGCGGCTCCATATTTGTAGAGACCATCGTAAAAATGGGGCAGACGTTAAATATGAAGGTAATAGCGGAGGGTGTAGAGCATAAAGAGCAGGTCGAGTACCTAAGCAAAATAGGATGTAATCAGTATCAGGGTTACTACTTCTCAAGACCTCTTAGCGCTGATGATTTTGAGACTCTTTTTTCAGAGCAGAGCCATTAATACAATATAAACGTCATTTTGGATAGAATATCAAAATTTTTATGTAGTAATTATTGGAGAAATGAATGAATGCTGCCAAATATATTTGGATGAATGGTAAGTTTGTTGCATGGGATGATGCGAAAGTTCACGTACTGTCGCATACGCTGCACTATGGAAACGGTGTTATTGAGGGAACAAAAGCATATAAGACAGACAGAGGATATGCGATTTTTCGTCTAAATGACCATACGAAAAGATTAAAAGATTCTGCGAAGATGACGCTTATGGATATCCCTTTCTCTGTCGAGGAGATGAACCAGGCTCAGATAGAGCTCATAAGAAAGAACGAGTTTAGCGGCGACAATGTATATCTTCGTCCATTTGCATTTTTAGGATACGGTGTTATGGGAGTCTATCATAAAGATGCTCCGGTAGAGACTGCGATAGCTGCTTGGGAGTGGGGTGCATATCTTGGTGAAGAGGGGATGAAAAAGGGTATAAAACTCAAGATCGTCTCTATGACAAGACCTGCAAATACTTCAAATATGGGTAAGGCAAAAGCAACGGCAAACTATCTGAACTCTCAGATGGCAAAGTATGAAGCGATCGATTGCGGATATGAAGAGGCACTGCTTCTTGATGACCAGGGATATGTTGCGGAGGCGAGCGGGGCAAGCTTTTTTATGGTAAAAAACGGTGTGCTTATAACTCCTCCAAATGACAACTCACTGGAGTCGATCACGCAAAAGACAGTTATCGAGATGGCGCAGAACATGGGTATCAAAGTTGAACGCCGCCGTATCTCAAGAGAGGATGTCTACATCGCTGATGAAGCATTTTTAACGGGAACTGCAGCTGAGATAACTCCTGTACGCCTTATCGACGCAAGAGAGATAGGGTGCGGTGCACGCGGAGAGATGACGGAGAAACTGCAAAGCGGATACTTTGATATAGTATTTGGACGCAACAAAGAGTACGAGCACTACCTAACGTACGTATAAACATATAACCTTATGGTTCTCGAAAAACTTTGTTTTTCGTAGCTTTAGGGGGTTGTAGGGACATTTGTCCCTGCCACTAGAACGGACGCGTTCGTTTTAGTGTGTAACATCAGATAAAAAGGAACAGATAAATGAAGGAAAATATAACGATGGCATCAGATATGAATGACTACTTTAACAAAAAAAAGAGCCAAGGCGGAGGTTATGACAACAAGTCTACCGGCGGAAGCGGCGGAGGCCCGAATATTCCTCAGATGCCAAAGATAGATTTTAACTTCGGCGGCGGGAAAGCGGGAATCGCTTATTTTCTAATTGCGGTTGTATTGATACTTGTCCTGGCAAAACCTTTTACTATCATAGAAGAGGGACAAAGAGGAATCCTAAGCACTAACGGTAAATATTCCGATCAGGCGCTTCTTCCGGGGCTTCATTTCATTATTCCAGTTATTCAAAAAGTGTATAAAGTAGATACAAAAGTGCGTATCGTAAACTACGCTTCAAGTATTGAAACAGGCTCTACAAGTGATGCATTGGGTGTTAATGTAAGACCTGCAATTACGGTTCTTGATAAGCGCGGATTGCCGGTATCTATCGAGCTTACCGTTCAGTACAGACTAGATGCTCAGTTTGCTGCTCAGACGATCTCTAACTGGGGTTTTGCATGGGAGGATAAGATCATACATCCTGTTGCAAGAGATATTGTTAGAAACGTTGTCGGTAAATATGATGCCGAGATGCTTCCTCAGATGAGAAACTCTATAGCAACTGAGATAGATACTCAGATCAGAAGCAATATTGAGAAGCTTGAAAACACTCCTGCTGATCTTCAGTCCATACAGCTTCGTGCGATAATTCTGCCACCAAAAGTTAAAGAGCAGATAGAGAACGTCCAGATCGCAAAGCAGCAGGTTCAAAAGGCTGAGCAAGAGGTACAGCGTGCAGAGCAAGAAGCGCTCAGACGTGCAGCAGAAGCAAGAGGTGTTGCGGAGAAGGCTAGAATCGAGGCACAGGGTATAGCGGATGCCGTTACAATTGAAGCTGAAGCAAAAGCAAAGGCAAACCACCTGATATCAAAATCACTTACTGCTCAGTTGCTGCAGTTAGAGCAGGTTCAGGTTCAAGGCAA
Organism: Sulfurimonas sp.; assembly: GCF_034005705.1. Taxonomy (GTDB): domain Bacteria; phylum Campylobacterota; class Campylobacteria; order Campylobacterales; family Sulfurimonadaceae; genus Sulfurimonas. Next base: position 219,526 of record NZ_JAVEUF010000002.1, on the reverse strand, counting down.
GTTTAACGAGGCTCTTAAAGAGAATAAAGATGCAAAAATATTCTTAACACCTGGCGGTTCAACTCCAAATATCTGGGTTGATATGAAAGACCCTCAAAGAAAAGCGTCTATAACCAACTAATATGCAATCAACAATAGATAAAATAGACTGGCAAAAGATATCCCTTCTGCCGGTTGTCGTTCAAGACGTTCAAAGCAATGAAGTGCTGATGATGGCGTATATGAACAAAGAAGCTCTTGAACTATCACTAAAAACAAGAGTGGCACACTACTTCTCCCGTTCAAAACAGCGCATCTGGAAAAAGGGTGAGAGCAGCGGGCATACTCAAGAGATAGACTCTTTTTACATTGACTGCGATAACGACACTCTTTTGATAAAAGTAACTCAGCACGGCGTGGCTTGCCATACGGGACGACGTTCATGCTTCTTTACGGAGCTGGAATCAGGCGAGATCCAAAGTGACGCAGAGGTGAGCAGCGAAGCGCTTTATGGCGTGATCGATACTCTTTATCATACTATTCAAGAGAGAAAAAATGCAGATCCAGAATCTTCATGGACGGCAAAACTTCTCAGCAAAGGCGATAATACGATACTAAAAAAGGTCGTAGAGGAAGCGGGAGAGTTTAGTTTTGCATACAAAGACAATGATGAAGCTGAGATGATATATGAGGCAGCTGATCTTACCTACCATATGCTTGTCGCACTTGCTGCAAAAAACATCTCTCCAGACAGGGTAAAGCAGGAGCTCTCCCGCAGATTTAACATGAGCGGTATAGCGGAAAAAAATTCAAGAGACAGCTGATAGATGAGCGGGACAATAAGTAAATTTATAAATGAACTGATTGTTTATGATTATATCTTATTCGCTACCCTCTTTTTACTTTTTATTCTATTTGTAACTATTGGCATCCTCTTTAGAAACAGAGGTGCTATTGCGATCTTGCTTATACTTTTTGCATTCACTCAGCTCATCGTCGGCTCAACATACGGCTATATCAAGATGCATGAGTTTCTATTTACAAACGAGACCGCTATAACGAGCCAGAAAAAATTAAATTTCACTCAGGCTATAGTTCTATACGGATCAGTAAAAAATATAGCTGATAAAGACTTTTCAAGCTGTAATATCACTGCCACAGTTTATAAAAAGAGTGGTAACAAGATAAAAGATTATATACTTATGCTAAAACCACTCAATAAAATGTCGATCATTGAGCAAGGTATCGTAAAAGATGAGAAGCGAGAGTTCAAGATGATCATAGAGCCTTTTATATATGGCGGCGACTATAATATTACGTTGGGAGCAAAGTGCAGATGAACACACTATTCAATGAGTGGCACTATATTGCCTTAGGTGTTATTTTACTGATTCTTGTAGCCGGTATTGCGGTAGCATTTAAAGATGAGAACTCTAAACTAAGATCTCAGATAATATTCTCAACACTTCTTATAACTGCAGTAATGGCGGGCTTTAGTCTCTTTGTAGTAGACAAATATACAAAAAAAGCAAAGCTATACAAGATGGAGAACAAGAGAAATCTCAGTACCGAGCAGATCATGTACAGCGGCATAGTCAGAAATGAGGGAAATTACGAGATAGGCGAGGTCACATTTGAGATAAAACTTGTAAACAAGGGACACTCAAGCGGTAACGTAAAGGCGGGTTCATTTTATAAACCAAGCGGTTTTTTCGGCTTTTTCTCAGGCGAGACCATTGATACCGACAGCAAGCCTCAGCAGATAACCCACGAGTTCGTGGTAGCTAGAAATCTAAGACCTGGCGAGTCCAGAGAGTTTAGGGTCTATTTTGACTACCCTCCATACTTTAGAGGCGTTACTCATTTCGCAAAAATATACGCTCACTAATATTTAAGTCCAAGCGGTTTTAGTGCGGCATTTATCTTTTTGATCTGGCTGTTTTTATCTCTGCACCAATCAGGCGATAAAAGAGAGTTGTCGTCTATACCCGCCGTTACTCTTTGAACAGATACATTTTGAGGCTTCATTTTTATCGCTTTAACAAGTACGTCCAAATACTCATCTTCACTTATCGGCGTGAACTTTCCTTTTAAAAAGTCATTCGCAAGAGATGTCTTTTTTACAACGTATAGCGGATGATACTTTACGGAGTCGATTCCCCAGCTATAAGCCTCTTTTGCAGTTTGAAGCATCATCTCTTTCGTCTCATCGGGCAGGCCGAATATAAGATGACCGCATACATGCAGCCCCTTGCTTTTAGCCTTTAATATCCACTCTTTTACATTTGCACTGTCATGCCCGCGGTTGATCTTTAAGAGAGTCTCATCATAAACGGATTGGATCCCAAACTCGATCCAGATCTCTTTTGTTCGGTTAAGCTCTGCCAGATAATCAAGAGTCTCCTCTGTTATGCTGTCTGAGCGCGTTCCTATGCTCAGACCTACAACGTCATCAAACGTGAGAGCTTTGTCATAGAGCGCTTTTAGCGTCTCAAAAGGTGCGTAGGTATTTGTAAATGATTGAAAGTAGACCAGAAACTTACTAGCTCCGTACTCTTCGCGCTGTCTTTTGCTTATAGCGTTAAACTGCATCTCCAGCTGGGCAAGCTGCTTGTCAAGATTTGGATTTGTTTTTGAGTTTAGATTTAGATGAAAACCCTTTAGCTCTTGGGTCTGACCCGTACTTGCGCTAAAAGAGTCGTTTTCACAAAAGGTGCAACCCCCTTTTGCTACTGTGCCGTCTATATTCGGGCATGTAAACCCAGATATGTTGATGCCGACTTTGTAGACTTTGCAACCGAACTTATCTCTTAAGTAGTTGCCAAAGGTAAATATTTGTTGCATTAAACTATGTATTTTCCTGTAAAGCAGGCTGTACAGTAGCTCTCATCTTTTGCATTGACACTTCTTAGAAGCGAAGCTTCATCAAGGTACGCCAAAGAGTCCGCTTCGATAAACTTGCAAATATCATCCTGGGACATATTTGCGGCTATAAGTTTGTCTTTGTTTGGAGTGTCAACGCCGTAAAAACATGGATCGGTTGTAGGAGGAGAAGATACTCTCATGTGAACTTCGCTTGCTCCCGCCTCTTTTAACATTCTTACGATTCTCTTAGATGTCGTTCCGCGCACGATTGAGTCATCAACGACGATAACTCTTTTGCCCTTGATAATGTCTATCATAGGGGAGAGCTTCATTTTGACTTTTAAATCTCTCATCTCTTGTGTCGGCTCAATGAATGTACGCCCGATATAGTGGTTTCTCATGATCCCCATCTCATAAGGAATCCCGCTCTCCTGAGCGTAGCCTATAGCCGCAGGAACACCGCCATCAGGTACAGGAATAACTAAATCTGCTTCAACGGGCTTTATGTGTGCGAGCTCTTTGCCCATATTTTTTCTTGTCTGGTAGACACTCTGCCCAAATACTTTTGAGTCCGGTCTTGCAAAATAGACATACTCAAAGATGCAGTGCTTAGGAGTAGGCTCAAAAACTTTTATGCTTTTTGGCTCTTTATCTTCGCTGAAAATAAGAAGTTCACCCGGTTCGACATCTCTGATGAACTCAGCGCCTACAAGGTCAAATGCACATGTCTCGCTTGCAACTATGTAGCCGCCACCTGGGAGTTTACCGAGACTTAAAGGGCGAAAACCGTGTCTGTCACGCATTGCGAACATTTTGGTTCTGCTTAGAAAAACAAGCGAGAAAGCGCCCTCTATTTTTTGAACGGCGTCTATTATTCTGTCAAGCAGTTTTCTCTGTTCGCTTTTTGCTATGAGGTGGATAAGGTTTTCCGTATCCATAAAGGTTTGAAAAATTGCCCCTTTGTCGATAAGTTTGTTTCTTATCTCTTCGGCGTTTGTCAGGTTTCCGTTGTGAACGATCGCCATCTCACCCAAGTCGTATCTTGCAAATACAGGCTGAGCATCCAAGATGGAGTCATCTCCGGCAGTGGAGTAGCGAGTGTGACCGATAGCGCTCGAACCTCTTAGGGTCTCAAGCTTTTTTTCGTCAAACACGCGCATAACCAAACCGCGTTTTTTGATAGTTTGCAGTTTTGTTCCGTTTGAGGAGCTGATCCCTGCTGCTTCCTGACCACGATGCTGAAGTGCATGCAGTGAAAAATAAGCTAATTTAGAAGCTTCCTTATTACCATAGATTCCTACTACCGCACACTTTTCATTAACATCTTCTAGCACATTTTCTCCTCGAGAATATTTAACGGAATTATACTCAAAGCAAAGTAAAATCTGACTTTATAACTCTAAACAATCGCTAATAGAATAAAGACCGCTCTCTTTGTTGACCAGCCATGATGCAGCTCTTATGGCACCTTTGCTAAAGGTGTTTCTTGAGGTTGCAGTATGGTTAAGCTCTATAAATTCGCCATCATTATAAAAACCTACAGTATGACGGCCGACGATATCGCCGCCGCGAAGCGCCATAACCGCGATCTCATCTTTAGTTCTCTCGCCTATGTTGCCGTCACGCCCGCTAATACGCACCTTATCCAACTCTAGTCCGCGGCCTAGTGCAGCAGACTCGCCTAGTGTAAGAGCAGTACCGCTTGGAGCATCTTTTTTATGTTTATGATGCATCTCTACTATCTCGATGTCAAAGCCTTCAAGAGCCGCAGCAGCCTGATATACAAGCTTGTTTAGAAGTGCAACGCCTAAAGACATATTTGTAGCATAAAGGATAGGCATGCTCTCGCTTGCCTGCTTTAAAAGATTGAGCTGATGTGCGCTTAGACCGGTTGTGCCTATTACAAGCGGTTTTGGAGTTTTCAGAGCTGCTTCTAAGAGTGCTTCGCAAGCCTCTGGAAGCGAGAAGTCTATAACAATATCACACCCTTTTAAAAAAGTGCCTATATCAGTACTTACCAAAACAGAAGGGTCTATAGAGAAGTTAAGGGAGTTTCTCACAAAAACTGAACTAAGGCTTATATTCTCTGTAGCTTTTAGATCATCAATTATCAGTTTTCCGACTCTGCCGTTTGCTCCAAAAACACCAACTCTCGTCATTTAAATATCCTTCTTTATAAATTAGTTTAGTTTTTCATCTACATAAGAGATAGCTTGAAGTGCTGCAACAGCACCGTCACCCGCAGCACTTACAACCTGTTTCGGAGCGGCGATACGCATATCACCTGCCGCAAAAAGCCCCTCTACGGATGTTCTCATGCTTATGTCCACGATCACTTCGCCATGTTTGTTTACATCGCACAGGAAAGTTCCATCCTCTTGAATAAGAGTCTGATTGTTTACGTCATTTCCGACAAAAACAAAGACGCCAGGCGCTTTAATATCACGGATCTCGCCATTGGCATTTTTAACACGGATTCCAGCTACGCCCATCTCATCGCCGTAAACTTCTTCGGGAGTCGAGTTTAAAACAAGCTCTATATTCTCTGTTCTCTCAACCCTTTTAATAGTATTTGGAGCTGAGCGGAATGTGTCACGTCTATGGATAAGATAGACTTTTGAACATATCTTTGCAAGGTAGAGTGCCTCTTCAAGAGCGGTGTCACCGCCGCCTATCACGGCAACCTCTTTTCCTTTGTAAAAAAAGCCGTCACAAGTAGCACATGTACTGACACCTCTTCCAAAAAGCTCATCCTCTCCTGCAAAGCCTGCACGTCTCGGAGATGAACCGGTACAGACGATGACGCTGTGAGCTTCTGCTACAGAACCGTCCTCTTTGTGGATTTTAAATATATCACCATCTTTGCTTACGCGTTTAACTTCGACCATCTCATGTTTTAGACCAAATTTTTGGCACTGCTCGGGCCATGGCATCATAAGGTCCATCCCGCTTATCTCGCCTGTAACACCTGGGTAGTTCTCTATCTCCGAACTTTGTGTTATTTGACCTCCGGGCATCCCTTTTTCAAACATTACTACATTTTCCAAGCCGCCGCGCGTTGCATACAATCCAGCCGTAAGACCCGCGGGTCCTCCACCTATAATAGCGCAATCTAGTATCATAATTATTATCCTTAATTTTACTTCATAAAATGAAGGAAACCCTTCATTTATATAACGATACTTGAACAAGTCCAAGTATCTACGCTAGCCGCTAAGGCACTAAAGCTAGGCTCTTTAGAGCCAGAGTTTATAAAGCTTCAATTTGCGAAGCTAACTCGTTCAAATTATCCAGTTTTCGTATCATACTATCTTGTTTATAAAGAGACTCTTTTGTTTTCTTTATAAAAAAAATAGATGGTACTTCATAGATATTGAATCTTTGGATAAAGCTTAGGGATGTTTTTGTTCCGCTTCTTAAAAAAGTCGTATTTTTGCTCTTTTCATAAACTTCATTATAGTAGTCTATTGCAATGACGGGATGGTTTAGGTCTATGTTTGCGAGAAGTTCTGCTGTATTGTTCACTTTTGAGCTGTAGAAAACTACCACATATTTGTCGGCAGTAGGGGTAAAAATATCTTTTTTCTCATAAAAAACCCACTCTTTAAAGTCGATAAACTTATACTCTGAGAATTTATAGTTGAAGTAAGCAAAGGCGGCAGCTATCATAGCTGCGCCGAAGAAAGAGGCAAGTAACGTAGATAGCGAAAAGAGGCTTTTACCTCTGTCTGCCACTGCGTACTCTTAAATTACGCTAAAAGAGCGTCTAGTTTTTCAGCTAGAGCAGCTTTAGATTGTGCTCCAACAACTTGACCTTCAATTTTGCCATCTTTAAAAAAGATGATTGTAGGAATAGAACGGATGCCGAATTTAACAGCGATGTCTTGCTCTTCATCAGTATTTACTTTACAGATCTTAGCTTTACCGTCGTAGTCATTTGCAAGCTCTTCAATTACAGGAGCGATCATACGACAAGGTCCACACCATGGAGCCCAAAAATCTACTAAAGATACACCTTCACCCAGTGTTGCTTCAAAATCTGAGCTAGTCAATTCTATATATTTACCCATTATTGTTTCCTTCTAATTTTATGTTCGCACATTATACAAGCCCAACTCTTTAAAATTGCTTTATGATACCACTACTAAAATTTTATAAACTATTTATTTATAACGCCAATCGGAACAAAACGAAGTTTCTTTAGTAAAGTCCCGTTTGGCTACGCTAGACGCTAAGTCACTAAAGATTCTCTCTGAAGAGAGAATTAAAATTTGATAAATTTTCTTTTTCTATTTCTATAAAATACACACTCGCTGTAGCCCGCACTTCTTGCCATACTGATAGCTTCATTACTGTAGAGTCCTACTTGTTCTGGTTTGTGTGCATCCGAAGCAAAAGTTATCGCAATATCAAGCTTTTTGATCTCTTTCAATAACGATAGGGATGGATACGCCTCGCCTATCGGTTTTCTAAAACCTGCAACATTTATCTCTATGGACATATCTGCTTCTTTGATGGCAAGAAGGGCATTTTTTGCTATTTCTGTTATATCTTTTGTCGGCATAAATTTGAAAATTTTTATAAGGTCAAGATGTCCAACAATGTCAAAAAGCCTGCTATTAGCCATCTCCTCTATTGCATCAAAATATTTTTGCCAGATCTCGTCAATATCTCGGTCTTTGTAGTTTCCGATAAACTCCGGATTGTCAAAGCCCCACTCCTCTATAAAGTGGACGGAACCTATGAGATAATCGACATCTGCATTTAAAACCCTATCATCCATATAGCCTCTTAGATAATCGACTTCGTAGCCAAGAAGAATTTCAATCCTCTCTTTATACTTCTCTTTTGCATCAAGTACGCTTTTTTCATACTCTCTCATCTGCGCAAATGAAATGCGGTATTTCTCATCAAAGTTCATCGGAGCATGCTCAGAAAAGCCGAAATATTTTATGCCGCACTCTATCGCTTTTTCGATATACTCGGCTATTTCTCCCTCTGCGTGATTACAAAGTTTTGTATGGTTGTGGATGTCTACTATCACTGTTTTCATTCTCGTATTTACATATTTTTATGATATTATAGTGATAAAATTTAAATTTAGCGAATATTGGACGGAGAGCTTTCTATGACTCAAGAAGAACTAGATGCCTTAATGAGTGGTGATATTGAAGATTTAGAATCTTTAACAGATGATGATATAAACGACGATTCTGTTGATGAGGATGCTGGGTTTGAAGATGGTGATGAAAAAGATGTGACCTCTTCAAAAAAAGAGGAAGACAAACCGTTGGGTTATAGCCCTGAAACAGCGCATCATTGGCCTCTCCCAGCAACTAATGAAAATAAAATGGTACATCAGCTTGACGATGTCACTAAAGAGAGCGAAGAGAAAGCCAGCGAAATTTTTGACATTATAGAGGGTATCAGCAATGATCTGCTCGAAGAGGAGAAGAGAGCCGAGGCGGTAATAGAGGTGTTAAAAAGTAACATTGAACTCTTTAAAACGCTAAATGCCAAATTTCCCGATGTTGAAGCCTTCAAAGCTCAGCTGGAGAAGAACAGTGCGGCACTGGATAATACGAACGAAGCTCTAGAGACGCTTCAATCAAGCGGCAACGCGATAATGGACGTTATGGACATCATGCAGTACCAAGATATCCACCGCCAAAAGATCGAGCGTGTTATAAATGTTATGCGCGCTCTCTCCAACTATATGAACTCTCTTTTTGAGGGTAAGATAGATGATGAAAAAAGAGTCTCTTCCGCTACGCATATCGTCGGAGACACTCACAATGAACTTGTATCAAATGAAGAGATAGAAGCTCTTCTCTCGCAATTTGGAAGTTAATGCAAAAAGTAGAACTATTATCCCCCGCGGGAACGTTAGAAAAATTAAAGATCGCTATTGATTTCGGTGCAGACGCAGTTTACGGCGGAGTGAGCCACTTCTCGCTTCGCATACGCTCAGGTAAAGAGTTTAGCATGGATGAGTTTGCCGAGGGGATCGAGTATGCCCACTCGCGCGGCAAAAAAGTTTATGCGACTCTGAACGGTTTTCCTTTTAACTCTCAGTTAAATCTTTTGAAGAAACATATTTTAGCAATGGCGGATCTGGGGCCTGATGCTTTTATTGTCGCAACCCCGGGTGTGCTTAAACTATGTCATGAGCTTGTTCCGCATATGCCGCTTCACCTATCTACGCAGGCAAACGTAATGAACGTGCTTGACGCAAAGGTCTACTACGACATGGGGGCGACCCGTATTATAACGGCAAGGGAGATCTCGCTTAAAGATCTGGTTGAGATCAAAAGAGAGCTTCCGGACTTGGAGCTTGAGGTATTCGTGCAAGGCTCTATGTGTTTTGCATACAGCGGCAGATGTCTTATCTCTACTCTTCAAAGCGGACGCGTTCCAAACCGCGGAAGCTGCGCGAATGACTGCCGCTTTCCTTATGAGATGTACGCGGCTAACCCTGAGACTGGGACTTTGTTCAAACTCGAAGAGGATGAGGGCGTAGGTACTTACATCATGAACTCAAAAGACCTCAATCTTGCTTCACACGTAAAAGAGATCTTAGACAGCGGCGCGGTAGATTCTCTTAAAATTGAGGGGCGGACAAAAACCGCTTACTATGCGGCGGTCACTGCAAAAGCTTACAGAATGGCTATTGATGATTATTACAATGGCGTAAATGATGTCGATAAGTACCAATATGAGCTTCAATCTCTTCAAAACCGCGGTTATACCGATGCCTATCTTATCTCAAGACCGTTTGAGAAGCATGATACCCAGAGTCTGGACTTCACTATGCAGCTTGGAACTCATCAGGTAAGCGGAGTGGTAAATGAAGAGGGTACACACTTTTTGTGTAAGTATAAAACTCTGCCCGGAGATGAACTTGAGATAGTTGCCCCACTAGGCTCCCATATAGAAACGGTAGACAATGAGATAGGCGAGACTTACGAGCGAGACGGAAGAGTATATATGAAGCTAAAGCAGCTTTTGGCAGAAAATAAGAAGGTCTGGGATGAGGTTCACAGTGGAAACCCTAATCCGATAACACTGCCGACAAAACTTCCGCCATACACCTTTTTAAGAATTCCTGCGCATCCAGACATGGGCACCTACCCCAAAGTTTGATAAGCTCAGCTTATCTATAAAAGCATAGTTTAAAAAGCTATGCTATAATCGCGCATCAAAAAAAAGGAAGATAGTATATGAAATTTGTTTCAATTGTAATAGGCAGTAAAAGTGATTACGAGATAATGAAGTCTTGTTCAGATACGCTTGAGGCGTTTGGTGTTCAGTATGAAATGATTATCTCTTCAGCTCATCGCTCTCCTGAGAGAACAAAAGAGTATATTGCTAAAGCAGAGAAAAAAGGTGCTCAAGTTTTTATAGCGGCTGCGGGAATGGCTGCACACTTAGCGGGTGTTTTATCTTCTAAAACCGTAAAGCCGATCATCGGAGTTCCTATGAGCGCATCTGCTCTTAGCGGGATCGATGCCCTTCTCTCAACTGTTCAGATGCCTGCTGGAATGCCTGTTGCTACTGTAGCTATAGGAAAAGCTGGAGCGATAAACTCTGCTTATTTGGCTATGCAGATACTGGCACTTGATAATGAAGAGCTTGCTATCAAACTCAAAGAGGACCGTATCTCAAAGGCTAAAAAAGTAGAGATGGATTCAATGGAGATTGAGACTATTCTTTAGTAAATTTGTAACAGGGGCACACGCATGAAGTGGATGAGCGATGAAGAGTATATGGAACTTACCGGTCTTGATATGTCGGCGATCGACGACTTGGCAGACAGAGGCAAGCTTACCATAAAAGTTGAAGACGGGGTGCGATATATCGACCCCTCTAAAGGTGCTGGGGAAGTTGTTCCTGTGCAGTTAAAAGAGCTCTCTTCGCACAACACAAAAGAGATGGTAGTACAGCCCCAGTTTGTCGAGAAGACGATAGGTACTATAATCAATCTTCACGAAAAAGTGCTTGATGCAAAAGACGAGACTCTTGCGGCAGTAAGAGTCGAGAATGAGTTTTTAAGAGAGGCACTCGCATCTCTGCAAGAGCTTTATGATGAAGACAGAAAAACAATACACACGCTTCAAGAGCAGCTAAAACTTTCACAGCAAGAAGTTGAGTTTATGAGAAGAAAATATAAACTTATGTGGAACAAAGCTATTGAAGAGCATACCGAAAAATAAGCATATTAACAGATGACTATTGATGAAGCCTGTGTAGGCTGTATAATAAATCAGAGCGTTAAAGTTGCAAACGCCATCCACGCTTCTGCCTCTATGGCAGATGAGCTAAAATCCACAGTCACCAAGATGAGCGAGAGCTTCTCTTACGATGATACTCCCCCCGAGATCGCCTCATATGTCTATGAAAAGATGGCGCAAATTGCCAATAAAGCAGACCTTTACGACGAGGTAAAAGAGCTCTGTACAAAAAAAGCGCTCTCTTTTGTTCCGCTCTTAAAAAAAGAGCTTACAAACTCCAAAAACAAACTCTTGACTGCCACAAAAATAGCAATAGCGGGAAATGTCATAGACCTTGCCGCAGAGGTAGAGTTTGACCTCAAAGAGGAGCTTGAGAAGATATTTCATACCGAGTTTGGGCATGATGATTTCTTGGTTTTTGCACAGAAGCTAAGCAGTGCAAAGAGCGTTTTGGTGGTGGGCGACAATGTAGGAGAGCATATTTTTGACTATATGCTCATCGAGACATTAAGTGAGCTTTATCCTGAGAGTAAATTTTACTATATGGTCAGGGGCAATCCGATAATAAACGACGTGACTCTAAAAGAGGCGAGAGAGGCGGGGTTTGAGAAGATATGCGAAGTGGTTGACAGCGGCGTAAACACTCCTGGATTTACATACAACCGAGCAAACGACTACTCAAGGGAACTTTTTGACAGCGTCGATCTGATCATAAGCAAAGGGATGGGAAATTACGAGTGTATGAGCCCGCCAAAAAGAGAGAGCATCTGCTTTCTACTCAAGATAAAGTGCGGAGTTGTCGCCGCCTCACTGCAAAAAGAGATCGGCGATATAGTCTGCAAGGTAGTTTAAAAACTATATGCAAGATTAAAAATTAAACGAACGATTCTGCAGCGTAGTGAAGCCTCAGTGAGTGTATTTTGAATCTTGCAAAAGTATATTAGTTACTCAAATACCATTAGTGCATAGCCGCTGTTTTGGTAGTGGATCGTCTCTAAAAAACTGTTTGGCGATATTTTTACCGACTCTATAACATCCTCTTTTGGGATCGTATTTGCGTTTAGGCTCATGGCACAAACGACTATCTCAACGCCTCTGTATGCCAATTTTATAAGCTGTTTTTGAGAGAGTTCAATGGAGTTCAGATCGTTATCATCTAAAACAATCTCGTCATAATTTTTTGAAACGATAGGCGCACACCCTCCATGAATGGTGATTGCAAACTTCGGAGTGTCTCCTTTTTGCTCTATCATATCCATTGTTCTCTCAACAAGCACCATACGGCTGGCAACATACTGCATATCGTTTGCGTTGCAGTTAAAAACAGCTTTGTAGTCTTGCGCACTTAGCATAGTTGCAAGTGTTAAAAATAGTAAGAGTATCTGCTTCATTTATTGTCCCAGTCCAAAAACGTTTGAGAGAGTGTTTATGTAGTTAAAATATCCGGTAATTGCAACGGCTTCTAAAACCTGAACATCACTATATCCCAGAGCTTTAATGGCGTCAATATCCTCTTTTACTATTTTGTAGCTGTCTTTTTTTGCAGCTCTTATGCAGAAGTTCAGCAGTGCCTTCTCTTTGTCATCCACATTCATAGCATCTACACCTTGAAGAATATTCTCTATCTTCTCATCGGAGAGTCCAAGCATCTTTGCTATGCTTTTGTGAACGTCTACGCACATCTTGCATCCGTTCTCTTTTGAGACCAGAAGAGCGATAGCCTCTTTTATGTCGTATGATAATGTCGTCTCGTCAAGCAGATATTTTTGCACCATAGTGTCAGTCGCAAAATAGACCTTTTCATCCACCGCCATAAGCTTAAATATCTCTCCTAACATCCCTGTTTTTTCTAAAATCGGTTTTGCTCTTGCTTGAATAGCAGGAGCCATCTCTTCATATTCAGGTAGTTTTATGTGTGCCATTTCTGCCTCTTATTTAGTTTATTTCAAAAACGTTAAGTAGTGCTTAACGTTTAAAATTATAGAGTATGATTCTTATATCAATATTAAGGAAAAGAATGCATGGAGTATAAGATATCTCAGGTCGTAAAGATGACGAACACTCCCAAATCAACGATTCTCTACTACATAAGAGAAGGATTACTCCCTGAGGCTAAAAAACTGAAATCAAACGTACATAGATATGGTGATGAACATGTGGAGATTTTAAAGTATATAAAGTACATGAAAGAGGAGTTTGCAAGCACAAACGAGCAGATAAAATCTATACTTCAGGAAAAAAATAGTTCGCTCTCTAGCTCGTTTTCTATGGTTGAACCCCTTATGCAAACTCTCTCAAATCTGCCAAAAGAGGCAAAGCACTATACAAAAAAGGAGTTTATAGAATTGTTTAGTGTTGATGCAGCGTTTTTGGAAGAACTTTTAAGAGATGCTATTTTGCTACCTCTGGCAGAGGATGACTTTACACAAAAAGAGCTCTCAATTTTAAAACTTATAGAGCGGTTTAAAAGCGTGGGTGTTGATTATGAGATTATCAAAGAGTATGCGCTTCATGCAAAAGCTTTGGCAGATCTTGAGCTTGAGATGCAAAAAAAACTCTGCGACAAAAGAGATGATACAAATTTTTCAACACTCTGGAAAATTATGTTCGAGACTCTTTTTGGAGCAAAAGCATATCTCTTTAGCCGTTCAACATATCAGATGATGCACAAGGCGCTTAAAGAGGAGATTTCAAAAAAGTAAAGTATTGCTTTGTTATAATTGCGCAACTATTTACAAGAGGCTTTCATGATAACTTTTAGCGAGATGTTACTAAAACTACAAGAATTTTGGATGAAGCAGGGTTGCAATATTGTCCAGCCCTACGATATCCCTGCTGGAGCGGGAACCTTTCATCCGGCTACATTTCTGCGTTCACTTGATTCGACTCCATGGTCGGTCGCTTACGTAGCGCCTTCACGCCGCCCGACAGACGGAAGATACGGAGAGAACCCGAACCGCTTGGGGAGCTACTATCAGTTTCAGGCACTTATAAAACCTTCCCCGGACAATATCCAAGAGCTTTACTTAAAATCTTTGGAATATCTCGGACTTGACGTAAAGAACCATGACATCCGCTTTGTAGAGGACAACTGGGAGTCTCCGACACTTGGCGCATGGGGACTTGGCTGGGAAGTTTGGCTAAACGGAATGGAAGTAACACAGTTTACATATTTTCAGCAGGTTGGCGGCATAGAGTGCTCTCCAGTTGCGGTCGAGATAACTTACGGAACAGAGAGACTTGCGATGTACCTGCAAGGAGTAGACACTGTTTTTGACATTGTCTGGGGCGAGAATGAACACGGAAAGACACTCTACCGCGATGTTCATAAAGAGGCTGAGATAGAGTTTAGCAAGTACAATTTTGAAGTGGCAGATACGGCTATGCTCTTTGGAGAGTTTAATGCAAAAAGCGATGAGTGTTTAAAAGCGCTAGATGCAGGGCTCCCTCTGCCCGCGTATGACCTTTGTATGATGGCAGCAAATACTTTTAACGTGCTCGATGCAAGAAAAGCCATCAGCCAGACCGAGCGTCAGAATTACATACTAAAAATTCGAGAGCTGGCAAAAGGGTGCGCTGAGCTTTACAAGGCGCAAGAGGAAGAGAGAAACAAGAGGGTAAAGGCGTAAAACCTTAACCCGCTACCGACATGGCGAAATCTGCTTCCACCCCTTGTGGGTCGGTTGAGAGCCTCTCTTTGATCATCTTTGCAAAGGCATCCGGAAATATATCAAACTCCCTATTTGCAACACACTTTAAGACCTCTTTTGCTACATCCTTCGGGTCTGCTTTTGGCATGTCTGCTCCCTCGGTCAGTCTCGTGTCTATTGGACCGGGAAAAACCTCATATACTTCGCTTCCGTAGGCTTTAAGCTCTGCTCTGAGGGCTTGTGTAAATGAGTGAAGCGCGCTTTTTGAGATGGAGTACTCAGCCATGATGGGGAGGTTGCAAAGAGCGACGATCGAGGAGATGTTGATTATCTGCATCTTGTTATCTTTTGCATACTCAAAGTAATTCTTACAGAGATTTGCCGTCCCTTTGTAGTTTACATCCATATCATTGGAGTTTGTGCTAAAAATTCTTCCATTTGAGTTTACACCCGCATTGTTGATAAGCACATCAATATCGTGCGCTTTTTCTCTTGCTGATCGTAGTGAAGCAGCATCTGTGATGTCAAGCTCTAAGAGTTCAACATTGTTTCTGTTTTTAAAATTCTCAAGCGTCTTTATATCTCTTGCTGCCGCGTATATCTTTTTTGGGTTTTGCTCCAAAAGGGCCTCTATAAAAGCATTTCCCAGCCCGCCGTTCGCACCTGTTACTAAAATTGTTTTGTTTTGCATAATATCTTCCTTCAAGTAAATCAACCGTGATGGTAGCATAAAAAGGTGTCCTGACTTCTCGGTCTATAATAAGCAATGAGACAAAATCAGATTAAAGATAGAAAACAAAGGTCTATTTTTGGCTTTTTTAGCTATATTTTTTTTAATATTGCAAATGCAAAAATATCGGCAATTAATATATATAAAAGACAGGTTTAAATATTGAGTGAAACCATAATAGGTCAAATTGACAAGATCCTTTTTGAAGAGGAGGCTTTTTTTATAGCAGTGCTCAAGAGCGGCGAGAAGATAAGCGGTTCATACTATGAGAGTGCCGTCTCACATCTAAAAGGAAGCGCGATAACGTTAAAAGGGCACTGGAAAGAGCATAAAAAATATGGCAAGACCTTCAAGTTCGAGCAGATAAAAGTAAATCAAAACGAGCTCTTTTTCTTTTTGAACAAGATAGTAAAAGGGTTTACAAAAAAGCTCTCTGCCGAGCTAATAGAGCATTTTGGAAGCGAGGGGCTTGTCGAGATACTAGACAATGACATAGAGCGGCTTTTGGAGTTTAGCGGCATCAAAGAGAAGCGGCTAAAAAAGATACAAGAGAGCTGGAAAAAGTTTCGCTCCATGCGGGAGATAGGGGAGTTTTTAACTCCTTATGACGTCTCACCGGCACTTCTTACCACGATTGCAACGGCCATGCGCGACGTTGATGAGCCTTGTGCAAAGATAAAAAACAACCCCTACATCTTAACCTCCATAAACTCCATAGGTTTCAAACGTGCCGATGAGCTCGCACTTAAGATGGGGGTGAGTCCAAACGATGAAAACCGCATAGGTTCGGCGATGGATTATGTACTGCTAAACTACTGCGAACAGCAGGGCAACTCGTGTGTGGCAAAAGAGATTCTCTTTAGAGAGCTAAATGAGCTGCTAATGTTTAGCGACAAGAACCATCTCTATGAGGCGATTTTGATCGAGAGGGTAAGCGAGGGGAACATTGTTTTGATGAAAAACAACCGCGTCTCTCCTGCACGGCTGTACGATTCGGAGAAGTTTTTGTATGATGAGTTCAAAAGAAGAGCGAAGCTCGACAACGGCGGCTTTGTAAAAGATTTGGACGAGTTTTTAAAAGATAAAGAGCTTCAGTTGGGAGAGCAGCAAAAAGAGGCTCTAAAGAAGATAAACGACGGAGCGTCCATACTCTTTCTGGTCGGTTATGCGGGAACGGGAAAGAGCACGACATCAAGAACCATACTTGAGCTGCTAAACACAAAATATGACAAAAAAGAGATAATGACATGTGCCCTAAGCGGCATAGCATCTCAGCGTATTGCAGATACTACTGGTTATGAGAGTGCCACCATCCAAAGTTTACTGGTTAAATTTGAAGACAGAGATGATTTTCCGTACTCGGTTGTTTTGATAGACGAAGCCTCTATGATAAACTCCTCTCTTTTTGCAAGACTTGTCTCAAAAATCAACAAAAACGCCATCCTGATAATAGTAGGCGATGATGCACAGCTTCCTCCCATCGGTGCCGGAAATGTTCTAAGCGATGTTTTGACGCTCTCCCTCGCACCTATTGTAAAGCTTACAAAGATATACAGACAGAGCGAAGATAAAGCCATAACCGTAATAGCAAATGATATACGAATAGGCAGCGTGCCCGAGTATAGAAAAAGCTACGAAGACTTTGAGTTTATAGATGTAAATATAGAGAACTATTATGCCCGCAAAAATCAGCTCTCTCAAAAGGAGCTTCATGATCTAAGAGAGGAGAACTCATCGCGTATTGTTGCAGAGATAGCCCACAAAGTCGTTGAGTCGATAGAAAAGGCGAGATACAGGCTAAACAACAAGCAGATAAAAGAGTATCTGAACTATTTTCAGGTCATAACCCCTATGAAGGGCGGAACTTTGGGTGTAAACAATTTAAACAGCGTCTTGCAGGATTATTTCAACCCAAACCCTAAAAAGTGCGTGAAAAAGGGCGGTGTGGAGTTCAGACTTATGGACAAGGTCGTTCATACAAAAAATGAGAATATGACATCGTGGAGCGGCGAGGGGTACAAGAACGGTGAAGATTCGGCGCAAAGACGCATATTTAACGGTATGAGCGGACTGCTTTTTAAGATAGAGGAGGAAGATGAACAGGCGTTCGTATTTTATCCAAACGAAGATGTAGTGGTCGTTTATGAGTATGAGGAGCTGCGTAGCCATTTGATGCTATCTTATGCGCTTACTATTCATAAAGTACAAGGGATGGAGTATGATATAGTCATAATCCCCATGAGCTTTTCGCACTACATCATGCACAATACAAAGCTAATCTACACCGCAGTCACAAGAGCAAAACACAAGTGCATACTAATTGGCGAGAGCGGAGCTTTTGAGAGCGGATGCAAGAAGTTTGAAGCAACGAGAAGAGATACCGTGCTTTTGGAGTTATAATACCAAAGTTTGGTATAAGGACTTTTTTATCAACTTATACATATAATCAGAGCAAGATGTGATCTCAAGGAGTTTTTGATGGCGATTGGTAACAGGCTCAAGATAATTATTTGCGGTAAAAGCGGTTTGGTAGGCTCAAAACTTGAAGAGTTTTTTAATCCTGCACACAACGAGATAGTAGGTTTGAAGGTACGCAAAGATACATCAATAGAGAGCATAGCAGAGCAGCTTGAGAAATGTGATGTCCTCATCAACTTGAGCGGTACCACCATCTTGGCTCCTTGGAGCGAGAGTTATAAAAAGAAGCTTCGCAGCAGCCGTATAGAGACCACAAAAAAACTTGTCGATGCCATCGCTCTTTGCAAAGAACGACCAAAACTTTTATTGAGCGCTTCGGCAGTAGGTATATATGAGTCAAATACTCCGCACAACGACGACTCGCAGAGGTATGCAGATGATTTCTTGTCTACTCTGTGTTTGGAGTGGGAAGCAGAGGCGAAAAAAGCAGAGGCGTTTGAGGTCAGGGTAGTAGAGATGAGATTTGGAGTTATTTTTGCCAAAGAGGGCGGAGCAATGTCAAAGATACTGCCTCCTTTTAAGATGGGAGTCGGAGGAAAGCTCGGAAACGGAGAGCAGATGGTCTCATGGATACATATAGAGGACCTGCTCAGAGCAGTAGAGTTTATTATAAAAACTCCTGCCATCAGCGGTTCTGTCAACTTCACCACTCCTTATCCGCTCTCAAACATTGAACAGACAAAAATTCTGGGCAATGTGTTGAGGCGGCCTACATTCTTTATGGTGCCGGCCTTTTTAATAAAGCTCATCTTCGGAGAGGGTGCGCATGTTGTTCTTGACTCAAAAGAGGTCTACCCTACAAAGCTAAGTGAGAACGGTTTTAAATTTCATTATGCAAAATTCGAGGATGCATTAAGAGAGATTGTCTCATAAGATGGAGGCACTCTTTTATATAGGTATTATTTTTGTTCTTGGAGCATTTATAGAGCGCTTTAGCCCTTTGGTATATGTTCCCAGAGTGGTTGGATATCTTTTGGTCGGCTTAATTATCGGTCCGCAGGTGCTCGGGCTTGTCCCGCAGCACTTCATCGAGGATTCTCATATTGTCACGGACCTTGCTCTCTCGATAATTGCGCTCTTAGCAGGTGCGACACTCAAGGCAAAAAGACTTAACGGACATATAAAAGAGATTGTCTTGATAACAATTTTTCAATCCCTTACGACATTTTTTGTCGTTGCGTCGGGTTTTATCTTTTTGGGAGATATTTTAGAGCTTCCTATGCTTGAAACTACAATAGCGGCTCTGATACTAGGTGCTATCGCGACTGCTACGGCTCCTGCAACTCCTCTTGCACTGGTGCATGAACTTCATGCCAAAGGAAATTTTACATCAACACTTCTTGCTGTCGTTGCCGCTGATGATGCCATCTCTTTGATCGTTTTTTCTTTGGCTGTAACAGTTGCTGTTTCACTTATGCAAAGCGATACCTACTCTTGGCAAACTCTTTTAACTACACTTAATATAGTCTTTTTGAGTGTTTTGATCGGAGTTGTGGCAGCTTTTCTCAATAGAGGATTTGAGAAGCTTTTTGCGCACCACAAAGGGATGGAGACGATATCAACTCTTGGACTTATATTTGTTGTCTACAGTTTAAGCCAGGCATGGCATTTGGAACCGCTTTTGAGTGCAATGGTAATGGGCATTGTGATAACAAATATATCTGAAGATTTCGATCTTGTCGAAGAGGAGATAGACAAACATCTTGCACAGATAATATTTATACTTTTTTTTATGTTATCTGCCATGCATCTAAAACTTGAAGCCTTTTTCTCTCTCCCTCTTGCAATAGTTGCATATATAGTGCTGAGGTTTTTTGGAAAATACGTAGGAAGTTTTATCGGCGCTTCTGTTGCCAAAAGCAGTTCTAATGTGAAAAAGTATATGGGAGCAGCGCTCATACCTCAAGCCGGGGTTGCAATAGGATTGGTTCTTTCACTGCAAGAGCGCAGCAGTTTTGAAGCTTTGGCACCTATGCTTTTGAATATAATAATCGCTACGACACTTATTCATGAGATAATAGGACCGTTTTTAACAAGATATGCGCTTGAAAAAAGCCAGGAGACCGCACAAGAGTAGATTTAGTTTTTTATAAACTTTATGAGAGTAAAATGAACGATTGGTTAAACAAAAGGGGCTTTAATGATAGACGCTGTTTTATTGCAAATCGCAAAACATGCCATACTTGAAGAGTTTAGCAGTGCGTATGAGTTTGACAAAGAGAAGTTATTTGAAAAATATCCTTTTTTAAAAATAGAAGCCGCAACATTCGTGACGCTTGAGTACGATCATCATCTAAGAGGATGTATAGGTTCTCTTGTTCCTCATCGTTCACGTTTTGAAGATATTTTTCAAAATGCAAAATCCGCCGCATTCCACGATCCAAGATTTCATCCGCTAAGTGAAAGAGAGCTCTCTCATATCAATATAGAGGTCTCTGTTTTAAGTGAACCTCAGATCATAGAGTATGAAGATTTTGATGATCTTGTTACAAAGGTAGAACCTGAACTCGACGGTCTTATCTTCAAGTATAACGGCTATCAGGGAACATTTTTGCCTCAGGTATGGAGAGAGCTCAAATCGCCGAAGATCTTTTTGGAGCATCTAAGTATGAAGGCGGGGCTAAGCCCTTTGGTGTATGAAGAGCATCCTGAGATATACAAGTACAGAGTTCAGGCAATAAATGAAGATTTTGACAAGATACCTCCGCTAGAGTAGAAGTAGAAACAGGAGTTTACGATGAAAAGAAAGATGAGCGTAAGCGGTGCTTTTTATCCCGGAAGAGCCGTTGAGATAGAGAGATATTTTGAACATTTCAGTGCTGTTTATGATGAAGAGAAGACTCTGCCGCAGTTAAATTCAAGAGTTGTGATAGTTCCTCATGCAGGGTATATCTACTCAGGTTACAGTGCAAATATAGCATATAGGGTTTTGCGTCAAAGCGGAGTAAAAAAGTTTGTGGTCATAGGACCTTCACACAAGGTCGGTTTTGAAGGGGCGTCGCTTTGTGATTTTAGCTCCTATGAGACACCGTTTGGAGACATAGATGCCTCTATTTCGCTGCATCAGGCATTAAAAGATAAGTTTGATCTTCCGTGTGTCTTGGAGGCTCATCAAGAGCATAGCACCGAGGTGCAGTTCCCGTTCATAAAACATTACATAGAAGATGCCGAGATAGTCGAGATAGTCTACTCGTATGCTGACGCAACGCAGCTCTGTGAGATCATTGATCACATTTTGACACAACCTGAGTGCGGAGTCGTCATAAGCACGGACCTTAGTCATTTTCACTCTCTTAGCAATGCGGCAAGGCTCGACAATATATGCCTTGAAGCTATCGAGAATATCGATGTCGAGAAACTCCACAGCGGATGCGAGGCATGTGGAAAACTCGGTATTGAAGCAGTTCTTCTAAGTGCGAAAAAGGTAGGTATGAAAGCAGAGCTGCTTGATTACAGTACAAGTGCGGATGCAAGCGGAGACACTGAGAGAGTCGTAGGATACGTGAGCGCATGTTTTTATGACTAAAGGATTTTTAAAGATGTCCTTAAACATATTTGAGAATATTCCAAAGCCTGCGGACAAAGAGTTTTTTGAAGAGCTCTTTTCAAAAGACGGGGTAACCATAGAGAGGATAGTCTCTTACGGACATGTAACGCCTGAGTTTGAGTGGTATGACCAAAGAAGGGATGAGTGGGTTATTTTGCTAAAAGGCGAAGCGGTCATATCTTTTTTAAATGACGATGAGGTGAGATTAAAAGCCGGAGACTATATAAGTATTCCTGCACATAAAAAGCACAGAGTCTCTTGGACAAAGCCAAAAGAGGAGACTCTCTGGCTTGCTGTACACTGCTGAGTTTGCTTATATATAAATATAAGCTAATCTTTTTTAAACAGGCAGTAACTATAATGTGCTATAATGCCCATCAAAAAATCAAAGGAATTTTTAAATGACCCAAAGCGACCCGGCCTCGCGTAGTTTAACCCACGTTCTCATTGGAGCAGTTCTATGACTCTGCTCATTATTTATCTCTCACTTGCTATTTTAGTATCGTTTTTATGTTCAATTTTAGAGGCGGTTTTACTCTCAAGCACGAACTCTTATATAGAGAGCCTCTCAAAAGACCACAATGAAAATCTGGTCAATAAGTTAAAAGGGCTGAAGTCAAATATAGACAAGCCAATATCTTCTATATTGACAGTCAATACGTTTGCGCATACAATGGGAGCTGCAGGTGTAGGAGCTCAGGCTCAGATACTTTTTGGAGAGGAGTGGCAAGCGCTTGTAGCATTTGTTATTACGCTTCTGATCTTATACTTTTCAGAGATCATCCCTAAGACCATAGGTGCGCTTCACTGGAAAAAACTGTTGGTTCCATCAGCGTACATAATCTCGTTTATGATGACGATAAGTGCGCCTTTTACATGGTTCTCATCATTTTTGACAAACTATATCTCAAGAAACAAGAAGCATCAAAGTAATTTCTCGCGTGATGAGATCATGGCAGTCGTAGCAATGGGTGAGAAAGAGGGGGCGATCCTTAGCAAAGAGAGTGATCTCATAGAGAACCTCTTAAAGCTCAAAAACATAAAAGCAAAAGATATTATGACACCAAGAAGCGTTGTTTTTTCTCTATCGGCAGAAACAACGATCGAAGAAGCGGTAGAAGATGACAGGATGTATATTCACTCCCGTATTCCTATCTATAGAGAGACGCTTGATGATGTTGTGGGCATTGTCTTTAGTCAGAGAATTCTTGAAGAGAGCAATGAAGATAATGACAGCATGACCTTGGAGAGCATTTCACATGAAGTGCATATGGTCTCTGAAAACGTACCTGTTCCGCATCTTATAGATCTTTTCGTAAAGAGAAAGACACACCTGTTTATAGTTTATGACAGCTATGGTCAGACTGTCGGTGTCGTTACGCTCGAAGATGCTATCGAGACGCTTTTGGGTGTCGAGATCGTCGATGAGATGGATGAGATCGAAGATATGCAGGTCTTTGCAAAAGATAGAAGCAAGCAGTTTCAGGACAAGATGAAATTCGAGCGAAAAAAGATGGAAAAAGCTAAAAGCGTTTAGTGAGGTAGAAGATGGTTAAGGTCAGTGCTGTTCAGATGCAGATGAGTGAAGATAAAGCTTCAAATGTTGCCAAAGCCGAGAGCTTGGCAAGAGAGGCGGCCGCAAACGGCGCTCAGATAATTTTACTCCCCGAACTCTTTGAGGGGTACTACTTCTGCAAAGACATGGATGAGAAGTACTTCTCGTGGGCGGCTCCAAGAGAAGGTAACAAGCTTATAGAGAGATTTTCTGCTTTGGCAAAAGAGCTTAAAGCGGTTATTCTGATAAGCTATTTTGAGAAGAGCGATGATGGTTATTTCAACTCTCTTGTCGTTGCAGATGCGGATGGCACTATAATGGATAATTACCGCAAAACGCATATCCCTGACGGTCCAGGATATGAGGAGAAGTTCTACTTTAAACCGGGTAATACAGGCTTTAAAGTATACGATACTGCTTATGCAAAGATAGGTGTCGGTATCTGCTGGGATCAGTGGTTTTGCGAAACTGCGAGAGCTTTGACGCTTATGGGTGCTGAGATCATCTTCTACCCGACGGCGATCGGAAGCGAGCCTGAGATCCACCTTGATTCAAAAGAGCATTGGCAGAGAGTCCAGATGGGACACGCTGCAACAAATACCGTTCCCGTGGTAGTTGCAAATAGAATCGGCGAAGAGAAAGGCGAGACATGCAGCCTCAATTTTTACGGCTCGTCGTTCATAACAGACTATACGGGGGCAAAGATAGCAGAAGCATCTAGGGACAAAGAGGAGATACTCTACGCCGAGTTCGATATAGAGGAAAATCAGAAGCAGAGACACTACTGGGGTCTTATAAGAGACAGACGCCCCGAGATGTATAAAAACATCTGCTGATTTGGAACTGTTTTTGCTACAAATATGAAGCAAAACAGTCCAAAAAAGGTTAAGTTGATGGAGATAGTGCTAAGAGACAATCTTATTTTAGTCACTACAGACTTTGATACGTTAAACACTCAGTGGATGAAAGAGTTTTTAAATCACCACTCCAGAGGTATGCTTTTTTTGCCTAAAGCGGTGATGGTGTTTAGAAATGAGATCTTGGCTCAAGAGCGTGAGAGATTCATTAACCAGCTAAGCCAATACCACGCCACAAAACATGATTTTTCACATGAGTTTTTTCTTCGATCACTGCTCAAATTCGGAAACCAGCCGATCAGAATAGAGTTGAACAAACAAGAAGAGCCTCAAGAGATAGCGGTCAATCTTTATGCTTACAACAGCGATACCGTACTTATATCGCTTGATTATCCGAATTCTTGGGTGCTGAGCTATCTTCGTTCACAGCTTGAAGTCTATGTTGAGAGGGGAACCGATATATCTTTGGTCCTTGACGTCTCAGACTATAAGGCAAAAGCTAGGCTGGAGAGAGCACTTGACAAGCGTAATGTTCTTCATTACCAGATAAGATACAGCTATAACAACCGCTTTATGAGCAAGTTATACAGCGATTTTGCAAAGTACAGTTTCGGAAGCTTATGCAAAGAGGAAGAGGATGAGCAGAAAAATCATTTTTACTCGATTTTGCAGTGTCCTGTTGGTGCGAGTCAAAGTGATCTGAGAGAGAGCTATAAAAGACTTGCAAAAGCGTACCATCCCGACAAAGTGCTTCAAGAGGCTCCACACATGGTAGAGCACTATACACAGAAGTTCCAGCTTCTTCAAGAAGCATACTCAGCTCTTAAAGATGAGAGACACCTCTAAAAGAAGTTATCTATTATCTCCTCTTTTTTAGCGCTCTTTACGAGTGCTTCAAAATCCTGTGCGCTGTAGAGGGCGAGTTTTTTCCCCTGATGGCTTAAAAGTTCTTTTGAGAAGCCTCTTTTGGAGAAAATAACTGCCTGAGTAGGCTCAATACCGAGCTTTTGACATTTGTCCAAGAGTTTATGCCACTCACTCTTGTTTACCTTGTGGTTTGACCACTTGCACTCCGCCACGTAAACCTTCTCATCTTTTGTTATGGTGAGTATATCTATCTCGACATTTGCATCCCAGTAACTTCCAGAGCTCAGTATCTGGGAGTCTCTTAGGTTGTAATTTAGCAGAACTTCGGAGAGCTCCTCAAAAACCAGACTCGTATAGCTGTGTCTTCTTTTATGAAAATCTTTAAAAAAAGTGTCATATTTGTTCGCTTCGATCTCCCTTGCGTGCGGGGCGATAAAGTAGAACCAGAATCTTATGAAGGGGTGGGTAAATAGGACTTTGTGCGAGATCCTGTATCTTGAGACCTCTCTTTTTAGTTTGCCTTTTGGGTTTAGTGAGCGCGCAGGCTCCTCTCTTGAGAACTCTATTTGAACAAGCCCTTTTTGCTCTAAAAAGTTGAGCGCGCTTCCGCCGTTTGCGTTGTTGAGACCTGCTCTGTTAAATGCGGAAAATATCTTTCTATCACCTACCGCTAAAGCACGAAGAAGACGAAGGCATCCTTTGTCCGCCAAGGTCAGCTCTTCTATCTTTTTTCTAAGAGACACATAGTTGTTGAGTATCAGCTCTTCGACCAAATAGTCTATCTCTTTGGTTGTGTCAAGCTCCCATCCCAGACCGCCGAATATCGAGAAATATTCTATCTGTGTCTCCATGTCATCTGGGTAGTTTCTTGAGAAAAAGGAGCGGAACTGCTCTAAGAGTTTGTTTTTTATCATTGATTTATTCTATCATAATTCACTTCCCCATTTCAACATATCTATGCCGTATTTTTCTCTTATGTTTTGCGAATGCTGGGTAAGTCTGTGCATCCTCTGCTCCTCTGCAAAATTTATAAGCGAGAGCTCCCTTTTTGAGTCTCTCGTAAAGCTTGAGCAGTTGATGCTTATGCGTATGACTTGAAGCCTTTTGTGGGTGTCCGCCTCACCAAAGAGCGTTAGACACAGAGAGTCAAATTTTTTTTCGGTAAATATTTCGCAAAGCGTTATGTTCTTGTGCGACTTTTGATTCATCTCGTAGGCGATAGAGAGATGAAAGACAGTAGGGATGACTTGAAGTTTCATGATGGCAAAACTGAGATGGCGGGCGAGAACGTGCACTCTTCTTTTTAGCTCCTCTCTGTCGTAGATAGGGTCGAACGTTCTGGAGATTCCTATGGATTTTCTTATATGTTTTGTATTTATCTCATCATCGCTTTTGCCGCATACTCTGGCGTAGAGCTCTTTTGCGTAAGGTCCCCACGACTCTAGTGTTCCTCTTCTTCTCTTTATCTCCCCTAGGGTGTGTATCTGCGCACTTTTTAGTTTTGCTTTCATACTTTTGCCGATGCCCGCAAACTCTCCGACGGGGATATTTTCTATAAAACTGTCCAGCTCATGTGAATATACGACTCTGCATCCAAACGGCTTTGTGTGAGAAGTGGCAAGCTTGGCGATATAGCGGGTTGGAGCTGCCCCGATGGATACGGGAAGCTTTATTACCTCTTTTATCTCGTTTTTTAAATTTTTTATAAAATCTTCTACATCCTTATCGTCTATCCAGCCGCCAAGATCACCGTAAAATTCATCTATGCTCGCCTGCTCGACGAGCGGTATCTTGGTCTGCAAAAAGTCGTGAAGTTCGTGCGAGAGCTTCTGGTACAGAGACATATTGGGCGCTTTGATGATAAGATGCGGGCAGAGGGTTAGTGCCTCTCTGATGCTCATGGCAGTCTTGATGCCGTAGGACCGAGCTTCATAGCTTGAGGTCGTGAGTATGCCTCGCACACGCCCATCCTCATCCGTAAAAGAGGCAATATCGTCATCTTTTTCTTCATAAGCTTTATAAAAAGTAGGAACGAACGAACCAGAGTTCTCAAAGTTGACAGTCTGTTTTTTGGCGTCTTTGTTAAAGATCTTAGTATCGCTCCGCCCGCCTATAGCAACGGGCTTGCCCTCAAGCAAAGGCTCTTTGATGCGCGCGGCACTTACAAAAAAGCAGTCTATATCTATGTGTATTTTCATACTATCAGTATAGACAAATTTCTAAGCAGAAGTTAAAAATATGGCAAATTGCAAAGAGAAAAGAGTGTAACGTTTGAAAGTAGCCAATAAATTACCTACGGGCAATTTATTGGTTCTAATAATGTTTGTTTTGCCAGTACGTTATCTAGCTCTTAACGCTCGCTTTAAGCAGAACTTTTAACTCCGCAATCTCTGCTCTTAGCAGTGAGAGTTCACTGTTTGTGTGATTCTCAGCTATGTGAACCTCTTCTACGATATGCTCCTCCTCTTTTTTGTTTATGATCGACATCGCGTCAACTACTATGGCAACTATAAGGTTTATCATAACAAAGGTTACGACAAAGATAAACGGAACAAAAAATGTCCATGCCAGCGGGTAAACTTCCATAACAGGGCGGACTATCCCCATAGACCAAGACTCCAACGTCATTATCTGGAAAAGGGTGTAGAAAGATTCGCCCAGCGTTCCGAACCACTGTGGGAATTTTTCGGAGTAGAGCTGCGTTGCCATGATGGCAAAGATATAAAAGAAGAGACTCATAAGTGCTGCGATGGAGAGCATTCCGGGGATAACGCTGATAAGTGCCGAGACTATCTTTCTCATCTGAGGCACGATAGTGACCAGCCTAAAGAGTCTCAGAACCCTTAAAACTCTCAGTATCTCAAAACCTGCGCTTATAGGTACAAGCGATATTGCCACAATGCTAAAGTCAAAAATGCTCCACGGGTCTTTGAAAAAAGAGAGCCTGTGAACATAGATGCGCATCGCAATCTCTATTGTAAAAATTGAGATGACAAGAGTGTTGAAAAGTGAAGTAACTCCGCCAAAATTTGCCATAAACTCTTTTGAGGTCTCAAGCCCCATAGTTATACCGTTTAGGATGATAAGGTAGGTTATGAAGTTTATAAAGCCTTTGCTCTCTACAATCGTTTGGATTTTACTGTGCATTTGGTTCCTCTGAAATTTTTTTTTGGAATTTTATCAACCTTTGAATAACGCTTGGCAGTTAATTTTATGTCGGTACAATTCGATTATGAAATATATGTTACTGATTTTTACTCTTCTTTTTTTTAGTGCATGCAGCATCAAAAACTATGAACATACGCAGACAAAGATCATTACTATAAAATCGCCAAAGATGAAGTTCTCAGACGTAGGTTATCTTCGCAACAGCGAGAAATCCATAGAGCTTGAACTCTTTATGGCAGGCAAAAGCATAGAGAAGATAGCCATAAACCATCTCATTTGCATTAGCAGTGGCTGTATGAGTAAAAGCGGCTTTAACAAAGATTATCTAAATGAGGCATATCCCGATGATACGCTTCAAAACATACTGCTCTCCCATGCTATTTACGACGGGGCAAATCTGAGCAAAACAGCTGATGGATTTACTCAAAAGATACAAGATAAAGATGTTGATATAAGCTACAGAGTGGAATCAAAGGGCGTTTTTTTCAAAGATAGAAAAAACGGCATAATATTTAATGTAAAGGATATAGATGAATAAATTTGTAGGCGCACATGTAAGTGCAAGCGGAGGCGTTTTCAATGCGGTTGAAAATGCAGTGGCCATAGGCGCAAAAGCGTTCGCTCTTTTTACCAAAAACCAGAGACAGTGGAGCGCAAAGCCGCTTGATGGCGAGACGATAGAGAAGTTTAAAAAAGCGCTTGAGCAGAGCGGTATCTTGCCAAAACATGTGCTTCCTCACGACTCTTACCTTATAAACCTGGGTCACCCGGAAGCAGATAAAAGAGAGAAGTCTATGGATGCTTTTTTGGATGAGGTGCAGAGGTGTGAGCAGCTGGGGCTTGATAGACTCAATTTTCACCCGGGAAGCCATCTTAAACAGATAAGCGAAGATGAGTGTTTAAGCAATATTGCAGATGCCATGAACAGAACTCTGGAGAAAACGGAGGGTGTAAGCTTGGTTCTTGAAAATACTGCAGGACAGGGAAGCAACCTAGGATGGAAGTTTGAGCATTTGGCTCAAATAATAGACAAAGTAGAGGACAAAAGCCGTGTCGGAGTCTGCATAGACACCTGCCATATGTTCACGGCAGGTTATGACATAAGAACAAGAGAGGCTTACGATAAAACGTGGAGCGAGTTTGAGAGGATCATCGGGTTTAAATACCTGATGGGTATGCACATAAACGACTCAAAAGCGAAGTTCGACTCGCACGTTGATAGACACCACTCTTTGGGCAAAGGCGAGATAGGGCTTGATGCGTTCAGGTTTATCATGAACGATGAGAGAATGAACGATATACCGCTTATCCTTGAGACGATCGATGAGACCATCTGGAAGGATGAGATAGCGCTTCTTTACTCTTTTGAGAATTAAGCAAAATTCATATAAAATCAGCGACTGTTTAATAAAAGGGGATTATTAAAGTGAAAGCTATTGTTTTGTTATCTGTGAGTGTCTGTGTTTTGTTTGCGGGGGGCTACAAAATACCAGAGACCTCTTTGAACTCCGTTGCTCTTAGTGCTGCCAATGTCGCACATAATTCGAGTGCAGATGCGGCATACTACAATCCTGCCAATATGGTTTTTATGAAAAATGAAGCGGTCATGGAGGCTAACCTGATGTATATCGGGCTTAGCGATATAAATTATAAAGCGGCAGGCATAGACATAGATTCCAAAAGAGAGAACTTTATCGTTCCCTCTCTTCACTATGTCTCGCAGGAGATAAGCGGCGCGCGTTACGGGCTTAGCATAGTCTCTCCAGCCGGGCTTTCAAAGAGATGGGAGAGTGCCCCTGCGGTTTACAAAGCGGAGGAGTTTACACTTCAAACGGTAGAGATAAACCCGAGTGTCGCACTTCCCATTGGCGATAAGATAGCGGTTGCTTTGGGAATCAGAGCAATATACTCAGAAGGAGTGGTAAAAAGTACTTCGCCGATGGCTTTGCGCGATATGAAGGGTGATTCTATAGATTTGGGCTACAACATCGCTCTTGCATACAAGCCGACATCTGAACTTGAGCTGGCTTTGACATACCGCTCGAATGTTGATCTGAGCGTAGAGGGAAGTGCCGATCTTTCTTACACAGGCACATTGGACGGCTCCGTTCCGCTTGCCACTTATACTTCAAGCAGTTCTGCATCGGTAACAGTGCCGGTTCCTGCTCTTTTAAATTTAGCAGTTGCCTATACTCTGCCGAGTGAGACAACACTGGAGTTCGTTTATGAGAGGAACTTCTGGTCGGAGTATAAAGAGCTCGATTTTGACTACGGCTCAAGCGTAAATGCGGTCACAAATATTGTCTTTGGCACACCTGTAGCCAAGAAGTGGAGAGATACGGATGTCTTTCGTTTTGGCATAACGCAAAAAATGGAAAAATTAACACTTATGGGCGGTTTTCTCATCGATGAATCACCCGTGCCAAACGAGACGCTTGGTTTTGAGCTGCCCGACTCTGACTCGTTCTCTGTATCGCTCGGTGCAAGATACCAAGTGAGCGAGAAGATAAATGTAGGCTTCGGCGCTCTTTATTCGATAAGAGAAGATAAAAAGGTCTCAAACAGCTCACTTGAGGGCGAATTTTCAAACGCAAACGCGCTGCTGATATCATCAGCTTTAGAGTATAGATTTTAAGGATATATTTGGAAACATTAATTGATTTTTTAGAAGCAAAAGATATAGAAAAAACGGTTATTTTTGCTCAGCTAAAATGTAGTAAAACAGAAGCACAGTTGTTACAGACACTTGCAAAGAGATATATGCGCGGGGAAGATGATGTTCTCATACTGGACCTGCTCCAAGAGATATACGGCAACGAGAAGTATGAGGGGATAAAGCATATAGCCGAAGTCAAGCTTCTTTTAGAACTCGGCTGGCTCCATCAGCAAAGCTTCACGCCTATAAAGATCTCGGAAGTAACGCCGCTGGAGCTCTTAAACAGCGCGGTCGGGCTCTCTCCGTCGTTTTTAAAGCTTCTTCAAGAGGGGGCGCTTGAGAGCGAACTGCCGGACATTAAGCCATACTCTGACCATCTGGAATATCTTCAAGATCAGTTTTTGCGCATAGACCTCTACCAAAAGATGAGTGCTATCCGCCAAAACGTGCATGAGCACTCTTTGGGCATAGACAGAACGCAGGCAAAACTAAAACTTCTTGAAAAGCGCATAGAGGACAGAGTCGCTCAGACTCCTGAAAAGCTGGTGCTCGATAAGTTTTTCAAGCAGAAAAAGATGGACGCAAAAGAGCAGGTAATCTTTCTGGCACTTCTTCGTGAAGAGTACAGTGCGACAGACGCCTCTTTGCGTGAGATGAACACGCTAATAGAGCTTATATCGCTTGATGAGTATGAGCGTATAAAGAACCGCTCTCTCTTGGAGGACGGCTCGAACCTTATAAACGACGGAATAATCGACTATGAGGAGATGTTAAATCCTTTCGGCGGTATCTCTCGTGCGTTTTATATTGTCGATGATGTTCTTCAAAGCATTATCCATCCGCAAAAAAATAAAAAGGTTCGCCGTATAAAGCTTAACACGCTTATCGACGAACAGGATATTTTTGAGCTTGTAGAACCAGAGACCTCGCTTGAAGATGTCGTACTGGCAAACGAGACGCAAGAGACGCTTAAAAACCTTATGAGACAGCTTGACAAAGAGGTTGTCGGAAGACTTGTAGAGTGGGGCATCAAAGATAAAAAGAGCGGCATTGATGCTAGGATAATCTTCTACGGTGCGGCTGGAACCGGTAAGACCATGACCGCGTACTCTCTTGCAAAGTCGCTTAAGCGTCAGGTTCTGGCGTTTGACTGCTCAAAGATACTCTCTATGTATGTGGGAGAGAGCGAGAAGAACGTAAGAAAGATATTTGACACCTTTTACGATCTGTGTGAAAAGACAAAGACTGAGCCTATCCTTCTGTTAAACGAGGCTGACCAGTTTTTGGGCGCTAGATCTAGCGGAACAAACAGCGGCGCAGATCAGATGCACAACCAGATGCAGAACATATTTTTGGAGCAGATCGAGAAGTTCAAGGGCGTGCTTATTGCAACTACGAACCTGCTTGAAAATATAGACAAGGCGTTCTCAAGACGTTTCAACTATAAGATAGAGTTCAAAAAGCCAAACAAAGAGCAGAGGCTTGCATTGTGGAAAAAGATGCTTCCTCTAAATGCGCCTTACGAAGAGGGCTTTGACGTAAACGAGCTCTCAAGCTACTCTCTGACTGGCGGACAGATAAGTCTGATAGTAAAAAACACGGCGTACAAAGTA
The DNA here is from genome assembly GCF_034005705.1 of Sulfurimonas sp. Taxonomy (GTDB): domain Bacteria; phylum Campylobacterota; class Campylobacteria; order Campylobacterales; family Sulfurimonadaceae; genus Sulfurimonas. The sequence continues at coordinate 187,330 of NZ_JAVEUF010000002.1, read as the reverse complement.
GCTGTGAGAGAAAAACCTCTTTTTACGCTCGAAGATTTCGAGCAGGAGATAAAAAAAGAGAAAGATGCGAGTTTTGACAGCGAAAAAATGATGGGATTTTTAAATAAATAGAATCTTAAAAACAAACTGGAGAATAGTGTTCTCTTGACAAAGAAAGAGAGAAATAAATATTTATTTCAGCATATCTTCTGGATACTAAAGAAGCTAAAAATGCATAAGACATCGAGGTATTTGTAAAAATTGGCTATGATTGCTTTAGCGCGGAGGAAGCATGAAATTAGCTAACGATATACTAACTCTCAATGACTATGAAGTTGCAATTTTTGACCACTCATATAACTCGGTAGTGATAACTACGCCTCTGTTAGAGGGAGACCATCCAAAGATTTTATATGTAAACGATGCATTTACGCAGATGAGCGGTTATACAAAAGATGAGATTGTAGGAAAAACCCCCAGAATTTTGCAGGGTGAAAAAACAGATAGAGAAGTCTTACGCAGACTCAAAGAGTGCCTGATAAACAGGGAGTATTTTGAGGGAAAAGCGATAAACTACACAAAAGACGGCAGAGAGTACTGGGTTGAGTGGAACATCTCGCCAGTTTATGATAAAGATAAAAAACTTATAGCCTTTTTGTCTCTTCAAAAAGATATATCTCTGCCTCAAAAACTTCTAAATCACATAAAACTTTTTCAAAAAGCCATAGACCAGAATCATGATGCCATCGCACTCTTTAATGCAAAGGGCGATTATATATATGTCAACAAATCCTATACGCAAAGAACCGGCTACAGCGCAGAGGAACTTATTGGAAAAAATCCAAGAATATTAAAATCCGGTCAACATGATGAAGAATTTTATAAAAATCTTTGGGATAATCTTTTTAACAAAACATCTTTTGAGACTATATTTTGCAATAAAAATGCAGATGGCCTGCTCTATTATGAAAAGCAGACGATCACGCCTATTGTAGAGGATGAAAACCTTATCGGATTTGTTACTATCGGTAAAAATTATGATATAGAACAGGAGCAGAAAAAGCAGTTAAAAGAGGATGTCTTTATAGATGATCTGACAAGACTTTTCAACAAAAAAGCCTTTGATGTAAAGTACAAGAGCGCCATAGAGAGCTATGCAAATGGTGGGAACTCTTTTAGCATGATGTTTATAGACCTCGATAATTTCAAACAAGTAAATGACAATATGGGTCATGACAAGGGAGATGATGCTCTTAGAAGTTGTGCAGACTTCTTAAAAGAGCATATTAGAAGAAGCGATGACATTTTTCGATTTGGCGGGGATGAGTTTATAGTTCTGCTCTACGGTGCAAAAGAACAAGATGCTTCCATGCTTTGCGAAAAACTAGAAAATCTGTTTTTAAATTCAACTATTGCAAAGAGCTATAATATAGGGATGAGCATAGGCTATAAAGAGTATGGCGGCGAAGAGGGTGATATATTTTTTAAAGAGACGGATGAAGAGATGTATAATAAAAAAAGAGAAAGAAAAGCCCGCAGATAAAGGATGAAAAAAAGATGAACTACTTTATGCACCAAGCGGTCAAAGAGGCATTTAGCGGCGTAGAGCACAACCACGGCGGGCCGTTCGGTGCAGTGATCGTAAAGGACGGCAAGATAATCTCAAAAGCGCACAATCAGGTTATAAAGAACAACGATCCTACTGCTCATGCCGAGATGAGCGCTATCAAAAAAGCTTCCAAAAAACTAGGCACGTTCGATCTAAGCGGATGCGAGATATATACTACATGTATGCCGTGCCCTATGTGTCTGGGTGCTATAAAATGGGCAAACATTAAAACCGTTTACTATGGTGCCTCAAGCAGAGATGCTGACAATATAGGCTTTAGAGATGAAGAGTTTTACGAAAAAGAGACTCTGGAGCTAAAGAACATCGACAGAGATGAGTGTCTGAAGCCCTTTGAAGCGTGGAGCGCAAAAGAGGACAAAACTCTCTACTAAAGTTTAAAACTGTTATAAATCGTAACACTTCTGTAACCTCTCAGTAATTAGTCTGTAACAAATTTTATGCAAAATGCCATTATAAAATTTGTTACAGGAGGCCTAAGTGCAGGCTTTTACAATATCGATAATAAACTACCTCGCAAAGTACTACTACATAAACCATGATGAAGCAAAAGAGATGGTAAATGATGAGTGGGACTACATAGAACAAGAGTATATAAACGCAAAAGAGACGCCAAAAGATATTGCAAAGTATCTTATCTCTTTGTATATGGTGGCGTAATATGTCTATCAGCGTAGAGAACTACTTTAACCATAACTACCCCTCTTTTTCAAGATGGCCGAGCCTTGTGCGAAACGGAGTGCTCTCATTTTTTAAAAGAGCTTTTCATGAAGATGAGATAAATGATGTTTTAGTAAAAAACAGACATCTCGATGCGTTTGATTTTATTGAGTTCGTACTTGATTACTTCAGCATTGACATCACTATAAACAAAAATCAGCTCTCAAGGATACCCTCTTACGGCAGAGTTGTCATAATAGCAAACCACCCGCTGGGCGCGCTTGACTCTTTGGCACTTTTGAACGTCATAAAAGATGTAAGAAAAGATATAAAGATAGTCGCATCTAATTTTTTAGAGGAGTTTAAAAATCTCGATGAAGTGCTTATCCCGATAGAGAATGTAAAAGGGAAGATGCAAAGAGGCTCGGTGGAGGCGATCTACGAAGCGCTTCAAAAAGAGCAGGTCGTAGTGATCTTTCCCTCCGGTGAAGTGAGCCGCGCAAGACTTGACGGCATAAAAGATACAAAGTGGAAAAAAGGGTTTTTAAAGATAGCACAAAACACTAAAGCTCCGATCTTGCCTATATATATCGATGCGAAAAACTCAAAGACCTTCTATCTTCTCTCAATGCTTAACAAGGCGCTGGCAACGGCTACCATCCCGCATGAGATGTTCAAACACTACAACAAGAACATCTCCTTTACCATAGGCAAGAGTATTCCATACGAGAGCTACTATGCGCCAAACATCGAGATATCAAACAGGGTGAAGCTTCTGCGCAAGCACTTCTATCAGGTTGCCAAAAAGCAAAAAGGTATCTTTAAAACTCACAACGGCATAGCCTTGGCGGAGAACAGGCAGGAGCTTAAAAGAGAGCTTCAAAATGCAAAAGCCATAGGCGAGACTACGGACGGCAAGAAGATCTATCTCTACGCAAATGCGGATGAGAACGTTCTTATAAAAGAGATCGGAAGGCTAAGAGAGATAAGTTTTAGGCAGGTTAAAGAGGGGAGCGGAAAGCAGAGAGACATAGATGATTTTGACTACTGCTACGAGCATATCATCCTTTGGGACGACAAGGATCTGGAGATCGTAGGTTCGTACCGCATAATAAAAGCGGGTGAGATGGTCGAGGCGTACGGCATTGACGGTCTATACTCCTCTACGCTTTTTGAGTTTAAAATCGAGTGTCAAGAGTATCTGCAAAACTCCATTGAGCTTGGACGCAGTTTTGTGCAGCCCAAGTATTGGAACTCAAGGGCGCTTGACTACCTGTGGCAGGGGATAGGTGCATACCTCAGAACAAATCCCGATATACGTTATATGTTTGGATGCGTTAGCATATCGGGTTCTTACAGCGATGAGGCGACGGCTATTTTGGTCTATTTTTATATGAACTATTTCGGTTCAAAGGTAAAGAGTGTAAAGCACCATGAGAGCTATATTATCGATGAGGCTAAGAAAAAGAGGTTTGAAGAGCTCTTTTTTAATGACGATTACGAGAAGGACATTGTCATCTTAAAGCATGAACTTCAAGTAATGGGCTATGCGATACCGACACTCTATAAACAGTACAGTGAACTTTGTGAAGAGGGCGGAGTGGAGTTTATAGACTTTGGCAGAGACAAAGAGTTTGAGAACTGTGTTGACGGCTTTATCGTTGTCGATACAACCAAGCTAAAAGAGCAAAAAAGAAAACGTTATCTCTTACGATAGTGTTACAATGTAGAGAGTTTGTAATGATTTTCTCTCATTTATGTTTCAGTACTACACATAGGCTCTAAAAGAGCGAAAAAATGTGTAGTATTTGGTAACAGTACCCGCTTCAAATATCCTCTTAATCTTTTATTTAATACTCTTTTTGCTACAATCCACCTAACTGTTTTTTCTAAAAATATGTGAAAATATTTAAGTCAAACGGCTTATGTTTTTATGCGTTTTAAAACAATAATAATAACAAAGGTAGGTTATATGGAGCATGTAGTGACTTCAAATCCGTATTTTGGGGTATTTGTACTTTTCCTTCTGACATTCGGTGCATTTATAGTAACAACGATAATAGCGCGTTTGGCAAGCCGTGCGTTGGCGGCTAAAAATACTGAAAAAATAAAACTATCGGTATATGAGTGTGGACCTGAGGTTACAAAACAGCCAAATAGAATCTCTCCGCAGTTCTATCTATTTGCACTGCTTTTTTTGCTTTTTGACGTAGAGATAGTCTTTATGTTCCCTTGGGCGGTTGACTTTAAACTGCTTGGATGGTTTGGTTTTGCCGAGATGTTAATGTTTATACTGCTTTTAACGATCGGTTTTATTTATGCATGGAAAAAAGGAGCGCTTGAATGGCACAACATAAAATAAATTATACGCAAAACGGCGGATTGCCGGTTGCACTTACAAGTATAGACAAGATAGTAAACTGGGGACGTTCCAACTCTCTTTGGGCGCTTACTTACGGACTTGCTTGCTGCGGTATCGAGATGATGGCATCTGGTGCTTCAAGATATGACTTCGACAGATTCGGAACGATCTTTAGAGCATCTCCGCGTCAGGCAGACGTTATGATCGTTGCAGGAACGCTTACAAAAAAACATGCCGAGTTCATCAAAAGACTTTATGATCAGATGACTGAGCCTAAATGGGTTATCTCGATGGGTTCATGTGCAAATACGGGCGGTATGTTCAACACCTACGCTACCGTTCAAGGAGTTGACAGAATAATCCCTGTTGATCTCTACCTTCCTGGGTGTGCTCCTCGTCCTGAAACGCTTCAGTATGGTGTTATGCTTCTTCAGAAGAAAATTCGTGCGAACCAAGCTTCAAGAGCGCAAAAAGCTAAAAGGTTGATGTAATGAGAGCTTATAAACCAAAAGATGACGTACAAGCAAAAGCCTATTATACGGATAGATTTTATGTCTCTCCTCAAGTAGCAAAATCTCCTGTAGAGAGCGATGAGATCTTTGCTGCAGATTTAGAAGCGATAAAGTCAAAAGTAGAAGTCCTTGACGCTTATATCCAAGTCGAGCAGATGGTAGTTTTCATCAAGCCTGAAGATAACTACAAGGTTTTGGAGCTTTTAAGAGATGAGTGTGGCTATACACAGCTAAGCGAGATGAGCGCCATCGACTGGCTTGCAAAAAGAGGCGGTTTTGAGATCTTTTATCAGATGCTAAGCATGAGCAAGCGCAAACGCCTTCGCATAAAGATGTTCATTAACAAAGGTGAGGCCGTAAACTCTGTAGAGAAACTTTTCCGCTCTGCTGACTGGTCTGAGCGTGAGATGTTCGATATGTTCGGCATCGAAGCAAACGGACATCCTTTCATGAAGAGAATTCTTATGCCTTACGACTGGCAGGGACATCCGCTTCTAAAAACTTATCCTCTGCAAGGCGATGAGTTTGCTTCATGGTATGAAGTTGACAAGATATACGGAAAAGAGGCACGCGATATTATCGGGCCTGAGCTTCGCGATACTGCAAAAGTTGACAGATACGACTCTGAGAGATTTGCACGCCTTGGACATGAAGTACCTAAAGGAACCAAGATCACAGGCAACGAGCCTAAGAATGAGCAGAACTATCAAGAAGATGGCGGTGTTTTCATGATTAAAAAATTCGATAAAAAAGATTCGGTCGTTATTGACGACCCTCAAAGATAGGGAGTACCATGCAAGTAAAAAACAGATTAACCCCGTTTTTTGAAAATATCACTTTTGATAGAGAAGACAATGAGATGATATTAAACTTCGGTCCTCAGCACCCTTCTGCTCACGGACAGTTACGTTTAATGCTCCATCTTCAGCAAGAGATGATCGTAAAAGCGCATCCGGATATCGGGTATCTTCACCGCGGTATGGAGAAGATGGCTGAGAATATGATCTACAATGAGTTCATGCCGACAACTGACCGTATGGACTATATTGCATCATCTTCTAACAACTACGGATTTGCATTGGCAGTTGAGAAGCTTGTAGGCCTTGAAGTTCCTCGCCGTGCAAAAGTCATCCGTATGATGCTTTTAGAGATCAACCGTCTTATGAGCCACCTTTTCTGGCTGGCAACTACTGCGCTTGATATCGGTGCTATGACTGTTTTCCTTTTTGCATTCCGCGAGAGAGAGTATCTTATGGACATTATCGAGGGGTACTGCGGAGCGAGACTTACTCATGCTGCTATACGCATCGGTGGAGTTCCTCTTGACATCCAAGACAGTTTTATAGCTCAGCTTAGAACATTCTTGGACAAGCTTCCTCAAAATATCAAAGATTATGAAGATCTTCTTGACACTAACCGTATCTGGTTGATGAGAATGGAAGAGGTAGGAACAATTTCTACTGAGATGGCGCTTTCATGGGGCTGTACAGGACCAATGCTAAGAGCTAGCGGCGTTGCTTGGGATATCCGTAAAGAGGAGCCGTACGAGCTTTACGATGAAGTAGAGTTCAAAGTTCCTTACTCTGACAAGGGTGACAACTTCGCAAGATACCGCATCTATATGGAAGAGATGAGAGAGTCTGCAAAGATCCTTTACCAGACAATAGATATGTACGAGAAGTGTGTTAAAGACGGAGAGACTGAACTTATGGCTCATGCGCCTAAATATGTATCTGCTCCAAAGCTTGACATTATGACGCAAAACTACTCTTTGATGCAGCACTTCGTTCTTGTGACTCAGGGTATGAGACCTCCTGTAGGAGAGGTTTACGTAGCAACCGAGTCTCCAAAAGGTGAACTTGGTTTTTACATCAACTCTCAAGGCGGACCTTACCCGTACAGACTAAAACTGCGCGCTCCGTCATTCTGGCACACTGGAATTTTAACTGACCTTCTTCCTGGTCACTATATTCCGGATGTTGTTTCTATAATCGGTACAACAAATATCGTATTTGGAGAGGTAGACCGCTAATGAAAAGATATGATTTAAGACACTTAAAAGATAATTTTGAACCTCGTATGAGAGAGATATTGGCATCTCACAAAGCCGGGGAAGTTGCAATCTTTTTATTTGAGATCGGTGATTTTTCTCCGATCCAAAGATCTGCTGATCTGGTAAAAGAGTGTGGGTATGAGTTGTTAAACTCTTTAAAGTTCAACGAAGTCGACTGGACTATCGTGACAAAAAAATAAGCAGGATCTAAATTTTGAGCAAAGTATATTTTTCTACTTGGAATGGTGAGTTTATAAATAACATCAACACACCTATAGAGGAGTGGAAAGAATCAGCTTACAACCTACCGGCACAATATGACAGCCACCGCGAATCAAAAGCTTTCATCGGCTGGGACGGCGTAGCACTTTTTGATGAAGATGTAGATGTTATCCGTCTTGCTATGGAGTACGCTGCACAGTATCAAGAGTACTCTGAAGCGTGTGGAAGATGCGCACCGGGGCGATGGGGCGGACGTATCTTATACGACCAGCTTGACAAGATCGCACGCGGCGAAGGTAGCAGGGCTGATTTGGACCATCTAAAAGAGATCGGCAAAAGTATGCAGATCACTTCAAAATGTGAGATCGGAAAAACTGTTCCGAACCCAATAATCGATCTTATGACTCATTTTGAAGATGTTTTTTTGGAGTGCATAGATGAGCAGAAACCCTCAAAACACTACAATGAGACAATAGGCTACATTGCAAAGATCACATCTCCATGTTCTGACGCCTGTCCTTCACATGTGGATATTCCTGCATACATCGAGGGAGTAAGAGACCTTAGAATGGACGACTCTCTTATGGCTACCCGTCAGACCATGCCGCTTGCGCACGTTTGCGGGCGCGTATGTCCGCATCCTTGTGAAGATGCATGTCGTCGTACTAATCTTGACGAGCCAATCTCTATTATGGCACTCAAGCGTCTTGGTGCTGACTGGGAGACCGATCACGGGTACGATTTCTTCCATCCAATGGAGAAGAAGCCGAGTATCGGGAAAAAAGTCGCGGTTATCGGTGCAGGTCCTGCTGGACTTACGACTGCCTACTATCTTGCGGCTGAGGGCGTAGATGTAGATGTTTACGAAGAGCTTCCTGTCCTTGGAGGAGAGGTCGCTGTCGGTGTTCCTGAATACAGAATGCCGATCGACAAGTACAATCAGGATATCGAGTGTGTCAGAGATATGGGTGTTAACTTTATAACAAACTCAAAGATCAACGCCGACGATATGAGAAGATTTGAGAGTGAGTACGATGCAACTATGGTCGCAACGGGTACCAGGATCTCAAAAAAAGTATACTGCGAAAACGAAAGGCCTGAGATAAAAGGTTACTGGGGTGCGATCGACTTTTTGGATAAAGTGAATCTTTATGAGAAGTACGGCTATACGATCTCAAAAGAGGAGCAGGAGAAAAATCTTCTCACTACCGACTATGTAGATCTAACAGGCAAGACTGTTGTTTGTGTCGGCGGCGGATTTACATCTATGGACGTTGTGCGCTGTGCGATCAGAGCTAATGCGAAAAAGGTCTATATGATCTACCGTAGAGATGAGAAGACTATCATCAAAAACACTACATATGAAGAGTATCATGAAGCTGTTGAAGAGGGTGTAGAGTTCCTTTTCCACTCGGCAGTAGCGGAGATGAGAGATGAGGATAATATCTTAAAATCGCTTCTTATAGATAAGTTCGAGCTTGTTCCAGATCCAAACGGCGGACGTGCAGAACTTGTAAAGATAGAGGGTGCTTCGTATGAGATAGTGGCGGATTATCTCATCCCTGCCGTTTCTCAGTCAGCTGATCTTAAACTTCTTCCTGAAGAGTGGGAGATCGAGAAGACCTCTTGGGCAACTATAAAGACGAACGGAAAAGACTATATGACATCCCGCAAAGGCATCTTTGCGTCCGGAGACTGTGAGTACGGCCCTATGACTATCGTAAATGCGGTGGGACAGGCAAAGCGTGCAGCTTCAGTAATGGCTCGTTACGTACAAACCGGAGAGATCACCTTAACAGACGAAGAGATCATGGAAGACCACTTAAGAAAACTTCGCGTTTACGATAAGAACGAGAAGGTAACGGGATGGCTTCCGGGAGTACCTCGTCAGCACTCAACGGTACTTGAAGTTGAAGACAGAAAGTACAACAACAAAGAGGTAAACCTGGGCTTTACCCAAGAAGAAGCTATGAGCGAAGCAGAGCGCTGTATGCGCTGTTACTATATCGCGATGGTACAGGCGTAAAGGATGGGTGCAATGAACAAAGTGATTAATTTTACGATTGATGGCGTCCAGGTCCAAGCGCAAAAGGGTGAGACAATTCTTACTGTAGCGCGTAAAGCAGGCATCTATATTCCTACTATGTGTTATATCTCTAAAACTACTCCGTGCGCATCTTGCCGTATGTGTGTTGTAGAGGCGAAGGGAGTTGATGGTTTTGTTTTAAGCTGCAACACGCCTCCGACCGAGGGCGTAGAGATCATTACAAACAATGACGCTCTACAAAACGAGAGAGTGAACATTATGAAGCTATATGATGTAAACCACCCTCTTGAGTGCGGTGTTTGTGATAAATCAGGAGAGTGTGATCTTCAAAACAAGACACTGGAGTTTAACGTAGAGCGCCAAAACTTCTCTGCCCGCGACCAGCTTCGTCCTTTGAAAAAATGGGGGCTTATAGATTATGAGCCATCACTCTGCATTATGTGTGAGAAGTGTGTGCACGTATGTAACGAGGTCATAGGTGATGATGCTATAGAGGTGCAGTTCGGCGGGTACAAATCAACCATTATTCCAAAAGGAAGCGACGTCCTTGATTGTACGTTCTGCGGCGAGTGTATCGCGGTATGCCCTGTTGGCGCACTGACAAGCAGCGGCTTTAAGTACAGAGCGAACGCTTGGGAGCTTGATCGTGTTCCTGCAACTTGTGCGCACTGTTCTGCAGGATGTCCGCTGGAGTATGAGACACGTCACAGCTCTATCAACGGCGCGGATGAGATATTTAGAGTTAAAAACAATTTCGAATTTACGTCTCTTTGCGGAGCGGGACGTTTCGGTTTTGACTTTGAGAACAGAGAAAATAGTGATGAAACTGCATTTAACAGAGCCGTAGAGGCATTAAAAAATGCAAAAGCGATCCGTTTCTCATCTATGATAACGAATGAAGAGGCTCATATATTGGGTCTTTTAAAAGAAAAACTTGGAATAAAGCTCTTCAATGAAGATGCAAGAGTCTTTGGCGAGTTTATGAGAGCATATAGCTCTGTAAGCGGGAAGCTTCACCACAGCGGCTCTCTTGATGCGATCAAGCACTCAGATGCCGTGATAGTGATAGGAAGCAGAATTGCAACCGATAATCCGGGTGTTAGATATGCGCTAACGACCGCTTCAAAACATAACGGTGCGAAGATCGTTTACGCGCACCCTATGGAAGATACGCTTATGCAAAACGTAACGACACAGATGATGAAGTATGAAGTGGGAACGGAAGAGGGCGTTATGGCACTTCTGGCTCATGAGATACTAAAAGATGCTGATATTGATGAGAGCGAGAGAGCATTTTTTAATGACCTTGATTTTGGTTATATCTGTGCCGAGACAAACATCGGAGAAGAGGAACTCTCTTTTATGAGCAAATCTTTTGCAAGAGCAAAAAAGAGAACGCTTGTAATAGGCAACGACCTTATGGCTCATGAGAGAGCAGCTAACATCGCTAAACTTGCGGCACTTATTGAGAAGCACAGTGATTTCTCGTTTGTGGTAGTTCCTCGTGAAGTGAACACTCTTGGCGTATCACTTATAAACTCTTTAGACCATGATGAAAATATTCCTGACGTGGTCGGGTATAACGCAAGAGGCGAGTTTGTGATCTCATCGTTAGAGGGTGCAGATCTGGCGGTACCTGCTCTTAACCAGCAGGAGGGAACGGTTGTTAGCATTGACAACAGAGTGCTTCCTACAAACGTGGCAGTTCAATTTGAGGGTTATACGTTAAATGATATTGCAAGAGCATTTGGCATAGAAAAAGATGAGACCATCGAATATACCAAAGAGCTAAGTAAAGAGACAGGATTTAAAGGTATCGCATTTGATGACTTAGAGAACTTCCTCTCACCTATGGGCGAAGATAACCGCGGTTATCTGCTTGACGAGGTAGCTTGTGAAGCAAACGGCGAGCTAGAAGAGCTTGATGATCTGCCTGAGTTCAACGGTACTATTATCTACCACTGTGATCCTGTGCTCCAGTTCAACAACTACACTCTAAAGACAGAGCAGCTGCCTAAGGACAACTTTCTTAGAGGCTCTGCCCAGTTTAGTGTAGCTGCTAGAATTTCGGACGGGGATCTCGTTGAGGTCAGTTTCGGGGGAGAGACGATCCAAAGAAAATTCAAACTTGATGATGAACTAAAAGGAACCGTGGCTCTAAATCCTACATTTGACATAAGCGTAGATGCAGGTAGATATAGGTTTGAAAAATCCAAAATAGTGAGAGTAATGTAATGAGCAAAATTACTATAAACATTGATGGAAGAGATATAGAGACGCAAGAGGGCGAGTATATACTCAATGCCGCTCGTGCAAATGATATCTTTATACCGGCGATCTGTTATTTGACGAGATGTAGTCCTACGCTAGCTTGTAGACTCTGTCTTGTAGAAGCTGACGGCAAGCAGGTGTATGCATGTAATGCAAAATCAAAAGAGGGGATGAGCGTCGTAACATCGACTGAAAATATCATAAAAGAGCGCCGTGCGATCATGGAGGTCTATGATGTAAATCATCCTCTTCAGTGTGGTGTCTGTGATCAGTCAGGTGAGTGCGAGCTTCAAAACTATACTTTGGAGATGGGCGTAGATGCACAGCACTATGCCGTTAAAGATGTAGACAGAAGCGATATCGACTGGGGGCATATTCACTACAATCCGGGCTTGTGTATAGTTTGTGAGAGATGTGTGACCGCATGTAAAGATATGATAGGCGACAACTCGCTTAAAACTGTGCCGCGCGGTGCCGATGCACTTGAAGCAGAGTATAAAGAGAGTATGCCAAAAGATGCTTATGCAATGTGGAACAAACTTAACAAATCTCTTATAGGTTTGACAAGCGGCGAAGAGATGCTTGATTGTACGAGTTGTGGTGAGTGTGCCGCGGTTTGTCCGGTCGGAGCTCTTGTCGATACACACTATATCTACACTACGAACGCGTGGGAGTGTAAGCAGATACCTGCAACGTGCGGGCACTGTTCTGCAGGATGTCAGATAAGCTACGATGTAAAACATACAAGCATAGACAATACCGATGAGAAGATATACCGCGTTATGAACGAGTGGAACTATGTTTCTCTCTGCGGTGCCGGAAGATACGGCTTTGATTATCAAAACAGAGTAGAGGCTAAAGATGAAGCGGCATTTGCAAATGCTGTTGAGGCGTTTAAAAAAGCCGACACTATCAAGTTTACATCTACCATAACGAATGAAGAGGCTCTGGTTCTTCAGAAGCTAAAAGAGAAGTTCGGTTACAAGCTTGTAAACAGTGAAGCAAAAGCGTTTCAGACATTTTTAAATAACTACAGCGAGATAAGCGGTACAAAGCTCTACGGTTATGACCTTGAAGCTACTCACAACGCTAACTTTGTTATATCGGTGGGAACTGCTCTTAAGAGCGACAACCCGAATGCGCGTTATGCTCTGAACAACTCCATGACGGTAAACAAGGGTGCAGGTCTTTACTTTCACCCTCTAAAAGATCCGGTCATAGAAGGGCTTGGCAAGAGTATAATGACTATGTATCACGCTCCGCTTCAAGAGGAGGCCATTTTATACCTTATCCTTGATCTATTTGCAGACAAAGAGAAGCTTCCAAGCGATATAGTCTCATACCTTGCATCGTTTCACTCTACAAAGACCGTAACGGTTGAAGAGGTGATCAAAGAAGAGGTTACCGAGATCGTCAAAGTGATGAAGAAAAACGAAGAGACGGGCGAAGAGGAAGAGGTAGAAGAAGAGAAGAAGAAGATGGTTCCTAAGAAGATATCAAAAGAGGTTGAAGTGGATGACAACCGTCTTTTAGAGATTTTAGGTGCAGATGAGAACTTTATGGAGACTCTGGAGAAAAACCTTGCTAAAAAAGATAGTTTTGCTCTCATAGCAGGACCGGATCTCTATACTCATCCAAACTCCAAAAATCTTGCTCGTCTTTTAGCGCTTATTGAAAAGTACAGCGCGTTTGAGCTAACGATGATACCTACGCTTACAAACTCTTTAGGAGTTGCACTGATTTGTGAGCTAGATGATGAGGCAGGCTCTTATACGATCGGCTACAACACAAAAGGTGACTTTACACTATCGGCTCTAGGTGAGGGTGATCTTGATATGCCTGCGATAAACCAGCAGGAGGGAACGCTTACAAGTATAAACAAAAGAGTGAACCCTACAAATGCGGCGATCGGTTACAATGGATACGAGCTAAACGATATTGCAAATGCGCTCGGGCTTAATGCTGAACTTGTTATTGAGTACACCAAAGAGCTTCCTGTTGCAAAAGGCTTTAGAGCAGAAGAGTTTGACAATCTTCCAAACCACTATGACAATGACGGCACGGAGCATCGCGGATACCTGCTTGAGAACATAGCTGTTCCTACAAGCGGCGATGAGAGCGTTTCTGCGTTTAGTGATGAGAAGATGCAGGGAACTCTTATCTATTTGGCAAATCCTGTAAGACAGTTCACTCCGTTTACATACAAGACTACAAACCTTGATGAGGTAAGCGGTGTTTATATGAGCGAAGAGTTCTTAAGCGGATCTGATCTTAACGAAGGAGACAGCGTGAGAGTCAAAAGCCCAAGCGGTGAGATCGTGGCAAATATAGTAAGTGATAATAAAATAAGCGGTGACATAGTTGTGTTGCCGACATTTGATTCTAAATTAAATTCAGAGGCACTGTTTAGCTCATACCGCTTTGCAACAGCTTCGATTGAAAAGGTGTAATATATGGAAACAGCATATTTAATTGAGACGATCATCAAGATCGTCGTGATTTTACTTATATTTTCTGCACTGGCGGGAATCGGTACATATTTTGAGAGAAAAGTTCTCGCATTTATGCAGCGCCGTCTAGGACCTGTAAATGTCGGGCCTTTTGGTCTACTTCAAGTTGCAGCAGACGGTATTAAACTCTTTACAAAAGAGGATATCGTTCCGACAAACGTAGTCGGACGTATCTTTAAAATTGCACCTGTTATTACGGCTGCAACTGCATTTATGGCAGCGGCGGCTATTCCGTTCTTGCCCTCTTTTACTATCTTTGGATATGAAGTACATCCTATAGTAGCAGATATTAATATCGGTATATTATATATCTTGGGTGTTATGGGTGTCGGCCTGTACGGTCCTCTTCTTGGCGGTATGGCTTCTGCGAACAAGTTCTCGCTCCTCTCTGCTGCGCGTGGTGCTGCTGTATTTATCTCTTATGAGGTTATTACCGGTTTATCGATCTTAGCTCCAATTATGATGGTAGGTTCACTTTCGCTTATAGACTTTAACGAGTATCAAGCAGGCGGAATTACAGACTGGATAGTATGGTCTCAACCTGTAGCGTTCATACTTTTCTGGATAGCGGCTTTTGCAGAGACAGGAAGAACACCTTTTCACTTGGTTGCAAACGATCACGAGATCATTGACGGATTTGGAACTGAGTACTCAGGAATGAGATGGGGTCTTTTCTTCATCGGTGAGTATGCAAATATGTTCTTTATCTCTTTTGTTATGGCGCTTCTGTTCCTAGGCGGCTACGGAGACGGAAGTCTTTTAGGTGCTCTTGGATTGTTAGCTAAAGTTGCGTTCTTCTTCTTCTTTTTCTTATGGACAAGAGCGGCTTGGCCTGATATAAGACCGGATCAGCTTATGTGGCTGTGCTGGAAAGTTTTAATGCCGATAGCAGTGATAAATATAGTTATCACTGGTATAGTAATGATGTAAGGGGTGAGTATGCATAACGAACATATAGAAGAACATTTTAACAACAGAAATGTCACGGAGATAGACAGCAACTACTATATGGTAGATATTGCTCCTTACCCTACAGATGGATGGGGTAAATTTAAAAGAGTTTTAAAAAGAGCGCTAAGAGGCGAGCTTTTTGTGGGTCTTTGGGTAGTTCTAAGAGAGATGATCAGATTTGACATCCACACTGTTCAATATCCTGAAGAGAAGATGCCGATCGGACCAAGATACAGAGCGGTTCACGAGATGAAGCGACTTTGGGAGTCTGATACCGAGAGATGTATCGGGTGCGGACTTTGTGAGAAGATATGTATCTCTAACTGTATCAGGATCGACACTAAGATCGATGAGAACTCTCGCAAAGAGGTGACAGAGTATAGCATCAACCTTGGTCGTTGTATCTTCTGCGGCTACTGTGCCGAAGTATGCCCTGAATTGGCAATTACGCACGGCGGCGAGTATGAAAATGCATCTGACCAGAGAGAGCATTTTATAATGTATCAGGATATGCTCACGCCGCTTGACAAGATGAAAGCCGGAACTCAGGTCGAGTTTGAAGGCTTTGGCGCGATCACACCACATGAAGACGAGCGTGTTAAAAAAACACCTCTAGCATATTAAGGAGTTTGTTTATGTTTGAAGCAGTTGCATTTTATCTGTTCGCTTTTTTAACGATTTCGATGTTCTATATAGCGGTGACAACCTCACAGGCGCTATATGCTCTATCGGCTTTGGCGGCAGGAATGATTTTTATATCGGCGTTTTTCTTTATTTTGGGCGCTGACTTTTTAGGTGCGATTCAGATCGTTGTTTACTCCGGTGCCGTAATGGCTCTTTATGCTTTTGGTATGATGTTCTTCGATACGACAAGAGATGTAAAAGAGAAGCAGGGTAATAAAGCGATCATTTTTGGACTAAGTATCATTAGTGCAGTTTTGGTTGTGCTTATTGTTTCTGCTCCGATCATTGGAAGCAATATCGAAGCGCTTTACCCTGTAACTGAAGGTGCGGGTAATACTCAAGACGTAGGTATGGTTCTATTTACAAAATACCTTATCCCTTTTGAGATGGCAGCCGTAATGCTACTGGTCGCTATGATCGCCGGTATTGTACTTGCAGGGAAGAAGATGGATCTCTCTCTTACTCTTATGAATGACCAAGAGATACTGAAAATGAGAGAAGAAGATAAAAACAAGAAGGTGCTCTCATGATGGAAATAGGACTAAATCACTACCTTGTGCTCTCAACGATCCTTTTTGCAATAGGATTAGTGGGGATCATGAGAAGAAAGAATCTGCTTATGCTCTTTTTTGCTACAGAGATACTTTTAAACTCTGTAAACATCTCTTTTGCCGCAATTTCACACTACTACGGTGATCTTACTGGCCAGATGTTCGCGTTTTTCGTTATAGCTATTGCTGCTTCCGAAGTAGCGGTCGGGCTTGGGCTTTTGATCGTATGGCATAAAAAACATAACAATATAGATCTTGACAGTATGTCAACGATGAGAGGATAGAATATGGAACTCTTTTTATATACGGCACTTTTCTCACCGCTTGTTGGTTCTTTGTTCGCTGCGCTTTTCGGTGCATCTCCAAAGACTAAGATCGCAGGAATAGTTCCAAGTATTCTTCTTGGGGTGTCATTCTTAAGCTCTTTGGTACTTCTGGTTCTTGTAATGCTTACTGGACATACTGTTCATGTTGAGATGATGACATGGATGGCTACGGGTGATCTTTACATTCCGTTTGGTTTCGTTGTCGATCAGGTAAGTGTTACTATGATGATAGTAGTAACTTTGGTCTCTACGGTTGTTCACGTTTACGCTATCGGATATATGGACCATGATGCAGGATTTAACAGATTCTTCGCATGGCTCTCGGCGTTCGTTTTCTCAATGATGATACTTGTTATGAGTGACAACTTCGCAGGTCTTTTTATCGGCTGGGAGGGTGTTGGTCTATGTTCATGGGGACTTATCGGTTTTTGGTATAAAAAAGAGAGCGCTACTTGGGCAGCTAACGAAGCGTTTATAATGAACCGTATTGCTGACCTTGGTATGCTTATCGGTATCTTTTTGGTTTACTGGAACACGGGAACTCTCCAGTATGATGAAGCTTTTGCTGCAATGCCGTCACTTGATACTGCGGTACTGACTTGGATGGGAATCTTCCTCTTCATCGGTGCTATGGGTAAATCGGCTCAGTTTCCGCTTCACACTTGGCTGGCAGACGCTATGGAGGGTCCTACTCCTGTTTCTGCTCTTATCCACGCGGCAACGATGGTAACGGCGGGTGTATATCTTGTTATCCGCGCAAATCCTCTTTATGAACTGATCCCTTCTGTAGGGTTGTTTATCGCATCACTAGGAGCGTTCGTCGCACTTTTTGCTGCTTCAATGGCGCTTGTAAACCGCGATATGAAGAGAGTTATAGCGTACTCTACGCTCTCTCAGCTCGGTTACATGTTCGCAGCTGCGGGTCTTGGCGCTTACTGGGTAGCACTTTTCCACCTTATGGCACACGCATTCTTTAAAGCGCTTCTATTCTTGGGCGCAGGTAACGTTATGCACGCTATGCACGATGAGCTTGATCCGTTTAAGATGGGTGGTCTTAACAAGGTGATGAAGGGAACGTTTGTTATGATGACGGTAGCTTCTGTTGCGCTTGCGGGAATCTTCCCTCTTGCTGGCTTCTTCTCAAAAGATCTGATCTTGGAGGTCGCTTTCGTTGAACATCACTTTATCATCTATTCCGTATTGCTGCTTACTGCAGGTCTTACTGCATTCTACTCATTTAGACTTGTGGCACTGATCTTTCACGGTGAAGACAGATATAAGCATTTCGGAATTCATCCGCACGAAGCTTACAGATTTATGCTTATCGCGATGAGCCCGCTTCTTCTTCTTGCAGTCATTGCAGGCGCGTTTAAGATGGGATACTTCAATATGGTCACAGAGCTGCTTCCTGCAACAGAGTATCATGTACACTCGGCTACGACGTATTGGATAATGACAATCGGGACACAGCTTTTTGTAATCGCGGCGATCGCTTATGCTTACAAAAAGTATACAAGCAAAGATATCAAAGTGCCTGATGGGACATCTAAAATGGAGAACAGTTTCGGATATAAACTGCTTATTAATCAGTACTATATTCCTTACTTCTACGAGAACTATATTGTAAAAGCGTATAGAGAGCTCTCAGAGCTTTTCTGGACGAAGATCGATCAGAAGATCGTAGATGGAACTGTTGACGGTATAGCAAATATATTCTATCAGACAGGTGACAAAACAAGAGTTATGCAAAGCGGTAATCTATCGACTATGCTTAAGTGGATGGTAGCAGGAACGGTTGTTCTTCTGTCATTGGCTGTGGTCTTTGGGCTTGCAGTTAGATATTCTGGAGAAATAAAGACAATTCTCTCAGGTTTAGGAGTTTAATAGATGTTGGATCATATCTTATCGATTTTAATTTTCTTCCCGGCACTCGCAGCGATGCTTGGATTTGTAGTCAACAAGGAGAGTATGCGTTCTTACGGTGTTGCCGTTGCCGCTATCGAGTTTTCTCTTGCACTCTGGCTATGGTTTGCATTTGACTCAAATGCATCTGGTATGCAGTTTATGGAGACTATCGCGCTTGTTCCGACATTCGGTATCAACTACATAGTAGGGGTTGACGGAATTTCGCTCTTTATAATAATTTTAGCGGCGTTCTTTACTCTGATAGGTATCGCATCTCTTGGCGAGACAAAAGATGTAAAAAACATGATCATCACGCTTCTGTTCTTGCAGATGACAATGGTCGGTGTTTTCGTTGCTCTTGATGCTATCGTATTTTATGTATTTTGGGAATTATCACTCGTGCCGATGCTATACATCATCGGTGCATGGGGCGGACCTCTTAGAATCTACGCATCCGTAAAGTTCTTCTTATATACTTTTGCCGGTTCACTTGTTATGCTCGTGGGTATGCTTTTTATGGCGTACTTCTACTATCAGGCAACAGGTCAGTGGAGCTTCTCGATCTTAGAGTGGTACCGTCTGATCCTGCCTGAATCTTTCCAGATATGGCTCTTTGTTGCGTTCTTTATTGGTTTTGCTATCAAAGTTCCTATGTTCCCGTTCCATACCTGGTTACCGTACGCTCACGGTCAAGCACCGACTATCGGTTCGGTAATACTTGCGGCAATTTTGCTAAAAATGGGAACATATGCGTTCATCCGTTTTTCACTTCCGCTCTTTCCGGATGCATCGGTCTACTTTATGTACCCGATAGCTATCTTGGCGATCATTATGATCATCTATACGGCGATGGTAGCGTATGCGCAAAAAGATGTTAAGCAGGTTGTTGCTTACTCTTCCGTATCACATATGGGTGTTATTATTCTTGGTACGTTCGCATTAAATGTTGAGGGTATCTCAGGTTCTATCTTCTTGATGATAGCACACGGTGTCGTATCTGGTGCGCTCTTCTTGCTTGTAGGCGTTATCTACGACAGAAGACATACAAAACTTATGAGCGAGTTTGGAGGCTTGGCTTCTGTAATGCCTCGTTTTGCAACAATATTTGGAATAATGCTTATGGCTTCGGTCGGTCTTCCGCTCACTATCAACTTCGTAGGTGAGTTCTTAAGCTTGCTTGGTTTTTATAAGCAGTCACACATCTTAACGCTTCTAGCCGGTACGGCGATCATAGTCGGCGCTATCTATATGCTTGCGGCTTACAAGAAGATGTTCTTCGGCGAAGTTACAAAAGAGGAGAACAGAAATCTTCCTGATGTTAACAAAAGAGAACTTGTCGCTCTTGTTCCGCTTGTGATCATCACTATCTGGCTTGGTATATATCCTAAACCTGTTTTGGGAACTATAAACACAAGCGTTGAAGGCGTTGTTCAATTGATGCACGAAAAAGCGATTTCAGATGAAGCAAAAGAGAGAATCCCTAATTTGGACCTTATCATCAAAAGAACTTCAGCTAAGGAGGCACACTAATGTTATCACCTGTAAATGTTTCTATTGAGTCGCTAAATCTAATGACTCTTGTGCCAATGCTGATCCCAATCGTTGGCGCACTCTTAATCATAGTTATTGATCTGTTTAAAAGTGATCAACACAAGTCTCTTTATGTAATGCTGAGCCTTCTTGTACTTGGTGTCGATTTTGTTGCACTCTTAGACTCTGCGGGAATATTTGAGAAAAACGGTACGGTCATGGGTGTCTTTGACGTTATGCTCATAGACGGTCTGGCTATTTTATCGCAGTTTATAATTGTCGGTGCTTCTATGCTCTTCATACCGTTGGCACTTACGCATAAGAGATTCCATGAGTTCAGCTACCCTGAGTTCTTCGCGCTCTTCTTGTTTATGATAGCTGGCTTCCAGTTCATGGTTGCAACTGACAATCTTATACTTATATTTGTAGGGTTGGAGACTGCTTCTTTGGCACTCTATACGCTTATTGCTATGCACAACCGCGACAAATCGTTTGAAGCAGCTGTTAAGTACTTTACTATGGGTGCGCTTGCAGCTGGATTTTTCAGTTTCGGTTCTATGATATTTTACGCCCTTACAGGCTCTGTTGAGATCAACCAGATCGCGGCAGTTTTGACTGCTAACAACTATGAAGATATAGGCTTTGTTCTTGTAGGCGTTGTATTCCTGCTTGCATCTTTCGGCTTCAAACTCTCGATGGTTCCGTTTCACACATGGACGCCTGACGTTTATGAGGGCTCATCTGCTGCACTTGCTGGTTATATGTCGATCGTTCCTAAGATAGCGGCTTTTGTTGTTGCTATGAGACTCTTTGAGTTCCTGATCCACAGCGGCGTGGTCTGGCTTGAGGTCATCCTCTATATGGGTGTTGTAGTGACTATGACCATGGCTAACGTATGGGCGCTTGTTCAGACGGATGTTAAGAGAATGCTTGCGTACAGCTCTATCTCGCATGCAGGTTTTGTTATGGCGGCGATATTGATCGGTACGACTCAGTCAAACAGTGCGCTTTTCCTCTACTGGATTCTCTTTAGCTTTACAAACCTCGGTTCGTTCTCTATGCTATGGATAAGCAGACAGAAAAATCTTCCTGCGCATCAGCAGTCAGACCATAGCTACAACAAGTTCGCGGGTATGATAAAGACAGCACCTGTCGCTGCGACAATTATGGCTCTGTTTATGTTGAGTTTGGCTGGTCTTCCTCCGTTTGCTCTGTTTTGGGGTAAAATGTATATGATAAGTTCGGCAGTTACAGGCGGATATACTATATTGGCGCTTATTATGGCTCTAAACTCGGCGATAGCGGGTTACTACTACCTAAAACTCATTGTTTATATGTTTATGAAGGACCCTATCGTTGAAGACGGCGGTCACGTTTATAGTGCAAATGCTACACTTCCGCTCAAGACTATCATCGGTTTTGCTGCCATAGGAACTATATTTGCTTTTATAGCCGTAAATTGGCTTTTAGACTTTATTACGGTGTTTGTATATAACAGCGGCTACTAAGATACATTAAAGGAGTATTTCATTTGTTAAAAATAGTACTTCTTGCTCTTTTTGCTTTTAATGTTTTTGCCCTTGAAATATCTCTTCAAGGTGCAAAAGAGAATCATCAGCCATACTCCACTTTCCACATAAGAGACAGCGAAAAATTTCTATGCCAAGAGGTTTTGGATGATTTTGAAGCGGTCTCAAAAATAGTGTGCGCATTTTCAAAATCACCTTCACAGAAGATACAAAAACTCCAAAACAGTTTTTTTGAGATAGACACAGAGACAAAAAAAGAGACCTTCTTTTTAGTGATAAAGCCGTTTCACAAGATGAAGCTCTTTCCCATGGTCTTTGACCTTAAAAAAGAGGAGACGATCTTTAGTGCGGATATAAAGCTCTCAAACCACTGGATGATAGTCGGTTATCCGGATGAGATGCCTCTTTTGCAAAAGCATGAGTACTCCGAAGCGGCGATAAACTTCCCTTTTACGTACCCGGAGGATATGCTCCCTTATGTCGGCTCTTTGGATATGAAAGGCAATCCTGTTCATATAAAAAAGGTCGGAGACGTAACCGAGTATCTAAAGATAAAAAAGCTATACGAAGAGAAGAACTACGAGTTTACGCTTGAGTTGATAAATGATATTATGAGAGAGTATCCAAACTCGCTATTTAGAGCCGAGCTGCTTTTTTATAAGATCAGGGTCTTCTCAAAGCTCCAAGAGAATGAAAAGGTGGTTGAGGCGGCAAAAGAGTTTTTAAGGGAGTACTCTTCTGATGAAAATGTAGCAGAGGTCCTCTCTCTCATAGCCAGAGCATACTCAAAGCTTGGCATGAGTAGTGATGCGGATTACTTTTTTGACAGACTCTTTAACGAACATGCAGATTCACCTTACTCTTACTGGGGCTATATATATCTGGCAGAGTCGCTTGAGAATGACGGCAGTTCTACAAGGGCGAGAACCCTTTACGAAAAAGTGCTCTCACAGAGCGATGACATAGATGTAGCTGCGGAGGCGGCATTTAAATTGGCGCAAAATCATATGGCTAACTCAAATGCAAAAGGGGCGGCCGCTCAGATAGAGAAGATCATAAAAGCAAAACCTGAGTACTTCGCACAGACAAACATCTATAAATCTATGGATATGATGTATGACCTTGCGGACAATGCAGAGCTTGTACAAGCGGCAGGAATCGCAAAGGCTCTTTTTGAAAATATTGAGCCTACCGAGGATGTTTATGAGGAGCTATCCAGAAATATCGGGATCTGGCTGAGCAAGACAGACAAGAAGCAAGAGGCTCTAAGTGCGCTGAACAAATATCTAGAGCGTTTTGGAGGCGGCATGTATGCCGAAGAGGTTCAGATCGCAAAAGATTCACTCTTCTTTGATGTAAGCGATGAGAACGCTTCGGTAAAACTTGAGACCTATGACAAGCTTATGGATGAGTATCAAGACGACAGTATCGGAAATAAAGCCATATATGAGAAGGCAAAGCTTTTAATAGCCGAAGAAATGTTCGCAGAGGCACTGGGCATGGAGCGGGAGCTGTTAAATCTGAATCAGCAGGAGTATCCTGATGTGCAGGAGATAATAACTCAAGCTGCAATAGGAACGATGAAACGTGCCCTTGAGCTTAAAGAGTGCAACAGCGTGCTTCTTATCTCATCACAGTATAAGATCGAGCTCTCCGACGAGTGGGATGACGGAGTCTATGAGTGCGCTATGAAGGGTGCTGATTTTGAACTTGCTAAAAAGATGGCGGATAAAAACCTAAAATCAAAAGATATTGAACATAGAAAAAAGTGGCTATCCAGATACATAAAGGTCGATTTTGCGACAGGAAACTACTCCAATGTTATTGAAGCCTCAAAAGAGCTAATAGCGCTTATAAAAGATGATAAAGAGTCACAGTACAAAGATGTATACAGAACTCTTTTTGACACCTATCACAGGCTAGAAGATCAGCAGAAGATGATAGAGTCGATCGTAGCTCTTACAAAAGTCTACAGAGATGACTACAGGGATATTGAGAGATATGTCGCGGTAATGGCAGTTGGAAGTGATATAAAAGACAACAACTTGGTCATAGAGTACGGCGAGAAGATAATGGCTATACAGAAGAGCTCAGACTCATACGCGCAAAGCCCGTTCGTTGAGTTTGCCCTCTATGGAGCTTATATAGAAAAAGAGGACTACAACAGAGCACTTGAGGTGATAAGTTCGCTTGACGCTTTAGAACTCGATGCCACGCAAAGAGCAAGACAGAAGTATCTTCTAGGTAGCGTGCTTGAGAAGCTCTGGAGAGATGATGAGTCGCAAAAAGCATACCAAGAAGCTATAGATGCAGCGCCTGAGTCCGCATGGGCAGAGCTGGCAAAGAGTGCAAAAGCGATACGGTAGTTCTTTGTTTTGGGAGAAGCAGATGGCAAAAGTTTTGATTTTAAGCGGTGCTGGTATAAGCGCTGAGTCTGGCATAAGTACATTTAGGGACAGCGGCGGGCTATGGGATGAGTACGATGTGAATGTTGTCTGTAATTATGACAGTATGCAAAAGCACGAAGAGCTGACCATAGAGTTTTACGACAAAAGAAGAGCAGAGTTAGAAAGCAAAGAGCCGAATTATGCTCACAAGGTAATAGCTGCTCTAAAAAAGAGATACGGCAAAGAGATAGCGGTAATTACGCAAAATGTGGATAACCTTTTTGAAAAAGCGGGATTAGATTCCGATGAGGTTATTCATCTTCACGGTTTTTTAAGAGAGCTTAGATGTCAAGACCCGTATTGCGAGAAAATTTTTGATGTAGGGTATGCAAGCCAAAAAGAGTTTAACGGCGGAATATGCCCCTCATGCGGCTCAAAGCTAAGACCAAACATTGTCTTTTTCGGCGAAGCTGCGCCAATGTATGAGGAGCTGAGCAGGCATATTCAGGATTGCGAGCTGTTGATCGTCATCGGCACAAGCGGCAATGTTATCGGCGTAAACATGATGGCACAGTTTGCTACTAGATCTATTTTAAACAACTATGAGCCAAGCATTGCCATAAATGACGCCTACTTCTCAAAAGTGCTCTACAAAAAAGCGACAGAGGCAGTTGACGAGATAGCGCAGGAGATAGAGAGTTTTTTAGATATAAGATAAGATGATCTCTTCAAGATCCTCAAGCGGCGCGCTTATTATATTTTCAAACTGTGTGCGGTTAAATGTCTGCTGTCTTTTTGCAAGCTGTGCTGTGTGTGTCGAGATATTCTCTACCATCTGCTCAAACGTCACTTTACCGTCAAGATACTCCAAAACCTCGACAATGCCTATGGAGCCCATCGAGTTAGGAAGCCTTGTGTAGCGTTGTTCTAGGCGGCAGACTTCATCTATTAAGCCCGACTCGACCATCTTTAGAGTGCGTTTTTTGATCCTCTCTCTTAAAACTTCTCTGCTAACATCAATGTTGTAAATAGGGAGATTTTCTATTATCGGTTTTGGAGGATTTGCCTCAAACCACTGGCTTGGAGCAACTCCTGAAGCCTCATAGATAAGGAGCGCTTTTTCTACCCTGTATCTGTCCGATGGCGAGATATTTTTCATATACTTCTCATCTAGCTCATACAAAAAGTCGTAACAGCTACTTAGGTCGCGCACTCTTGCCTCTGCACGCTCAGCCGCCTCTTTGGTTATCTTTGGAATCTCGGAGAGCCCGCTTATAAGTGATTTTAGGTAAAAGGATGTTCCACCTACGATGATGAGGTTTTTTTTCTCTTTTTTGCAAAGAGATGCCACCTCTTTGTAGAGGTTTATAAAAATTTCAACGCTGAAGTACTCATCAGGATTTAGAAGGTCAATGCCGAAGTGTTTAACTTCTTGAAGCTCTTTTTTTGACGGTTTTGCAGAGACGATGTCTATCTCTTTGTAGATGCTTAGAGAATCGATCGAGAGGATATAGGCATCGATTTTTTTTGCGATATTTATCGCCAAATCACTTTTTCCTGATGCCGTAGGACCTATAATTGCGAGCTGAATCATCTCAGGATTATAGCAATTTTAAATCAACTTTGGGTAAAATAAAACAAAAAAGTGCCAAGGTTCAATTTGAAGCGATATATAAGCAAACTCAGAGATTTTAACGAACTTGTCATGTTTGAACACTCTATCTTTTCACTCCCTTTTATTTTTATAGCAATGATAGTCGCAGCGGACGGCTGGTTCGGGTTTTGGCTGCTTATCTTAGGCGTATTTGCCGCAGTGAGTGCAAGAAACTTTGCGATGGGTCTTAACAGATATGCAGACAGAGACATAGATGCGCTAAATCCTAGAACAGCTTCAAGACCGAATGTTGACGGAAGGCTTGACGCTTCAAGCATTATGATCTTTACCGTCGTAAACGCTCTTGTCTTTGTTGCGGTGGCATATATGATAAATCCGCTGGCATTTGCCCTTAGTTTTCCTATCCTTGGGGTTTTGGGCAGCTACTCCTACTTTAAGAGATTCTCGTCTTTGGCGCATATCGTGCTGGGTCTTTCACTCGGGCTTGCTCCTATAGCAGGAGTCGTGGCGGTAAGTGCCGAGATAACTCCGTGGTCGGTTATGCTGAGTCTTGGTGTTATCTTTTGGGTTGCGGGCTTTGACCTTCTTTACTCTTTGCAGGATATGGAGTTTGACAAAGAAAAAGGTCTTCACTCCATCCCTTCGATGTACGGTTCTGAAGCTACCCTTCTGCTCTCATCGCTCTTTCATATTCTGACCATAATTTTTTGGGCGCTTTTTGTCTGGGTCGCGGAGCTTGACTTTTTCGCATACCTTGCCGTAGTGCTAAGTGCAGTGATGCTCGGCTACGAACACTATCTTGTGAGAAAAGATTTTACAAAAATAGACCGCGCCTTTTTTACCGTCAACGGCTACTTAGGTGTAGTGTTTTTCTTTTTGATCATATTTGACAAGGTTTTATTATGAGCGTAAGATTAGTAAAAGCACCTATTGACATAGCGTTTAGTGAGGTCCAGGGCGATGAAGAGGCTTACTTAAGAGAGTATCAGCAGCTAAGCGAGAGCGATGAAGACCCGATAAACCAGTGGCTAAAACTCGCACGTGCAAAGGGCGATACCAGCGATACCGATCCTGTTTTACTCAACCTTATGGTCGAACTTTATAGAAAAGTGGACAACTTAGAGAAGTTTTTAAAGAACGAGGAGCCAAAAAGGGTATCTTTGAGCCATGAAGTTGACATTGATTCCATAGGGTTTGAGCACTTTAAACTCTCCCAAGATATTCTAAAAGAGGGCGTGGAGTACTACGGCAGAGTTGCCATGCCTGTTCATCCAAAGAGAGACGTAGGCATATTTTTTACTGCGCTTGATGGCTCTTTGGCAAAGATAACAAAGATGCATGAACGTGACGAGAGAGAGTGGAGCGCATATCTGACCGCAAGAGAGAGAGTCCTTATCCGTGAAGCAAAAGAGGGCAGAGAATGAATCTTGAGGCTATAAACGTAGAGTACTTGGTAGTTGCGATGGCAGCTATGATCTTGTACCTTATCTACTATGTTTTTACAAAAGATTCGGAGTACAACAAAAACATCCGCTCAGTAGCAACGGTTGCCGAGGAGCTAAACAGAGAGATATTCTATCTTAAAAAACAGCTCAGCGATACTCAGGCGGGCATCAAAAAAAACACAAGCCGTATGAGTGACGATGAGATATACCAAGAGGTAGAGAGAACTGTTTACGATATGGTAAAACCTATCTCTCTTAGCCTAAAAAGATTAGAAGAGAGCATCAGTACCATAGATGAGCATATAAATTCACGTCTATCTTCGTTGGAGAGCGGCGTTAAGCAGATATCCATTCCCGCTTCTATTCACGGAAACGATGATGAGAAGATAATCTCTTTGTATAAGCAGGGAGTAACTCTGGAGACCATTTCAAAAGAGCTTCATATATCTAAAGCAGAAGTTGAGTTTGTTCTGAAAATCAACAAAATAAAGTAATCTTTAATGGCAGACACAAAGCTCTTTACCCTCGTCTCTATACTTATCGGCATAAGCATAATCCTCACATACACGCTCTCGGCATATACGACCATACTTTTTGGCGTAAATGAGTTTCACTTTGCCATTCGTCAGGCAGCGTTTGGCATATTTAGCATACTGGTGATCTGGCTTTTGGCGCAAGGAGACCCGGATAAACTGCTCACCCCTATAGGTTTTACATTATTTATCGGCTCGACCGTTTTGATGATAGCTATGCCTTTTTTGCCTGACTTTCTTGTCTCGGCGGTCGGAGGGGCAAAGAGATGGATAAAGGTCTTTGGCTTCTCTCTTGCTCCCGTTGAGTTCTTTAAAATAGGGTTTATCTACTTTTTGGCGTGGAGCTTCTCCAGAAAGCTCGGGTATCACGACGGCATGGGCGTAAAAGAGGAGTATATAAGGTTTGCTCCCTACGGCATTGTCTTTGTGGGTGCTATGTTCATTATAGCTTTTGTTCAAAATGACCTTGGTCAGGTCGTGGTTATCGGGCTCACGCTTCTGTTTATGCTTATGTTTGCTGGAAGCAGTTTTAGATTTTTCTTAACTCTTTTGATCGGGACACTTATGTTCTTTATATTTTTTATCGTAAGTGCCGAACACAGGATACTGCGTATAAAATCTTGGTGGGCGCTTGCACAAAACAGCGTGCTGGAGCTTTTCCCCGACGCCATTGCCGCTCAGCTTAGAGTTCCCACAGAGGTTGAACCGTACCAGATAGGGCACTCTTTAAATGCCATACATAACGGTGGACTCTTTGGAGTCGGGGTTGCAAACGGCACGTTTAAGCTCGGTTTTTTAAGTGAGGTTCACACCGACTTTGTTCTTGCTGGACTTGCCGAAGAGTTTGGATTTTTCGGGGTTTTGGCGGTAGTTATTATATTTATGTGGATGCTGCAGAGAATTTTTAAGATCGCTAACCGTACAAAAGATCAAAGAGTTTACCTCTTTAGTCTTGGAGTAGGGCTGCTTCTATCATTCGCATTTTTGGTAAATGCGTATGGCATCAGCGGAATAACGCCGATCAAAGGGATATCCGTTCCGTTTTTGAGCTACGGAGGCTCATCCATCTTGGCGGCTTCCATCGGTGTGGGAATGGTACTTATGGCATCCAAAAAAGCGAAGATGAAATAAGATGACAATATTGGAAAACAGATGAAGTTTTGTATAACAGGCGGCGGAACAGGCGGGCATCTTATGATCGCCGAGGCTCTTGTGCAAGCTGCGGCAAACGAGGGACATGAAGCGATCTTTATAGGCTCAACGAGCGGGCAGGACAGAAAATATTTTGAAGATCACAGCACTTTTAGCCATGTCTATTTTTTAGAGACGACTGGCGTCGTAAATCAAAAGGGGCTTAAAAAAGTAAAAGCGCTCTGGCTGGTACTAAAGGCATTTTTTGCTTCAAGAGCCATTTTAAAACGCCATAAAATAGGAGCAGTCTACAGCGTAGGCGGTTTTTCGGCGGCTCCAGCCTCTTTCGCAGCCATAAGCAGAGGGATCCCACTTTTTATACATGAACAAAATGCGGTAGAGGGAAGACTGAACTCGCTTCTAAAACCGTTTGCCGCAAGATTTATCTCCGCTTACGATGAGAACTCCTCTGTAAAAGGCTATCCCGTAAAAGATGAGTTCTTTAAAAGTTCAAGAGTGAGAGAGAAGATAAAAACAGTTATCTTTTTAGGCGGCTCACAAGGTGCAAAAGCCATAAACGACTTGGCGCTTAGTGTAGCAGGCGAGCTTCAAAGCAGAGGAATCAAGATCATCCATCAAGCCGGTGAGAGGGATTATGAGAGAGTAAAAGCAGAATATGAAGAGCTGGGCATAGAAGCCGAACTTTACGCTTTTACAAAAGAGATGCCATCTTTGATGTCAAAGGCGGATCTGGCGGTCAGCCGCTCAGGTGCGAGTACTTTATGGGAACTCTGCGCTAACGGACTGCCTGCGCTCTTTATCCCTTTTCCTCATGCCGCGTCCGATCATCAATACCACAATGCACGCTTTATCGTTCAAAACGAGATGGGGTGGTGCGAGAGAGAGGGTGAGGGTCTTAGGGAGAAACTGATGGGGCTTCTGGATGAAGATCTTAGTAAAAAAAGTAGTGCTCTGATGGAGCACTCAAGCAGGGACGTGGCAAAGATGATGATACTAGATGCGCACAGGAAGTCAAATGATTAGAGAGCTGGCAGCCGATCTTGTAGATCTGATTTTTGACTGGGGCTACCTTGGGATATTTCTGCTTATGACCATAGAGAGCTCGTTCATCCCTTTTCCAAGCGAGATAGTCCTTATCCCTGCCGGTTATTTGGCGTCAAAAGGCGATATGAACATGGGGATGATAATGTTGAGTGCTCTTGGCGGTTCGATGGCGGGTGCTTTTATAAACTACTTTTTGGCACTCTTTTTGGGAAGAAAGATCCTCAAAAAGTATGGAAAATACTTTTTTATCAGCGAAGATGCTCTTTTGAAAATGGACACATATTTTCAAAAGCACGGGCATATCTCTACATTTATAGGAAGATTGGTTCCGGGAATACGACAGCTTATCTCCATCCCTGCGGGTCTGGCTCGTATGAATCTGGCGGTATTTTCTACTTATACGGCTTTGGGAGCCGGGATCTGGGCTTTGATCCTTGTAATGCTCGGCTACTTTATAGGAGAAAATCAAGAGCTTATCGAGAGTTATTTAAAACAGATAACGATCGGAGTTCTTATGACCTTGGTTTTATTAGCTTCGTGGTATATTTATTATCAAAAAACAAAGAGGATTTAAAAGATGGATAACAATTTAGGATATATGTTTGAAGCAGGTTTTTTTGGAACGCGCGCGCCGCTCTTTATGGATTTGGTAACACTTATAGTTGCGCTTTTGCCGTTTCTTGTGACTCTGGCTATCTCGTTTGCGAGAAATAAGCATTACGCTCTCCATTCATATCTTCAGATCATAATATTTGCCTTTTCCGTCATAATCCTTACATACTTTGAGTACGGTGTGAGGGTAGGCGGCGGTTTTGCAGCCTTTATGCAGGAGAGCGGAGTCTCATACAGCTACGCTCTTATGGTCCTCATTGCCCATATCATTATTGCGGTCATCACGGTCGTATTATGGGCGATAGCTATCTTTAGAGCCAAAAAACTGTTACAATTAGGTGTTCACAGAAAAATGGGTCTTATAACATTTGCGGGAGTGGTACTTACTTCCGTAACCGGGATATGGGTCTATTTTTTAATGTTTGTTTACTAAGGAGCTTAAGATGAAGTACACGGCAATTTTTAGAGTCTGGCACTGGTTAAATGCCATAGTTATTTTAGGTTTGGTGGGAACCGTTCTGCTTAGAAAAGGATTTTTAAGTTGGAGGACTAACTCTGAGATTATAATGACAAAACTCTCCGATATGGGAGTTGAGATATTTAAAGAGGATGCGGTAGCGATAGCAAAAGCCATTCGTGCTCCTATGTGGGAGTGGCATATTATACTTGGTTACGCTCTTGCATTCTTGGTAGTTTACAGGATCGCTCTGTTCTTTTTTGACAAGAGCCAAAAAGAGGATTTTGCCTCTTTGGATCTTCATAAAAAAGGTGTTAAAGTTTCATACTATATTTTGTATGCGGTAATCATTTTTATGACTATCAGCGGTTTTGCAATGTATCTTAAAGAGGAATTGGCTTTGGCAGATGCAACCGTTAAAAGCATAAAAGAGCTTCACGAGTTAGTGTATAACTACTTTTTGATATTTATACCTCTTCACATAGCGGGAGTTGTTGTTGCAGATATAAGAGAAGAGCATGGTCTGATCTCTACGATGATAAACGGAAGAACAAAAGATAAGTTTTAGTTAATATTACAAAGGAATAAAATGGTTGAATTAGAAAGTGTTGCACCGGAGTTTTGTCTGCCAAATCAGGATGATGTGGAGATATGTTTAAGAGATCTCAAGGGGAAGTGGATAGTTCTCTACTTCTACCCAAAAGACAACACTCCGGGGTGTACGACAGAGGCGTGCGACTTTAGCGAGGCAGCACCCGATTTTAGCTCTTTAAATGCGGTCATACTCGGTGTTAGTGCAGACTCTACGGCAAAACATAGAAACTTTATTGAGAAAAAAGATCTTAGTATTACTCTTTTGAGCGACGAGGCAAAAGAGATGCTACAAGCATACGGCGTGTGGCAGATGAAGAAAAATTACGGCAAAGAGTATATGGGGATCGTACGCTCAACTCTAATCATAGATCCAAAAGGTGTCGTAAAAGCTATTTGGAAAAATGTTAAAGTAAAAGATCACGCAAGAATCGTTAAAGAGAAGTTAGAAGAACTACAATCTTTAGTTTCTTAAAAACTGTTTTTCGCTCATTCTCATAATTTCATCCTTAAAATTATTTGCGAGGACGAGTGCTAAATTTCACATCGTGTGAAATTTTAAGCACTCGAACCGCTCAAAACAATTTTTTACATAAAGCTATTAATATTTATAGCGAATGTAGAGACGGATGTCTTGAGCATTATCTACAACTTGATCACCCATTCCATAAGCAACAGCCTCATCTATTGTTACAGGAGTACCAGTTGTACTTCCAAAGAAACCGTTGCTTCCACTGTACTCATAATCTATATATGTATAACGAAGTTGAAGCGATAGAATATCTTCAACAAGGTACTCTGTAAAGTATACCTCATAAGCGTCACCGCGAGCTGCAACTTTTGAACCTATGTTTGTATCTTCACCATACGTTACACTTCTCCAGTATTTACTTCCATGGTTATACTCTACACCCCACTTTCCATAGTCAGAGATAAGCGAAGGGAACTGTGTTCCAATCCAAAAAGATGTACCCGTTTCGCTCTCTGTTGAACCAAGCATGCTTTGACCCTCTTTTGGATCAGTTTTTGAAACTGCAAAACTCGCAAAAACTGTAGTGTAGTCCAAAAAGTCGCTCCATCCATTGCCTATGCCCTTAGTCATAGCATAAATAACCCCGCTATGCAGACCGCCAACAGTATCAAAGCCATCTCTATAATCTATAGTCAATGGATTTGCATCAGGATCTTTTACATCAATAAGATTACTTGCGTAGTAGTACATGCTCGATACTTTGTACTGTCTATCTTCATACGGAGTAAAGATAAATCCTGCGAGATCTATATCAGAGTTTGCGCCTTCATTCATGTCAGCATAAGGAGTACCGTCTGAAGAAAATTTAGGTGCCGCCTCGCTCATCCCGCGTCCAAGACAGAATTTTATAGAAGTTCCCCACTCTTTGTTTAGCGTAAACTGAGAACTAAGTCCGTCAAATTCTACGTTTATACCGTGACCTACAGGCGAATTTGCATGATCGTCGTCTCTAAGATTTACAAGTGCACCGTTAGTTGATGGACGACGACCGATGCTAAAGGTCCATGGAATGTCCATACCAAAAAACTCTTGGTCTTGCCATAAGAAGTATGCGCTGCGCACTCTTATTTTATCATCATAGGCACTTTCGTTTGCGATCCAGTCAAAACCTTCAAGTGAAGCACTCGCTGGGTCGCTTGCTCCTGAGCGTTGACCAAAAGCTTTATTATATGCAAGTTGACCAATAAAGCTTAGGTTGTTCGTAGCTTTGTAGCCCATGTCTATCCAGAGTCTGTTTGTCATAAAGGCGTCATTTTCTCTTTTGTCTCCATCAGCCATCTCATAGTTCATATTTTCTATAGCAAATCTATAGTCAACTTGGAACTTCAGGTGTGAGCCAGATGTGTTTCTGTTTAGCTCAGCGATGCTCTCCTCGATGTCAAAGAGTCTGTCTTCTGTAGTCGGAATATACTCATCATCCTCATCCGACTCCTCCTCCTCTGCTTCTTCGGCAGAAGCTACAACTTCTGTATCTTCTGCTGCATCATCTGAAGCGACAGCTTCTGATTCGCTCTCTTCTTCCTCTTGGAGAGACTCTTTTTGAGCTTTAAGTTCAGCAATCTCTTGCTTTAACTTGTTCATCTCACGCTCCATTGCTTCAAAGCGTTCGTACATAGTAGATTCGGCACTTAGATTTGTTACAATCAGCGCAGCAGCAG
Source organism: Sulfurimonas sp. (assembly GCF_034005705.1). Taxonomy (GTDB): domain Bacteria; phylum Campylobacterota; class Campylobacteria; order Campylobacterales; family Sulfurimonadaceae; genus Sulfurimonas. Next base: position 153,585 of record NZ_JAVEUF010000002.1, on the reverse strand, counting down.
CTAATGAAAGCAGTAGTGGCTTCTTCATATTCATCCCTTATTTAAAAGCAGTAAATAATGCTTTTTTGTTGATATTCTCACTAGTACTATACCCAGAATATATAAAAAAATTTTTAAATTGTGATAATTTTATATAAAAAAATCTAATAGATAGAGAGGGTGTTACAAAGCAGTATCTCAAATGCAGTTATCCTAAATATAAAAAAGCTTATATTAAACATATTTTTAGTACAATTCGCGGATTTTCTTTCACTTTAATAGTTGAAGAAATATTCAACAGGTATGTATCAAAAGTCAGTGTAACCCCCTTTTTAGGTGGGTATTACCCGATATTACCAAAGTTAACTGACGCAAATTCTGGCTGAAAAACGCCCTTAAAGGACCTTGAATGGTAACTATGAAAGACCTATTGGAGTGTGGTGTACACTTCGGACACCAGACACGTCGTTGGAACCCGAAAATGAAAAAATATATTTTCGGTGTTCGTAAAAACATCTATATTATAGATCTACAAAAAACTCTTCGTTACTTCCGTAACACGTACCAGATCGTTGTTGATGCGGCGGCTGAGGGTAAAACTGTTCTTTTCGTTGGAACTAAAAAACAAGCACGCCAATCTGTAAGAGATGCAGCTATCGCTTGTGGTATGCCTTACGTTGATAACAGATGGTTGGGTGGAATGCTTACAAACTTCCCTACTATTCAAAAGTCTATCCGTAAACTTGACGTTATTAGCGAGATGCAAGAGAACGGTCAAATGGATCTTTTAACTAAGAAAGAAGCACTTATGCTTACTCGTCAAAAAGAGAAGCTAGAAGTATACTTCGGCGGTATCCGCAATATGAAAAAACTTCCTGACATGCTTTTCATAGTTGACGCTGTTAAAGAGCATATCGCTGTTCTAGAGGCTCGTTGTTTAGGTATTCCTGTTGTTGCTCCACTTGATACTAACTGTGATCCTGATCTTATCACTTACCCGATCCCTGGTAACGATGATGCTATCCGCTCTATTCAGCTTTTCTGTCGTGAGATGACTGAAGCTATCAATGAGGGTAAAGCTCTTAGAGACGGTGGAAAAGTTGAAGCTTCAGATGAAGAAGTTGAAGCTGATGAGAGCGCATCTGTAGAAGATATCGACGCATTTGAAGAAGAAACTACGACAGAGGAAGTATAATTATGGCAGATATTACAGCAGCAATGGTAAAAGAGTTGCGCCAAGCAACTGACGCACCTATGATGGATTGTAAAAAAGCTCTAGTTGAGTCTGACGGAGATATGCAAAAAGCAACAGAGTGGTTAAAAGAGAGAGGTATCGCTCAATCAGCTAAAAAAGCTGACAGAGTCGCTGCTGAAGGTCTTGTAGGTTTCAAACTTGCTGATGACTTCTCTCAAGCTACTATCGTTGAGATCAACTCTGAGACAGACTTTGTTGCTCAAAACGAAGGCTTTAAGAACCTGGTTCTTAAAACAACTGAAGAGATATACTCTACTTCTCCTGCAGATGTAGAGAGCTTAAAAGCAACATCTTTTGGTTCTTACTTCGCTGAGAGCGTTGCAAAGATCGGTGAGAAGATAGATATCCGCCGTTTTGCTACGCTAAAAGCTGATGACGAAACTGTTGCTCTTAATGGTTACATCCACTCTAACAATCGTATTGCGGTTATCGTTTTAGCAAAGTGTGACAGCAAGAAAACTGCAGAGGGGCTAGTGCCTACTCTTAAAAATATTGCAATGCACGCATCAGCTATGAAGCCTACAACACTTTCATATAAAGACTTTGATGCGGAGTTTGTTGAGAGTGAAACAAAGGGAAGAATCGAAGCTCTTAAAAAAGAGAATGAGGAGTTGGCGCGTTTGAAAAAGCCTCTAAAGAACATTCCTCAGTTTATCTCTATGATGCAACTTAGCGATGAGGTTTTGGCAAAAGCTGAAGCTGATATCAAAGCGGCTCTTAAAGAGCAGGGAAAACCTGAGCAGATCTGGGACAAGATCGTTCCTGGACAACTTGCTCGTTTTATAGATGACAACACTACTTTAGACAAGGAGCAGGCACTTCTTGATCAGACTTATGTTTTAGATGACAAACTGACTGTTGCTCAAGCTGTTGAAAAAGCAGCAAAAGATCTTGGCGGAACAGCTGAGATAGTTGACTTTGTTCGTTTTGAAGTCGGCGAAGGTATTGAGAAAAAAGTTGACGACTTCGCTGCAGAAGTCGCTGCTCAAATGGGTTAAGGATCACTCCTTAACTCTCTCCCGCATATAACTACAATCAAAATTTTCAACATAATTTAGCTAAACAGACCAAAGATGATATAATTTTTTCAAATAAACCGATAAGGGTAAGTTTTGAATAAAAATAAGATCATTGTAATAGGCGGCGGTTACGGCGGGCTTCGCACCGTTGAGAGGCTTGCAAAAAATCCGCAAAACGAGATACTGCTTTTAGATAAGAACCCCTACCACTTCGCACAGACAGACGTATATGACCTCATAGCAAACGAGAATGATTTTGCTCAGGTAACGGTCGATCTTTTTACCTTTTGCAGCGGCTTTGAGGGCAATGTGACCTTCATAAAACAGGAGGTAAAGAACATTGACTTTAAAAATCAAAAAGTTATAACTTCTGTTCAGAGATACGGATACGATTACCTTGTAATCTCAGTCGGTGCGCGTACCAAGTTTAGAGCAGATGTTGCCGGACTTCGCGAATACGCGTACGGTGTAAAAGCTCTCCACCGCGCTATGTATTTTAAGCAAAAATTCGAGATGTCGCTATTTAAAAGGGTAGAAGAGAGCGGAACAAGCTGTAAGCCTATCAATATAATAGTAGCAGGCGGCGGTCTAAGCGGTGTAGAGATAGCGGCTCAGATGGCGTCGTTTTCAAAAGAGTTCTATCGCAAGAACAACTTTATATGCAGAAAACTAAACATTGTGCTCGTAAATTCCGGCAAGCATATTTTGCAGGGGCTTGATGAGGAGTTGATAAAAAAGAGTGATCAGAGATTAAAAAAGCTTGACGTAGTGATAAAAAATGAGAGAAAAGTCGTTGAGATAACAAAAGAGAGAGCAAAGCTAAGCGGCGGTGAAGAGCTTCCTATGGATTTTATGATATTTGCAGGCGGTATTGAGCCAAACGGACTTGTACATGAGCTCTCTATCGATAAAAACGAGATGGGATATATTGTCACAAACGGCTATCTTCAGACACAAAGTCACGATAATGTTTTTGCCATAGGCGACTGCACGAGCATATACAACGATGGAAAAATCGTCGCACCGACAGCAGATACCGCAGAGCAGATGGCAGATATATGCGCCAAAAACATAAACAATCTAATAGAGAAAAAACCGCTAATAGCACACAAAATCAAGTCCCGAGGAATATTAATAGCTTTGGGCAGAGGCTATGCAGCTGCTAAAATATTCGGTTTTGGCTTCAGCGGATACCTTGCGTACATGATGAAAAAGATCGTAGAGAGGGTCTATGAAAAAAGATTGGAGATGCGTTCAAGAAAAGGGTGCAAAAAGATATTTTGTGACTAGACTTCTTGCAAAACTCCTAATTCTCTCAGCACTATAAAAGATAGTTTTAATCAAGGCAGATGTTCTTCAGCGTAGCCGTAGCTACTCTGGAGGTTATCTAACGTAGAGTAAAGCTCTCTTTTAAGTGCCCATAGGGAGAGATGAAAAGTAGTAATCTTGCACAAAAAAATGTTTTATCCTTAGCTTTGGCTAGGCATAAAAATTTGTTTAGTACAATCTCACCACTTTTGATCTCTCTGAGAGTGTTACGGGTTTTGCAAGAAGTCTATTAATTAGCTATAATCCTCCCATGAATTTACTATCTGCAAAAAATTTATCGCACAGTTTTGATTATGAACTTTTCTCGGATATATCGCTTCATGTAAATGAGGGAGAGTCTGTTGCCATCATAGGTATCAGCGGAAGCGGAAAATCGACATTGCTTCATATACTCTCAACGCTATTAAAACCCGATAGCGGAGATGTCTCTCTCTTTGGAGAGGATGTCTCTGGCATGAGTAAAAAGAGACTCTCACGAATAAAAAGAGATGAGCTTGGGCTTGTCTTTCAATCGCACTATCTATTTAAGGGTTTTAGCTCTTTGGAAAATCTCGAGATCGCAGCGATACTCTCAAAACAGGATATTGATGAAAATCTTCTAAAAAGATTGAAAATAGATAAAGTGATACATCAAAAAGTGACAGAGCTCTCAGGTGGTCAGCAGCAGAGGGTCTCGATTGCCAGAGTGTTGACAAAACAGCCACGCATACTCTTTGTGGACGAACCGACAGGAAATTTGGATAAGGTCACGGCAAACGAGGTAATGGATATATTTTTTGAGTATATAGAGCAGCATAAAGCAGGTATGGTGATGGTGACTCATGATGAGGAACTTGCCCATAGATGTAATAATATCTATAAGCTTATAGATAAAAAGCTGGTAAAAGTAAGCTGATCTTTAAAAGGAGTTGACAATGAGCTGGCCGCAAATCTTCAGCGATACCTACATAGTCGGCTTTATTCTTCTGTTTTTCAGATTCGGTGCTCTTTTTATGGCGGTGCCTATATTTTCTCACAACAGCATTCCAATGAACGTAAAAGCGGCACTGGCATTTTTTTTCACAATAGTCTTCTACCCCTCTATGCCTCCGCTGGAGATACCAATAACGATGCCAAGCATAGTTGTAGCGATTCTCGGCGAGCTCCTTTTTGGACTTGCGATAGGTGTCGTTTTGCAGATAGCCTTTAATGCAATAACGTTTGCAGGAGGACAGATCTCTTTTATGATGGGTTTTTCAATGGCAAGTGCCATAGATCCGCAAACGGGCGTTTCAATGCCGATCATCTCGCAGTTCTTATCACTCATAGCCCTTATGATACTTTTTGCCATAGATATGCATCACTGGATGCTGCTTTTTATAGACAGCTCTTTGGAGAAGATACCTCTTGGCGGCTTCTTGATGAGCGAAAATCTATTTAGATATATAATCATGGCGACATCAAACATGTTCATGGTCGGATTTATGATCGCATTTCCTATTATTGCACTCTCATGGCTGGCGGATGTGATTTTTGGGATGCTGATGAAGACCATGCCGCAGTTCAATCTTTTGGTTATCGGTTTTCCTATAAAGATCATGGTCTCCTTTGTTGTTTTGATAGCCACTCTTACTGCCACCATGCTTATTTTAAAAGGGGAGATGCTCGAAGCTTTTAACTTTTTAGAGACGTTTTTTTAGTTTTTTTCGATACAATAATGTCAAAAGAGCCTCTTAAAGGGAAACCGTAATGAAAATCTTACTTATAAACAATAATCCTGTAGTCAATAAATTAGTAACACTAAGCGTACAAAAAACTTCAGATGAACTCGATAAAGTAGAGAAATTAGAGGATATTGACTCTACATCTTACGACCTTGTGATCGTTGATGACGGAGTATATAGCGGGGAGCTGTTCGATGAGTTGAAATCGAAAGTGAAGTTTAGCAAATCTCTTTATATCTGTGCGAAAGATGCTAAGGCAGTAGAAGGATTCAACTCAACAATTCATAAGCCTTTTTTGCCTACCGACCTTGTAGAGACTCTTGTCTCATTGGCAAAAGGAATGAGTGTAACTAGTAGCGAAGATAGAGTTCAAAAAAGCGAAACAGTAGAGGCTGAAGATGATTTCGCTTTTGATAATGATATGGATGATTTCGGTGATCTGGACGAGCTGGAAGATCTCGACGGTCTTGACGAGGATGAGTCCGATGAGCTCTCTGATACCGAAATTGAAGATGAGAGCGCTGCAAAAGAGCTTGATGATCTGGAAGATTTTGATGATGCCGGGGACGAGGAGCTTGAAGGTGAACTTGATGAACTTGAAGATGAGCTCGAAGATGATGGGTTTGAAGATGAAGAGCTTGAACTAGAGGACGATATAGACTCTTTAGATGAAGAAGAGGGCAGCGATCTGGATGATCTGGAGCTGGATGAAGAAGAGAGTGAGAAGAGCGGAGTGCTGGATAAAGAGGAGCTTCAAGAGGTTCAAAACCTTTTAGAAGAGACCGAGGCAGAAGATGACGAGTTTAAAGATGAGCTGGAGCTTGAAGATGAACTGGAAGCTCAAGATGAGTTAAAGCTTGAAGATGATCTTGAGATGCAGGATGATATAGACTCGCAAGAAGAGGATATGGGCTTTGATGAAGAGACCCAAGAGCTGGTTGCTGATGATGACATAGAACTCGAAGAAGATGAAGACGGCGAGCTTGACCTCGAAGATGAGAACCTTGATTTTGAAGATGTCGATGAAGAAGAGGAAACTCAAGAAGAGACAGAGGCAAAAGATGAGGAACTTGAGCTTGAAGATGAGCTGAAAGAGGATGAGTTAGAGCTTGGAGATGATCTGCAGGAGAGTGATTTTGACCAAGAGGATATAGAGTCGCAAATACATGAAGCGGTTCAGGAGCTCACTACAGAAGATCTTGAGAGTGAAATAGACGAAGACATATTGCTTGACATAGATTCATTGACAAGCAGAGACCTTAAATTGGCGATAGGCGAAGAGGTTGATGAAGAGATTGAAGCAGACGATTATGATGAGTCTGATGATTATGAAGAGGATATCGACGATATAGACGATGCAGAAGATGAAGAAGTGTGCGGCGATAAAGAGGAGTCTGAAAAGAGTTCTAATGATGGTGTAGAAGCGTTGAAAAAACTTCTAAAAGCGCTCTCAAACGAGGATGTGGCTGCATCATTAAAAGGTATGAAGATAAGCATCAATATTACTTTGGGTGACAAGTAGTGAACCACAGATCAGGTGCAATTTTAGTTCTTTCAGGTCCAAGCGGGGCGGGCAAAAGCTCTTTGTTAAACGAGGTTATAGGCGATATCGGTGAGTGTTACTTCTCTATCTCTACCACTACACGTCCGATTAGAGAGGGCGAGATCGACGGTGTTCACTATCACTTTGTGGATGAGGCAGAGTTTAAAAAAGATATAGAAGAGGAGCTTTTTTTAGAGTATGCTTTTGTACACGGCAACTACTACGGAACCTCAATAAAGCCCGTAAAAGAGGCATTAAAAGACGGCAAACTCGTTATATTTGATATAGATGTTCAGGGTAATGCGACCATCATAAACAGACTCGGGGACATAACGACTTCCGTCTTTATCTCCCCTCCTACGCTCTCAGAGTTAAAAAAACGTTTAGAGGCTCGCTCTACGGACTCTCAAGAGGTGATAGACCGTCGCATCGATATGGCAAAAAGGGAGATACAGAGGATCAGCGAGTATGATTTTCTTATTGTCAATGATGACTTTTCAGAGGCAGCAGCGACTCTAAAAACAATAGCAAATGCGGCAAGGGTGAAAATCCCTGCAAACGAGATAAACGACTTTGCAAGAAAATGGGAAGATATATAACAATAAGCTGATAATATAGTTATGATAAGAGAAGTTACAGCTAATTTAGTTATAATTTCGGACTTAAATTTATAAAAGGAATAGATATGGGAATGCCTGGCGGACAAGAACTGTTAATAATCTTGGCGATCGTTGTATTACTGTTTGGTGCAAAAAAGATACCTGAGTTGGCAAAAGGTCTTGGAAAAGGAATAAAGAACTTTAAAGCTGAGATGAAAAATGATGATGAGGAAGAGATAAAAACCGCATCAACAGATGCTCCTAAAAAAGTAGAGTCTAGCGAAGAGAGCACTTCAAAAGAGGCTCCAAAAACCACTACACAAGCGTAACTTTTGAAACAACGAGTATCGGCGCTTTTGCGCGAAAAGTTTGGTCGTGAAGTTGTTTTAGAGAAGCCGCGTGACCGATCTTTCGGTCACTTTGCCACCCCTATTGCTTTTGCCATGGCAAAAGAGCTCAAGCTCTCTCCTATGAAAATTGCCGAGGATTTAGCTTCCTCATTTGATGAGAGCGATTTTTTCAGCAGTGTTGAGTCCGTAAAGGGGTATCTCAACTTTCGTCTTAGTGAGAATTTTCTAAGCGAATATGCCGCTTGGGCGCTTGAGAATCCAAGCGAGTTTGCAAAAGATGAAAAAAATGAGAAGATCCTTCTGGAGTTTGTAAGCGCGAACCCTACAGGACCTCTTCATATAGGTCATGCAAGGGGTGCGGTTTACGGAGATACTCTTTACAGACTAGCACGTCATCTGGGCTATGATATAACGGCTGAGTACTATGTAAATGATGCGGGAAATCAGATAGATCTGCTTGGTCTCTCCATCCAGCTTTACGGACGTGAGAACATACTTAAAGAGAGTGTTGAGTATCCGGAGAGTTACTACAGAGGCGACTATCTTGCTCCTTTGGCAAAAAAAGCCGTAGAGAAGTTCGGCATAGAGATATTAAGCGACGAGTCACGTCAAAAAGAGCTCGCACTTTGGGCAAAAGACGGTGTTATGGAGATCATCAAAAACGATCTTGCAGACACTAACATCTTCTTTGACACATTTGTTTATGAATCATCACTTTATGACGATTGGGACAGAGTTATGGCAAAGATGGGTGAGGGCATCTATGAAAAAGATGGCAAACTCTTTATTGCATCTTCGCAAAAAGGCGACGATGCTGACAGAGTCGTTGTTCGCGAAGACGGCCGTCCTACATATCTTGCAGGCGATATAGTCTATCATAACCAAAAGTTTGAACGCGGTTATGATCACTACATAAATATCTGGGGAGCCGACCATCACGGTTATATCGCCAGAGTAAAAGCTGCGGTCGAGTTTTTAGGGTATGAGAGCTCTAAGCTTGAGGTAGGGCTCTCTCAGATGGTAAGTCTTTTAAAAGACGGCGAACCTTACAAGATGAGCAAACGTGCCGGTAACGTAATACTTATGAGCGATATTGTCGAAGAGATAGGTGCGGATGCTCTGAGGTTCATCTTTGCTTCAAAAAAGAGCGATACCGCTTTGGAATTTGACCTCTCGGAGTTTAAAAAGCAGGACAGTTCAAATCCTATTTTTTATATCCAATACGCTCACGCAAGAATAAAGACCATTATCTCAAAAAGCGATTTTAGCGAAGATGAGATCATGGCGGCAAGCCTGAAAAATTTGGGTGAAAATGCAGATGTTCTTCTCTTTGATGCGCTGCTTCTTCCTGAGGTGATCGAAGATGCTTTTAGCTCAAGACAGGTTCAAAAACTCCCAGAGTATCTGAAGTCACTCGCTGCATCACTGCATAAGTTCTATTATGATTGCAGGATCATAGGAACAGAGGATGAGGCAAAACTTCTAAAGCTCTTGATGGTAGTAGGGCTCTCACTCCGCACAGGTCTCTCTTTGATGGGGATAAAGGCAAAAGACTACATGACAAAAGAGGAAGATTAAAATTTAAGGCTCCCATAGAGCTTTAATACTTCCTCCAGCTGAGCCCTTGTTACCTGTATCAGTATAGGATTTTTACTCTCATCAAGCCAAGAGGCTATCTTCTTGATCTCTTCAAGAGTCATTGAGGTACATCCTGCCGTCGGCGCATTCTGCGCTTTTTGAACGTGCATAAAGATGCAGGAGCCTCTTTTTTTAATCTGCTCTTTGTTGTGTCCCACGACAATTCCAAGTTCGTACTGTCCGTCGTCTCTTCGCATCTCTTCAAAGCTTTTTGGTTTTATCTTTGGCTCTTTGATTATTTTGTTATAAAACTCAGAATCTGAATCATCAACGCAGATAACTCCTTTTTTTGCGTGAATATACGGCATCTTGAATTTCATACCCTTCTTATAACCAAAGATTGCATCCAGTTTGAATATGCCAATGGGCGCCTTTTGATCTCCTTCATATTTAGTCGGCTCTCCATTTTTTTGAAAAAGCTCTACCTCGCCGAGTCCAAAGCCAAATCCGCTCTTTCCAACATTGACTATTATGGGTTCAAAAACCTTTGCTCCATCTTCAAAAGTGTAGAGCTCCGCTTTGGTAGAATTGTACTCCTCACCGACCACTAAAACCATTTGTTCGCCCGCAAATACAAAGATTTGACAAATTATTATAATTAAGAAACTTTTTACCATAAAGTATGTTACTATTACTAAAATATGAGACGGGTTAATTTTTTAGAAACGGAAAAAATTTTATGAGTATAAATATAAGAAAAGCTACCAGTGACGATGCGCCGTTCTTAGCACAGATGATATTGCAGAGCACTAGAGCTGACAAAAAAATCGGTATATACGATCTGATTTTTAAAACTAAAAATGATAAAGATGTCTTAAATTACCTAGAAAAATTTACAAATACAAATGCAAAATCTAGCTGTCACTACTCTAACTTTTTGATCGCTGAGATAGACGGCAAAAGCGTAGGTTCTCTTTGCAGTTATGAACCTAGGATCGCGACAAGAGAGGTCTTTTTAGAGGCTCTTAGCGAAATAGGCGTTGACGGTGAAGAGAGCGAGTATCTTGGGCTTATGGAGATCTGCTCATTTCCTATAAATACAAGAACGCTTATTTTTGACTATATGGAGGAGCTAGAGGGCTTTATGGATGTGGGGATCTTAAAAGCGCTTATGCACAAAAGTCTTCTAACCGCAAGACTCAAAGGTTATCGTATAGCTCAGACCATAGTTGAGATCGGCTCTTTGGAGACTCTTTTATATTACAAAAAACTCGGCTTTAAAGAGGTTAAGCAAAAAGAGTGCGACCCTTATAAAGAGATATTCGGAAGACCGGGTTTGATCCTGCTCTCTATAGAGTTTTGATAGGTCTAACATAGAACTCTCAGCGTTATCCCTCTTTCCTTCGCTTCTTGCCATAGCACTGGCACTATATACACGAAATGTGATGCTCTCTCTTTTTGGGGGAGTGCTGCTCGGTGTCTTTGTTTTAAACGACTTCTCATTTTTAACTTCTTTAAAGAGTCTGCTTTCTCTTTTTGGCTCACTCTTAAGTGAGCCTTGGATACTTAAAACTCTGGCTTTTGCGATCTTAGTCGGAAGCATTATGGCTTTGATCGAAAAATCGGGCGGGATCGATGGTTTTGTGGACTATATGCTGCACAAGACAAAGATAGTCAAATCTGGGCGTTCTGCGCTCGTGCTTAGCTATGTTGTAGGCGTTATTATCTTTGTGGAATCATCCATTACTGCCCTTATTTCGGGAGCTGTGGGAAAACCGCTTTGCGACAAGTACAAGATACCAAGCGCAAAACTTGCTTTTGTTTGCGACTCGACATCAGCGCCCATAAGCTCCCTTATCGTTCTAAACGGCTGGGGAGCGCTCCTTCTTGGGCTTATCGCTACGCAGATATCTTTAGGCATCATAGAGGGAGACGCCGTCTCCCTTCTTATCGACTCTATTTTATATAACTTCTACTCGATGGCCGCTCTTGTGGTTACCTTTGCAGCAATTTGGTTCAATATAGATCTTGGAGATATGAAAAAAGCCAAGCATATACCAAAAGAGACAGACAGTGTGCAAAGCGGCGGTGCGAGTATGTATTATATGCTTCTGCCTATTATACTGATGGTTGTTCTGGTATTTGTTTTTCTCTATCTTACGGGTAATGGAGATATTTTAAAAGGGAGCGGTTCTAGCTCTATATTTTACACAATGCTCACTACGCTTATCTTTACTCTCTTTTACTTTGTGGGTACAGGAAATATGAACTTTTCAACATGGGGCAAAAGTGCAGTTTTGGGGGCAAAGAAACTAACACCCATTGCCCTGATACTGCTTTTTGCATTTGCTATAGGAGATGTCACGACAAGCCTTAAAACAGGACACTATCTGGCATCTTTAGCAAGTGAAAATCTAAGCATATACCTTTTGGCGGGAGTGATATTCCTTATAAGTTCCGTTATCTCATTCTCAACCGGAACAAGCTGGGGTACATTTAGCATAATGATACCCGTTGCAGTTCCTATGGCAGTTGCAATGGATGCAAATATCGCTCTATGCATAGGTGCGGTTATCTCGGGAGGGATTTTTGGGGATCACTGCTCGCCAATCTCGGATACGACGATCATATCTTCGATGGCAAGTGATTGTGAAGTGATAGAGCACGTGCGAACCCAGATGCCATATGCACTCGTTAGCGCTTCGATCGCGTTCGTGCTTTTTGTGCTTTTTAGCCTGCTCTAAACTCCTAGGGCAGTATTAATAGAGTAGCGCATATCGTCATCAAGATTATCCATGCCGCTTAGCATCCATCTAAGATAAGCAGCGTCACTTGCGGCAACCTCTGCCAGAGTTTTACCTCTGTACTTACCGAAGTTAAATGATTTTATAAGAATTGGGGTAAGGGTCAGATCAACCATCTTCTCTACCGGATTTTCTGTCGGAAACTGCGCTAAAACAGCCTCTTTGAGTTTGCTTAAAAAGAGTTTTAGTACAAGTACGTCGCCAATTGCGTCATGAGCCTTTATGGTTATGCCAAGTTCATCCGCCTCTTTTTGCTCATCTAAGTAGAGACCCATTTTGTAACGGAAGTATTGAAGTCTGTGCGCCTCTTCATCCGGAAATATATGTTTTGCGACTCTTAGCGTGTCGATAACTTTCATCTGGGTTTTAAAACCCTCTTTTGCAAGCATATCTATGTCAAATTTTGCGTTGTGGATAATTAGATAGTTTTCATCTGTGTTTAGTTCTTGAAGTCTTTTATATGAAGCGCTTTCTTTGCACGGGCTTTTTCCTTCGAGCATATCGGGAGTGATGCCGTGAACTTCCATAGCGGCGTAATTTATAGGAACGTCAGTTGAGAAAAACTCGTTTTGAACCTCTACCTTTTTATCGCCTAAAACCATGTAGCCTAGTTGGATCACTCTGTCTAGCTCACCCGTTCCCGTTGTCTCCGTATCCAAAATAATATATTTTTTTGCCAAATCTCTACCTTTTATTTTGTTTTTTAAAAAAGAAAAGAGTCTAACATATATTCGCTTTGAGCATGCAGATACTCGGGGCTAAGCTCTATTTTTATGGTCTCTTCGCCGATCTCGTAGGTGCAAAACTGCACAAATTTAAGCTGGATACTCTCGCCCTCAAACTCAAAGTTTCTAACGGCTAAAGGTTCGTTTATCTCTTCGAGAAGATCTTGAATCTCATTTATGGAATCTTTGCAAGGCTGGAGATTTAGGAGTTTGAAAATATTTTGAAGTTTTATCTCCAAAGAGAGATCTTCATCCATAGCAAGATATGTGTTATAGATGCCGCGAGCCAACTTCATAGCATTGAGGCTTAAAGGTTCTGCCAATAGATTTCGTTTTACAATCTCTTTTTTAATCATAGTACTATCTTATATCTATATCCATTAAAAGTATATAAAAGCTATAATAGAGTTAATTTTTTTGAGGTATATCTATGAGACGCATTTTCTTATTTATTTTATTTATTTCCATATCTCTTGCGGCGATGCAGATAAAAGAGACACCTATCGCATTTGGCAAGACAAGAGTAGAACTTAGCAAAGAGTATATAAAAGAGCACTACAATTTGGAGGTAAAAGATATAAAGATTACCCCAAAGATCGTAGTCATCCACCATACGGCGATAGATGATTTCGCAGATTCGCTTTCGCGTTTTATATCCGAAACTCTTCCGACTGACAGACCCGACATTACAAGCGGCGGAGCGCTCAATGTCTCGGCTCACTTTATGGTCGAGCGTGACGGGACTATTCATCAGCTTATACCGCTTGATTTTATGGCGCGTCATGTCATAGGGCTGAACTACAACTCCATCGGCATAGAGAACGTAGGCGGAGCAAACTCTGCTGACAACCTTACAAAAGAGCAGCTGGAGGCAAATATCTTTCTTGTAAAAGAGCTCAAAAAACGCTTTGAGACCATAGAGTACGTCATAGGGCACTATGAGTATAGATGCTTTGAAGATACGCCGCTATGGCTTGAAGTGGATGACGGCTACAGAACATTTAAAGATGACCCATCCGTGCGTTTTATGGATGAGCTAAGAGAAAACATAGAGGGTTTTAAAGGCGCACCTTGCAAGGGTATGGATGATTAGTTCGCCTCTTGTATATCTCTTTTCTCTGGCACTTCTAGCCGCAGTTATCGCGCTTGTTGAGCAAAAGAGCGCTTCAAAATTTTTTAGATTTGTCCCATCTTTCGTTCTGATATACCTCTTTAGTATGTCGCTTGCTTCCCTTGGAGTGTTTGATAAAAATGAAGCGATAGATGCGGTATATAGCAACACAAAACAGAACCTTCTTCCCGCTATGCTTTTTTTGATGCTTCTGCAGGTGGATATAAGAGACTTTTTTAAACTAGGAAAACCGCTTCTTGCAGCATACTTGTTGGCGCTCTTGTCACTCTCTTTTGGTTTTATATTTATCTCTTTTGTTTTTGATTTTAACGCAGAGACGGCGTCGGCTTTTGGAGCACTGAGCGGGAGCTGGATGGGCGGAGTGGCAAATATGGTAGCGGTTGGTTCGGCTCTTGGCGTCTCACAAGAGGCATTTGGTTACGCGCTAATAGTAGACAGCGTGAACTACACAATCTGGATAATGTTTCTGCTATTTTTGACCCCTTTTGCATATAGATTTAACACATTTACCGCGTCGCATGAACAGATGGCAAAGCTGAGTGAAATAGGGTGTGCATGCACCATCGGAGCAAAGAGATACTGGCTTTTGATACTTTTATCTATCGTCGTCGCGTTCGCTGTAAATTTTATCGCCTCAAGCGGGTTTGTAATTCTGAACTATACGACAACTACTGTTGTGCTTGCAACTCTGCTTGGTGTTCTAGGCTCTTTCACAAGGCTAAAAGAGCTAAACGGCTCAAGTGAAGTTGCAACCTCGATGCTCTATATGCTTATAGCGCTTATAGGCTCAAAAGCAGTCTTTGAGAACTTTAGCGGCGTGGGCGTTCTGGTCTTTGCAGGTTTTTGTATATTGCTCATTCATGCCATCATCATGGTAGTGGGAGCAAAAATATTCAAGCTTGATCTCTTTAGCATTGCCATAGCCTCACTCTCAAACATAGGCGGCGTAGCTTCGGCTTCAATACTAGCGGCAACCTACAACAAAGCACTTGTAGGCGTAGGCGTGCTTATGGCGGTAATGGGGTATCTTGTCGGAACTTTCGGCGGTCTGGCTGTTGGGAATATTCTGGTTTGGATGGCGGAGTAGAGTTAAGTATGTATTGCTCATGATAAAGAGATTTTATATCTAAAGTAGTAATATAATCGAAATTTGAAAAGCATAAAGGTGGTGCCGACACGAGGATTTGAACCCCGGGCCTGCTGATTACAAATCAGCTGCTCTAGCCAACTGAGCTATGTCGGCGAAAAATAGAGTGCAATTTTATCTCATTAACCTTTAGTAAAACTGATTTTATGTACAATTCGCGCCATGAAAAGAGAAATTGCAGCAAAAACATTTACACCGATTTATGATGAGCTTGAAGATAGATTGAGACTTGTCATAAACTATCAAGATATTCAAAACAGAGTTGATTTCATGATAACAAGAAGTTTTATCATAAATCTAATTTCTACTGCACAAGAGTTTATAGAAAAACATTACGGCGTATCCGATTTTAAGACACTCCCCGAACAAGAGAGTAAAGACAAAGGTACGTCAAAAACGGACAATGTAAATTTAGAACTCTTAAGAACTAGTGAAGAGCTTTTGCTGGAGGTAAACTTCTCTTTTAATATAAACTCAAAACATACTATTTTAACATTAAGTTCTAAAAATATGACAGCTAAAGCCGATTTAGACGGCTTTATGCTCACGCAAGTATTTCAAGTAATGAAGTCGGCTATACCTTACATAAGATGGGGAATATCTTATAATTTTTGATAGAATCACTCCATCTTAATGACTATGGCACCTATTTAAAAATAAATAAATGGTGTCGGAGTTATTTAATCACCTCTTAAGTTTTATTTGCCTACAATTCATTTTTGAAAGTAAGTGAAGGAACTGATTTGGCACGAAAAGTTAGGGTTTTTGTTAAAGATTCTCCGCAGCATGTGATACTGAAGAGTTTGGATAAGCTTGCTATCTTTAGAGATAAATCGGACTACGAAACGTTTATGGAGATTCTTAAAGAGTCTGTAGCAAAAAGCGCTCTTGCTGTTCATTCTTACGTTTTGATGCCGCACTTTTTTGAATTTTTGGCTACTCCTTTAAGTGAGGATGCTTTGTCGAAGTTTATGCAGAGTCTGGGTAGAAAATATGTCGGCTACTTTAACAAGAAATACAGTCGTGTCGGAACTATTTGGGAGGGAAGATATAAATCTTCTCTTGTTGAGAGCGAGAGATATCTTTTTGGTGTGATGGTTTATATAGAGAAAATTGCACCAAAAGAGCATCTCTTTTGCAGCATCCATAAAAATCTCTACGGCAAAAAAGATGAGATACTCTCTTATCATGACTTGTACAAAAAACTCGGATTTACAGATGAGCAAAGAGTACAAAAATATAGCAAAATATTCAATTCTCATACGGATAGTGCTAAAGAGAGTTTCATAAAAAGATGTTTAGAAAAACAGAGTGTGACGGGCAGTGAAGATTTTGTAAAAAATCTTGAACAAGTTATGGGAGTTTCTTTGCGTACAAAAGAGAGAGGACGACCTAAAAAAGAAGAAAAAGAAAAAGGAAAAAAAATGTATAAGAATTTAGTGATTTTAGATAAAGAAAAACATAAAGAGTTAAAGATAAATCCTCTAGAGAGTCTTAGTTTTGCAAAATCCGTGGCGCACATCCCTCTTTTAGCAAATGAAGTAGCGCAAGTTGGCGCAGCGTTTCCAGTTGTCTTTACAGCGGGAGACAAGCCAGAGCTTACAGTAATTGTCTCTTTGGGTTCCGAGAATTTGGCAATAAATGAAGATGGAAAATGGATAACTTCTTATGTCCCTTCATATTTGAGAAAATACCCTTTTTCTTTGGCAAGTACAAAAGAAAATCCTAACCAAAAAGTTATTCTTATAGATGAAGATTCATCTCTTTTTTCAAAATCAAAAGGTAAACAACTCTTTAAAAAAGATGGCGAAAAATCAGAAACAATTCAGCATGCTATTGATTTTTTAACCTCTTATGACACACAAATGAATGTCACTCAAAATGTGGCAAAATTAATTGCACAAAGCGGAATTCTTGAAGCAAGAGAGATATCTGTAGGAGAAGGTGAAGAGAAAAAAGTTTTGGTAAATGGCTTCCAAGTAGTTAACAGAGAAAAACTTAATGCTTTGAGTGATGACATATTGGCTGATTGGGTAAGAAAGGGAATCATGAGCATGATAGATGCGCATCTTAAATCTCTGAGCAACATCCAGGCACTCTTTGAGATAGCACAAAAAAGACAGAGTTAAAAAAATAATAAGTGACAAAAGGAATCTAATGGCAAATAAACCATCAAGAACACAAAACAAAAAAGTATCTGAGCTTAAAGAAGCGATACTCAAGTCTAAAAAAGCATTTATAATAGTAGGTTTTTTCAGTTTGTTTATAAACTTGCTTATGCTTGTTCCGCCTCTTTATATGCTTCAACTCTATGACAGAGTTTTAGCAAGTAGAAGTGAAGACACACTTATCATGTTGACACTTATCGTTGTTTTCTTGTTTATTACCATGGCACTCTTGGAGATTGTGAGATCTCGCGTGCTTGTAAAAGTTGGAAATAAGCTTGATAGTCTTTTAAGTCAGAGGGTTTTTGACTCTGTGTTTGAACTTGCGCAAAAGTATCCGGGAAAAGCTTCGTCCATGCCGCTAAATGACCTCACGCAGGTAAGACAGTTTATGACTGGAAATGGGCTTTTTGCATTTTTTGATGCGCCTTGGATAATCATCTATATAGCTGTATTGTTTATGTTTCACCCTATATTTGGATATTTTGCCATATTTGCGGCGATTGTTTTGGTTGCTCTTACGATTATAAATGAGTACTCGACAAAACAAAAGCTTGCCGAAGCAAATACACTTAGCCGCTCATCAAGCGCCTTTGTCGACTCAAATCTAAGAAATGCAGAGATTGTACATGCTATGGGTATGAAAGAGAGTATCCGCAAGATTTGGGAAGAGCGCTATTTCGGTTTTTTAAATGCACAAAATGATGCAAGTAACAGTGCGGGAGTTTTTTCGAATATTTCAAAAAGCTTAAGAATGCTATTTCAATCACTCATTCTTGGTATAGGTGCTTATTTGGCGATTATCATGGAGGTAACACCCGGAATGATGATTGCAGGCTCTATCATCATGGGTAGAGCTCTGGCGCCTTTGGATCTTATTATCAATAGCTGGAAAGGTTTTAGCGGCGCTAGAGCGTCTTATCAAAAACTAGATGGGCTTCTTGAGGAGTTTCCAAAAGATAAAGAGTACATGCAGCTTCCTGCTCCAAAGGGAGAGATTTTACTAGAAGGTGCAGTTGTCGTTCCTCCGGGTGCGCAGCAGCCATCACTTAGAGGCATATCCATGCTGATTCAAAAAGGCGACGTAGTGGGTATTATCGGACCGAGTGCGGCTGGTAAATCATCACTTGCCAGAGTAATTTTGGGTCTTTGGCCTTTGGCGGCGGGTAAATCAAGACTCGATAAAGCTGATATTTATCAGTGGGACAAACTTGATTTGGGACGCTACATAGGTTACTTACCGCAAGATATTGAACTCTTTGAGGGGAGTATCTCTCAAAATATCGCAAGATTTGGCGAGCTGGATTCTCAAAAAGTTGTAGATGCGGCACAAAGAGCGGGTGTTCATGAGATGATACTTAGGCTTCCAGATGGCTATGACACAAAAATCGGC
The DNA here is from genome assembly GCF_034005705.1 of Sulfurimonas sp. Taxonomy (GTDB): domain Bacteria; phylum Campylobacterota; class Campylobacteria; order Campylobacterales; family Sulfurimonadaceae; genus Sulfurimonas. Next base: position 134,864 of record NZ_JAVEUF010000002.1, on the reverse strand, counting down.
GCAGGTGGAGCAACGCTATCGGGCGGGCAGAGACAAAGAGTCGGACTTGCAAGAGCGATTTACAACAATCCTGTTTTAGTGGTCTTGGATGAGCCTAACTCAAATCTTGATGATGTCGGAGAAGTTGGACTCGTACATGCTATCAACTACTTAAAGCAGATAGGCTCTACAGTGGTAATCATTACACATAGGCCAAGTATTCTTCAGGTAACAAACAAGATAGCAGTTATCAAGCAGGGTGCGCTTGAACTTTATGGAAATACAAATGAAGTTTTAGCACAACTTTCTAAAAATGCACAGCAAGCGCAAGCACAGCAGGCACAAACAGCTCCAAACGCTCCTGCACCAAAGAGCCAAGCGACACAAAGCGCGCCTAAAATATCACTAAGCAAACCCGAAGAGGAGAAAAAAGCATGAGCCAACAACAAGAGGTAAAAATGCCCTCAACAGATGCTTCTAAAGTTATCGGTTTTGGTTTGGCAATAATTTTTTTACTATTTGCAGTATTTGGAGGATGGGCAGCGTACGCGCCGCTTGCAGAATCTTCAGTTGCCATAGGCACAGTCTCCGCGGACTTAGAGAAAAAGACACTGCAACATTTAGAGGGTGGCGTTATCGAGCGCATTGAGGTTAAAGATGGTGATGAGGTTAGAGAAGGGGATTTGCTTTTAAAACTTAGAGATGTACATATAAAGAGTCAACTGGATATCTACAAAACACAATATGATGATGCTTTAGCACTTTATGCAAGACTTGTAGCTCAAAGAGATGAACTTAAGCATGTCATCTATCCAGACGAGCTAAAAAATGAAGGCATGAAAAAAGAGCAAAACAGCATCTTTTATGAGACAAAAAAGAGTATAGAAGATGAAAAGATCATTTCTCAAAACAGAATTGTGCAGCTTGAGAGTCAAATAGATGGACTTAACTCTCTTATGCAGGCAAAACAGAGCAGACTTGCATCTATCAAAGAGGAGATTTTGGAGTGGGAAGAGCTCTTTAAGCAACAGCTTGTCGATAAGCTCAAGATCAGAGAGCTAAGCAGAGAACAAAACAGTATTGAGGGAGATATCTCTCAAACTGCCTCTGAGATAGCAAAACTCAAAGAAGCGATTAACGAGACGAAAAACCAGCAACTTCTAAGAGAAAAAGAGTTTAGAAAAGAGACGCTCAATGAACTTGTAGCGGCAAAATCGGCACTCTTTGATTTGAAATCAAAAATAACCTCTGTTGAAGATACGCTCCTAAGAACAAATATTGTCGCACCTATCAATGGAACAGTTGTTGGTTTAAACCTGCATACCGTTGGGGGAGTTGTCGCTCCAGGAAAAGATATTTTGCAGATAGTGCCACAAAACTCGCAGCTTGTTGTGGTTGCTCAAGTTCAGACTCCAGATATAGACAAAGTTAAAATTGGACTGATGGCGGATATTAGATTTTCAGCATTCAATGTTCAACAGTCACATGTTGTTGAGGGAAGAGTTGTTCACGTATCGGCTGATAGTTTTTTAGACGAGAAGAGTGGCGCCTCTTATTATGAAGCTAAAATTGAGGTGACAAAAAATGGACAGATGCAGCTTGTGGATTATGGTTTTGACCTGATCTCAGGAATGCCAGCAGAGGTCATGATAAAAACATCAGAGAGAACTGTGCTTAGTTATTTGGTGAAACCTCTCACAGATATGATTGCTAGGGGATTCAATGAAGAGTAATAAGCGCGCCCTTTTATTTTCTCTTAGCGTTGTTTTATGTGGCACTCTGGGTGCCGAGGTGTTAAATTTTTCAAAAGCGTACGGTCTTGCTCTTGAGAATGCAAACAATATTCGTTCATCTTTGTATGTAGCAGAAGCGGAGAAAGAGAAAATCAATGAAGAAGAGTCGCAGCTCTACCCGCAAATTAACTTAAGCGCAACATACAAAAAAACAGAGTATGAGGCAAACCCTACAAAAAATATGACAAGGCAAGGTCTTATAACATACTCTCTTACGGCAAGACAATCCATTTACAATCCGGAAGTTTTCTCAAGAATAGATATGCAGGAGTCACGAAGCAAATACTCCGATGTAAAAGTTGAGTATGAAAAAGAGGCTCTGGCACAAGAGCTTTTTAAAACATATCTTGATATCTTAAAATCGCACAATAAGATAAAACTTTTAGAGTCCTATCTTGAGTACAACAGAAGCAAACTTGAAGAGTTAAGTAAAAAGTTTGCAATGGATTTATCCAACAAGATGGATGTGCTTCAAATGCGCGTTGAGTATAACTCTGCCGTAATAGAACTCGACAAAGAGAAGAAGCTTTTAAAAGTGTATGATCTTAAATTTAAGAACTATATCGGAAATGTTGCATACGAATTACCCAAGATAGAGTCGGATAAAATTCTCTTAGGAACGATTAAACAGATGAGAGAGCAGGTCATCGGTGAACAAGACTTGCAGAAGAGCCTAAGTGTCAAGCAGGCGCAAGCTGCGCTTGAAGTGAGTGATGCAGAGGTGCAAAATGCAAAAAGTGGACATTTGCCAAAGCTGACTTTTGACGCGGCATACAATAAGTATGATACTGATACACCGACCGTAGATGCGCCTTATAATACGGTGAAATATGCAATGGTTAGTCTCAATATTCCCATTTACGGTGGTGGCTATGTTTCATCAAAGGTGGATTCATCAAGACTTATGAAAAAAGCGGCGAATGAGGATTTAGAAAATGCCAAAAAAGAGGTGCAGGTCTTTTATGATGAGTATTTAGCTATCTTTGAAGCCTCTTCTGAGTCCGTAACCATGTACAAAGACGCACTCTCCTCTGCGGAACTCTATCTTGAATCTATCGAACTTGGATATAAGCATGGATTAAAAAGCATTATTGACGTAAACGATGCAAAAAATAAGCTCAATGAGGTAAAATACAAATACGTAGAAAATTTATACTCTTTGGTAGACTCCTATATTGGTTTATTAATGGTAACAAACAATTTTAAAGAGTTAAATCTTTTAGATAAGTTAGTAGAATAAGGGTAGAGATGAAAAAGGCGATAGTAACGGGCGTAACAGGGCAAGACGGTGCATATTTGGCAGAACTGCTTCTGAAGAAGGGGTATGAGGTTTACGCAACATACAGAAGAACTTCTTCGGTAAATTTTTGGCGTATAGAGGAGCTTGGCATAGAAAAGCATCCAAACCTTCATTTGGTAGAGTATGATTTAACTGATCAGGCAAACAGCATAAGAATGATTATGGAAATACAACCCGATGAGATATATAACCTCGCAGCGCAGAGTTTTGTAGGCGTCTCTTTTGAACAGCCTCTTGCAACTGCTCATATAACAGGGCTTGGTTGTGTGCATCTTCTTGAAGCTATAAGGATAGTAAATCCAAAGATAAAGTTTTATCAGGCAAGCACATCAGAGATGTTTGGACTTGTTCAAGAGATTCCTCAAAAAGAGTCTACGCCGTTTTATCCTAGAAGCCCTTACGGCGTTGCAAAACTCTATGCGCACTGGATGGTGGTAAACTACAGAGAGTCTTATGACATGTTTGCATGCAGCGGCATACTCTTCAACCATGAGTCGCCTCTAAGAGGAAGAGAGTTTGTTACCCGTAAGATAACCGACAGTGTAGCAAAAATCAAACTCGGCAAGCTTGATGTTTTAGAACTTGGCAATATGGACGCAAAAAGAGACTGGGGATTTGCAAAAGATTATGTAGAGGGCATGTACTTGATGCTTCAAGCTCCAAAGCCCGACACTTATGTACTCGCTACAAACAGAACAGAGACGGTGCGAGATTTTGTAACCATGGCATTTAAAGCGGCAGGCATCGAGTTAGAGTTTAGCGGTAAGGATGAAAACGAAATCGCCGTTGACAAAGCAAGCGGCAAAACGCTCGTGAGAGTAAATCCTAAATTTTACAGACCTGCAGAAGTTGAGCTTCTTATCGGCAACCCTCAAAAAGCAAAAGATGAGCTTGGATGGGAACCGAAATGCACGCTTGAAGAGCTATGTGCGATGATGGTAAAAGAAGATTTGAGAAGAAATGAGATAGGGTTTAGCTTCTAACTTATGAAAAAAGTTCTAATCACGGGCATAGACAGCTTTAGCGGTACTCATCTCTCGTCATATCTGCAAAATGCAGGATATGACGTTTATGGAACATCTCTTTTTTTAAGCGGAGATAAAAAATATCAATGCGACATTACTAAAAAAAGTGATTTGCTGATTGTGCTAAAGAACGTAAAACCGGATTTTATTATACATCTCTCCGGTATCTCTTTTGCAGCATTTGATACTAGCGAAGAGTTTTATAGAGTAAATACGATAGGCACCGCAAATATACTTGATAGCCTCCTTGAGCTTGGGTTAAATCCTGCAAAAGTTATATTGGCAAGCAGTGCCACGGTGTATGGCAATCAAGGTTTGGAAGTTCTTGACGAATCGCTCTGTCCGCAGCCTACAAACCATTACGGAGCCAGCAAATACGCAATGGAGTGCTTGGCAAAAAACTATTTTGAAAAGCTAAACATCATCATCGTAAGACCCTTTAACTACACGGGCATAAACCAGCAAGAGCACTTCTTAATCCCAAAAATCATAAAACATTTTAAACAGATGAAGCAAACTATCGAACTGGGCAACATAGACGTAAGCAGAGAGTTTAATGATGTCTCTTATGTGTGCGAAATTTATAAAAAACTGCTCGAGTCCTCTGTAGCATCCGAAGTTGTAAATATAGCGTCAAACAGAGGTATAAAACTTTTGGATGTTATAGAGATGATGCAAGAGATGTCAGGTTATAAGATAGAGGTGAAAGTGAATCCTGCATTTGTAAGAGAAGGCGAGATAAAAAGTTTGACGGGCTCAACTAAAAAACTTTTTAAATTAATCGGCGAAGTAGAACAAAAAGAGTTTAAAGAGACGTTGCGAGAGATGCTTGAAGCCTAAAGAGAAAAAAGTAGCGATAGTTCATGACTGGCTTGTAACAAACGCGGGGGCGGAAAAGGTTTTAAAAGCTTTAATAGAGATGTACCCAAATGCCGATATTTTTTCTTTGGTAGATTTTTTAGACGACAAAGATAGAGAAGCAGTGCTTAGTGGGAAGTATGCCACAACATCATTTATTCAAAAACTTCCCCTTGCAAAAAAACATTTTAGAAGTTACTTTTTTCTTTTTCCTCTGGCAATAGAGAGCTTTGATTTAAGTGCCTATGATTTAATCATCTCATCATCATGGGCGGTTGCAAAAGGGGTAAAAAAGCATAAAAACCAGCTGCATATCTCTTATTGCTACACGCCTATCCGCTACGCTTGGGATTTGTATGATGAGTACACTGCAAATTTAAAGCAGCCAAAAAAGCTTTTTGTACAAACTACATTGAGATATATTAGAAAATGGGATATAAAAACATTAGACAGGGTTGATAACTTTATAGCGGACTCGATTTTTGTGCAAGAAAGAATTAAAAGAACTTACAACAGAGATTCAGTCGTTATCTATCCGCCTGTAGATACACAAAATTTTACATTCGAGCCTAGTAAAGAGGATTTTTACTTAAGCGCTTCAAGGCTTGTTCCTTATAAAAAAACTAAACTTATAGTCGAAGCATTTAACGAAATGCCCGAAAAAAAGCTTATCGTTATAGGCAGCGGAGAAGAGTATGAAACTATTAAGAAAATTGCAAAAGCAAATATTTTGGTACTTGGATATCAAGAAAAAAAGGCATTGATAGAGTATATGCAAAGAGCAAAAGCGTTTGTTTATGCGGCAGTTGAGGATTTTGGCATAGTTCCAATAGAAGCGATGGCGTGCGGAACTCCTGTTATAGCTTTGGGTGTTGGCGGTACGGCCGAGACTGTAATTGACGGCAAGAGCGGAGTGCATTTTCTAAAACAGACAAAAAAGGATATTGTGGAAGCTGTTAAAAGATTTGAAAACCAAACTTTTGATTTGGCATCAATTTCACAGAATGTTCAAGCATACAACACAAAAAGATTTAAAGACGAGATAAAAGAGTTTATAAATAGTTTTGAAGTATAATGAAACTTATGAACAGTTTTAAATTTAATCCCTCTTTTTATCTGCTTACTTTTTTGCTTATTGCGGCAGACTTTTTAGCGCTCTATCTCTCTTTTAAAATCGTGGAGTATATAGAAGGTAAGTCTGTAGATATCTCTAGCTATTTGTGGATTTTTATTTTCATAATTTTAACGTTTGCCGTGCAAAAAATATATCTGCTAAGGTATGATTTTTGGGGTGATGCCAAAAGAGTTCTCAAAGGGTTCTTTTTCTCTTTCTTTGTTATTTTCACGGTTATATCTCTTGCTAAAGTCTTTGACGAGTATCCGCCATCTTTTATACTAAACTTTTTTCTAATAGCTATTTTTGTTACGTTGGTTTTTAAGAGAGTTGTTAAAAAAATCCTTTTTTCGTTTGATTTTTTTAAACTTAGCGTAAAAGTAGTGGGAGATGAAGAGAATTATAAAATTATATGCAATGAAATAGATAAAAATTGGTACTTCGGATACAGCGTCAATGATGATATATATGATATAGTCATAATCTCTTCAAGAGGGTTTGATATAGATAAACTTAAGGAGAGCATGAGAGAGTTTTCTCACAATACAAAAGATATTTTTCTCATTCCCTATTTAGATTATTTAGATTTTTCGCATACGACTATAGTTGATTTCTCAAACATCAGATTTTCGGCAATTCACATTGAAAATAGGCTTTTAAGCTATAAAAATATATTTATAAAATACTTTTTTGAAAAAGCTATCACAATTTTTTTACTTCTATTTATACTGCTTTTACACATTTTTATTTCATGGCTTATCAAAAGAGACTCAAAAGGCAGGGTATTTTTTAAACAGCAAAGATTAGGCAAAGATTCTAAACTTTTTGAGTGTTACAAGTATCGCACAATGCATGAGAACTCGCAAGAGATGCTTGAGGAGTACCTTCTAAAAAAACCAGATGAAGTAGAGTATTTCAATAAATACCATAAATATAAAAACGACCCGCGCATCACAAAAGTCGGTAAATTTTTAAGAAAAACATCGCTTGATGAACTACCACAATTTTACAACATACTAAAAGGCGATATGAATCTCATTGGTCCAAGGCCGTATATGCCCGAGGAGCTTAATGATATAGGCGAAGAGAACAAAGAGGTCATCCTTAAGGTTAACCCTGGACTTACAGGTTTATGGCAAGTGAGCGGAAGAAATAAACTGACTTTTAAAAAGAGAGTTGATTTGGATGTTTGGTATATACAAAACTGGTCTTTGTGGATGGATTTTGTCATATTTCTTAAAACATTAAAGGTAGTGCTGCTCAAAGTCGGTGCTAAGTAAAGTTTTAATGGGTAAGTAAGCATCAGAGTGCTAAAATCCGCATACTATAAGGGAGATAAATGATGACTAATATTATCTTATGCGGCGGCAGCGGTACAAGACTTTGGCCCATAAGCAGGACTCTTATGCCAAAACAGTTTGTAAAACTTTTTAACAACAAATCACTATTTCAATTAACACTTCAAAGAAATGCAGTGGCTTGCAACAGCCAGTTTATAGTCTCAAACTCCGAACAATATTTCTTGGCACTGGATCAACTAGAAGAGATAAACAAAACCAAAAACAATGAAACAAAATATCTTCTTGAGCCTGTCGGCAGAAATACGGCTCCTGCAATCGCTCTTGCATGTTTTGGCATTGATAAAGATGAGATTGTTTTGGTTACGCCATCGGATCATCTTGTAAAAAACGAAGCGCAGTATCAAAAAAATTTACAAACAGCAAAAGAGTTGGCACGTCTTGATTATCTGGTTACTTTTGGCATAAAACCTACTTTTGCCGAAACAGGATTTGGGTACATAGAAGCAGAGGGCGAAGACGTAAAAGCTTTTCATGAAAAACCTGATTTTGCTACAGCCACAGCTTATTTAAAAGCAGGAAACTACTACTGGAACAGCGGAATGTTCTGTTTTAAAGCGGGTGTTTTTCTAGATGAACTTCAAAAATATTCGCCGCAGATTTATGATGCATGCAAAAAAGCTTTAGGAGACGAGCTTTCAACCTTGCAGAGAGGCGAAGATAAATCTTCGCTTCCAAATCAAGGCTCCTACGGAAACAAGGTTTCAAACTTGCAGACAGGCGAAGATAAATCTTCGCTTCCAAATCAAGGCTCCTACGGAAACGAGGTTTTAACCTCGTTAAAAAGAGTTATAAGAATAGATAAAGCAAGTATGTTAAACATTCCGGAAGACTCCATCGACTATGCAGTTATGGAAAAGTCATCAAAGGTCAAGGTGGTGCCGTCGGACATAGATTGGTCGGATGTCGGAAGTTTTGATGCCCTTTATGAAGAGCTGCCAAAAGATGAAAACGGCAATACCGTAAATGAAAAATATGTTCAGATAGACAGCAAAAACAACCTTATTTACGGAAATGAGAGAAAGATAGCAACAGTCGATATAGAAGATTTAATCATAGTTGACACGGGCGATGCGCTGCTTATCTCAAAAAAAGGTTCATCCCAAAAAGTAAAAAACATAGTCCAAAAGATAAGAGGCGACAGCGAACTGCATAACATTCACCTAACGGCTCACCGTCCTTGGGGAACATACACTATTCTTGAAGACAATCCAAAATACAAAATAAAACGTATAGAGGTAAAGCCGGGAGGCAGGCTCTCTCTTCAAAAGCACTTTCACAGAAGCGAACACTGGACTGTTGTTAGTGGAACAGCCGTAGTAACGCTCGGCGAAAAAGAGATTCCCTTAAGAGCAAACGAGTCCATCTATATCCCTATGGGTGAACTGCATCGCCTTGAAAATCGCGGAAAGCTTCTGCTTGTTGTCATAGAGACTCAGATCGGCGACTATTTGGGCGAAGATGATATTATCAGAGTTCAAGATGATTATAAAAGAGAAGAGTAGTTGAAGCACGCTATTTTACTTGCTTTTAGTTTTGCAAAGAGAGATTTTAAAGAACGATATGTCGGTACCGGTCTTGGGCAGATTTGGTATATTCTCTCTCCTATTATTACCATACTTATCTACACGGTTATCTTCTCTGATTTTATGAAGATGAAGCTTGACATAGTAGATAACAGCTACTCTTATAGCATCTACCTTGTTCCAGGGCTTTTAGCGTGGACATCTTTTAGCACCATTATTATGCGGCTAAATGGCTCTTTTTTAGAAAAAGCAAATCTTATTAAAAAGATAAATGTTCCCGCTTTTGTCTATCAACTAAGCATTATCATCACCGAGTTTGGCATTTTAATGCTCTCATATTCTTTGGCACTCATCTTTTTGCTGCTTGTAAATCATCCCATAACCTTTACTTTTCTCTATCTTATTCCCATTTTGTTTTTACAAACGATTTTTGCTTTTGCACTTGGCGTGATTATCTCGCTCTTTACCCCGTTTTTTAGAGATTTTAAAGAGGCGGTTCCCATCGTCGTGCAGCTATGGTTCTGGATGACACCTATTATCTATATGAAAGAGATGATTGCAGACAAATATCCCGCTCTTTTGACATATAACCCTTTTTACCATTTTGTGCACATCTATCAAGATATCTTTCTCTACTCAAGAGCACCCACATACGATGCGCTTCTAACTATAATGCTTATGACATCTATAACGCTTCTTTTTGCCGCTTATCTTTACAAAAAAATGATAGGTACTGTCAAGGATATTATTTAAATGAAAAAAATCCTCATAGACGCAGTCTCTTTGCTCTCGCCACTAACGGGAATAGGGCGATACACTTACGAGGTTTCCAGTCGCCTACAAAAGTTATCTACGGACAAGTATGAGATTTTTTTCAACTACGGATACCACTCAAAAGAGCTTTACGGACTCTCAAACAACCAGAGCACTGCAGAGCAAAAAGCCAAAAAACTGCAATTGTTTATAAAAAAATTTCCTTTTTTTAAAAAAATAAGCAGATATATTTATACTTATATGGCTAGATTTTATCAAACAACATATGATCTCTATTTTCAGCCAAGCTTCATTCCAAATCTAAATATAAAAACAAAAAAGCTTATCTGTACGGTTCATGACTTCTCTTTCAAACTTCAACCACAGTGGCATCCAAAAGAACGTATAGAGTACTTTAATGAGAACTTTGATTTGGTAAAAAAAGCAGACCATATCATCACGGGTTCAAACTTTACAAAGCAAGAGATTATTGACTATATGCAGATGCCCCAAGATAAAATCAGCGTAATTTATCACGGAGTTAACCACGGACTCTATAAGCTGTATCCGCAAAATGAACTTCAAGAGACAAAAGCTAAATTTTCTTTGCCAAAAAAATTTTTACTTTTTGTAGGTTCTATTGAACCGCGTAAAAATCTTCTTACTCTGCTAAAGGCTTACAATCTGCTCGCTAATGATGAAAAAGGAGAACTGCCTCTTATTTTAGTTGGTTTTAAAGGATGGGAAAATCAAGAAATTATGCAAGAGATAGAAAAAAATAGAGATTTCATCCGCTACCTTGGGTTTGTCTCCGATAGCGAGCTTGCCCACATCTACAATCTTGCTGCGGTTTTTATCTATCCCTCGCTATACGAAGGATTTGGACTTCCGCCACTTGAAGCTATGGCATGCGGCACTCCTGTAATAGTCTCAGATGTTGCATCTCTTCCGGAAGTTTGCGGCGACGCAGCATTCTATGTAGAACCGACAGACTCAATAGATATAAAAAACAAAATTTTAGCTATTGCAAAAGATGAAAAGCTAAGAGAAGAGTTGTCGCAAAAAAGTAAAGCTCAAGCCGCACTTTTTTCGTGGGATAAAGCCGCACAAGAACACTTAAAAGTCATAGAATCTCTATTGGAAACGAGGTTTTAACCTCGTTCATCATAGGCAAGGATAAATCATTGCTTCCATCTTGAGGTTTTAACCCCCTCAATGCTCTTTCTTTTCTTTCGGAAACGAGGATTTATCCTCGTTAATGCTCTTGCCCTTGGAAACGAGGTTTTAACCTCGTCCATTACCATCAAAGGCAAGGATATAACCTCGTCTAAGAAACAATTTAACAAAAATAAGTCAAAATGCACCATGCAAAAACATATAAAACTTCCTCATATAGATGCGTTTGGATACTATCAGTTTCTTACATTTAGGACAAACGATAGCGTAGATGCTTATGTATTCAAACTTTTAGATAACAATGATTTAAAAAATTCTCATAAACAGTATAAAGTAGATGAGTATTTAGACAATTCGCAAAACGGAGCATATTTAAACGATATTGTTCTAGAATATATGTTTGATTTTATAAAGATGCAAAACAACGTTTTATATGAAATTATCTCTTTTGTAGTTATGCCAAATCATGTACATATACTCTTTAAGCAGATGCAGCCTATGGCTAAAACCATAAAAGTGTTAAAAGCAAAAAGCGCAAAAGATATAAATGTTTTACTAAAAAAATCAGGTAAGTTTTGGGCAAGTGGCTATTATGATAAAGTTATTAGAGATGAAGAACATTTTACAAAAGTATATAACTATATTCAAAACAATGCACAAAAAGCAGGACTGAATGAAGATAGATTTTACTCCATATATGAGCGAAGCTAAAGCATCGCTTCCATTTCTAAGCTCTTGTTTTCGGAGACGAGGTTTTAACCTCGTCAATGCTCTTGCTTTTGGAAACGAGGTTTTAACCTCGTTCATCATAGGCAAGGATAAATCCTTGCTTCCATCTTGAGGTTTTAACTTCGTCAGTGCTCTTGCTTTTGGAAACGAGGTTTTAACCTCGTTCATCATAGGCAAGGATAAATCCTTGCTTCCATCTTGAGGTTTTAACCTCGTCAGTGCTCTTGCTTTCGGAAACGAGGTTTCAACCTCGTTCATCATAGGCAAGGATAAATCCTTGCTTCCATCTTGAGGTTTTAACCTCGTCTAAAACTATAGTATAATTATAAAATTTTAAAAAAAGCAACCATTTATGAAAAAAATCTTAGAAGTTAAAAATATTACAAAAATCTATAAGATGTACAAAAACAACATCGACAGACTAAAAGAGATTTTTTTAAACAAACCCTACCATAAAGAGTTTATCTCAAACAACTCTATCTCATTTGACCTTTACGAGGGTGAAACGCTCGGCATCATCGGAGTAAACGGTGCAGGTAAATCAACTATACTCAAAATCATAGCAGGAGTCACAAACCCTACAAGCGGAGAGGTTATAAGGCACGGTAGAGTGACGGCACTTCTTGAGCTCGGCACCGGTTTTAACGATGAGCTAAGCGGCTATGAAAACATATTTTTAAACGGCACGCTTATCGGTATGACACCTAAAGAGTGCGAAGAAAAGGCAAAAGAGATTATCGCTTTTAGTGAACTTGGCGACTACATACAAGAGAGCATAAAAACCTACTCATCCGGTATGAAAATGCGTCTGGCATTTTCCATCGCCATCTACTCCGAACCGCAAATTCTCATAGTCGATGAAGCACTCTCAGTAGGCGATGCTCACTTTGCTGCGAAATGTACAGCGGCATTAAGGGCAAAGAAAGAGCAAAATATGTCCATAATCTATGTATCTCACGACTTAAACTCTTTAAAACTCCTTTGTGATAGAGTTATTTTACTTAACCACGGAACGATGGTGGAAGAGGGCAGCCCCGAAGCAGTTATCAACACCTATAACTTTCTTATCTCAAAACTAAATGATAAAGAAGAAACCATAACTATAAAAGAGGCACAAAATAGCTCTTTTGGCACATTTGATGTTGAGATAATGGAAGTAACCATAAAAGGCGAAAAATCAAAATCAAATATTATCTCTTCAGGTGAAAAAATTATCGTTGATGTAAAGATAGTCTCACAAAAAGATCTCCCTAACATGACGGTAGGCATAGCAATAAGAGACAGATTTGGTCAAGACATCTTTGGGACAAATACATTCCATCACAAAAAAACTATTGATTTTCACAAAGATAGCAGTTACATCTGCAGTTTTCATATGCCTTTAAATATAGGAGTAGGTAAATACAGCATAACGGCAGCTCTTCACTCGCAAGACACACATCTCTCAAACTGCTCTCATTGGCTGGATTATGCGTGCGATTTTGAAGTAGCTGGAGTAGAAGGAGAGGCTTTTGTTGGACTTTGCAGACTTGAGCCAACCATTGACTTTAGACAAATACATACAAAAATATAACCAAATACAAAGGCGTATAATGAACGATAACTTTTACAAAAGTTTTGAAGATTTACATAGAGGCTCAAGAGACTCTATCGGTAAAAGGCTAGAAATATATCTTCCATTTATCACTCCCCTCAAAGAAATACATGAAGATCCTTTATCTGTAGATTTAGGATGTGGGCGAGGCGAATGGCTGGAACTAGTTACAAACCACGGTTTCAAAGCCAAAGGAATTGACTTAGATGAAAATATGCTCGCAGAGTGCAAAAAACACTCCTTTGATGTTGAATGTGCAGATGCAATTACCACGCTAAATAATTTACCTGACAACTCAGTTTCTGTTCTATCCGCTTTTCATCTCATAGAGCATATTAGCTTTTCTCAGTTAAAAGAGCTTGTACTTGCATCCACAAGAGTGCTCAAAGATGGTGGCTTGCTCATTCTTGAAACTCCAAATCCGGAAAATATTATAGTCTCAACAGTTGATTTTTACATAGACCCGACGCATTCAAGACCAATACCGCCAATGCTTTTAGAGTTTTTGGTAATGTTTTGCGGTTTTGAAACATATAAGATTTTGCGTCTTCACGGTTCACAATCATTGATTGAAACGCCAAGCAAAGTCACTTTGATTGATGTTTTAGGTGGAGTAAGCCCAAATTATGCAGTGATTGCCCAAAAAAAGAGCTCTGCTGTTTTGCAAGAACTTTTTAAAGAACCATTTTCAAAAGAGTACGGAACAACGCTAAACCTGCTGGCACAAAACTATGATACTAAGCAAGACGCCAAACTTCAAGAACATAACGCTAAACTTCAAGAACATAACGCTAAACTTCAAGAACATAACGCCAAACTTCAAGAACTCAATGCCAAATTTGAAGCTCTCCTAAACAGTAAATCATGGAGATACACCGCTTGGCTTCGCAAGCTGTTTCAGCTGTTTAGATAACATCACTCAAGCACCAACCGCTCCAGCCACTTAGCGCTTTGCTCCCAGCTCAAATACTTTATCCCGTAGGGAGAAATCACCTCTCCCTCTCTACGTTTCAAGCGCCACTCTTGTATAGTATCGCAGAGTTCCTTTGCATTGTCGCCCTTAAAATAGCTTGCGCCCTCTTGCGCCACTTCTCGAAACACTTCTATATCTCTTGCCAAAATCGGCATATTATGCTTTGCAGCCTCTATTATAGGCAGTCCAAATCCCTCTCCGTAAGAAGCCAGCACAAGAACACTGCATCGCCCATAAAGTTCTTCCAAAAACTCATCACTTGCATCATTAAACCAAAAAAGCTTTTTATGAAGTTCTTTACTCGACTTCATACTATCTATAAATTTCTCAACCATCCAGCCCTGTTTTCCTATGATGATGAGTTTTGTATTCTCGCCATTTTCCCACAGCATCTCAAATGCTTCGAGAACCTCCGCATGTCCTTTTCTCGGTTCAATCGTCCCAACCATCAAAAATGTATCTTCAAAATCCAAAGAACTTAACACTCTTTTTTGCTCTTTTGTTATTCCGCTGCTGCCGATGCTGTTCTCAACATCTGCTCCCAAATGAAAATAATCCACTATCGGTATAGTATTGCCGACACTGTTTTGCTCTATATACCTCTGTACATCTTTTTTGGTAGATTTTGAGATGCACACCAATCTATCTGAAATCTCTATAATATTTTTAAGCCAACCGCTAAAAAGTCCAAATGCTCCCTCAGGCCACCACTCTCTATGCAGTACTGGCAATATATCATACACCACAAAGTTTATCGCAACTCCTGCCAAGCGCATCTTCAAAAGCCTATCTTTTGCCCACACGCTCTCTTGCAAAGATAAATCAAGCCCGACAAACAGATCCCCCTTAGCATACTCTATCTCACAATCATCCTCTTGTGTGCGCGCCACTCCAAGCAAAGTGCTCGTAAACGCTCGTGCATACACATACGTCCCGTTTTGATAGTAAACAGGCTCTACTCTATAGCGATTAGACTCATTTTTGATAAGCTCACTCGTCAGTGAGCGAACCACCCTCTGTATTCCCGTCTTGACATCTTGTTTTACAAGTTCAGACACATCCAAAAATATCTGAGTTTGCTGTTGCGGACAAAAGTTTTTGGCGATAGCCACGGCACACTCTTTAAGATTCTCATCCTCTGCTTTATACTCTCTGCCAAGTTGCACAACTTCATCCATCAGTTTGCTATACTTCGGTGAGCGGCTATTTTCATATATTTCCTCTATCGCCTCTTTATACATTTTACCCACAAGCGCAGGAGTATGGTATCGCTCCATATATTCATACCCACGCAGTGCCGTTGCATCTCTATATGTTTTATCCTCATACAGCCTCTCCAGCGCACGGCTCAACTCATCCTCATCAAACGTATCTTTAAGCTTAACACACACATCTTCAGCATAATCATCCATAGTTCCGTGAGCATTGATAACCACGGCTTTTTTACTTGCCATTACATCAAGAACTGCGGCAGAGGTTTCGCCTCTTGATTTAGTACGAAGTTGCACGGCTATATCCATAGCAGCCAGATACTCTTCATAAACGGTATTATCCACAAACCCAGTTATAGAGACTCTATCCCCTATTTTGTTACGCTCTATACTCTTTATGATATTCGCGCAGTATGCATCCCCACTCTCAGCCCCGACAAATATCAGTTTGCAGTGCGGCTTAGTCGCCAAACTCGATTTTAAAAATGCATCCAATGCTTTTTCATTGAGCTTATGTACGCCCATAAACCCAAACGAGCAGATAACAAACGCATCGCTCTCTATACCGAGGTTTTTCCGTGCCGACTCTTTGTCGCTGTTTCCTCTTAGTTTTCGTAGAAGAGGTATTGTTTTCCATGCGCGAGAATACCCCGCCCCGTAAAAATCATCCGCCAATCTTTTTTGATACTCCGAATGAACTATCACGCCAACACTCATATCAAGTATCTCCTTATTGCATGGATATTTCCAGCCGCACTCTTTCGCATCTGTTTTCTGCTTTAGCAATGCACTGTATCCATGAGAGTAGTAGAGTGAAGCGGGGTACGCTCCATGCACACCGCCAAACCTGTCCATCCACCCTAAAGCCCCACTCATAAAAAAGTCATGCGACACAACAACTCCGGGGCATCTCTCAAGCAGAGCAAACATATATGCATGAAAATGCGAATTGCCAAAGTGATAAACTACCTTTGAAAAACTCTTGCTGTTTTTCAAAAACCACGCACTGTTTTGTATCTCAAGCCCCTCAGGAAGCCGCTGCGTTTCAAAATCACTCTGATTTGTTATAACTGTTACATCATAGTGCTTCACCATCTCAAACAGCAGCTCTGCACTATAGTCCGCTATTCCAGTTTTCTCAGGAGGCAAAGGTGAGACATACGCAAGCTTCTCTCTTACCCCCATACTTTTTTTTACGCTCTTTGCATTTTTTTTACGCGTAGCAACAGCCTCTCTGCATGCTTCTATACACTTTGCCGCACTCTTTTTTATACTGTACTTTTGACCCTGTAGAGCTGAATTTTCTATCAGCTTCGCTCTAAGCTTTTCATCATACAAAGCTTCTTCAATTTTTTTGCTCATTTCCAAAGGCTCTCTTGGGTCGAACATTGCATCGCTTATCTCTATTATCTCTCGTATGCTGCTGTTGTTAGAACCTATGACAGGTGCGCCGCATCGCATAGCTTCAAGTATCGGCATACCAAACCCCTCATACAAAGAGGCAAACACAAACAAATCGCAAAGGCTGTACAACTGTGCAAGTTCATCGTCACTAACATGCCCGCTCATAACTACTCTATCATTCTCTATGCCCAATCTTTGTACATACTGCTCTATCTCTCTCTTTTGCTCCTCACTTATAGAGCAAACTATGACAAGTTGATATCTCTCTTTACTCTTTTTCTCTAAAAGCGAGTAAGCATCTATAAGCCCCTCTATATTTTTTCTTTTATCCATTCCGCCCGTATATAGTATAAACCCCTCTTTTATCCCATACTTACTCTTCAGCGCAAGCTCACTCTCTTTGCAAATATCTCTTTTAACAAAGAAGGCATCGACATCACACCCGATAGTAACTATCTTTTTAGCATCTATCCCAAGCTCTCTTATAGCATCCTCTTTAGTATATTCAGATATACAAAGTATCAAATCCGCTTTTTTTAAAACCTCAAGCTTTTCAAAGTACCACTCTCTCATCACAGTGTTATTAAGATAAACATCCTGCATCACAAGCGGTATAAGGTCATATAAAACAACGGCATTGATACTATTCTCGCTAAACACGCAAACGCAATCATCCGCAAACCCCTCAAACAAACTGATGACCAAAAAGAGGTCCGCATCCATAGCGTCTACGGCGTTTTTAACTATTTTTTCCGCAGTCCTGTATTTAAACCTGCTGCTTTGAGCTCTATATTGTGTATGAAGAGGCAAAAACACACTTTTCGTATCTGCTCTAAAATCTGCATGAGCCAACCCATCATGTGCAAGTAAAACAGCTTTATCTTCCGCATCGAACTTCTCTAACATCGCCTCTAAAAGAGCTCTGCCAAACCTCCCGATACCTCTCTCTCTATTAAGCCCGCAAATACCTTGCGTATCAATAACCGCCTTCAATGAG
The DNA here is from genome assembly GCF_034005705.1 of Sulfurimonas sp. Taxonomy (GTDB): domain Bacteria; phylum Campylobacterota; class Campylobacteria; order Campylobacterales; family Sulfurimonadaceae; genus Sulfurimonas. The sequence continues at coordinate 117,074 of NZ_JAVEUF010000002.1, read as the reverse complement.
CGATTCCTTCTTTTAACGCTTCATAAGTTCTCTGAGCTCTTCTGTTGCAAAGCTCATTTTTGTGAGATTTGTGACTATCTGCATGAACAGCTTTAAAAGCTATCTTCTGCAATGCCTCACTGCTGTAAATAACTCTCTTTACAAAAGCTTTAATTCTGCCGTGCGAGCTAAGATATAGCATTATTCTATGCACCATATAGGATTTTATTTTATTTATCATATTTATTTATTCCGATTTTTTAAACTAAGTGTAACATTTTAACAAACGCACGCTTTGATAATAACATTTTTCTGACGTAAAAGTTAAAAATATTGACATATAATCTAAACATATGCTACAATTCAGAAGTGCAGAAGATTAGCACTAAAAGCTTTTAGTATGATATCTTGCAAGGATATTAAAAAATCAATACAATAGGGAGTCTTAAATGGCTACAAACACGGATATTCAAAAAATGTATATAGCGTACTTCGGCAGAGCTGCTGATGTATCTGGTCTAGCTTACTGGACAAATCAGGTTACACTTGCAAATAGTTCGGAGGCAGTTATTAATGCTTTCTCAGCTTCAGCAGAGTATGCGGATAATTATGCAGGCAAATCAAACGAGTTCATCGTTAACAGCCTTTACAACAACCTTTTCGGTAGAGATGCAGAAGTTGACGGTCTTTTATACTGGACTGCTAAGCTTAACGATGGAACTTTCTCGGTAGGTAATGTTGCATGGGCTATCATGGTTGGTGCTCAAAACGAAGATGTTTTAGCACTTGGCAACAAGGCAACTGCGGCGCAAGCTTTCACGGATGCTATGGACACAACGGATGAGATTATTGGTTATTCAGGTGCAGACGCTGCAGCAGAAGCAAAAGCATGGCTGGCTACTGTTACTGATGATTCTGCTACTTTAACTGCAGCACTTGCAACGGTTGATACGGCAGTTGCTGATGCTGTTGCTGCTTCAGATGTTAATGCTGGTCAAACTTTCATGTTAACTACAAATGTTGACACTATAACTGGTACAGCTGGCAATGACATAATCATTGGTGAAGATTTACAACTTAACGGTGCTAACATTCAATCATTTGGTGCGCTAGATAGTATCGATGGTGGTGCTGGTGCGGATACACTTAAAATTCTTGACCAAAACAATGCTATTAATGTAGCTGGTTCAAATGTATCAAATGTTGAAACTGTAATTATCCAAGGTGCTGCAGCTGTTACTGCTAATACAACTAACTGGACTGGTGTTGAAACTCTAAATGTTACTCAATCTGGTGGTGCTGTTGCTGCTACTGCAGCTGCAACTACAGATATTAATGTTTCTGGTGCAGTTTTAGGTGCTGGTACTTTAGCTACTACTAACGGTAAAGATGTATCAGTAACACACGCTGGTGTAAATGGTACAGCTGAGGGTGCAATTAGTGTTAATGGTGCTGCTGGAGCTGTATCTGTAACTACTACTAACTAATTAGCAGAGGATGGTGGTATCGCTTTAGGTACTGCAACTGCAAATGCTGGTACTGTAACTGTTCAAGCTTCTGGTAATGGTAATGTTGTTGCAGGTGTAGCTGCTGGTGGTACATTAGATACTATCGCTGTAACTGGTGGTACAACAATTACTGTTAATCAAGATGTAACTGCTATCAATAACATAGCTACTGCTGCTGTTGGTGCCAATATTGTAACTCAAGGTGCTGTAAGCGTTACTGGTACAAGCGCAACAACTTCTGTAACTGTAACTCAAGATGATCAAGTAGCTGCTGTAGCTGCAGGTGCTGCAACGACTGGTGTTAATCAAACACAAATTGTTACTTTTTCTGCTTTAACTGCTGGTCAAACTGCTGTTGTAAATGGTTTAACTTTTACTGCTGCTAAGAACTTAACTGCTGAAGAAGTTGCTGCTGCATTTAGTAATTTAACAGATACAACTACATTTGATGATCTTCAATCTGCAAATGGCCCAACTGCAAACGGTATTTATACTGGATCAAATACTACTCTAGATTATTCATCAGGTGATGCAGTTGGTGCTACAGTAACTTATACTGCTACAACTCAAGCTGGTAATACTGCTGCGTTAACTGTTGGTGGTACTGGTACTAATCCAACTGTTGCTGCTGGTGTGACTGGTGTAGCTGCTGTTGCTGCTATAACTGGTAGAGCAGGTGTTGCGAATGGTGCTGTTACTATTGCTGATGGTGGAAATGCTTCAATTACTGATATTACAGTAGATGGATATGCTGCTTCAACAATTAACGCTAATGCATTGACTAACTTAACACTTAAAAATTCAGGTGCTACAGGTACTATGGCAGTAACTACTACTTCTACTGGCGCAATGACTCTTAACCTTGATGATGTTGATGCGGCTGTGAATCTTGATGCTGGTGGTGCTTCAATTACAAACCTAACTGTTAACACTTCAGGTACAGCTTCAACTGGTGCTATCGCTGCTGCTGCAGCTACTACTGTAACAATCAATGCTGAAGCTGCATTATCAGGTGCTTCTGCATATACAGCAGCAACTTTAATCGATGTAAATGGTTCAGCTGCAGTTAACCTAACAGGTGCTATCGCTAATGCTACAACGCTTCAAACTATTGACGCTTCAGGTAACACTGGTGGTGTAACTGTAGTTCTAGGTGCAACGAACGATGTTAAATTTACTGGTGGTACTGGTAATGACGCATTAACTATTGCAATCGATGGCGTTCTAGTTGGTGATGATGTTGATATGGGTGCTGGTAATGATACATTAACTATGCTTGCTCTGACTGCAGCTGCAAATATTGCTACAACAACTGCTTTACAAGGTGGCGAAGGTACTGATACACTTGCTTTAACTATTGCTAGTGCAGACAATGTTGCTCTTTCAGCTTCAACTGCATTCAATGCTAAAATTGATGGTTTCGAGAAGGTTTCATTAACTCACTCTGCAGCTGGTGCTGAGACTGTTGATTTAGCTAACATTGATGGAATTTCATATGTAATCAGTGCAAATAGTACAGCTGCTGCTGCAGGTCTTTCAAATATGGCAAACAATGGTACATTAGAATTAACTACTGCTGGTGTAGGTATGGATGTTTTCATGGCAGACTCAACATCTACAACTGCAGATGTATTTAACATTGTTCTTGATGATTCATTAACTGCTGCTGGTGTTGCTGCAGGAATTGTAGCTGTATCAGCTGCTGCTGCTGCTGTTAACCAAAATGGTGTAGAAACTATCAACATCTCTGTAGATGATACTTTCGTTGATGTTACTGGTGCTTTAGATGAGTTTGGTGCTGCTATAGGAGACGGTGTTGATGATACAAATGCTGTATTTAGTTTAACTGTAACTGATTCTGCTACAACTACAAGCAGTTATTCAACTGTAAACGTAACCGGTGCTGGAGATTTAACTCTTACTACTGCAACAAATGTAGCTACAAGCAACCTTACAACAGTTGATGCTAGCACTATGACTGGTATATTAACGTATACTACTACTGCTGCGAACATGACTGTTACTGGTGGTTCTGCTGCGGACGTAATTACTGCTAATACTAATGGTGTTACTATCAATGGTGGTGCTGGTAATGATACACTAGTTGTTGCAGACAATATGGACTTAGTTAAACTTAATGGTGGTGCTGGTACTGATACATTTGATATCAATGGCGCATCTTCAAATAAAAGTAACTACGCTGTAATTCAAGATGCTGCTAGTGGTGATATTATAAATCTTGCTGGTGTTGATGGTAACGCTGGTGCAACAACTAACCTAACTGCTTTTAATGCAACTCAAATTACACTTGCTCAAGGTGCTACAGAGTCTACTCAAGCATACTTAGATCAAGCTATGACTACACTTGCTAATGGTGCAGTTGGTTGGTTCCAATACAATGGTAACACATTCGTTACTGCTGATGTTGGCGGAGATAGTGCTAACTCATTTGTAGATGGTACTGACTTTGTTATTATGTTGACTGGTACTTATGACCTTTCAACAGCATCTTTCAATGCAACAAGCGATACATTAGAATTGGCATAATCCCCACAAAGGACAAGCGTTTCTCAAAAGCCCAAAAGCTTTCAGCCTCACTCTTCGGAGTGGGGCTTTTTTCGTTAATCTCTATCTAAAAAAAGGGTGTCAGCCACCATTTTGAAACTTTTCTGGAAAAAGGTGTCAGGCACTATTTAGTGCAAAAACTTAATTTAAGTTAAATTTTAATACAATATCAAATGCCAAGAAAAGAACGATACCAAGAAGCTGGATGTTATCATATTATTAATCGTGGAGTAGAAAGAAGGTCTATATACCTTGAACCCAAAGATTATGAGTTTTTTTTAGATTTATTACTCAAGCTTACCAAAAAAAAAGGGTGTCAGGCACTCTTTTATGCAAAAACTTAATTTTTCCTTTCTTCTTCTTTCTCTCTTTTTGCTACCATTCTACCCATCCACTGAAAAAAGGTGTCAGGCACTATTTAGTGTAAAAACTTAATTTAAGTTAGTAAAAAAGGTGTCAGGCACTATTTAGTGCAAAAACTTAATTTAAGTTAAATTTTAATACAATATCAAATGGCAAGAAAAGAACGATATCAAGAAGCAGGACATTATCATATTATTAATCGTGGAGTAGAAAGAAGAGCTATATATCTTGAACCAGAAGATTATGAGTTTTTTTTAGATTTATTACTTAAAGCCTCTAAAGATTATGATCTTATTATTCACACATACTGTCTCATGACAAATCACTACCATATTCTACTTGAGACTAAACAAACAAATCTTTCAAAAGCTATGCAGTTTATAAATGATAAATACTCAAAATATTTCAACAAAAAGTATACCCGTTCAGGTCATCTATGGCAGGGCAGGTATAAATCATATCCTCTGTTTGATGATGCACACTTTTGGATAGTAGCAAAGTATATAGAAATAAACCCCATAAAAGCAAACATGGTAGAAGATGTAGCATTATACAAATACCAATCTTTTTTTCAATGGAAATATAAACATAACTATTTTGAGCTTCTAAATGATTCTATGATATTTGAGATGACCTATAATGAGTATGCTGATTATATAAGTAGTGACATGGATATAGAAGCTATAGATATAGTCTATAAATCCCCAAATCTTATAACAACAAAAGAGGGTAAATTAAAAGTTTTAAAAAAAAGATTAGAAACTTTTTTTGAACAAGATCGTGATATTAACAGAAATGAAAATATTAAAAAAGCTTTTGAATACGGTTATACTAAAACTGAAATAGCAAATTTTTTAGATTTAACCACTAAAACAATCAATACTATTTTGAAATAATCCAGCCGACCAATCACCCAAAACCACCCAATATCCAACCCATTCACCTATAACCCCAAACACTCCATTTATCCCATTTACACCCACTTTTGCTACCAATAGTTACACTTCCAAAAATTCGTAAAATTCTTTTAAACTTAAAACGACCTTATTTGGTGGGCAATTGGTGGGCAATCATCTTTCATCTGTCTAAAATTATTACAATACTCTCTAAACTACCTATTTATCTACTTTCTCTTGACTATAAACAGTCCCAAAAAGTCCTTTAGGCTTACAATACAATTTTTTGTGCAATTCACCCTCCATCTGGTCGGCAATTGGTCGGCAATGCCCACTTGACAAGCTTTTTCACCCTTAACTATACTTCCAACAAGCCCACATACTTTTCTATTGTGGTCGGCACACCATTTTAAAAAGTTATTCTAAGTAAAAATAAGTAAAAAAAAGAAGAGAAAACACTATGCCAAAAGTTACAATTACCAATGACTTTATAAAAAAAGTAAAACCACCAACCACCAAAGCAAAAGAGCAATATTTCGACAATGAATTAAGCGGCTTTATGATTGAAGTAAAAGCAACAGGAAGTAAAACTTACTACTACCGCTATAGACAAAACACTAAACAAAAGATGAAGCGTATAGGCAGTACAAATGAACTAAGCCTAGAAGAGGCTAAAAAGAGCTACTATGAACTAAAAGAAAACATATCCAACCAATCTATCCTACAAGACTCCCTTGAACCTCAAATCAACCCCATCACTTTTCAAGAGTTCTACGACACTCACTACCTCCCATACATCCACACCCACATAAAAAGCTATGAAACCAACATATCAGTATTTAAAAACCACATCCTCAATCATCTATCCAACACTCCCATGAAAGACCTAAAGAAAACCCAAGTGATGACATACCATAGCTCAATGGTAAAAGATAAAAATCTAGCACCAGCAACAGCTAATAAGTTTCTAATCTTTTTAAGTAACGCCTATAAACTCTCCCATCAGTTTGAACTACTCCCAAGTGATATAAACCCTTGTAGAGGTATAAAAGAGTTTGAACTCAACAACCAAAGACAAATATTTCTAACGAACACCCAAGCAAAAAGATTACTTCGTGAGGTAGAGAAAAGCCCAAACCAACATCTACAGTTCATCATTCCTATGCTGCTTTTATCAGGTGCGAGAAAAAGAGAGGTGCTAGATGCCCAGTGGTGTGACTTTGATATGTTAAACAACCTATGGACGATCCCAATAACCAAATCAGGTAAAAAAAGAATCCTACCTATAACACCACCACTAAAAGAGCTACTAGAAACCATCCCTAAACAATCTAAATACCTCTTTGCCTCTCCAAAAACTAAAAAGCCTTATGTCTCTATTTTTAACAGCTGGAACACAGCAAGAATAAAAGCAGGATTACCAGAAGTTCGTATTCACGATTTACGACATACATACGCTTCAGCACTTGTAAACTCCAAATGCTCCCTCTATGAAGTACAAAAACTCTTAGGACACTCAACAGCTAAAATGACCCAACGATACGCCCATCTATCAGATGAAGCCCTTATGAAAGCAGCTAGCCATGCTGGGAAGTTGTTGAAGTGAGATTGTAGATTGAGTTTGGTATAATATATGAAAATAAAATTGTGAGGTCTAAATGCCAACTATAAGTATGTTTTATGGGATAATTATTAGGATGTATTGTGCACCAAATGAACACAACCCTCCACATATTCATGCTTATTATAATGAGCATAAGGCTATTATAGATTTAAATAGTTGTGAATTAACAGACGGTTCTTTACCAAATAAACAAAGAAAACTTGTTGAGGCATGGACAGTTTTACACCAAGAGGAGCTTCTAGCTGACTGGAATCTAGCTCAAAACGGTGAACTTCCATATAAAATAGAACCTTTAAAATAAGGAGTCAGTATGTACTTATCAGTTATAGATGTAAAACCACAAGAAGATTATAAACTGTTGCTTACTTTTGAAAATAATGAGTGTAAAGTCTTTGATGTAAGTGAGTATCTTAATATAGGTAAATTTCAAGAACTAAGAGATAAAAAGCTTTTTTCTAGTGTGAAAGTAAGCTTTGATAGTATAGAGTGGGATAACCATCTTGACCTTGATCCTGAACTGCTTTATGAAAAATCGGTAGCATTATAATAATGAGTAACCAATATCACTCTAACACTCCAGTAGTATATAATCAAAATCATAATTTAAACAACACAGTGCAGTTAAACAGTCGTGATTTAACAAGAGCAGAAAACCAAGCTCAAAAAGTAAAATAGGATTATGTAGTGGAAAATCAAAATACAATTTATGACCCATTTTCTAATCCAAGGGAAAAAGGTCCTCGTAAAATTAGATATGAAAAACCAGTTAAGCAAGATTATGACTTACCACTTGAAAAGTTAGAGAATTACTTTACTAATAAAGGTATCCAAAGTGGTGGTTTCTTTCAAATATTTAAAGAGTATAAAGGAAAAAAAATAAAATATAAGATTAATAAATTCACCACTTTATTACAACATATTTCAGATGAAAATCTACTACTTGATAATAAAGAACTCTATAGTGAAATATCAATCTTTTTAGACTATGCTTCAGAAGAAAATCTACTCCATAAAGTAATAAAAGAGGAGCATAAAAACTTTTTAAAAAGAGCACTTTTTGCAAATAATAAAGACTCTATTGATAGTAGTGGTTCTGATACCCTAGAAGCACTAGACTACTCAAAATACCAATATAATAACTTTAGAAAATCATATAAAAACGAAGCTATTAATAATATCCATGCAAGAGGTGGAACTATATTTTTAAATAGTGATGGGAAGATATGTTGTAGATTCTCAAAAGATAGTGAAATTAAAATCTATTCAAAAAGACAAGCTGAAACAATACTCAGTGCAGCATTAAGATTTGCTATTAAGATAACTGAAGATGTACCATCATATACAGATATAGACCCAAGTACAATATTATTATCCGATGCTACGGTAAGGGATGGCGATGATGAAAAAAGATAATGCCTTTCCTATCTCTATCCATGAGCTGATACTCGTACATGAGGAGAGGTTTCGACCTAGAATATTAGAAGAGTATTTTGAAGAGGATGGTGTCTATTATAGAAATACATTCAAACCAACAAAATATATGCAGCTAAAGGGTGAACCTACAAGACTACCTAAAACCATATTAGATCTTCTGTTTCATCTTACAAATTACAATAAATCTAAATACGATTATCTACTAAACAATTTAGCATACTTTTTTAAATATCTGAAAAAGTCTCAAGTTGCTATAGCACTTATTGGAAAACAAGGAGCTGGTAAAGGAATACTTTTTGATACTATCATCTCTGAACTATTTGGTAGAGAGAATTGCATAACTATCAACAATGAGAGTATTAATAGTAGATATAAAGCAAAAATCATCAAAGATAAACTCTACTATAACTTCGATGAGATAAAGTTCAGAACCAGTGAAAAGAATGATAGTTTTTTTAAAGCAGTAATTACAAATCCATCAATTTCATTAGAAGAAAAAAATGTAACAATGAATAAAGAGATAGAACTATTTGGTCAATCTATCTTTAGTTCTAATCATATTGATGCTTTAAAGATAGAAGAAAACGATAGAAGATTTACAGTTATTAATACAGGTGAAAACTTGGTTAATACTGACTTTTTACACTATGGTAGCTATGAAAACTTAGTTGCTGGAATTAAACAAGATTTAGAGGAGTTTGCAAAATATCTAAAAAACTATGATGTTGATATAAACCTTGCAAATACACCTCTTGATACTCCAGAAAAAAGAGTTATTATAAAAAGTTCACAAGATAATATAATCGATTTTCATAATGCTATTGTAAAGCTTGATATCGATTATTTCTACGATCTTATCGACTTAAACTATGGTGACCTTCATAATGAATTACAAAGAGATTTTAGAGATAGTAAAATCAATAGAGCTAACATTGCAAAAGCATATAATGCACTTTTTTCTAAAAATCTATCTTCTAAAGAGATTTTAAAAAGATTAAGAGCTATAGAACCTTATGATACTTTTCCTAAAATTACACACTCTCATAGTGGCGAAAAACACTACTTCAATCTAGCAAAATAACTCCTCCTTTTACCTTACCGTTTTATCTAGTGTATGCCTAAATGGTTAACATTAAAATTGATCTTTTTTTGTTAAATAAAATAAATTATAGTTGATATATAATAAAGCCCAATATAAAGCCTGCTTTATTATGCGTTTTATAGTAAATTAACTTAATAAATATTATATTATCTTTATCAACTCTTTAAATACCCTTAAAAGAGCCAAAAAGTAATCAGCCAACCACAACTATACTTCGATGTAGTTCGTAGCTTCTATAGGCTTTAAAATGAATGTTATTAATACTCATCTAGCCAATCACTATTTTCCTCTTCAACAGGTAAGTCTAAATCATGCTCATACACATCATATAGATCAAATAAAAAGTTCTCTATCTCACTTGTATTAGGATATAAACGGTACCTGTCTAACCCTAGCTTATGTAAGTCTCTTCGTCTTACACTCTCTTCATACTGTGAATAAAGTTCTAGTGCTGCAGCTTTTTCATCTAGTGTCGGAAAGTAAAGGATATGGTATCTATCTAACTCATTTTGAAGCATCCCATACCTATAAGGGTATTTATTAAAAAAACTACTCTGAAGCTTTAGTTCATATCGTGTTATGGGATAAGTGATATATTTGTCTTTAGCTGGTTTATAGTATAGCTTCGATCTTTTCATTACTTGATTATGGGTATTGATGTATTTTTCTATATAGCGTGTAGTTAGATATGGTTGCTTTTCATATACGCTATAGTACTGAACACGAGGTGCTTTCTTATTGCAAAAAACATAAGTAAATGCAAAAAAAGACTGCAAATCAACTGCTACATCTATACCTTTATATTCAAAACTTATCTCATTGGTGTTTAAGTATGCTACTAATCTGATTAAACAATCATAAGCTATCTTGTCATTTTTATGGTATTGCTTAAGTCCTGCTATCTCTATTGTTATAAAATAGATGGTTCTTTGGTATTTGTCTTTATAAGCACCACTTGTTAACTCAAGTATCTTTGCTCTTCCTGTATTAACAGTATGGGTGTATGCACCATTAGGATTAGTATTTGTGTTGTATTTTACTTTTAAAAATGGAAATGTTATATCTAATGCTCTTGCTAATTGATCCATCACCTCTCTTTGTTCACTACTGTTTATAAAATCAATTTGTAGTTTTAGTGTGTCTATATGTACGGTGTAATTAATCATGGTATCTCTCCTGTAGTTGTATATGTAGAAGAGGTAAATAAGTTAGTTGTAATGGGTGTCTATGTATTTAGTATTTTGGTTTTTATTCATACTTATTATATAGATGATGTTTTATCCAGTAATCTTAGGACTTTTACAAATTTATAATTCTCTCTTCTCAAATCAACTCACTAGCTGATAATTTTTATTTATCACCTACAAATATTTTTTTTAACACTCACTCTTTAACGAGCAGATATAAATCAAACTACACCTAAGTAACAAATCACTATCTGCTACAAATCTAAGAGGAACTAAAGATGAAAACAAATCTAACCCAACCATTTGTAAAAAGAATAGAGTGTGAAGCAGGTAAATCCAAACAAGAGTTTTACGATAAAGAGATTCAAGGATTTATACTAGAAGTAAGAGCCACTGGAGCTAAAAGCTTTTTTATAAGAACCACTGTAAATGGTAAACGAACATCTAAAAAGATTGGTGATGCTAAAGTGATGGATATAGAAGCTGCAAGAGTAAAAGCAATAAAGGTAAAGAGAGCTTTAGAGGAACAAAAAGACATTATCCTAGGTAAATCTACTAAAGAGAATAAAAAACCCTCTGTCATCACTCTAGGTGCGTTTTACGATACATACTATCTACCACATATCAAAAAGCATATTAAAAGCTATGAGACCAATATAAGCGTATTTAAGAATCATATACTAACACCATTTAAAAATATACCAATGGATAAGATTTCTAAAGCTTCCATAATGAAGCTACACTCTGATATGGTAGTTAAAAAGAAATTAGCAAAAGCTACAGCCAATAAAGTATTGATATTTTTATCAAGTGCATATAACATAGCAATAGAGTTGGAACTTGAGGGTATCACAGAGAATCCAGCAAGTAAGATAAAAGAGTTTACTTTAAATAATGCAAAAGAGAGATATTTAACTAAAGAGGAGACTAAACGACTTCTTGAAGCTATCAACACAACTGAACAAAATATTCACTTGAAATACATAGTACCTATGTTATTACTAACTGGAGCTAGACGAGGAGAAGTTCTAAAAGCTAAGCATGAGGATTTTAATCTTAATCAGATGACTTGGACAATACCAACAACTAAAAACGGTAAGAAGAGGATACTTCCAATCACACCACAGTTACTAGAGCTATATAATAAAATTCCAAAAGATGATACTCCTTATCTTTTTACTTCACCTGTTACAGGTAAGCCTTATGTGTCTATATATAACTCTTGGAACTCTGCAAGGACTAAAGCAGGGTTAAAAGATGTAAGAATACATGATTTACGCCACTCATTTGCTAGTGCATTAGTAAACAATGGAGTTAGTTTGTATCAGGTTCAGTCACTGTTAGGACACAGTACTTCAACTATGACTCAACGGTATGCTCACCTTAGTAATGAGAGCTTAATGAGTGCGGCTTCTTGTGCTGGCAGTTTGATGTAAAGACAAATAGTTAACCGCCAACTTGGCGGTTAACTTAAACACTGAACATCAATAAGTAAGTTTCAAAACTCTACAAGATTTATGATGTTAGCCAATATTTTACCCTTTTTAGGGATATTTTATAAGGTTAGCTACAATATAATAAATAGATAACCGCCAACTTGGCGGTTAAGTTAAATCTTAGAGGGGGAATTATATGTCTGAAAATAAAGAGGTAGTAAAAGCTGAAGTAGTCAAAGAGATAAAGCTTTCAAAAGATGATAAAAAACTAGCAAGAGAGATAAAAAGCAAACTTAGAAAAACAGCCGAAACTATAGTAGAGATAGGTGAGATGCTCACAAGTGCCATAGAAGATAAGCAAAGAGGCTTTAAAGAGGTGTTTTATAAAGAGATAGGTATAAGTGATCGTTCTGCTCAACGATATATGCAAATAGCCAACCATGTAAAAGTTATAGAACTAAAAGAGAAAGATGAACTTGAGGGTAAAACGATGACTGATTTGCTACAGCTTATCTCACCTGATACATCTATTAAAGAAGATAAGATTGATACTAAAAAAGTAGCTAGTGGTTTTTACTCAAGATATAAAGATAAACCAGATACTTTAAAGCAGATAATAAAAGAGCTTCAAGGTATGCTTGATAGTGTAGATAATATAGAACAGTAAAAGCTGCTGATTTAACAGATAACTAAACCATTAATAACATAGATAGGAACTCATCCTATCTATGTACTACCTTTCACCCCAAAAAACACTACTACACCCAAAATAGTAAAAAGTAGCAAAAAATCCACCATACAACAGCCTTAGATACCAATATACCGCCTAATACACCCACAATCTTGTAATATCAAAATTTTTCAATCATATATCATCTCCATAGCAAAGCCCCCAAGAGCTTTGAAAAAAACCATACTTAGGAGAAATATATGATACACCATAAACAAGATTCAAAGGTGCAGTTTTTCACACTGCCAAAAAAGATAATCTGTAATCTACTGTGTAACAACAAAAATGAGCAGATGTTTAAAGATACGGCGGTGTGAGATGAGAGTAAAAAATGAACTTCAAAAACAACAAGACAAGGAGCTTGAATTAGATTGGTCATTTGCCGAGTGGCTGGATCACTTTAGAAGTGAGCCAACTACTAAAGAGCTTGATAAGATGGAAAAGCAGAGTAAAGATAAAAGAAGATTCACTCATCCACTCAATAACCCAAATTACTACCCACTACAAGGAGCATAAGAAGTGATACCACCATCAGTATTATTAGCAGTCTTAATTGCAGGAGCAACGATTATAAAAGAGACTTTAGAAAAGCAAGATGATTAGTTTTAGCAATAGAGCTTTTAACCATAAATTAAACAACATAATAAAAGGAAAGAAAAAATGTCAGTAAACCCATTAAACAACCATGAGCTACAAGAGTTAGCACCAACACTATTTACACAAGAACCACACCATGAAGTAAGTGAAAAGTATCACTTCATACCAACTATTGAAGTAATAGAAGAGATAAAATCGCATAACTGGTATCCAGTAAGTGTAAGCCAAGCAGCAGTTAAAGATGAAAACAAAGATGGCTATCAACAGCACTGTGTAAGGTTTCGTCACTTTGAGGATCTACTTCACCCACAAGATAACGCAGTGGAGCTGCTGCTATTTAATAGCCACGATAGAACAAAAAGCTTTAGTATCAGTGCAGGAATTTTTAGGTTTGTATGTGCCAATGGCTTAGTAGTAAGTGATAGTGTGTTTGAGTCTTATAAAATCAAACACTTAGGAGATAGAGATAATGATGTAGCCAATGCAGTAGCAAAAATAACAGCAGTAAAAGAGAAGCTACTTGATAAGGTAAAAACTCTATCAAAAATCCAACTATCAAACTTAGAGAAACAAAGCTTCGCCAAACTAGCAATTCCTCTTAGATTTGAAGAGCATTTAGAAGTTGATCCAAATGACTTATTAATTCCTCACAGAGAGCAAGATCATAAAGATGATCTCTACACCACCCTTAACACCATACAAGAGCATCTAATCCGTGGAAATTTGAGTGGTATAAACAAACAAAGTGGCAGACACTTTACTTCTAAAGAGATTAAATCAATTACCACAGACACACAAGTTAATAAAGGTGTGTGGGAGTTAGCAGAACGCATTGCAACTATCAAAGAGCCAGAGTATCAAATAGCAGCATAAGGAGCAGACAATGAAAAGCACAGACTACCGCTTACAAAAGGAAATTCAAAACATCAAACCAGATAATCAAGAGTGGTTCAAAGACTTCGTTCGTCAAGTACTTGAATCAGACAAGCCTTACTACTCTAAAGCTGATTACTTAGGTCTATCCATCCAAGAGCTTCAAAATAAAATAGACTACCTTGCAGAAGATATCAAACAGATGCAAGCACTTAAAAAATCTCTTACCAATGCAAAAACAACAGCACTTGAAGCAGTTGCAAGTGTTTTAGCAGAGTATGGCATAGATAGACTAGATGGAACAGCAATTAGTTCTATTACTATCACACCTCAAAAAACCAAAGTAAAAGAGGAACTAATCATCCTAGATGAAAAATCTCTCATAGAGCTAGGTTACTTCAAACCAGTTCTTGACATGGAAGCTATAGAGCAAGCCTTAGAGCTAAAATCAGATGAAGAGATAAACCGCCATGTTCAAGTTGAAGTTTCAAAAGAGACAACACCAGCACGGATAAAAGTTAATGCTAAAAGAAGTGCTAACAATACTCAAGCAGATGAACTACTTTAAATAGTAGAAAATCAAGCTGCTTAAAGGAGAATCATTATGTTTAACGAGAAACAGCTACAACTACTAGGCTATGAGATAGATAGTAGTAGGATAAAAACAAGAGAGAAAGGAAATGTTACCCTCTCTTATGTAGAGGGTCATGACATCATAGAGACCGCCAATAAAATAGTAGGCTATGGAAACTGGAGCTACACCATCACAAAGTTAGAACAAGTAAGTCAAGAAACCAACCATAACCAAAATGTTGTCATCTGCTATAAAGCAGTGGTTCGAGTAGTAGTTTATGATATAACTCACACTAAAGAAGCCATAAGAGAAGATGTAGGGTTTGGAACAGGCATTGCAAAAACACTCTCTGATGCACATGAGGGAGCTGCCAAAGAAGCTGTAACTGATGCTATAAAAAGATGCTTTAGAACATTTGGTAATCAGTTTGGCAATTCACTCTATGATAGAAGCAAAAACCATCAAGCACCACAAATGCAACAGATACCATCAAACCAAAACTATACACCGAACAATGCAAATGCTCAACACTATAACCCACCACAACAAGCACAACAACACACTCCACAAGACTACTCATCCCTTTACAATCTAGGATTAACCATAATGGAGCAAGGAAATAGTCTTGTAGTAGTAGGAGATGATATATTTGCTAAAAAAGACTCCATAAGAGCGTGTGGTTTTAGATGGGATGCAAAAAGTAAGCTATGGTATAAAAATATAGAGCAACAAGCAGCGTAAGATGAAAAACTTTATATTCTTCACAACAGATGGATTTACATTTGATCCTAACAATAAGCCTATAAACAATATGCAAATACTAGGTTCAGAGGAGGGAGAGGATATTTTAGAAGCGTTTAAAAACTTTAAAGTAAGCCACTCCTATTTAAAAGAGTATGCATTTAAAGATGTTACAGCTATAGAGTGTGTAGATGACTTTATAAGAAACTTAGAGCTATGAAAGGAGCGATACAATGCAGCTTATACCACAAGAGATAAAACAACACATTCCAAAACTCTATGAAACAGAGGAACAGCAAGACCCACTTATTTATGTCAAACTCTTTTTAGATGGATGGAGTTGGTATATCACCGAACACTCAATCGATGATGATATTTGCTTTGGATATGTGGTGTCACCCTTTGGAAGTGAGCTAGGGTATTTTAGCTTACAAGAGATTCAAGAGGTCAAAGGAAGCCTAGGAGTTGGGGTTGAGCGAGATGTACACTTCAAACCAACACCATTATCAAAAGTTAAAAAAGCTTCATAAGATGATGGATTAAAACTATAAGAAGTTTTTCCCTTTCCCCCATAGAGGAGCTAACGCCCCTCTCCCCCTATCCCTTTTCAAGAATAGAGTTTATATAGTTAGTATAGTAAGTATTGTAAGTGTTGTTTGTTAAGTCTTGTCGTTTCGCTTTGGCTTACTTCGTGCCCGCTACACTTTTTATGGGTTGTTCTACCTCTCTCCCAAGTTGCTGCTTGGGTCATCAGGTTAGCCCACCAAAAGATGGTAAGGAAAGATTTACTTTTTATTGGGAGTTCTAACAGATTGCTTTCTGTCATATAAATAGTAATTAAAAATAAAATAAAAAAGGAAAATATAAATGAAAAAATTAATAGTAGGTACATTAGCAGTAATGCTAATGATAGGTTTAAGTGGTTGTGATAGCACACCAGAACAATCACCAGTAAGAATAGATGCAAAATCACTCTCAAGTGATTGGGGTGGATATGTTGTAAGTGTTCCAGTTGTAAATGTTACAGCTGTAGTAGATGAAGTTACTATCAAAGATGTGATAGCCAACAATGGCAATTGTCAAATGACAGCTATAACAAAAAAGAGTTTCCCAAAGACTCTACAGTATGGTCAAAGGGTTCAAGCTGGATATACAGCAAAGTGTAATCTAGTAAAAGTTGAAGTTGTTACTGATAAAGGAAATTGGAGTGTAGAGTTTGAGTAGATTCTATTTTAAATCATCTCAATACAGGAGGTGCAAAATATGAAAGCAAAAAGAGTCTATGTAGAAAATCAAAAGTATAAAGAGTTTCACGAACATTGTGTAGGGATTGATTATGTGCAGTGGGATGATGGCAGCGATGGCTATATCTACTTTGAAGAATCAGTAGGTGGAAACAGAGCAGAAGCATTTTACAAGACACTAGAAGAAGCACTTGTTGAATATGATGGAGCTGATGAGTTTTTTCAAATAGGAAAGTTCAACGAATACGACTAACTAAAACCTTATAAATTCCGTAAGTTTATAAGGTATCCCCAATACAGGGGCTTTAAAGCCTCTCTTTACACACCACCAAAAATAAAATCCTATAAAACACCCCTAAATAAGGAGATATTATAAGGAAAACCATATGAAATCAAAATCTAAGAAAAAATCACCCAAAAGGATCAAAGAGTCAATCGGTGAAGTTGAGTACAAAAAGTTAATGAGTGCAGTAAGAGGTGATGAGTCACTTCGAACCAACACCAAAGATAATCTGCTTCGAGCTTTTACAATTCTTTACTTCACTGGACTTAGACTTAATGAACTCCAACAGATGAACCTATCACATATAAAAGAGCTGCTTGAAGATGGAGAGACAAAAATACTTCTACCAAAAACAAAATCTGAACGCAAACTCTTTGCAGGTGATGAGTTTAAAAAGCAGTTAAAGAAATTGTTTGTATTTGAAGCTGATACAGACCTACAAATCAAAGTGATCGCAAAAGGGAGTAATCACTCTAAGAGAACAGGGATACACCCTCTTACATTTATAGCACAAGTCAATGAGGTTATGAAATCAATACTTGGAACTGGATATACAAGTCATAGTTTTAGACAAGGTTTAATAACTGAAATGGGAGCAAAAGGTATCAACACAAAAATCATATCAAAGTTTATAGGTCATAGTGATGTAAAAACCACTATGGGATATATCAAACCAACTGATGATGATGTAAAAGGAGCGATGATACGATGATGACTGAAAGGAATTGCTATGCATAAAAAAATAGGTTATATCAGAGCTACCAATAAAGAGGAGATAGAGGAACAATCAGAATTACTTATAGCTGCAGGATGTTCTAAAATCTATGTAGAACCAAAAGAACATCTCAACTACCAACATAAAGTAAAACTAGCTCAAGTGATAGAGATATTAAAAAGTAAAGATACTTTAGCGGTCACAAGATTATCAATTCTATCAAGCAGTGTTCAAACACTCCTAGAGCTTATGTTTACACTTGAAGAAAAAGAGATAATCTTAGAAGCCACCAAACAGCAGTATATCTCTAGTAGCAATTACAGCCTTGATGAACTACTCTTTTTTCTAAGTGAGTTTATAGAAGATATAAGAGTTGAAAAACAAGCCTATGGTATCTCTAAAGCAAAGCAGGAGTGTAGAAGATTAGGCAGACCACCAAAACTTAGTGCTAAAGAGGTTTTAAAAGCGATTGAGCTTAAACAAACCAACACTTCACAACAAGTTGCTAATAGATTTGGAGTTGGAAGAAGTACTCTTTATAGGCATATTGCAAAGTATAAAGAGGCAAGTTAGCAGTGCTGGAGTGGATTATCACTCTGGCACTATTTTATTTTTTTAGTGGATTTATAATTTGTAAACGGTTTTCAACGATTAGCTCATGTTGCATATCTTCAGAATATAAAATTTTACATTTGTTTTCTAATGCTGTAGCTACAATTAGGGCATCAAAGTATTGAAATTGATATTTCTCTTTTAATTTTAATGCTTTAATTTGGGTTGATATATCAAAGTTAACAATATCAAGCACAGAATCTAGTTCTAAAATTACATTTTCAATTTCATTTGAAGATAGTTTGAATTTTTTAAGAAAAACATTACAAATCTCATTAATAACTTGATTAGAGATTAGCGTATCTCCAGGCACATTGTCAATTATGCTTAATGCAATTTCTTGTTTTTGTGGCTCATCTTCAGAAAAGGCATAAATAAGAATATTAGTATCTAAAAAATACTTATCTCTCATTCGCTTCTTCTCTGTTAAATTTATAACCTTTTGTCTTTATAGATAAAGAATTTAACTTTTTTGGAGTTCCTGATGGACTTTTATCATCTACAAATAATTTGAAGTCAGTCTTTGGTAACATATTAAAAAAAGCAATAACTTTTTCAAACAGAGTATCTTTTAATTCTACTTTTAAAGTACGCATTACTTCTCCTTATTTAATTTTAGGTTATTATACCAAAATAAACCTCTAAATCATCTCAAAGCTATATTTATTTACCTTTGTAATAGCTTAAAATTTCACTTGCTGCCAGCAATATGCCAGCAACAATTTAACTACAATTTCTCTTGATATAGAGCTTCAAAGAGTGTCAATCGTTTATTTTTACATTCAATCTCTGCCAGCACTGTGCCAGCAAAAAAATAGAGCTAAAAATTACTAAGAGAGTATCAAACTTTCAATTTCCCTTATTTAAGGGCTTTATAGAGGGTGAAAAGGTGAAAAGTAGGGTGTTTTTAGGGTAGGTGAAACGAGAATTTTAACTACAGGTATTGATAATGCTCCTGCATTTACTGGTGGTGCTGGGGATGATATTTATACAGCGGTAGTAGATGGTACAGCTACAACTGGTGTAAATAATGAAACATGGACATCTCTTGATGCATTAGATGGTGGAGCAGGTAACGATGTATTAAATATTAATAATATTTCTGCTGATGCTGCAGATTTAATTAACCTTACAAAAGGAACAATAGCTAATATTGAAACTATCAATATTCAATCAGTTTATGATATAGCAGGTTCTAATGACGGTACTACAACTGCTCTTGATGTGTCTGATATAGCAGGTCTTACAACTCTTAATACTACAAAATCAGTGAACACAAAACTACTTGCTGCTGACACTACAGATGTAAATGTTTCTGGTGCTACTGGTGCTGTCGTTGTAGATGGTGGTAAAGATATTGCTGTAACAACTGGTACAGCAAATAAAAATATTACAATTGGTGCTGTTGGTGGAACTAGCGAAGCAGCTGGAACTATTACAGTAACTAATACTGATCAAGGTACAGGTGCTATCAAAGTTGATGGTGGTACAGATGTAACTGTAACTACAACTGCAGATGGAGCAACTGGTACAATTACTGTTGGTGACCAAGCTGGAAATGGTATAGCTGCAGATGAGTCAGATATCGCTTCTGGAACTATCACAATTACTCAAAACCTAGAAGACGATGGTACAGGTGCATTCACTGGTGGTGCTATAGCTACTGAAGGTGGAACAGATGTAAACATCACAGTTAATGCTAATAGTGTTGCAGAAGCAGATACTAGCAATGCGAAAATCACTGTTGGTACTATTAGTGTAGTAGGTGGAGATGACACAACTACTGTAACTGTAACTCAAAATGACAATGCAGAAACTTTTACAAGTGCTGATGAAGGTGGAGCTACTGAGACTGCTTCAGTTAAATTTGGAGTACTTAAAGCAGGAGATTCTTTAGTAATTGATGGTTTAACATTTACTGCATCTAAAAACTTAACAGCTGAAGAAGTTGCTGCTGCATTTGCTAACTTAACTAATGCAGATACACAAACTGCAGGTGGTAAAACTGCAAATGGGTTTTACACAGGAATTTTAACTGCTGGTGATTGGACTTCAGGTGCTGCAACTGGTGATACAGTTGTATTTACTAACCAAACAGCTAACTCTGATGAAACAGATTTAAGCACACTAGTAACATTAACAAACTCAAGTGGAAATAGTGTTGCTCCTACAGTAACTGATAATGATGGTGCAGCTCTTACTACAACAGGTGCAACTTCTTCAAATGCTACTGTATTCGGTGCGGTAACTATCACTGATGGTGGTACAGACTCAATTACTACTGTTACTGTAGATGGATTTGCAAACGCTTCAAGCGTAATTTCAGATGCTTTAGCAACACTTACTTTAAGAAACAATACTACTGATGGTAACTTCACTGTTACTAATACAACAGTTGGAGATACTTTAGCATTAACACTTGACAATATTACAAGTTCTAATGTAGGTACTACAAATGCTGATGTAAGCCTTGATGGTTCAGCTGGAAAAATCACTACTCTTACTGTAAATACTGAAAATGCTGCTTCTGCGATTTCTCTTATAGCTTCAGGTGTAACAGATTTAACTATCAATGCTGCAGTAGGTTTAAACATCACAGGTAATCTTACAAATATCGATGCTGTTGAAGAAGTAGATATTAATGGTGCTGGTGCAGTAAACCTTGGAGATATTTCTGGTGCTGTAGACTTGAACACTTTTGATGCTTCTGGAAACACAGGTGGTGTTACAGCAACTATAGAGGCAGTAATTGATGCAGCTGGTATCACTGGTGATTTAAAAGGATATACTTTCTCTGAAGGTGATGATGTCGTAACTCTTACGCATGGTACAGGTAATGTAACTGAAACTAATATTACTTTAGGTGCAGGTGATGATACACTTAATCTTGCAACTGGTACAACTTCTGTTACAGGTACATTAGCAGGTGGAACTGGTACAAATACCATAGCTATGGCTGCTGCTGATGCAACAGTACTTTCAAATACTGCTACTTTTGAAGCAAAGATGTCAGACTTTTCTAAAATAAGTCTTGGTGAAGTTGCAACAACGGTTCAAGATACTCTTGACTTAGCTAATATGGACGATATCTCTTATGTAATTACTGCGGGTGATGCTGATGAAACTCATGAAGTAGATGTAACAGTTGGAGTTCCTAGTACAGCTATATCAGCTGGTGATACAGCCTCAATAACAATTAATGGTATTACGTATACAACTGTTGCTTTAGGGGATGCTGATGCTAATACTGTCATTGCTGGTGCTCTTGCTACTGCAATTAATGGCAAAGATGGATTAACTGCCGCTGCTGTTGGCGCTGTAGTGACAGTTAGTGGAGCTGCTGGTCAACTATTAACTATATCTTCAACGACAATTACAGGTAATGGTGTTGTAGCTAGTACAAATGCTACAACTTCATCATTATTAACTATTGACAATATGGCTAATAATGGTACTGTAGAGATTACAGATGCTGCTACAGGTGTTGTTGTAAACATGACTGATGCAAGTGGTGATACTGATACATTCAATATCGTAACAGGTGATGAAGGTACAGGTGCTGGAATGGTTCTAGGTACAGTTTCAGTTGCTGATGTTGAAACTATTAATGTAACTACAACTGATACATTTACAGATGACGCTGCAGTTGCAGGTACTGCTGATGATGGTATTGATGATGTTAATAGTGCAGTGACTTTAACTGTTGCAGCTACTTCAGCAACTACTGTTAATGTTGATGGTGCTGGTGATTTAACACTCTATACAAGTTCAACTGTACTAGAAACTGTAGATGCTACAGATATGACGGGTGTGCTTACTTATGTTGCTACTCTTGATGATTTAGTGGTAAATGGTGGTTCAGGTAATGATATCTTAACTGCAAGTGGTGATAGCAATGTAATCAACGGTGGAGCTGGTAATGACACTCTTACAGCTGGAGATCTTGCACAATTAACAGGTGGTGCAGGTATCGATACCTTTACAATGGTTGCTGGTGTTAGTGTTTCTAAATATGCAACTATTAAAGATGCTTCAACAGGTGATAAAATTGATGTTGATGTTGATAACAACGGTACATATGACTTCATCTCGTCTGAGTTCACTTTTGCTCCAACAGCAGGATTTACAGATATTTTAAATCAAGCAATTGCTGCAAGTGATGCTGAAGATGTAATGTGGTTCCAATACGAAAGTAATACATACATACTTGTAAATGAGAGTAATGACACTGCTGCATATGATGCAACTAAGGACTCTATCATTATGCTTGAAGGTGAGTATGATCTTTCAACTGCATCATTCAACACTTCAGGTATCGTCGAAATCGCATAATCCCCATAAAGGACAAGCGTTTCTCAAAAGCCCAAAAGCTTTCAGCCTCACTCTTTACGGGTGGGGCTTTTTTATATCTACACTTTTTGCTACAATCCTACACACTTCCAAAAATTCCTAAATTTCTTTTATCCTTAACATCCACTTAAAAGTCGGCAATCTGGTGGGCAATCATCTTTCATCTATCTCAAATTATTACAAGACTCTTTAAACTACCTATTTATCACCATTTCTCTCATTTGTATACCGTCCCAAAAAGTCCTTTAGGCTTACAATACTATTTTCTTGTGCAATCACCCTCCATCTGGTCGGCAATTGGTCGGCAGTGCTTACTTGACAAGGTTTTTGGCACTTCAATATACTCCCCAAACAGCCAGATACTTTCCTAACTGGTCGGCTGCATATAAAAAATGACAAAATACAGATGAAAATCAAACTAAAAATAAGAGTAAAAAAGGAAGAAAAAAGATGCCAAAGTTAAGATTTACAACAGACTCCATCAAACGACTTAAACCACCAACCGATAAATCAAAAGTTCAATACTTCGATAGTGAACTCACAGGCTTTATGATTGAAGTAAAAAACACTAGCTCTAAAACTTACTACTACCGCTATAGAGAAAACACTTCTCAAAAGATGATACGCATAGGCACAACCACAGAACTAAACCTCCAACAAGCCAAAGAGAAGTACCTTGAACTAAAAGAGAACCAAACCAACCCACAAGAGCATTCCCCTCAAAAAGAGAAACCACTCATCACATTTAAAGAGTTCTACGATACCTACTACCTCCCATACATCCAAACCCACATAAAAAGCTATGAAACAAATATATCTATCTTTAAAAACCATATCCTTTCAGACCTAAAAGATACCCCTATGTTAAATCTAAAGAAAATAGATGTTATGAGTCTTCACTCCAATATGCTCCATAAGAAAAACCTAGCCCCAGCCACAGCAAACAAACTCCTCATCTTCCTAAACAGTGCTTATAACCTAGCCAACACCTACGAACTCCTAGATGACTACAACCCCTGCAGAGGAGTCAAAGAGTATGAACTCAACAACCAAAGACAACTCTTCCTAAGTAAAGCTCAAGCTAAACGACTTCTAAGTGAAGTTGAAATTAGCCCAAACCAACACCTCAAATACATCATCCCTATGCTACTGCTTACAGGTGCAAGAAAAAGAGAAGTACTAGATGCTACATGGGCAGACTTCGATACACTCAACAACCTATGGACTATCCCCATAACTAAAAACGGTAAGAAAAGAATCCTACCCATAACCCCACCACTCCAAGAGCTACTTGAATCCATCCCAAAACAAAGCAAATACCTCTTCGCCTCTCCAAAAACAAAGAAGCCGTATGTCTCCATCTTCAACAGCTGGAACACAGCAAGAATCAAAGCAGGATTACCAGAAGTCCGTATTCACGATTTACGACATACATACGCCAGTGCATTAGTAAATGCAAAATGCTCCCTCTATGAAGTACAAATGCTACTAGGACACTCCACAGCCAAGATGACACAACGATATGCACACTTGAGCAACGAGAGCCTTATGAAAGCTTCTAGTCATGCTGGGAGGTTGTTGAAGTGATTTTAGGGGAGTGTGAGTTAGGGTTTGGTACAATATTTATATAACATCTTTGTATAAAGATGAAAAGGAAGCACAATGGAAAATAAACTACCATCAAGATTTGAAGAAACTTATTGTGAAAAGATGAAGTTTGATAAGTATGAATATACAAATTTCATTGCTTATGAATTGGCTAGAAGAAATAAAAATGTGATGAATTTACTACTTATTCCAGAGCAAATACTTGCCTTATACAATACATTACCAAAAAGTATTAGTAGATATAAGAAAGCTGAAGCTACGGAAGAATTATTACAAAATGCTCAAAAGCTTGAAAATTGGTCAAAAGAGAAAATGCTAGGCTTGTTCAATCATTATAATATAAATCAATTTGACGATGATATCAATCGTTTAACACTTGAAAACATAAAAGAGATTTTTTCAAAGATAGTTAACGAGATAGCACAAGAGCTTTATGAAAAATACTATGTTATCTATCAAAACGACATAGAATCACTTCAACACAGTGCCAATGAACTCTACGACCCATTAAGATTTTTAGAAAGAGATAGATTTTTAACACAACATATGCTTAGAGTTTATGATGGTGAAGAAAATCATAAAGCCATTTACAATATCAACTTTACCGAAAATCAATACTTTATGGTATATCAAGAGGTTCCAAAAGAACAAAGAGATTTCTCTTTTAATGTCATCTATCCAAAATTTGAAAAAGCAATGAGAGATTTTACAGACACAAAGGTTGCTATGAACCTTAACTTGTCAGAAAGTGAGATAGTAGATTATATTAAAAAAATCAAAAAAAATTATGATAGTAAAAATTCAATTGTAAAAACAAAAGGAGAGCTTTTAGAAGATGAACTTGAAAGTTCCAATGAAGATATAAAAATGAATAGTGCCGATAAATGGGCTGATAATTTTTTTATATACGATTATTTTTTATACCATGAAGTTAATAGCATTGATAAAACAGAAGCTCAAATAAAAAGAGAGATTCAAATGGAGCTTACAAAGTTTCATGGCATAAGAATGCCAAAAGATGATAATGAAATAAAAAATACAAAAGATACAAAATATAAATATGTGTCTTTGGAAGAATATAAAGCGAATAAAGAATATGATGAACATGATGATATTTTTGAAACTCTTCTTGATGAAAATCAAGCTATGTCAATCAGAGCTATAGAAGATAAATACAAACTCATGAAAGATTATATTCAAGGTAAGCAGCCATTATATAAAACACTACTAGAAAAATAACCCACACTATTAAACAAAATTTCACTATTTTTATTAATCAGAAAAAACTACCACTACCTTTTTTCCTGTATCTAATTAATACATCCAGCTAAAATTCCCTCATAACTTCCAAAAACAAGAAGTTCATATTCACAGTTTTTTACACTGTATGTTCTTTAAATTATCATTGTTACTGCTAACTATAAAAAGTTCTAAGTAGTTAGCTTGGGAACTGGTAAATCCCAATTATTTTATTAGAACAAAATTATAAATAAATACAGCTTATATAGCTGTTAATTAAAAAAGGAAAAATTATGGAAAAAAGAAACGAAAACTTAAGATTTGAAAATACAACACTTGAGATGAGAGAAGCAAGCGTTGATGAGATTGAATATTATCAGGCATTTGAGGAGTATGAAGATTTACCACACTTTATGGAGGCAAGCCCTTATGAAGATGAGATATGTCCTTATAAGCAGATGCAGATGCTTATAAAAAAATCTTTTATGGATGATCTTCAAAGGCTTGTGGATGTTGTAAATAAACAAAAAAGCCAACCTGAATATAAAGAGTTTCTTAACTTTTTAGAAATTGAAGGTTTAGAAAATCCCATAGATGGCATCGTTGAATCCCTTAGCGATATGATGCAGAGTGATTCAGATGTGTGAAATAGATATTGAAAGTGTAAGACTCACAAGAAAGCTAGGGCTGTGTTCAAACGCCCTAGCTAGAGCTATGACTAGGTTTAAAGATATTGAATCAATGAATTATGAAAACGATGTGATTGTTTTTGTAACAAATAATCCAGAGCAAATCAAAGAAGCTTTTCAAAAGAGCTTGAAAAATAACGGTATGTTTTTAGATTATATCTTTACAACACCCAAGAGCTTTTATCTAACCAATACAAAAGCTCAAGTTTTTATAACTGCAAGTGATCCATTAGAAGCAGATAGCTTAAGCGTTCAATTCCCAAAATCTATAGTAGTAGATATTGTGAGTCAAATGAACTCTCAAAGGATAAATCACTATATGGAGTTGATGGTAAAAAACATCCACACCCATATAAAGTTTACTATTAAAAAACAAACAGAGCAAGGAGGTCTATAATAAGAGAGACTTATAATACCATCTAATATATTTTATAACTATAACATATGATTATAGAGTATAGATAAGAAGCTTATGAGAAGATAGATAAGCTAATGACATACACACTAGGAGTCTAAGATGATTTCATATCATACAACCATAGACACTGTTGCATTTCAAATCAATTGCTCTAATGATAGCTATATCCAAAGAGAGATACTCCATGACTACAAAGAGTATCTTCAAAGAACATTGAACGCTTATGTTGACCCTGTTGAATACTCTACAGGATTAGATAGAAGAATAGAGCATAAGGTCTACTGCAACAACAGAACAGTTTTGTCTATACAAACTGGATACAGTAATGAAAACTTTTATATCAAGATAATCATTGCTGGATTGTCAACTTATGACTATACAGTGGATAAAACCTCAGATGAATACCTTTTGGCTACGGTAGCTTACCTTGGCTCTTACAAGTATTTAAAATTTAGTATGGCAGAGCTTGATATTGCCATAGATGTGCCTTATGTTGGATTTGAACATCTCTTAGCTATTTGTACAACTAAAACATCAGGAACGCTCTATTGCGATTTACAAGAGCCACAGCTCTATGAAAATGAAACACACTATGTAGAGAAGTTTGAAAATAAGTACGCTATGGATATGGCAACTAAAAGAGCTTACTTTTACAATAAAACGATTAAGGAGTTAAGAAAACACAATCATAACATAGGATGCCAACTGCAGCGATTTGAGGTGAAGTTACAATCAAATTTTTTCAATAGATATGGTTTAGATATGGCAGCTATTGAGCAGGCTTTAAGCAAGTATCATTTTTTATACTTTGAAAATCTCAATGATAAGTATAACATCATAAACAGATACAGCAACTACTCAGTAGTTACAAAAAGAGAGATTGCAAGGATGGGAATGAACCAATTTAGGCTCTATCCCAATCTGGAGCATATCAACAACTTTTTATACTATATCCAAAACACAACATTTGATGATTGACACACGCTACAAAGCCAATATGAGAGCATCTTAACATAGGGAGGAGAAAATCACACTAAGATAAAAAAGTGCTCTAACAAGCACTATAAAGCTAATAAATACCAAAGGAGAAAATGAAATAAACACAACTTAAAAATTAATACCAAGGGAGATATGATGAAAACACATCTAACCCAACCATTTGTAAAAAGAATAGAGTGTGAAGCAGGTAAAACCAAACAAGAGTTTTACGACAGTGAAATAATAGGATTTATGCTAGAGGTGCGTGCAAACGGAACAAAAACATATTATGTTAGAGCAAAAGGAGCTGAGGGTAAAAGAAGATTAAAAAATTAGGCGATGCGAAGATAATGACACTAAAGAGTGCAAGAGTAAAAGCTATCAAGCTCAAAAGAGCCATAGAGGAGCAAAAAGATATTTTGATAGGTGAGAGTACTAAGAGTAAAAATAAAGCCTCTGTGATCACTCTAGGGGTGTTTTACGATACATATTATTTGCCACATATAAAAAAGCATATCAAGTCTTATGAAACGAACATAAGTATATTTAAAAACCATCTATTGCCAAAGTATAAAAACACTCCAATGGATCAAATCTCAAAAGCTTCCATCATGAAGCTACACAGCGATATGGTTCAAAAGAAACACCTAGCAGCTGCAACTGCTAATAAGGTGCTTATCTTTTTATCCAGTGCATTTAACATTGCAATAGATTTAGAAATAGAGGGAGTGATAGAAAACCCAGCAAGAAGTATAAAGCAATATACTTTAAACAACGCCAAAGAGAGATATTTAACAAAAGAGGAAGCGAAGCGACTCTTTGAAGCGATAAACTCCACCCAGCAGAATATCCACTTAAAGTACATTGTACCAATGCTAATTCTAACAGGAGCAAGAAGAGGAGAGGTGCTTAAAGCTAAACATGAAGATTTTAACCTTCATCAAATGACATGGACGATACCAACAACTAAAAACGGTAAAAAGAGAATTTTACCAATCACACCACAGCTACTAAAGCTGTATAAGTCCATTCCAAAAGATGAAAGTCCTTATCTCTTTGCTTCACCAGTTACAGGGAAGCCTTATGTATCGATATACAACAGCTGGAATAGTGCAAGAGTTAAAGCAGGGCTAAAAGAAGTTCGTATTCACGATTTGAGGCACTCATTTGCTAGTTTTTTAGTTAACAGTGGCAGAAGCCTTTACGAGGTGCAAACACTCTTAGGACATAGCACTTCAACCATGACACAACGCTACGCTCATTTGAGTAATGAATCACTTATGAGTGCAGCGTCTTGTGCAGGGGACTTGATGGCTGGATAGAACAAATAGAGTTGACTCCTTTGCTTTCATAGCAAGGGGGTCTTAATACAATTTTTTTATACAAAATAATACAAAGGATTCAATATGCAAAATAGTACTATTACAAAATATATGAAAAATAACTGGCTTAAAGAGGGTGTAAACAATGATGCTTTAGAGATGATAGATGCAAATGGTGGAGCAATAGCTTTGGATCAATCAGGTGCATTGCTTTATAGACTCTCAAAAGATGAACCTTTTATCCCCTCTAAAGATTATAAAGCAGTGAGTGAGGTTTTTACTAACTTTATAGATAAAAAAGTGGAGTTGATAAATCTTAAACGAAAAAGAAAAGATGAGTTGGAAGATGATTCGCTCTATGTACCAGCACAAGATTTAAAACTGGTAGTTGAAACAAAGTTTGAGCTACACACCCCAATGGAGTTTATAGAGGCTCAAAATGGACTCTACTATCTAAACAAGTATATCCCATCACCCTATATGGAGCTTGAATACGACCCCAACTATCCATACCAAAACCATATTCATGCTATTTTTGCACTCATAGAGCATTTAAGCAATTACAATCATCAAAGATTTCAATGGATAATCAACTGGCTTGCCTATTTTATCCAAGGATTGAAAAAGTCTCCAGTAGCACTGGTTTTAAAAGGTGACCAAGGAGCAGGGAAAAATATCTTTTTCAACGAGATAATAAAGCCTATCATAGGAGAAGTCTACACAAAAACTATCAACGATAAGACGCTTAATTCGCAATATCTAGGGGGTCTTATTGAAGATGTGTTGTTTTTTAATCTTGATGAGATATCTGCTAAAAAAACTAAAAGTACAACGGTTAAGAATTTTCTTAAAGCTCTTGTTACAAATCCTACACTAACAGCAGAAAAGAAGTTTAAAACTATAAAAAAAGAGACTCCAATCTATGGTCAAGTTTTAATAACTTCCAATGAGATAGATGTGATAGATGCAGAAGAAAGTGATAGGAGAAACACCGTATATAATACAGCAGGAAATTTAAAGCATACAAATTTCTTAGGTTATGGTAACTATGAGAATCTCTCAGATGCAATCAAGAGTGAACTAGAAGCGTTTGTTTGCTACTTGAAAAATTATAGCGTAGATGATAGAAATGCCAGTGAGCCTCAAATGACACCTGAGAAGCAAGAGCTTATTGATATTTATACACAAAAGCAAATGCAAGAAAAAATGAAGTTACAACCAAAAATCACTAAACTTCAAAAAAGTATAGAGGAGTTTACCAGTGCTATCAGATTTAAAGATTTTAGCTACTTTGAATCAATACGCTTTGATGCACCTGAGTTATACCACAGTGTAATGAATGATTTATACAACGACCTCTTTAGAATCTCTAATCTATTGCCAACCTTTAAAGTGGTCTATGGAAATACTCTGTTTAAAACCACATCAGAACTTTTAAGAGAGTTGCAAAATTATGATTGGCATCAATTTGGAACAAATAAATTTGTAATGGTGATGATAGATAACATCCAAGAGGAGTGTTTAGATATAGCCAGATATCCTCAGAGATTTTATAGATAAAAACAAGGTGCAAAAGGGGACTTGTAATTGAGTAACGCGTTATAACGCGTTATTCAACTCAATTTCTTATTTGTAGAGATAAAAATAAAAGAGTAAAAAAGGAGACTATATGCAAAAAAACAGACTACACCAATGGATTGAAAGCACCAATATGGGTACAACAAATCAGGAGATACTTTGTATCAATGCTTCTTACAATCACACCCAATATAACCTTTTAGATTTAAAAAGGGTTGCTCACTCTTTGCAATCGAGATTTAAACTGCTTTGGCTTGATGGGATAGAAGATGTAAAGTACCGCTACTATGAAAATCAAATCGTTGTGATATTTTCTCAAGATGAAAAATACTTTGAGATACTAAAAAAAGCTCTCAGCAGAGGTGTGATATATCTCGATGAGATTGAGAGTATCAACGAAACAATAGCTTTGCTTTGTGAAAAAAGAGTTGAAGTAAATGCTGAACTCTCTTATAAACTATTACAAAAGATAGAGTTTGAAGAGGTGCTACATTTGAATCAAAAAAGCCTTGAAGAGTTTATCATAGCAAGAGATATTCTTTTAAAAAATATCCACTATCAATTTAAGGGGATAGATTTTACACTTCTTAGAGACTATTTAACAATCTACTCTAACAAAAGAGTGTTACTGGCAAACTTTGCACAATATCTTTATAGATTAGCAACTTTAGATTTTACCTCTACGGTTAAATCAATAGGAACTGCAATACATACAACACTGGGAGTTCCAAGCAAGATAATCAATCTTAAATCTTTAAAAATAAAAATTGATATAAATTTGTTAAAAAATCATAGAGTCTATATCCTTAATGAAAATCAGCATGAGCTAAATATAAAAATGGATATCGCTAAAAAGCTCATAGCACTCGATATTAAAGAGCTTGATGTAGCTAAAATAGGAAATATTACACAGCTTCCACTAAAAAGTGTTGAGAAGATGCACAGGGCTTGTTTTATAAAATAGATCTCCATGAGTATTTAATTTAATTGACTAAATATATCTTATTAGATATAATTTCACTATGCAGTGGAAGATAAACTATTACTATAACACAAACAATATTTCACCTATAAAAAAGTGGCTTGACTCGCTTGACAATGAGCCAAAGGCTGAGATATTTAAGATATTTCAAATGCTTAGTAAGTATGGAATAGATTTAGGACTTCCGTTTGTAAGACCTATTGAGAGTAAAATCTATGAAGTACGAGCAAAAGACAAGTCAGGTATTTATAGAGTGCTATATTTTGCACATACCGATAAAACATTTGTTCTTCTGCATGGCTTTATGAAAAAAACTCAAAAAACACCTAGAAAAGAGATAGAGATAGCTCTTAAGAGAATGAAGGAGGTTAAAGATGGATGATTTCACACAACACTTAAACGAATCGTTAAAGGATCCGCAGTTTAAAGAGGAGTTTGAACAAAAAGAGTTACGCTATAAAATTGTTGATATCTTAGTTGGTATTAGAGTTCAATATAAGCTAACACAATCAGAACTAGCAAAAAAGCTAGGAACAACCCAAACAGTAATTAGTAGAATTGAAAACGGCTCTGTAAACATAGGGATAGACTTTTTACAAAAACTAGCCAAAACATTTGATAAAAAAATCGATATAAAAGTAGCTTAAGTAGGAAAATCCTACCTAAGCTTACCTTTTCACCCAAAAACACACCACTACAGCCTAAAAAAACAATAAATCCACCTCTATATCCACCCAAACACCCAATTTAAGCCCATTTTACCCCTCATTTTTGTAATTCCAATTTTTTTCAATCATATATCATAAACATAGCAAAGCCCCAAGAGCTTTGAAAAATCAACCCAAGCAGGAGACGCTATGTTACAAACACCCCATGAGATACAGTTTTACACAATCGAACCAAAGAGCCTTTTTACTCTTTTGTGCAATAAGCCTCTAAGAGGTGCGAGATGAGAGTAAAAGAGCAGTTGCAAAAAACACAAGAGAAAGAGGATGCACTAGATTGGTCATTTGCCCAGTGGCTAGACTATTTTACTAATGAACCCACAAGCAAAGAACTTGACGCTATGGAAAGAGAGTTTACTAAAAAACAACTCTACAAACTACAACCAAGCAACAACACCCACTACTTCCCACTACAAGGAGCATAAGAAGTGATACCACCATCAGTACTATTAGCAGTAGTCATTGCAGGAGCAACGATTATCAAAGAGACTTTAGAGTCTCAAGAAGATTAGTTTTAGCCAAAGAGCTTTTAACCACAAATAAACATAAAAATAAAAAAGGAAATAAAAATGTCAGTAAACCCATTAAACAACCATGAGCTTCAAACACTAGCACCAACACTCTTTACAAGTGAGCCTCATTATGAAGTTTCGGATAAATACCACTTCATCCCAACTATCGATGTAATAGAGGAGATTAAATCCCACCATTGGTATCCAGTAAGTGTATCTCAAGCAGGGGTAAAAGATGAAGCCAAAGAGGGATTCCAACAGCACTGTGTAAGGTTTAGACACTTTGAAGATTTACTCAATCCTGGGGAGAATGCAGTTGAGCTACTACTGTTTAACAGCCACGATAGAACAAAAAGCTTTTCTATTAGTGCAGGAATATTTCGCTTCGTATGTGCCAACGGATTAGTTCTCTCTGATAGTGTCTTTGAAAGCTATAAAATCAAACACCTAGGAGATAGAGAAAATGATGTAGCAAATGCAGTTGCAAAAATAACAGCGGTTAAAGAGAAGCTCATAGAGAAGATAAAAACTCTCTCATCTATCAAACTCTCAAATGTAGAAAAAGAGAGCTTTGCAAAGCTTTCAATTCCACTTAGATTTGAAGAGCATTTAGAAGTCAATCACAAAGATTTACTTATCCCTCATAGAGAGGAAGATTACAAAGATGATCTCTATACAGTCCTTAACATCATCCAAGAGAATCTTATAAGGGGCAATGTAAGCGGAGTCAATAAACAAAGTGGCAGACGCTTTACAAGCAAAGAGATAAAGTCTATCACCACAGATACCCAAGTAAACAAAGGGGTATGGGAGTTAGCAGAGAGAATCGCTTCTATAAAAGAGCCAACATACCAAATAGCAGCATAAAGGAGAAAAAAGATGAAACTCGTAAACTACCAACTCCAAACCCAAATGGAGAGCGTAAAACAAGAAGCAACTCAGTTTTTAAAAGAGTATTTGCAAAGTGTACTAGAGGATAAAACCAAACCCTACTATAAAAAAGCAGACTATGTGGGATTATCCCTAAGTGAACTCTCTAACAAAATAGATACCCTCTCAAACGATATAAAAGAGCTACAAGCTCTAAAGAAGAGATTATCAACAGCATTAGATATTTCCAAAGAGGTAACTGCCTCTATCTTGCTAAAAAACGGTATATATAGAATAGAGGGAACAATCATCAGTTCCATCACCCTTACAAAAGAGACCACCAAAGAGAAAGTATCAATGCAGGTACTAAACAAAGAGGAACTCTTAAAAAGAGGGTTTGTCAAATATGAACTAGACACCGAAGCACTTCAAAATGCACTCCTACAAAACACTAAACTCCAAAAGGAGCTAAAGCCATTTGTAGAGATAGTAAAAACCAAAGAGACAACCCCACCAAAAGCAAAAGTAAATCTCAAACGAAGTGCCAACAACACCCAAGCAGATGAACTACTAAATCTAGTAGAAAATCAACAAGCAGCTGCATAAGATACAAGGAGACACAAAATGTTTAACGATAAACAGCTTCAAGTTCTAAATTATGAACTAGATTCTAGCAGAATAAAAACAAGAGAAAAAGGAAATATCAGCCTCTCCTATATAGAGGGGCATGATGTGATAGAGACAGCCAACAGGATATTTGGATATGGAAACTGGAGCTACACAATCACAAAATTAGAGCAAGTCTCACAAGAGCAAAACCATAACCAAAATGTAGTCATCTGCTACAAAGCAGTAGTTCGGATAATAGCTTGCGATATAAGCCATACTAAAGAGATAGTAAGAGAAGATGTAGGGTTTGGAAGCGGAGTTGCAAAAACACTATCTGATGCACACGAGGGAGCAGCCAAAGAAGCAGTAACTGATGCACTAAAAAGAGCCATGAGAACATTTGGAAATCAGTTTGGTAATTCACTTTATGATAAAGGAAAAAACCACTACAGCCAACCAAATAATCCTCAGCTGCCACAACAGCAAAATACACAACAGGCAAACAATCACACTCAAGCATACCAACATCACAATAACTCAAACCAGCAACCACAACATCTTCCACAAGATTACTCATCGTTATACAATCTAGGACTCACCATCATGGAGCAAGGAAACTCTCTTGTAGTCATAGGAGATGATATCTTCTCAAAAAGAGATTCTATTAAGGCATGTGGCTTTAGATGGGATGGAGCGTCTAAGCTTTGGTATAAACCGCTTGAACAACAAGCAGCGTAAGATGAGAAACTATCTATTCTTCACAACACAGGGTTATACATATGACCCCAACAATAAAGAGATTACCAATATGCAGATACTAGGCTCTGAAGAGGGAGAGGATATTTTAGAAGCGTTTAAAAACTTTAAAACAAGCCACTCCTATTTAAAAGAGTTTGCATTTAAAGATGTAAACGCCATTGAGTGTATCGGTGATTTTATACGCAATTTGGAATTATAAAAGGAGCTATACAATGAAACTCATACCAAAAGAGATAAAAGATGCTATCCCTAAACTCTATGAAACAGAGGAACAAAAAGACCCTACAGCTTACATCAAACTATTTATAGATGGTTGGACTTGGTATATCACTGAACTCTCAATCGATGATGATATCTGCTTTGGGTATGTGGTATCTCCATTTGGAAGTGAGCTAGGATATTTTAGTTTACAAGAGATACAAGAGGTAAAGGGAAGTTTAGGAATTGGAGTTGAGAGAGATTTATATTTCAAGCCTACACCACTATCACAAATCAAAAAGGTAGCATAGGATGAGTGCAAGAGGATAAGAGTAAGAAGTTTTTCCCTTTCCCCCATAGAGGGGCTAACGCCCCTCTCCCCCTATCCCTTTTCAAGAATAGAGTTTAATTATTTGTATGGTTAAGTCGTTTCGCTTTGGT
Source organism: Sulfurimonas sp. (assembly GCF_034005705.1). Lineage (GTDB taxonomy): Bacteria > Campylobacterota > Campylobacteria > Campylobacterales > Sulfurimonadaceae > Sulfurimonas. Next base: position 81,333 of record NZ_JAVEUF010000002.1, on the reverse strand, counting down.
TTGCTTCGCACCAGCTACACTTTTTATGGGTTGTTCTACTTCTCTCCTGCGATGCTGCACAGGTCATCAAGTGAGCCTAACAAAAGTTAGGAAAGGTTTTACTTTTTATTGGGAGTTCTAACAGATTGGTTTCTGTCATATAAAGAGTATTTAAAAAATAAAATTATCAAAAAGGAAACAAAAAATGAAAACATTAATAGTAGGCACATTAGCAGTCATGCTAATAATAGGTTTAAGTGGATGTGATAGCACACCAGAACAATCACCAGTACGCATTGAAGCAAAATCACTCTCTAGTGATTGGGGTGGATATATCATAAGCGTACCCGTTGTAGAAGTAACTGCAATGACAGATGAAGTAACAATTGAAGATGTAGTAGCAAATAATGGCAATTGTCAAATGACAGCCATTACTCAAAACAACTTTCCAAAGACTTTAAATTATGGAGAGAGAGTTCAAGCAGGATACACAGCAAAGTGTAATCTTGTAAAAGTTGAAGTGATAACAGACAAAGGTAATTGGAGTGTTGAGTTTGAGTAGATTGTAATTTACAACTTCAATTCTATTTACCTTATAAATCAATATAGTTTATAAGATTTCCCCTATCTAAGGGCTTTAAAGCCTCTCTTTACATACCACCAAAAATAAAACCCAATAGAACACCTCTCTATAAGGAGACAATATAAGGAAAAGGATATGAAACCAAAATCTAAAAGAAAAACACCCAAACGGATAAAAGAGTCAGTAACCGAACATGAGTATAAAAAGTTAATGAGTGCAGTAAGAGGGGATGAGTCACTTAGACCTAACACAAAAGACAATCTACTTCGAGCTTTTACGATTCTATACTTTACAGGATTACGACTCAATGAGTTACAAGAGATGAACCTATCACATATTAAAGAGCTACTTGAAGATGGAGAGACAAAGTTGCTTCTACCAAAAACAAAAAGCGAACGCAAACTCTTTGCAGGTGATGAGTTTAAAAAGCAACTAAAGAAATTGTTTGTATTTGAAACTGATACAGACTTACAAATCAAAGTTATTGCAAAAGGAAGCAATCACTCTAAGCGAACAGGGATACATCCACTCACCTTTATAGCACAAGTGAATGATGTGATGAAATCAATACTTGGAGCTGGTTATACTTCACACTCATTCAGACAAGGCTTAATCTCTGAAATGGGAGCAAAAGGTATCAATGCAAAAATCATTTCTAAGTTTATAGGTCATAGTGATGTAAAAACTACTATGGGATATATCAAACCAACAGATGATGATGTGAAAGGAGCGATGATACGATGAGTAAAATTGGATATATCAAAGCTTCCCTAAAAGAAGAAGTAGAGGAGCAATCAGAATCACTCATAGCTGCAGGATGTTCTAAAATCTATGTTGAACCAAAAGAGAATCTCAACTACCAAAACAAAGTAAAATTAGCTCAAGTGATAGAGATACTAAAAAGTAAAGATACTTTAGCAGTCACAAGATTATCCATTCTATCAAGTAGTGTTCAAACACTCTTAGAGCTTATGTTCACTCTTGAAGAAAAAGAGATAACCCTAGAAGCTACCAAACAGCAGTATATCTCTTCTAACAGTTACAACCTTGATGAACTGCTCTTTTTTCTAAGCGAGTTTATAGAAGATATAAGAGTTGAAAAACAAGCTTATGGAATACAAAAAGCAAAAGATGAGTGTAGAAGATTAGGCAGACCGCCAAAACTATCGCACAAAGAGGTTTTAAAAGCAATAGAGCTAAAGCAAAACAACACTTCACAACAAGTTGCTAATAGATTTGGAGTTGGTAGGAGTACTCTTTATAGGCATATTGCTAAGTACAAAGAGGCTAGTTAGTTCAGTGCTGGAGTGGGCTTCCACTCTGGCACTGTTTAAATAAACTATTTTTTTCTTTTAAATCAAACAATGAAATTTTAAAGATCGTAATAAGACTAATAGTTATGACTGGTATTTTTCCCACTCAAACTTAGATACATTTCGTTTGTTCGTATCAAAGTCTATACCAACTAAATAGATATCTTTATTTTGATTTGTATATCCCAAAGCATAATTGTTATCTTTTATCTGCTGTAGTGCATCTCCTTTGCCATCAACTTTAAATTCTATTATATAGATATTCTTATCTGTAATGATAGTTAAATCTATTCTACCTTCACTCTTTGCATCTTCACCTATAATTTGGAATCCTAATGATTGTAAATAGATAAAGATTACACTTGCATAAAACCCCTCATATTGAGCTATTTTACTGCTTGTGTAGTTTTGGTGGGGAATTGTTGCAAACATTGAAGTGATAGAAGACTCAAACTGCTTTATATCTGCATCTTCTAGTGCTTGATAAATAGTGTTTTGGATATTAAGTCTTTTAGTTGTATCAGTGGATGTAATAAAATCAATGATATGATCACTCAACGATTGTGCTACCTCTTTATTTGGAACTTTAAGATGATAAAGCAATCCACCTCTTGCTTGGTTTGTGACTTTATCAATTGTTAAGTATCCACTTTGATACAGTATCACTTCTAAATCAAGATTATCTATATCAAAACTATCAAGTATTTTTTCATCTACTTTTATATTAGTTAGATTAGGTAAGAAGTAGTTGTTTTTTTCTATAAGCTTCATTAAGAATGTAGGAGTTCCAGTTGAAAACCAATAGTTGCTATATTGAAAGTCATTGTCTATAAACAACAATATATCAAAAGGATTGTACATATCACTTCCTAAGAAGTTGTAGCCATTGTACCAGCTTTTTAATTCTTGCATATCAACACCATCTAAATAAGGCTTAAATGTTGTTTCTACATCGTTTTGAGAGTAGCCACAAATATCTCCATATTGTTTTTGTAAGCTAATGTCTTTCAAGTTATTAAGCCCACTAAATAATGAAGTCTTAGTAAATTTACTAACCCCTGTAAGAAAGGCAAACTTGATATACTCATCACTTCCTTTTATAACGCTATAAAGATTAACTAATCCATCTCTAACACTTTTTGCAATTGTAGGTTCATCAATATTATCTAAGATTGGCTTGTCGTATTCATCTACTAAGATTACTACATTTTGATTATATTTTTGTCTTGCTTTAATAATAAGGTCTCTGAAACAAATATCAGTAGAGTCTATATCTTTACATTCTATACCAAGAGAGTGTTGATTTTCTTCTAAAATAGATATGATTTTTTTATCTAGTTGTTCTCTACTATCTATTCTACCATTAGCAAAGCTAATAGTAATTACAGGATAGCTAACATCCCAATCCCATTTATCTTCAATAGCTAAGCCTTTGAATAGCTCTTTTTTAGCTTCAAAGATGTTTCTAAGTGTATCTAGGAATAAAGACTTTCCAAATCTTCTAGGGCGTGCAAGAAACGCATAACGATAACTTTCAATAAGATTAAATGCTATATCTGTTTTATCAACATAGACATAATCATCTTTTCTTATATCGCTAAAAGTTTGAATACCAATAGGTAACTTCTTTAATTGCACTATATCCCTTTCTTAATTTGTAGAGTTTTAAATAGTGATTATTATACCAAAATTAACCTCTAAATCATCTCAAATACATTTTTAAACACCTTTCAACTAGCTTAAAAACACACCATCTTGCCAACAATATGCCAGCCAATTTTTCAGTACAATTTCCCTTAGTATAGAGCTTCATAGAGTGCCATTCATTCATTTTTTAATTCATTATCTGCCAGCTATATGCCAGCAAAAAAATTAAGCTAAAAATTACTAAGAGAGTATAAAACTTTCATATCCTCGTATTTAAGGGCTTTATAGATGTAAAAAAGAGCTAAAATCACTCTTTTTTTAGATTAGTGGCACTGGAATGTTAACTACAGGTATCGATAATGCTCCAACATTTACTGGTGGTGCTGGTAATGATACTTATACGGCTGTACTTGATGATGATGGTACAAATAATAACTCAACTTGGACAGCACTTGATACACTAGATGGTGGCGCTGGTAATGATACATTAACTATAAACAGTATATCTACTGCAGGAAACGATGTAGTTGATTTAAGTATTGGATCAATTTCTAATATTGAGACAATCAACATTAAAGCTGTTGAAGATATTGGTGCTACTGCTAATGCAGCTTCAGCAGTTGACTTTTCAGCTATCTCTGGATTAAATACTGTTAATGTTACAAAAGCAAAAGATATTAATGTAAAATTAAGTAGTACACAAGATATTAATGTTTCAGGTGTTACTCAAAAAACAACTATTGATGGTGGTGAAGATGTAGTAGTTACACAAAAGTTGGCTGATGCTACTACTTCAGGTATTCAGATAAACAATGCTAAAAATGTAACTATTACTGCTACAGATTCTGATACAACAGCTACTGCTACTTTAGGAATTAATGTTGGTGCTGCTGCTGCAACTGCTGCAACTGGTACAGTTGATATTACTTCTACAGGTAAAGCGTACGCTGCTGCAGCTTCTCTTGACTTAGAAGATATAGTAGTGTATGGTGGAACATCTGTTAATATTACACAAATAGCTACAAGTGATGATTCTGCTGCTGCTACAGATAGTTCAGCTGGTACTACTGATCAAGGTAGTATAACAGTTAATACAACTGATAATACAACAGACATTACAATTACACAAGATGCTGCGGTTACAGCTGTAAATGCAGCGAATACAACAGGTGCAGTAACTGAAACAGTAAGTGTTAAATTTGGAGCTTTAAAAGCTAATGACAAATTAACTATTGAAACAACATCTAATAATATAATTGATGCAACAGAATTTACTGTAACAGCTCTTGAAGATATGACAGCTGAGGAAGTAGCACAAGCATTTGCTAACTTAATTAATGATGCAGCACATGGAACTACAGTACCTGCAGGTGATACTCAAGGTTCTGTTGCTTTAACAAAAGCAGAATATACAGGTGTAATTTCAAATTGGACAACAGGTTCTGCAAGTGGTGATACTGTAGTATTCACAAGTAATACTGCAAACAATACTGCAACGGATATAGATTTCTATTTAACAAATACATCTACAAATTCAGTTGCTCCAATTCCTACAACAACTCAAGGTAAAGCTAATGATGCAACTTTAGCTGGTGGTGTAATGGGAATTACTGCTGGTGTTGTTACAATTGCTGCTGGTACTACAGCTGCGGCTCTTACGACGGTTACAATTGATAGCTATGGTGCAGGTTCAGCTATTACTGGTACAGCTTCTGCTCTAGAAACTATCAACTTGTCTAATGGTGGAGCATTCACAGTGTCTGATACTGCTGATACAGTAACATTAAATGTAGAAAATGTAACAGGTGCGGTAACATTTACGGCACAGCCAGTGACTTTAAATGTAAATTCTATTGGAGATAACTCAGGTGTAGTTGCAGCTGCAACAACAACTACTCTTAATGTATCTGGTACTGGTACATTGACATCAAGTGGTAGCTTAGCTGCTGTAGAAACTATTACGGTAACTGAAACAGCAGGACTTAATTTAACAAGTGCTACTTTAACAGCGTTAGAGTCTGTAACTACAACAGGGACTACTGGAACAGTAACAGTTACTATCGTTGGTACTCAAGCAACATATACAGGTGGTGCTGGAGTTGATAATGTTACTGTAAGTAATGCTGGTACAGCAATAACTAAAGCAATTGATCTTGGTGCAGGTGATGATAAACTGACTTTAGGTGGAGGTTCTGTAGTAGTTCCTACATCTGAATTAAAAGGTGGTGATGGTACAGATACACTTTCTATTGATGCAGCAAGTATTCTAACTTCAGCACTTTCAGGTGCAACAACTTTTGCAGCTAAACTAAACAGCTTTGAAAGATTAGAGATTACTGGTGCAACAGGAACTCAAGCTATTGATGTTGCTAATTTAGGGTTTGATGATTATGTAACTGTAGCTGGTATTACAAACTCTGGTACTGACGTATTAACACTTAATAATCTTGCAAATAATGCTATTGTTATTGTTAACGCAGCTATTGCTGATGGTTTAACAACTGTTATAAAAGATGCAGATGATGCTACTTTAGGTACAGCTGATGTTCTTAACTTAGAAGTTACAAATGAGCAAACAATCGCTGCTGCTACTTTAACTGCTGCTGATATTGAGACTGTTAACTTAACTGTAACAGATGTATATACAGATGCAAATGATGATGACATTGATGATAATGATGCAACTCATACATTAACATTTAAAGCTAATACTGCTACTACATTAAATATTGATGGTACTGCAGGGCTAACTTTAACTTTAGATGCAGCTACAACTAAACTTGTTACAATAGATGCCTCTGATATGACTGATGGTGGATTAGAAGTAAAAGCTAATGGTTCAGTTGCTATGACAATAACTGGTGGAGCTGGTGCAGATAAGATTACTGCTTCAACAGGAGCAACAGCTAAAGCTGATGTTATTGATGGTGGTGCAGGTAATGATATTATTATCTCTGGTACAAATGGTGCTTCATTGACTGGTGGAGAAGGTAATGACTTATTCATTCTTGGTGCAACTGCAGCTACTACAGGTACTAAAGAAACTAATACATATGCAAGTATTAAGGATTTCAAAGCTGGAGATATAATTCAATTTGCGTTCTTTAATGATGATTCTAATGGAGACAACTCTGCAGTTCACGGTGTTGCTGATCAAGCAATCGGAGCAATTGGTGACTTCACTAAGCTAGCTGCGTCATTAAATCAATCAACTGCAAGCTTTAGTGATTTTGCAAATGCTGCTATACTAGAAGCAGGTACAGGTGAAGCTGTATGGTTCTCGTTTAATGGTAACTCATATGTTGTGGTTGATAGTGATACAAACTCTACATCATTTACAAATGGTGAGGATTTAGTTATTGAAATTGTTGGTGTAGATTTAACTAATGCTTCATTCAACTCTGATTACGGTACAATCACACTGTAATTTTAGAAATCGCATAATCCTAGATTATCAATTTCTTAAAAGCCAAAAGCTTTAAGCCTCACTCCTCCGAAAGAGGGTGGGGCTTTTTTCGTTCTACTCTCTTTACATGTAACAAAAAAAGGTGTCAGGCACCTAAATAGGAATAAAACTTAATATAAAATTAAATATAATTATACTACAATACCACATGCCAAGAAAAGAACGATACCAAGAACCAGGACACTATCATATCATCAACCGCGGAGTAGAGCGAAGATCTATCTATTTGGAACCAGAAGATTATGAGTTCTTTTTAGATTTATTGCTCAAACTTACCAAAGAGTATGAGATTACTATACACGCTTTTTGTCTTATGACAAATCATTATCATCTTCTTTTTAAAAAAAGGGGTGTCAGCCACCATTTTGAAACTTTTCTTAATTTTTCCTTTCTTCTTCTTTTTTGCTACAATCACTCTAAACCCTAAACCCACTCTAACCATTACCCAAACCATTATCGTCAATCCTAGAGCTTCCTACAGCTTAACTCTATCTTAAATCCAAACATAAGAAACAGCTTAAAATTCATACATTCTGCCGGTAATACGCCGGTAGGTTTTAACTACTAGAACCACTGCTAGAAGGGCATTTTAAGAACTTTATTTTTACGGTTATCACATAATTTCTTGCCGGTTATATGCCGGTAGCATTTTTTACTATGCCTTGTTTGTATAGCTTTTTCTTATATGTTGAAATTTCTCTAAAATTCTTTACTTTTACCACTTGCCGATACCTTTTTTCTCACTTATCATTGCATTAACAATTATCCTAAAGGAGTCTTTATGCCAAATATTACCAAGTCATTTGTAAGAGCTGCAAAATGTGAAGAAGGAAAAAGCAAACAGGAATATTACGATAATGAACTCAAAGGCTTTATGTTAGAAGTCAAGTCCAATAACCGTAAAACCTTCTATCTCAGAGTTACATCACCTGATGGCTCTCGTAAATCCATCAAGATAGCAGATGCCACACTCTTAGACGCAGATGCTGCTAGAACCAAGGCCCTCAAACTAAAACGCTCCATAGAAGAGGGCAAAGACGTCATCATAGATACCCCAGAGACACAGCAGCAAGCTCCAACCCTAGAAGAGTTCTACAATGAGTACTATCTTCCCTATGTCCAAAAACACGTCAAGAGCTTTGAGGCAAACCGCTCTCTATTTAAGAACCATATTCTCCCAGTTCTAGGTAAGATTCCTATGAATGAGATAAAAAAACTCCAAGTGATGAAACTCCACTCCGATATGCTCCATAAAAAGAAACTAGCTCCTGCCACTGCCAATAAAACCCTTATCTTCATCTCTCATGCCTACAACCTAGCAAAAGAGTTAGAACTAGAAGGTATAGAAGAGAACCCTGCTAGTGGAGTAAAACCATTTGAAGAGAACAACGCAAGAGAGAGATACTTAACTAAGAAAGAGGCAAAGAAGCTTCTAATAGCGGTCCATGAGAGCGAAAACAAGCATCTCAAATACATAATCCAAATGCTCATCTTAACAGGAGCAAGAAGAGGAGAAGTCCTAAAAGCCAGATGGCGAGATTTCGACGAAGTACAGATGAGCTGGACTATCCCTACATCTAAAAACGGTAAAAAGAGAATCCTACCACTTACACCCAAGCTCTATGAACTCTATAAGTCCATTCCAAAAGAGTCAAACACTTATCTCTTCACATCACCTAAAACAAAGAAGCCCTATATTACAATATTTAACAGCTGGAACACAGCAAGAATCAAAGCAGGACTACCTGAAGTAAGAATCCACGATCTCAGACACAGCTATGCCTCAGCGCTTGTAAATGCAGGAAGAAGCCTCTACGAAGTCCAAACCCTACTAGGACACTCCACAGCCTCAGTAACTCAAAGATACTCGCACCTCTCCAACGAAAGCCTGATGAATGCAGCCTCTTGTGCTGGGAAGTTGTTGGGGTGAAATGCTTGACAACTTAGTATCTAAAAGGATACAATAACTTATGTATTTAATAAGACAGACAGAAATATTTTCAAAGTGGCTACATAAGCTAAAAGATGTGTCGGGTAAAGTTTCAATTATCCGTAGAATAGAGAGAATTAAGAGCGGTAACTTTGGAGATAGTAAATCTGTAGGTGATGAAGTATTTGAACTTAGGATTACTACGGGACCTGGATATAGAGTCTATTATACCAAGAGAGATGATGAGATTGTCATACTGCTTCTAGGTGGAGATAAGTCCACTCAAAGCAAAGATATACTCAAAGCAAAACAGATAAAAGAGGAGCTAAAAGATGAGCAATTTAACTACATTTGATGTATCAGAGTACCTAGATAGTAAAGAGATGATAGCAGAATATCTCTCTCAAGTACTCGCAGAGGGTAACTTAGATGAACTCTTAGAAGCTATGGGCAATATAGCAAAAGCCAAAGGAATGGCTCAGATAGCTAAAGATACAGGATTAGGTAGAGAAAGCCTCTACAAAACATTCCAACCAGGTTCTAAACCTAGATTTGAGACTGTTATGAAAGTGCTTGATAGTTTGGGTGTAAAATTGCAAGCTACCCCATAAGATACCGTGAAGGGAGGAAGAGCCAACCGAACATACAAGTGTATCGTATAGAGATTATGGCCGTAAAGACACTATCGCCTAAGGGCGATTCAGCTATTTATTTCGTTACACTGTTTGTCAGGCTACGCTTCGCTCCGCACTGAAAACAGGTATCCGACATAAAGCCGCTGACCGGTCTTGACAACCATAACTCTAACGATGGATGTTCGTAACGGTTGGACTCTTTAAGCCCTCTCCTTCACTATGATGATAAAATAAAACCAACAACCACCCCAGCTATAGTAACGGAGCAACTGCCATCAAGCCAGCTTTCACGGTTCTGCGTAATGAGCGTAGCGAATGTAGCAGGTTCTGAAAGTGGTGCAGATGATAGCAGTTGCGCGGAACGATAAACCCTCGGTAGAGAAATAGAATAATTAATAATTCATTCTCTCTCTCCACTCTTTAACATAGTTAACCACTCTTAACCATAGTTTAATCTAAGCCTTGTAGTACAGGAGTGTTCTAGAGTTATCTGGTAGTTTATATTTCAGATTTATGATAGCTAATATATTTATATGAAAAAATAGTGTTTTTATTATGGTTATATATGACTATGTATGATAAGTGATGATTAAGAATGGTTTTGATATAATTTTATATACGAAATATTTAGTTAGGCTTTACCAAGTGCCTTCTGTTTATAAGTTACGCTTCCTTTGTGGAGGCTTAACTAAATGTTTTAGTGTGATGAGTTATAAACAGAGAAACTTGGTAACTTCCTCTCATAGCTCCTCGTAAAAGTATTAAAGCAAATTCAATATACCGCTTAACATGGAAAAGAAAAGTCCAAGAACAAAACAAATGAGTCCTAAGGAAAGAGCATATAGAAAGAAGTATGTGGCTGAGTTTAATCCTGCTAATCCTACATCCAGTCTATCTGAACACATTAACAACTTTAATCTACCTAAAAGTGGTTACTTAAATAAAACTACGAGAGGTAAGGCATTGTCAGCCCTTACATCAGACGAACTAGATTATATAGCTTACAGATGTGAACAGTGCCCATCGGATTTAAAGTTAGTGGCACATATGCAGTACTACATACTATGGTATAAAGACGAGGTGTCAGTATCAGATGACCCAGAAGATATTAAGATCTATATAGATACTTTCAAAGAAGACTTTACTGATACAGATATAAGTTTTCTGCGGGCATCAATAGATTTACAGGATGATATGCCTACTGCCACTACTAATGTACTATCGGCTTCTATTGACACAGTAGATGATAGCATATCAACTATAGTAGATATGGTTGAAGAATCTGCGGTAATTAAAGAATCAGAATCTGTATATAAAAGGTCATTCCCTAAGAATGAGAAACTTTCATCTGACAAGCCTAAAAAAGTAGTAATATGTAGGCATTGTGGAACAGAAAAGTCAAGTATTTTTACGAAATGTACAAACTGCGATAAAAAATAAAGTAAGTCTAGAGTCTCCTGTAGGATTATACGAGGGATATTCGAGTAAGGATATTCAACTAAGCCTGAATTAATATTGTCATATCCTCTTTCATAGCTTCTTCATTTTCAATTATTACAATTATTATATCGAAATAGTGTATTGTAAATAAAAAAGGTGACTATGCTTATAAAACTACCAAATTTGAAAACCTTAAGATACCCTAAAACATAAGAAAAATTAATTTAGGTGTAATACCTAAAGACAACACTGCTTAAATACCCTAAAGAGACCCTTTATAATAAATTACAGTTTAACATCTAGTTTGTACTAATAACAATCCTCAAAATATCCACGAAAACAGCATCATTTGGTCTGCCAGCTTTAGAATACTTCCTTCCTTAAAAGTACAAATAACCCTCCCCCCATCTTACACAAAAAGAATTTTACACCTAGCCCTTCATCAAGGGGAAATATCCTGAAGCACAGAGTTATTGTCACATCAATAGTTGTCTGGTTTGGGATAGCTACGCTCATTTGCGTACCCAGACCTAGCTCTAGTATAAGGAGGAAAAAAACCTGCGTTGCTGTTACAGCCAATCAATTAAAAAATACAAAGGAAAAAAAATGTTAGAGATATACCTCACAGACCTACAGGCGTACAACGAAGGACATTTAGTTGGTAAGTGGATACGACTTCCACTTGCTCCATTTGAACTTGCACAAGCACTCTCAGAAGTACTTTGTGAAGGTGAAGCGATATGCCATACAGACAACCACGAAGAGTACTTTATAACTGATTATGACTGGCTCGATAACGAAGCATTCTTTCATATCGATGAGTATGAAGATATCTACGCTCTCAATGAAAAACTCCAGATTATAGAGGAGCAAGCGCCCGATAAACAGAGTGTCATAGCATTTCTTCTGCATGAAAACTTAGCCGCAGACCTAGAGGATGCTATAGCCAAAGTAGATGATGTCATAGTCCATAAAAACCAAACGATGGAGGATATCGCTTATGAGGTGATGCAAGAGCTCTACGGAGCAGACCTGCTTCCAAGCATAATAGCTAACCACATTGATTATGAGGGTATCGGCAGAGAGTTTGAGATGGATGGAAACTACTATGAGTATGGCAGTGATATCTATGAGTATGTAGGGTAAAGGAGTAGAAAATGGAAAAGGTAAAAGAGTTTTACTACAAGGCACTAGAAGAGAGTTTTACATGGGACTTTGGATATGAAGAGTATCTCAGAGACAATAGCTCACAACCAACAGAGTTTGATATAGAGCAGATGGAGCAAGAGTTCATTTCATAAAGAGCTCAAGCTTCATCCAAACAAACAACCGCACTATAGCAAATAATCCAAACTATGACAACCCCAAAGGAGCATAAAGATGAAGACAACTAGATATAAGTTCGAACAACTAGTTCAAGAGGTAAAAGAAGATACAAAAAGTTGGCTCAGAGATGAGTTTAAAAGCATCCTAGAGTCAGAGAAGGATTATACTCGCAAGTGTGATTATATTGGCTTTAGCATAGCTTCAATTGACGATAAAGTAGCATCCCTAGATGAAGAGATACAGGAGCTTCAAGAGTTAAAGAAGAAGCTCAAGTCTGCTAAAGAGATAGCACTCACAACAGGAGCAGAACTCTTCGCAGAGTATGGCATAGAGAAACTAGAGGGTGCTGGAATATCAAGCATAACATTAACCAAAGAGTCCACCAAATCTAAAACTACTCTTGAAGTGCTCGATGAAGAAGCACTCATAAAACTAGGGTACTTCACTCTAGCTCTTGACGAAGAGGCTGTAATCGAAGCGTTAAGTACCCAAGAAGAGCTAGAAATCCTGAGTCAATACGCAAGGTTACATAGGGTTGAAACTACCTCTACAGCTAAGCTACGAGTCAATAAACGAAGAGTAGCCGTGAATAGTACTTTAGCGGCAGTGACAACTAGCTCATTAGAGACAAAGGCATCATAATGAGTGAAAAACATACAGTAGAAAAAAGCGACAAAGTGGAGATGGTGTTTATTGATAAAAATGGGAGGTATACCGCCTCATATGAAGATGGTGATTTAGTGGGCATATATATGGCTTCTAGCTCTGATGTGCCAGAGGAACTTGATTTTACATTTGAAAACACTATCAATAACCTTAATAGTTTGGGATATAACGATACCAATAGGATGAACACTTTCACGTTTGTCCTACCCAGCGATGATGATCCAGTCACAAGATTTGAGTTTATAAAAGGAGATAGCTATGAGTGCTAAAGAGCTCCTAGAAGCAGATGAGATTATAGAGTTTGATGCAGATACTGGAGAGATACTAGTTACTGGAAGCTATAGTGACTTTACCAAAGTACAACAGACAAAGATAAAGGCTCTTAGGCTTTTATCTAGCAATGACTTTGTAATGATAAATGGCGTATGGGAGGCTAAGAGAGATGCACTCTTAAAGATACTGACATCTCTACCTCTTAGCTATAGCTGGAAGATACAAAAGAACATCGTAAATGAGCAGTTCGCCCAAGTCAATGCAACCCTTAGCGTTCAAAATGGCAAAGTGATTAAAGTAGCAGATGCTGTAGGGATATGTGAGATTGGTGAACTCAAAGGCAATGGCGGACTTCACTTTATGAATGCAAGAGCTGAGACAAGAGCACTCAAGCGTGCCATAGAGACGCTCTTTGGTTCAGTCATAAACTACTATGTGGTGAACTATTTAGTTATAGGAGGTAACTATGCAAACCCTAGATAAAAGAGACAAGCTCACAAAGACGCAGCTGCTCTACCTAGTTCAAGAGGCAAAGAGAAGCTTTAGAGGGTGGAGCAGGGAAGGGTTGGAGTTCTTGCTGCAAACTAAAGACCTCAAAGCAGAACTAAAAAGAGAGTGCAGAAAAGCCGTAGCAAAACTCTCACTCCAGAGAGGGAGATAAGATGCCAGAACTGAGCAAAGAACAAAAACATCAAATCCTACAGCTCCTCTTAGAGTGTCATGCAGATATCGACAGGATACATCAAAGAATAGACGAGCTTCAGCTTCAAGAATGCACCTTTAGCTTAAGAGAGATATCAAGAGTACTGCATATCAGTAAAGAGCGAGTAAGACAGCTCGAAGTAAAAGCACTTAAGAAGTTAAGAGCAGCTGCCAATGATAATGAACTACAAGAGTATCTCTATAAAAGAGGAGATGATACATAGAAAAAAAGAGCAGCAGCGTTCTTAGACGCTTGCCGCTTCTTTATATCTGATGTAGGATTTTACAACCTAATAAATGGACATAGTTTATTAGGTTTCCCACAATATAGGGATTAAAAGGCACTTATTCAAACTAGTCGGTAAAGCGACATTATAAAATGCCTCTAAATAAGCATAGATTATAAGGATGAAGATGAAAAAAAGTAAATCCATAAAACGGATAAAAGAGAACATCACGGAGCAGGAGTATAAAAAGCTAATGGCAGGAGTGAGAGGGGATGAGATATTAAAGCCTCATACTAAACGCAATCTACTTGCTGCATTTACTATTCTCTACTTCACAGGGTTACGACTCAATGAGGTTCAAGAGTTGTGCTTAAGGAATTTAGCAGAGCTTATAGATGCTGGTTCTACGAAGCTCGTTCTCTCTAAAACTAAAAATGAGAGAAAGCTCTTTGCTGGAGAGGAGTTTAAAAAGCAGCTCAAGAAATTGCTACTATTGTATGGTGCGGAACTAGATAAGAGCGAGAGAGTGATAGTAAAAGGGAGCTCTAAAAACAGGCATGCAGGAATAAACCCTATAGTATTTATAGCTCAGGTAAATGGTGTGATGAAATCTATTCTAGGAGAGGGCTACACAAGCCATAGCTTCAGACAAGGGCTAATAACAGAGATGGGAAGCAGAGGGATAAATACGAAGATAATAAGCAAGTTCATAGGTCATAGCGATGTTAAAACGACTATGAGGTATATTCAGCCTACAGATGAAGATGTAAGGGGTGCTATGGTGAGATAAAGGTTATTTGAAAAGTTGCGAATGTGAACCAATGCGGACGAGTTGAAGCTCATTTAGTGCTATATCAATTTTATAGATGAGTAGCAAATCTGGTTTAATATGGCACTCCATAGAGCCCTTATAGTTTCCAATCAGCTGATGATTTTTATGTCTTTCTTCTAAATCTCCGTTGTTGACAAGAATCGTGAGAATATGTTTTAGTTTTTCTTTGTCATCGTTATTTAGTTTTTTAAAATCAACTTTAAAGCTGCTGGTACGAAAGATTGAAAACATAGATTAGTTCTCTAAATCATCGAACAAATCATCGATACTTGAAAATGTTTTTCCATCTTTTTTTTCTAGCTCATTCAAAGCTTTTAGGGTTTGCTCAGAAGGGAGCTTGACTTCAAAAGGTAATCCTTTTTGTAGCCTCACTTGTTGTAAAAAAAGAGTAATGGCTTGTGTCATGTTTAATCCCAAAGCACTCAACATCTGCTCAGTCTCACTCTTTAGTGTCGGCTCAATTCTAGCGTGAATCATAATACTTTTACTCATAACCAATCTCCTTGACTTTTCTATTCATTATTGTATCTCATTTGATATACAAAAGTCAATACTTCATATAGTTTACTTAACAGAACTGCAGATGTAGAAGGTGCTGCTTATTGGGAAGATCAATTAACAGCAGGAAGTGTTACAGTTGCACAATTGATCCAAGCAGTTACAAATGCTGCTACTGAAGAAGTTGACGGTGTTGCAGTACATGCAACAGACAAAGCTATCGTTGATAACAAGAGTGCTGTTTCTCAGTACTGTTACGATAACGATATCAACCTTACTGATATAAATCTTGCTGCAGTTACTGATGACACTGCAACGGTTACTACTGCAATTGCTGCGGTTGATGCTGCAAGTATTGATGGTACAACTTTCATGTTGACTACAGGTCTTGCTGATTTAGAAGCTGCTAATAGTGCATTAACTGCATTCTTAGTAACAGCTGATGGTGACGATGATGCAACTACAACTGCTACAACTACTAGTGTAACTGCTGCTCAAACTGCTGCTGTAACTGCTGTAGATAATCTTGTAACAGGTGATTATACTACTGCCTCTACAAATGTAAGAGCTGCATTATTATCTGACCAACAAACTGTTAACGCTACAGCTTTAACAACTGCAAATACTGCATTAACAACTGCTACGGCAAATGTAGCTGCGGTAAGTGGTTTATCAGCTGCTATCGCTACGCTTAACTCTGCAAATGATGCTGTAACTGCTGCAACTGCTGCTGTATCATCTACTTCAACAATTGTAGCTACTTTAACTGGTGCACTTGCTGCATACAACACAGCAAATACTTCTGCTGTAACTGTAGCTGCTAATGGTACTGTAACGGGTCTTATCGTTGAAAACGCAACTACAGGACTTTTAGAGTTAGCTACTGGTATCACAGAAACTACAAACCCTGGTATCACTGCACTTTTAAATGCAAGTCAAGCAAAAGAGACTGGTGATGAGGCATTGGTTGATGCAACTGCTGCTGCAGCTTCTGCTTTAGAAGTAGTAAATAACCTAGACCTTAACACTGCTGCAACCACTGCTATAGAAGCTGTTGGTGCTGGTATGACTGTTGTAACGCCTGCTGATGTAGACGCTCCTACAACTGCTGAGATTGCTCAAGAAACTGCTGGTTTAGCTGCACTTGCTACTACGGCTCAAGCTACATTAGATGCTGCTATTGCTGCTGCTGCTCTAACTCAAGCTGATTTAGTTGCTGCTACAACTGCTGATACTACTGCAGATGCACAAGTGACTACTGACACAACAGCTGTGACAACTGCTGCAACTAATTTAGCAACTGCTGTGACAAATGCTGATGTGGTAGTTCTTGCTACTGGTGGTACTGTTGATGCTGGTACTATTGTTATGGCAGATGATGGAACGGCTACAGCAACTGTTGATTCGGGTACTCCTATTACACTGTTACAACTAAATGCCACTACTGGTGCAGTTGAAATAGGTGCAGGACTTGTTGCTGATGCTGGCGGTCTAGTAGCTGCTCTTATTGCTGCTTCTCAAGCAAAAGAAGATGCTGATGCTGACCTTGTTGTTTCAACTGCTGCTGCTGCTCTAACTCAAGCTGATTTAGATGCTGCTACAACTGCTGACGATGCTGCAGATGCTGCCGTAACTGCTGCTACAACTGCTGATACTGCTGCTGATACTGCTGTAACTGATTTTGCTGCACTTGTAGCTACATACACTGCTGCTGCTGCAACAAATCCTTTAACAACTGCATTAGCTACTGCTGAAGCAGGTGTTGAAACAGCACAAGATGATATCGATGATTTAGCTGAAGCTGTAGCTGATTTAGATGCTGCAACAGCTCTTGTAACTGAAATGACAGAACTTCAAGATGCTATCACAGCTGCACAAGATGCATTTACAGATAACGATTTTGCTGCTCCAGTAACTTTAACAACTGGAACAAACTATGCAACAGCTGCAGACGACATCTTTTTAATTGATGATGCAGTTGCTACATCTACAATTGCTAACTTCAACCTTTTGGGTGCAGATACTCTATACATCGGTACAGATTTCACATTCAATGATGGTGTATTGGCTGACGATGGCGACAATGCTGTTTTAGAAGTATTCTTAAGCGAAGTTGCTGGAAACGCTGTAATCACTATGGAGTCAGAAGTATTTAGTTCAAACTCTACTGATGCAGAAGTTGTTATCACACTAACTGGTGTTGATATGGCTGATGTAACTATTGCTAACGGTTTCGTTACAGTAGCGTAATCCAACAAAACACTCTAGCCCCTCAAAAGGTTAGAACTTTAAGCCTCACCCCTAAAAAGGTGGGGCTTTTTTATTTCTACTTTTCTCCCTTTTTGCTACAACCAAAAAAGGGTGTCAGGCACCATTCTTTAGGCACCATTCTTTGCAATAACTTAATTTTTTCTTTCTTCCTCCTTTTCTCTTTCTCTCAGCAACTATGGAAAAAGGGAAAAAGGTGTCAGGCACTATTTAGTGCAAAAACTTAATTTAAGTTAAATTTTAATACAATATCAAATGCCAAGAAAAGAACGATACCAAGAAGCTGGATGTTATCATATTATTAATCGTGGAGTAGAAAGAAGGTCTATATACCTTGAACCCAAAGATTATGAGTTTTTTTTAGATTTATTACTCAAGCTTACCAAAGAGTATGAGATCATCATGCACGCATTTTGTCTTATGACAAATCACTATCATCTTCTTTTAGAAACCAAACAAAACAACCTATCAAAAGCCATTCAATTTTTAAACGATAAATATGCAAAATATTTTAATAAGAAATACACAAGAAATGGTCATCTTTGGCAGGGCAGGTACAAGTCCTACCCCCTGTTTGACGACGCTCATTTTTGGATAGTAGCCAAATACATAGAGAGAAATCCAGTCAAAGCCAGTATGGTAAAACAAGTAGATTTATATAAATATCAATCATTTTTTCAATGGAAATATAAACATAACTACTTTGAACTTTTAAATAACTCTATGATTTTTGAGATGACTTATGATGAATATGCTGATTACGTCAGCAGTGAATTGGATATTGATGCCATAGATATTGTCTATAAATCTCCCAAGCTTATAACAAAAGATGGCAAGCTCAAAGTTCTCAAAAAAAGAATAGAGACTTTTTTTGAACTAGACAGAGATATAAACAGAGATATAAATGTCAAAAATGCTTTTGAATATGGGTACACACAATCAGAAATAGCAAGTTTTTTAGAGCTTAATCCTTCTACAGTAGCAAGAATTATTAAAAAATAGAAACAAAGGATGTCAGTCACTATTATTCAGCTATTCCCAATCTTCGCAGATTGGGAATAAGCTAGACTTTATACTATAGTAGTATCAGTTATGTCTGGTGTACCTATTAAGACTATATCTGCATGTTCGGCAGACTCAGAGAAAGATGTAAGTAACTCATGTCTAGCCATACCGGATGCTAGTTGACCAAACCAGTAAGCTTTACCATCAGCGTCACTAGCTCTGTCTAAAGTATTTAGATATAAAGATTCAACAAAATCATCATCCGATACTTCTGCTCCGTATAGCTCTTGAAACTCTTCTGATTCAATAAATAGATTTGCAATATCATTTAGGGATACATTAGATTTTGCTAATTCACTCATCCAATAACCAAGACCTTCATTATCTACAGATCTATTGAATGCAGCATCATAAAGTAGAGTTAGAGAATCTTCATCCGAATGGTTCTGGCTGTCATCATCAGAGTTATCATCAGAGTCATCATCAGAGTCATCATCAGAGTTATCATCAGAGTCATCATCAGAGTCATCATCAGAGTCATCATCAGAGTCGTCATCAGAGTCGTCATCAGAGTTATCATCAGAGTCATCATCAGAGTCGTCATCAGAGTCGTCATCAGAGTCGTCATCAGACATTTGCTCTAGTTCTGTCTGTTGCGCACTTAGAAGTTCATCGCTATGTTCACTCTCAATTGTTTCTACATGCTCATCGGAGTCTGAAAAACTAAGAAGTACATCTCTTTTTAGTCCACCATTTTCAAGTGTATCAAGCCAATATGAAAGCTCATCCTCATCAGGTTCTCTTTTAAGTACGTTAGAGTACAAAAGAGATATAAACTCTTCATCACTTACATCATCACCATAAAGTGAAGTAAACTCCTCTGATTCCATAAATTGGTCAGCAACTTCAGAAAAAGTCAATGCACCACTAGCCAGTTGAGATGTCCAGTAACCAACACCACTTATATCTGATTCTCTGTTAAAACTTGCATGATACAATCTAACTAAAGCAGAATAAAATGTTCCATTTGCCATAATCTATTCCTTATTTTCATTAAGCTGACCAATAGTATCAACTTAAATATATTATAACAATAAAAAGTTACAAGTGTGTTACATATTAAACTATATTAAAGAAAATAGTCTCAGGGGAACTTTTGAAAATCTTACAACGGGCGGATTCCGCAAAAGTGAATATTGTAGTCAAATGAAAATAACAAAAATAAAAACCCAAGTAAAACACATAGCGCTAAAAACTCCATTCAAAACAGCTCTGCGGGAGACTTCAGACGTAGAGTTTGTAAGAGTCTATGTTGAAAATGAGAATGGTCATGTCGGCATTGGGGAAGCGCCTGCAACAAAGGCGATAACCGGTGAGGGTATTGAAGATATACTCCACTCCATAGAGAGCGTAAAAGAGCAGTTTTCAGATACTACATGCAAAGAGGCGTTGGAGCTTCTGCATAGTGGGTGCAAGATCGGCTCAAGTGCAAAAGCCGCGCTTGATATGGCGTTTATATCTTTACATGTAGAACAAGAAAACCGTAGTTTGGCGGAGTATTTTTGCATAGAGAATTTTACGCCCATAAAAACAGATGTTACCATCAGCCTAAATGCTGCAGACGTTATGATGGAAGATGCCAAAAAAGCCTGCAGTGAGAGAAAAGAGATACTAAAAGTAAAGGTCGGCAGCGATATTTTGCACGCGGTGGATGTTATAAGAAAAATTGCAAATGAGCTGCCTAATGCAGAGATATTGGTCGATGCAAATCAGGCTTGGAGCTTTGAAGATGCGCACTTTTTTATAAACAATATGCTGGATGTTAAGATAGAGCTGATAGAACAGCCTGTTGTTGCATCTGACTTGGAGAGTCTAAAAAAAATAACAGAGTTCTCGCACATTCCCATCTTGGCAGATGAAGCAGTTTTCACACTTCGAGATGCCAAAAAAGTAGTAGAGTCAAAGAGTGCCGATATGATAAATATAAAGTTTATGAAGTGCGGCGGGGTTACAAAAGCCATAGAGATATTGGAGTATGCAAGGCAGAGCGGTGTTAAATGTATGCTCGGTTCTATGCTTGAGGGACCATACTCTATAAATATGGCGCTCTATCTGGCGTTTGCATACAGAGATGTCGTGAAGTATGTAGATCTAGACAGCCCGCTGCTCTACAAAGAGCCTTCAAGCGAGCTTGATTTTGAGTTTAGAGGGTGCGAGATCTCACTTAAAAAGTGAAGCTCTGCTTCTTAAAGACTTTAAACTCTTTTGCCGTTTTCTCATCTTTTAGTCCAAGGCTCTCAAGAGCTTTTGGATTTACAAGGAACCATCCAAGCACCACATCGACTCTGTCGCCTTTTTGAAGTTTAAAATCTCTTCTTACGGCTCTTTTCTCATTTGCCTGTATCATCGTATCTTTTATGACTTCCTCAGCCATCCAAGGCATAGATGGTTTGCCGTCCTTTCCTATAACTCTGACAAACAGCTCTTTTTCAAGCTCAGTTGTTTGTCCATCTCTTGTGACGCTTATCTTTAAGAGAGCCAGACGGGCAGGGTGAAGCAGAAGTGCGTGAGAGCTCTGGTTGTCCACATTGACTATGAAGTGGTCTATGTTTCTGAGTATCGATATATTTACATATTTGCTCAGCATCTCAGAGTGAAAGTGAGCGCCCGCAAAACCGTGAAAAGAGTGAGTTTTTGTATCAATTATAGATGATGCGCTTCCATCAACCTGAGGCATATGGCAGCTAACACAGTTGGCACTGTTCATCTCGCTGTTTACGTTGCTTGAACAGAGGTTCAGACCAAATTTGTTTACGTTGTGAGAGTGGCATCCCACGCAGACGTTGCCGTTTTTGAAGTTCTCGTTCTCATCGGTTATGATCTTGTGGTAGGGAGAGTCAAGAGAGCTTCTGTTGGAGCCGTAATAGCTGTTTTTGTCTTTTGAGATAATGTTAGTGTTGCTCTGTGCATGCTCCTCGATCTTCTCTATACGGTGGCAGTATGCACACCCTATAGCTTCTTGATGAGTAGGATTTTGCTCATCAAACATCGCTTTTTCACCAGGTGTCGTCATCTTGTCTAGATTGTCCGCTCCCGGTGTGTGGCATTTGCCGCAGCTGTACTGCTCTGTCTTGGTCATTGCTACCTGCTTGTTCCAGATAGCGTTGTGGATAGGGTCTTTTTGCGGTGTAGCGTTTGCGTGCATTGAGCCGTAGTACTCACTGTATATCTGTTCGTGGCACTTTTGGCAATCTTTGCTCGGCGCAAACTCGTGAACGGCATCGTTCGCTCCTAAAAACAGGGTTGTAAAAAGAAGTATGTATAGTGTTTTCATAGGTATTTCCTTATATGAACTAGAGTCGGATTATAGCACTATTTGTTTGAAGAACTTGCTATGTATCTAAGCCAAATAAATCCAAAAATACCTGCAAACAAAGATGCCGCTAAGATCCCTATTTTAGCCTGAAAGATAAATTCGCTATTTCCCGCAAAAGCAAGGTCCGCCACAAATATGGACATCGTAAAGCCGATACCTCCTAAAAAAGAGACGCCGAAGATCTGGCTCATAGTTGTGTTTTGCGGAAGCGATGCAATGCCAAACTTTATTGCAAGCCATGATATGCCGAAAATTCCAAGCACTTTTCCGGCTACAAGACCAAGAATGATGCCAAGAGATATAGGCTGCATTATACTTTCATTGATAGATGAGAAGTCAATCGCTATGCCCGTATTTGCCAGAGCAAAAAGAGGAATGACAAGTAAGCTCACAGGCAGGTGAAGACCGTGCTCAAGCCTTGATGCAGGGGTTCCCACCGCATCTATGGTGTCTTTTATATTTTGAAGGATCGCTTTTTGTCTCTCGTGCATCATATGATCGGTCGCTACCGGATACTTGTCATATTCGCTAAGCAGTTTGCATGTGTGTTCTGTCAGTGCGATAGGTGAGTACTTTGGTTTTGATGGGATCGCCATTGCTGCAATAACTCCTGCTATGGTCGCATGTACTCCTGATTCAAGCATAAAGTACCACATAATAATACCGACTATCAAGTATGGCAGTACCGCATGTATGCCGAAGCGGTTGAGAGCTATCATAACAAAGAAGGCTCCAAGTGCTAGGGCAAGCCAGAGCATATGTATCTCATTTGTGTAAAAAAGAGCAATGACGACGACTGCTCCTAGGTCATCCACGATCGCCAAAGCGACCAAGAATGTAACCAGCGAAGTGGGAACTCTTTTGCCAAGAAGTACAAGCGCGCTGATGGCAAAGGCAATATCGGTCGCCATAGGTATGCCCCACCCTTTTGCACCTTCTGCGCCTGCATTTATATTAAGATAGATAAGTGCAGGAACAAGCATCCCGCCGATTGCTGCAAGTATAGGGAGGATGGCTACTTTCATATCTGAGAGTTCGCCTACCGTGATCTCTCTTTTTATCTCCAATCCGATAATGAAGAAAAAGATGGCCATCAGCCCGTCGTTGATCCAGTGGTGGATAGAGTGGGAGAGCTTCCATGAGCTTACCTCAATGTTTATGTAGGCGTGAAAGAAGTGCTCATAAGCCTCCGATATGGGAGAGTTCGCAAGTACCAATGCCACTACGGTCATTATCATAAGTATGAGACCTGTAGTGGTCTGTGCGTGTATAAACTCTTCAAAAGGAGTAGCTATTTTTTTAAATACTCTCTCCCACGGCGCATATAGTTTTTTCATAAAAATCCTTTGCTTTGTCGATGCATTATAACAAATGTGTGTAACCAATGATATAATCTGCTTTATGAATTTAAAAGAGTTAGAAAACAGATCAATATTGCTTTTTGGCAAGAGCCGTGCTTTTAGCAGTGATGAGTTTGAGTCGCAGTTGAAGTTTCATAAAATAGGTCTCTCAAACGAGTTTGGCCACGAGGCGGCACTGGTTGTCGAGGGTAAGATGATGACCCCGTATGAGCAGAATATCAGCGATGAGCTTTATGAAAAACATTCAAGAGATATCGAGTTTATCTCAATTGATGTTCTGGAGAGGGAACTTGCAAAACATATAGATGCAAATACCCTTTTGATGAGCCTTAAACTTAGCCGTAACAAGGAGAGGCTCAAGTCTTTCTTGAAAAATTCGATGATAAGCGATGAGCTTTTTTTCAAGCTTCTAAAGATGTACTCGTGGGGCGGCGAGGATTTTTTTGAAAACGATGACAACCGTGATGTAAGTGCGGCGATAATCTTGCGCTTCTACCAAAACATAGAGAGAAACCATAATGTCCAGTATGCGACCACGGGTTTTATGCATCTTATTTCACAGACAACAAACCCGGAGCTGCTCTACGCCATTTTATCGCTTGAACCGATACGGCTCAATCCAAATATCCAAGTCGCGATCGCCGCAAATATCTGGTGTGACGATAGGATGCAGGAGCTGCTCTGCAAAACAAATGACCCTGATGTCCTAGAGGCGCTGTCACAAAACAGAAATCTCAAACGAGAGCTAATAGAAGAGTTTTTAAAAGATGAGAAACTGGGCAGAAACGTAGCCAAAAGTATAAATTTGACGGATGAGCTTTTTGAACTTTTTAAAACAAACAAGATAGGATTGGCACTCAATGAGAGCCTGACACTAGCGATGCAAAAAGAACTTCTAGATTACAACGATGATGAGATATCGTACGCTCTGGCACTTAACGGTGGCATTGATGAAGAGATAGTGCACCAGCTTTTAGAGAGCAAAAACGAGGAGATCATTTCAGCTTTGTATGAAAACCCAAAAATGCCTGCGGCAATACTTGAAGAGGCGTATAGAAATAATAAACATTGCCAAGAGATAGCAAAAAACGAGAACACACCTGTAGAGATATTGTACCAACTCCAACTTGACTCAAAATATGCTCGCTCGGTTATGGAGAACCCTGCGTTTGGCAGATATATACAACAAGAAAATATAGGATGGGAAGTATGAAAGCAACAGATCTAAGCACGGCAATAGAGGCTTTAGTAGAGCAGAGAGTGCCGACCTTTTTGTGGGGAGCACCGGGAATAGGAAAATCCTCTATAGTAAAGCAGATAGCAAAGAGCAGAGGTATCGGTTTTATTGACCTAAGACTAGCACTAATGGATCCGACCGACCTTAAGGGGATCCCGTTTTATGACAAAGAGTCCCACACAGCACTCTGGGCGCCTCCTGCTTTTTTGCCAAGTACAGGAGAGGGGATTCTATTTTTGGATGAGCTAAACTCTGCGGCTCCGAGTGTTCAGGCTTCTGCTTATCAATTAATACTAGATAGAAGAGTAGGCGAGTATGAACTCCCTGAAGGGTGGGCGATCGTCGCAGCAGGAAACCGTGAGGGTGACAGGGGTGTTACCTACCGTATGCCAAGTCCTTTGGCAAACAGATTTGTACACTTTGAGATGGATGTGGACGTAGAGGATTGGAGACTATGGGCATACAAAAATGCGCTTGATGAGAGAGTCCTCTCTTACCTCTCATATAAAAATGAACATCTGTTCACTTTTGATGCAAAAAGCGATGCTAAAAGCTTTGCAACGCCTAGAAGCTGGGAGTATGTAAACAGCGTTCTAAAGAGCAGCGTATCTGAAGATCTGCTTTTAGAGACCATCGGCGGAGCGGTCGGCAAGGACGTGGCGGTCTCCTTTTTGGCGTTTTGCAAGGTTATGAACAGACTTCCGGATATAAAAAATATACTACACAGCGGAAGCGGTGAGTACAGCGATGAGGTAGATGTCCTTTATGCTCTAAGCACGGGACTTGTGAGCGCATACCTCAAAGAGAGAGATGATGCAAAGTTGGAAAACCTGCTTAGGTATACATTTGGCTTAAAGAGTGAATTTGCCGTCATGACGGTGCAGGATCTACAGAGAAACGGCGTAAATATGGAACATCTTGAAGCGTTTAGAGAGTGGGTGGAGAAGTTTGCATATCTTTTGGATTAAAAAAGAGTTAACCAATTTGATGTATCATAGGGGCGTAGTAAAAAATTATTTACAAGGAGTAAGATATGGCTAGAGTAGGAAATTCGATAATTAAAGGTCTAGAGGTCTCAGAGATCATTAAACTTCTAAACAGAGCTTACGCGGATGAGTGGCTGGCTTACTACCAGTACTTTATCGAGAGCAGGGTCGTAAAAGGAATCATGAAAGATGCTGCTATTGCCGAGCTTGACCAGCACGCGGCAGATGAGTTAAGACACGCAAATATGGTAGCCGATAGAATTTTACAACTTGGCGGAACGCCTCTTTTAAACCCAAAAGAGTGGATGAAAAAGAGTAACTGCGGCTATGAAGAGCCTAAAAACTTTGATGTCGTAGCTATCCTAGAAGATGCGATCAAGGGTGAGCAGTGTGCAATAAACACTTACTCAAGCATAGTCGATCTCACAAGAGACAAAGATATAGTTACTTACGATATAGTCTCACAGATATTGGCTGACGAGGTCGAGCACGAAGAGGATCTTCAAGCGCTGCATGATGACATTACGGAGTTTGTGAGTGATCTTAAAAAAAGTCTAAAGAAATAACTTTAACATCAAAGAGGCACTCTCTTTGATGTTATGCACCAAAAGAGAAACCTCCAATGCAAAATATTCAAACAAAGATATCTCAAGCAAAATCCAAACTTCTGCTCTCCCACCCTTTCTTCGGAGCACTCGCCGCTAAACTTGAACTGGTACAAAACGACGATATACAGAGCTTTAAAAGCAACGGCATCAAGCTCGAATACAACAGCGATTTTTTGCAAAAGATAGATTCCGCGCAGATGGAGTTCGTTTTTGCAAACGGCGCCATGCACGCCTCTCTTGCCCATGAAGCGAGAAAAAACGGCAGAAGCGGCTGGTTGTGGCAGCTCTCAACGGATTATGCCATCAACGATATGTTGGTTCAAAACGGTCTTGTCCGCCCCGATGAGGCGCATTACTCAAAGAGATTCAGCGGTATGTATGCAGAGGAGATATATGCGGAGTTAAAAGAGGATATTTTGCGTGACGAGCTTGAGTATGAAGCGGATGAGACGGAAGACGTGCAAGATGACAAGAGTGAACAAAACAGGCAAAACACGCCTCAAAAAACCGATGCCCTGAGCGAGCAGCTCTTTGAAGAGTTTGCCAAAGCTAAACTTGAAGAGGAGGCTAAGAACTCCGAGATGCCTGTAGGTATAGGAAGATTTTTCAGCATAGCAGACGAGGGAAAGGTAGATTGGCGAAAAGAGCTGAGTGCGGCATTGCAGAGGTTCTACAGAGATGATTATGTGTTAATACCGCCGAGTAAAAAACTTCTATACAGGGGCATATACCTGCCATCTTCTACAACCCAAAGAGTAAAAATTGTCGTGGCAGTAGACAGTTCCGGTTCGGTAGATGAAAAACTTCTAAACGAGTTTTTAAGCGAGCTAAATTTTTTGATGTTGAGCGTTGCAAATTTTGAGATAGATATGCTTGTCTGCGATGATAAGATAAGGTCGCATAAAACATTTTTTGGCGGCGATATTTTAGAGGCGGATATAAAAGGGGGCGGAGGAACCGACTTCAGGCCGGTCTTTGAGTTTATAGACAAAGAGCTCTTAGATGTTCAGCTGCTTCTGTACTTCACTGATCTGGATGGAATCTTTCCAAGCGAAGAGCCAAATTACGAGGTAAAGTGGGTGGCTCCAAAAGAGATGATTGTACCATTTGGCACTCTTATCGTGTTAGAATAGTTCATAAAAAGATGGAGTCTAATATGCAAGAGTATAATCACTGGCACTCTTTAGAAGCAGATGAAGTTCTAAGAGCAGTTGAGAGTTCACAAGATGGTCTAAGCAGCACCGAAGTTGAGGCGAGACTTAAAAAGTATGGACCCAACAAACTTCAAGAAGAGAAGAAAAAGAGCCCCATTATCCGTTTTTTAATGCAGTTTAACAATCTTTTGATCTACGTACTCTTAAGTGCAGCCGTAGTAACTGCGCTGCTTGATCATATGATAGATACTGTAGTAATACTCGGAGTCGTGCTAATCAATGCAATTATAGGTTTTATCCAAGAGAATAGAGCGCAAAATGCGATGGATGCCATAAAAAAGATGCTGGCATTTCATGCCATCGTAGTGCGGGATAATAGCAGGCAAAAAGTACAAAGCGAATCGTTGGTCATCGGCGATATTGTCTTTATGAAGCCGGGGGATAGAGTTTTAGCAGATATAAGGCTGCTTGAGACACACGCCTTTAGCGCACAAGAAGCTCCATTGACCGGAGAGTCGGTTGCTGTTGAGAAGAGTGTCAAAAAAGTCATGCCTGAAGCAACTTTGGGAGACAGAAGCTCAATGGCGTTTGCAGGAACGACTATAGCAGGCGGAGAAGCAAAAGGTGTTGTTGTCGCTACGGCGGACAGAACGGAGCTTGGACGTATCAGTGGAATGTTAAGCAGCGTAGAGACCCTTACCACGCCTCTTGTTGAGCAGATGGACAGATTTGCAAAATATCTAACTTTTTTTATACTCTCCTTTTCTCTTCTTATTTTTCTTATCGGTCATTTTGTAAAAGGGCTTGATTTTACAGAGGCGTTTATGGCGGTAATAGGGCTTTTTGTTGCCGCTATTCCCGAAGGTCTGCCTGCTGTTTTGACTATAACGCTTGCAGTAGGCGTGCAGGCTATGGCAAAGAGAAATGCAATAGTCAGACAGCTGCCGGCCATTGAGACCATAGGCTCTGTTTCTGTCATCTGTTCCGATAAAACGGGAACGCTTACCCAAAATGAGATGATGGTCAGCAGTGTAGTTACAAATGATAGAGACTACAAGGTGAGCGGTGCAGGATATGAGCCTATAGGAGAACTATATTTCAAAGATGAGAAGGTTGATATAGATACAGAGGAGAGGCTGAAGTTTTTGGCTAAAACCTCTCTTTTATGCAGTGATGCTATTTTAAAAAAGGAGGGTGACTCTTGGAAAATAGAAGGGAGCCCGACAGAGGGTGCTTTAGTCACATTTGCCCATAAAGCAGGCTTCTACGCAGATGAGACAAGAGAAGCTTTTAAACGTGAGGACAAGATACCCTTTGACTCAAAACATAAATATATGGCAACACTAAATCATAGTCATGAAGGGGAATCTATCATCGTTGTAAAAGGGGCGGCGGAGATAATCATTAAGATGTCCGAGTTTGAGTATGTGGACGCACATAACGAAAAAGAGATCCAAACAGCGTATTGGGAAGAGAAGGCAAAAGAGCTTGCATCTTCGGGACAGAGAGTTTTAGCGCTTGCATATAAAAAAGTCTCCAATAATAAATTAACGCTTGACTTTGATGATCTAAAAGAGGGTATCGTGCTAATCGCACTTGTGGGATTGATAGATCCTCCTCGCCCTGAAGCAATAGAGGCGATAAAAGAGTGCTACAGCGCACATATAGATGTAAAAATGATAACTGGAGATCATCTATTAACCGCAACTGCTATAGGAAAGACAATAGGGCTTAGAAATTGCGAGAATGTCTTAAGCGGTACGGATATAGAGAAGTTGAGTGATGAGGAGCTTGAGAGTGCGGTACTTGATACGGATATATTTGCAAGAACTACTCCTGAGCATAAACTAAGATTGGTAAAGGCGCTTCAAGCGCACTCAAAAATTGTAGCGATGACAGGTGACGGTGTAAACGACGCGCCTGCGCTGAAGCGGGCAAATGTAGGTATTGCCATGGGAAAAAGCGGTACAGAGGCGGCAAAAGAGTCGAGCGAATTTGTTTTAACGGATGATAATTTTGCCTCCATAGTAAATGCCGTAAGAGAGGGAAGAAGAGTTTATGACAATATAAAGAAGGTCATAAGCTGGACGCTTCCAACGAATGCCTCCGAGGCTTCGGTCATTATAGTTGCAATATTCTTCGGAATGGTTATGCCGATAACTCCTATTCAGATACTTTGGGCAAATATGATAACAGCCGTTACATTGGGTATTGCACTGGCATTTGAGGATGAAGATAAAAATATAATGAAAAGAAGTCCCAGAGCGATCGATGAGCCTATTTTAAACAGGGAACTTATATGGCATATCGTTTATGTGACGACACTCTTCCTTATTGCTGTTTTTGGTGCTTTTTACTATGCGATGCAAAACGGTGCAACTGTAGAGTATGCCAGAACTCTTGCACTTAATGTTCTGGTCTTTTTGGAGATTTTCCACCTTTTTTATATTAGAAATTTAAACATAATAGAGTTGAAGCTTAGTGATGTTCTCGCAAACAGGGTCGTATGGAGCGCAGTATCCGTCATCTTTTTTGCACAGATAGCTATAACCTATACTCCTTTTTTGCAGGAAGTTTTTTTAACGGCATCTTTAACGCTGTTTGATTTTAGTATGATTTTTGTATGCGGAGTTGTTGTTTTTGTTCTCTTGGAGCTTGAAAAACAGTTCAGACTCAGGGCTGCAAGAAAGAGAGAGACAGCCTAGTTTACGACTATCTGATTTCTTCCGTTCTGTTTTGCGTTGTAGAGCAACATATCCGCTTCGTTTACGCTTGAGTCAAGGTTCTCATCGTTGGTCGTTACAAGCCCTATGGAGATAGTGTAGTTTATCTCCTCGTTATTGTTGCCTTTGGTCTTGCTGGTCTGGACGTTTTGTCTGATCCTCTCAAATATCTCTACGGCCTTTTGCGAAGATACGTCTTTAAGCAAAACTCCGAACTCCTCTGCCGCAAATCTTGCCACTATATCCTCGTTCGAGACGTTGGTTCTTAAGATATCTGAGAGATGCACGATCGCTCTGTCTCCCGCATCATGACCGTATGTGTCGTTTATCTTTTTGAAATTGTCAATATCTATCATAGCTATTGCGAAATGCTCTGAGTTCTCTTTGGCATCTTCAAAATATTTTGAAGCGTTAGTAAAGAAATATCTTCTGTTGTAAAGACCCGTTAAAAAGTCGCGCTCCGCACTGTTCGTGATCTCCTGTATATTTTCAAGAGCTTCTATCGAGTTGTTTATGCGGCATGAAAACTCCTCTTTTGAGAACGGTTTTTTAATGTAGTCGTTTGCGCCGTTCTTTAAAAACAGAGCTGTCGTCTCGTCATCGTCATCACCCGATATTACGATTATCGCAAGCTCGTTTTTTATATATTTTTTTCTGATCTCTCCTGTGAGCTCAAGCCCGTTCATAACCGGCATATGATAGTCGGTAAGGACTAGACTTATATCGGGAGTGCTCTCTAACATGCCTAGTGCCTCCTCTCCGTGGGCAACGGAGATGACCTTAAAAAACATATTCTCAAGCATTCCCTGCATCTGTTTTCTAAATACAAGAGAGTCGTCTATGAGCAGTATTTTGTGGTTTTGATTCTTTTTGAGTCTTTTTATGTTCTGGATGATGTAGTTGACATCATTTGCCCCGCTTTTAGTGACATAATCGATTATGTTCTTTTTGAGCATCTTCTTTCTGAACTCTTTGTCAATATTTCCGCTTAGCACGATTACGCGGTTCTTTTTCTCCAGAGCATAATCTACTATCTCTCCGTTTGGGGCGTCGGGAAGATTAATGTCAAGCAGGGTCAGAAAATATTTGTATCTTTTTAAAAACAGTTTTGCCTCAGAGAGGTTGTATGCGACATCAACTTCAAAATCCAGCTCCAAGCTTATCTTTTTTGCGATCAGTTTTGCTAAAGTCTTGTTGTCTTCTACTACCAATATTCTATTGCTCATAAGGCATAACTCCCCCAATTTTTTTCGTTATTATAGTATAATTTTTTATGGATTATTTGAACAGAGTCATTGAAAAACTAAAGGCAAGAAAGAGCGTTTTTTTAACCGGCGGTGCAGGGGTCGGAAAGACGACCATTACAAGAGAAGTTATAAAATATTACGAGAGCGAGTCTAAAAAAGTGGCAAAACTTGCCTCTACGGGAATGGCTGCAACGCTTATAGGCGGGCAGACGCTGCACAGTTTTTTGGACTTGGGAATTGCTTCAAGCCTGAGCGAACTTGAGATGAACTCTAAATTTGAGGCAAGCAAGAAGATAAAAAAGCTTATCTCCTCTATGGACCTTATAGTCATTGATGAGATCTCGATGGTGAGCGATGCCTTGCTTGATATGATACGCCTAAGGCTTGAGCAGAGCGATTTTAAGGGCTCGCTTCTGGTTGTTGGCGACTTTTTGCAGCTCCCTCCGGTGGTTCGCGGCTACAAAGAGGTAAGATTTGCATTTGAGTCCGATTCATGGAGAGAGTTTGATTTTGAAGAGGTCGAGCTGACACATGTTTACAGAACAAGTGACAGTGATTTTATAGAGCTTCTCTCAAGCGTGAGAGACGGCTTTGTGGATGAGAGTGTGCATAACGCCCTCAATGAGTTTATAAAACCGCTTCCGCAGGATTTGAGCGAATTTACTTTTTTATTCGGCAAAAATATCTCCGCATCGCTGCACAACAAAAACCAGCTTGAGTTTGTAGAGAGCGAGCTATTTATAAAAGAGGCCGGAGTCATAAAACACTCTAAGAGCGTAAAAGAGGGCGACATAGAGCGTTTTATGGATGATGCCAGGATAGAGAGGGAGCTGGAGCTAAAGATAGGCGTGCCCGTGCTCTTTACCAGAAATGCATGGAACTACTTCAACGGTGAGCGCGGAGTGGTCGTAAATATAGATGCTACATATGTCTATGTACAAAAAAGAGACGGCGTTGTCGTAAAGCTTGAGACCGTGGCACAGAGCAAAGAGGTCTGGAAGGAGAAGAGCGTAGGCGGTAAAAAAGAGGTGCTTCAAGAGAGCCTTTTTAGCGTCTATCAATACCCTATAAAACTGGCATACGCAATCACCATCCATAAATCGCAGGGCATGAGCATAGAGGATCTTATAATCGAGACAAACGAGATATTTGCACCCTCTCAGTTTTATGTGGCGATCTCGAGAAGTTCAAACCCTAAGCGCCTAAACCTGATAGCCCCTAAGAGACAGTGGAGAGATATAGTGTTCGTAAACCCAAAAGCATTGGAATTTGTAAAAAGGGGAGCTTGATGAGAGGCTACTTTGAAGCCTCTTGTTGCAACTTTTGGTAAGTCTCGTAATCTACCACTTTCCCCCCATATTTTTTTACATGGTCGTTAGCATCTTCCTCTTTTGCAAAGGCAAAGTACTCCTGCATAGTTCCGTACTTATGGCTGTCAATAACGTAAAATGCATCTTTAGCGGCAACCAGACCGTAATTTTTGGCATCGACTATATATTTTATCTCCTCTTTTTCGGAGGCGATCAAAGATATCACCATCAAAAATGTCAATAGCAGAGTTTTCATATTGATCCATTCTTTTGAATTTTAGAGTTAATGATACCAATATAAGTTCAATAAGACAATATAAAAAAAACTAATTTTATAAAAACTTTTTCAAATCCTCATAAGAGTTTATTCCGTCACTCTTTAAATCATAAATATTAAAATCAAACTCCAACTCTGCACGTTTTGTGAAATCTTCGATCTTCTCTAAGAGAGCGTTGTTGTCTGTAACTTCATCTTGTAACAACACAAGAAAGTCGTTCGCTCTCGCCCTAAAGAGAAGGTTGCTTTTAAAAAGTCTGCAAAGAAGGTTGGCAAACTCTTTCAACGTCTTGTTTCCGCCCTCCCATCCATGCTGTTTGTTGTAGATGTCAAACTTGTGCAAAGATATAATGAGAAGCTTTTTATACTTTTGATCGGCAGCTCCATTTTGAAGGACCGTCTCTAAAAATTTTGTGTTGTACAACTCCGTAACCGCGTCTTTGTAGAAGTAGGCAAATCTCTGCTGTTCGATAGCGCTCACGGGATTCTGGTTAAAATCCTCAATAATCTTGATGTTCGATAGAGCTTTTAGCGCACTCTTTACAACTTCAGGATGGTAATGAATGCAGCTTAGAGACTCTATCTCTTTTAGTGCGTCGCTTATGCTCTTTTTATGTTTGTATATCCTATTTGTAGTCATAGCATCAAATGCATCCGCAACCATCATGATACGTGAAAGTTCGGGTATCTCATCTCCTACAAGTCCGTCAGGGTAGCCGCTTCCGTCATATTTTTCATGGTGGTGTCTTACTATTTTCGCAATATCTCTGAACATTGGAACATCTTGAAGTATTTTAACTCCTACATTTACATGCTCTTTTATTAGGTCATACTCAAGTTTTGAGAGTTTGTCAGGTTTTAGCAAGACCGAATCCGGTGTCGCTATCTTTCCTATGTCATGAAGGGTTGCGGCTCTAAAGAGCAGGTCAAAACTATCTTCGCAGCAATTCATCTCTCTTGCTATAAGAAGAGAGTACTCTGCTACCCTTTGTGAGTGTCCTGCAGTATAGGAGTCTCTCTGCTCGATCATTGAAACCATGGCATAGACCAGTTTTTCATAATCCTTAGCTTTTTGTTCTTGGAGTTTTTGCAGTTTTTTAGACTCTTTTATAACCTCTTTTGTCTTTAGCCCCAGCAAATATCTAAAAAAAGCTACTGCGATACCAAGCAGCAGCAAAGCCCCAAGGGCTATCGCGAAGAAGATGTAGACCCATGTAGGAATATGAAAACGCTCCTTATCTTTAAGCCACTTAGCCATTGACGTGTAGTAGATCGACTCTTTGTCGTTTTTTAGATCACGCAGGTGAAGGTCTATCTTCTTGATAGTCTCCTCATTTTTGCCAAGCTTTGTAAATGCAAATTTTAGAGCTGCTGGGTTTACAAGAACGGATGTCGGTTTTACACTGAACCTGTCTTCATTCAGCTCACCGTAATATCTGTTTACTATGGCAGCTTCAGTTTTTCCGCTTTGAGTAAGCATTAGGGACTCTTCGTAACTCTCGGCAAGAACATAAACCGGGTTTACGTCAAAGAGCTCCAAAATCTCCTGCATCTGCTCATGCTGAATACTGTTTTTTAACAGAGCTATCTTCTTCTTATCCAGATCCAAGATGGATGATATCTTGGAGTTTTTGTTTCTGTAGATTACGGACCAGTTTGAGAGAACTATCTCCTTGTTGAACTTAAAAAGCCTTTCTCTCTCTTTTGAGTAGGCGACATCAGGCATAATGTCGATTTTTCCATCTTTAAGCAGCGAAAGACACTCCTGCCACTCACACTTTACATAGCTGATACGCCAACTCTCTTTGTCGGCTATATCATTTAAAACATCAACAAAAAAACCTGAGGGTTCGCTGTTTTTGTCTATAAATATTTTAGGGGGATTGTCGTAGATGCCGACACGCAACTCTTTTGTCTCATCGGCTGTGATAATTGTAAGAAAAAATAGTATTGTAAAAATTAGTTTCATAGAACCATTTTACAATAAAAAACAGAAAATAGCATGTGAGGGTTTTTAAGCCCTCACTCTTTGGTACTCTTTATTTTTATAGTTATTTTATAGTTTTTCGCTGTTTTTAGCCAGATACTCTGCAACACCTTCTGTTGAAGCTTTCATACCCTCGTCACCTTTTTGCCATCCTGCAGGACAAACTTCACCATGCTCGTCGGTAAACTGCATAGTATCAACCATACGGATCATCTCATCGATGTTTCTTCCAAGAGGCAGGTCATTGATAACTGCGTGACGGATTATACCTTTTGCATCGATCAGGAACGAGCCGCGAAGAGCTACTGACTCGCCGAAAAGTACGTCGTAATCTTTAGAGATCTGTTTTGTCAGGTCCGCAACAAGAGGGTATTTTATTCTTCCGATACCGCCTTTTTCTACCGGAGTCTCTCTCCATGCGAAGTGAGAGAACTGGCTGTCAACTGATACACCGATAACATTTACGCCGCGGTTTTTGAACTCATCGATTCTGTGAGAAAATGCGATGATCTCAGATGGGCAAACGAAAGTAAAGTCTAGAGGGTAGAAGAATATTACAGTACCTTTTTCGCCGAAATTTTCAGATAATTTGAAATTATCAACTATAGAACCGTCAGCTAAAACTGCTGTTGCCGTAAAATCAGGAGCTGGGTTTGTTACTAACATAATAAAAATCCTTTTGGTTTGTTTGCAAAATTTTAACGAAAGTATATTAATGAAACTCCAAGCAATAAAAGTTATTCTCTTTTTTGATATACTTTTGGCGTTTTAAAATAGTGTTAAGGAAAATCGATGACAAAAGAAGCTTCTACTCCAAAAGAGTATATTTTTACTTCAGAGTCTGTAACAGAGGGGCATCCTGATAAGATGGCGGATCAGATCAGCGATGCAATTCTGGATTATATTATTGAACATGACACCTCCGCACACGTTGCGTGTGAGACCTTGGTGTCAAACGGATTTTGTATAATAGCAGGCGAACTCAAAACTACCACATACGCACCGATGCAAGATATAGTTCGCAAAGTTGTACAAGAGATCGGATATACCGATGCGACATACGGGTTTGATTATCGCTCTGCAGCAGTTTTAAATGCCGTCGGAGAGCAGTCTCCGGATATAGATCAGGGTGTAAGTCAGGCTGATGGAGAGATAGGTGCCGGAGATCAGGGTTTGATGTTCGGGTATGCCTGCAGAGAAACAGATGTCCTTATGCCTCTTCCAATATATTTGGCTCACCGCTTGGCGCAGAGATTGGCTGAGGTTAGAAAAGAGGGTCTACTTCCATATCTTCGACCAGACGGAAAAGCGCAGATCAGCATAAAGTATGTAGACGAGAGACCTGTTAGTGTAGAGACCGTAGTGGTGTCTACCCAGCATGCTCCTGAAATAAGCCAAGAGAAGATCCATGAAGATGTGATTAAAGAGGTTATTAGGCATGTCATCCCCGCTGAGCTTATGAACGATAAGACGATCTTTCATATAAATCCGACAGGAAAGTTCGTTATAGGCGGCCCTCAGGGAGACGCTGGACTTACGGGAAGAAAGATAATAGTAGATAGTTATGGCGGAAGCTGTCCTCACGGCGGCGGAGCGTTTAGCGGCAAAGACCCGACCAAGGTTGACAGAAGTGCGGCTTATGCAGCAAGGCATATTGCAAAAAATCTGGTCGCTGCAGGAGCTTGTGATAGGGTTACGCTTCAGATATCTTATGCGATAGGTGTCGTTCAGCCGACTTCTATAATGGTTAATACCCATGGAACCGCAGTTGTAGATGAGAAGAGGATAGAGGCTTGCGTTAAAGAGCTTTTTGACCTATCTCCAAGGGGGATCATAAAGTCTTTAGACCTTTTGCGCCCGATATACAGAAAAACTGCTGCATACGGACACTTTGGAAGAGAAGATAGCGATTTTACATGGGAAAAATTAGACAGGGTAGAGGATATAAAGAATTACCTCAAAATTTGATAATAACAATTATCAAAACTCTGTTTTTTCGGAAAAAATCATATAAAAAGGGTAACAACTCATACTTGTTACACCTTTAGAGAAGATTTTTTAGCTTTATTTAAAAATCTTTGGTTAAACTTACTTCGAAATAAAAACTAGGAGAATCCTAATGGCAGTAATTATTGGTGATACATGTATTAACTGTGGCGCTTGTATTGATGAGTGTCCTGTAGAGGCGATTGTAGACGAGGATGATAATCCAACGGGTGAAGAGATTTACTACGTATATGCAGATAAATGTGTAGAGTGTGTTGGTCATCACGACGAACCTGCTTGTGCTACTGCTTGTCCAACTGAAGGATGTATTACATGGGATGCTGTAGGACCAAGTCCAGAGCACCGTGAAGACATTACGGATGATATGCGCGGCGTAGGCAAAGCTGTAGTAGAGTAATCTTTATTTACAAAAAATCATAGGGTTTTACCCCTGTGATTTAATCCATTTTTTCAAACATCTTCATAAATTTTTCCATTTTAGCTTAAATCAGACTCTTTTTGGGTACAATTCCACTCTAATTTTATATATTTAACAGGAGATTTGATGGAACGCACACTATCAATAATAAAACCAGATGCCGTTGCTAAAGGTGTTATCGGTAAGATTTTAGATCGTTTTGAGAGCAATGGTCTAAAAATAGCAGCAACAAGAAAGATACAACTTTCTCGCGCAGATGCAGAAGCTTTTTACGCAGTTCACTCTGAGAGACCTTTCTTCGGTGATTTAGTTGATTTTATGATAAGCGGTCCAGTGGTTGTTTCTGTACTTGAAGGTGAAAATGCAGTTTTAAAGAACCGCAACCTTATGGGTGCAACAAACCCTAAAGAGGCTGAAGCAGGAACAATCCGTGCAGATTTCGCTGAAAACATAGATGCTAACGCAGTTCACGGAAGTGACTCTGCTGAGAACGCAGCTATCGAGATCGCATTCTTTTTCTCAGAGAGAGAAATCTCTTAATTGATGAAAATATTCAAATAAGTAGAGCTTAGCTTTTTTTATGAAAATATTATTGCGAAAAGTAAGCAATACTCCGTTAGATTTTGAAGTTGAATTTGATAAAATAACTTTTAAAGGTTATTTACAGTATGATGCCGACAAATTAATTTTGCTAAAAGCGAAATTAAGCGGGCAGATTGACCTGAATTGCGACATTTGCGCTAATGAGTTTATGTTTGATGTAGATGAGGAGCTAGAGTTTTTCATCTCAGACGGCATTTACGAAAAAGATGATGAACTTCTCTTAGACGTCGTAGAGTCATTTGACTCTACCGTTGATATAGAGGAGCTTTTGAGCTCGGAGATAGAGCTTATAAAGAGCGATTATCACAGTTGCGAAAGTTGCAATCAGGGGATTGTTTCCGAAGAGGAAGCGTAGTAAAGCGGCAAGCGTAGCAAGATGGGCTCTGCTCATATTGCGTTTCAAACAGGGTTCTGCCCCGAAAAGGGGCAAGCTTTAGTGCCAAAGCGGCAAGCGTAGCAAGATGGGCTCTGCTCATATTGCGTTTCAAACAGGGTTCTGCCCCGAAAAGGGGCAAGCTTTAGTGCCAAAGCGGCAAGCGTAGCAAGATGGGCTCTGCTCATATTGCGTTTTAAATAAAGATAGAAAGGATATAGATTATGGCAGTACCAAAGAGAAGAGTATCTCATTCACGTTCAGCGAAGAGAAGAACTCACTATAAAATAACTTTAGCTAAACCTGTTAAAGATAAAGACGGAACATACAAACTTCCACACCACATCAACCCAACAACCGGTGAGTATAAATAGTAAATGGTAAAGATTGCTATTGACGCAATGGGCGGGGACTTCGGTCCCAAACCAATTGTAGAGGGCTGTATGCAGGCTCTTAAACACAAACTTTTTATTCCTATACTTGTAGGTAAAAAATCGGAAATTTTACCTCTGTTACCAAAACGTTATAGAGATAAGATTTCTATAGTCGAAGCTGATGACGTTATATCGATGGATGATGCCGCGACAGATGCCGTAAAAAGAAAAGAGAGTTCGATATATAAAGCTATTGAACTGGTTAAAAACGGTGAAGCGCATGGTGTTGTCTCAGCGGGACACAGCGGTGCTACAATGACTTTGGCGACTCTGAGACTTGGCCGCTTAAAAGGCGTGCTAAGACCTGCACTTGTGGCTTTGATGCCTACAAAGAGCAGCAGAAAATCTGTAATACTCGATGTCGGAGCAAACGTTGACTCTAAAGCAGAACATCTTTTGCAGTTTGCAGTTATGGGCGGATGCTATGCGGAGGATATGTTTAAGATATCAACTCCGTCGATCGGTCTTTTGGCAAACGGCGAAGAGAAGAGCAAAGGCAACGACGTAACGAAAGCGGCATTTAAACTTCTTGACGGCTATAAAGGCTTTAAAGGGAACGTTGAAGGCAGTGATATTTTCAATGCAAGCTGTGACGTCATCGTGTGTGACGGGTTTGTCGGAAACTTGGTCTTAAAAGCCTCTGAAGGTGTTGCTTCTACGATAAGCGGACTTATAAAAGAGTATATTAGAAAATCTCCTATAGCGATCACCGGGGCTCTTCTAATGAGAAAAGTATTCAAGCTTCTTAAAAAACAGATGAACTATGAAGAGATCGGCGGCGCTCCGCTTATCGGTATTCAAGGGTGTGCGATAGTCAGTCACGGCAAAAGCACTCCAAAAGCAATAAAAAATGCGATATTTCAAGCTATAAACTATGTAGATACAGGCGTAAACACACATATAGTTGAGAGACTTGAAGCACTAAAAAACAAGGAAGTTTAATGGCGTATGCGGCATTTCGCTCTATAGGTGCTTATGTTCCTAGCAAGATTCTCACAAATGAAGATCTCTCAAAAATGGTAGATACTTCTGATGAGTGGATAACAAAGAGAACAGGCATAAAAGAGAGACATATCGCCGCAAGTGATGAGTTTACGAGCGACATGGGTGTAGCTGCTGCTAAACTCGCAATAGAAAGAAGCGGCTTGGATAAGAGCGAGATCGACATGATCGTATGTGCTACTATCTCGCCTGATTACTTCTGTATGCCATCAACCGCTACTATCATAAGTACAAAATTGGGTCTTGGAAATATTACAGCGTTTGATATATCTGCCGCATGTACTGGATTTGTCTACATTCTCTCAATCGCAAAAGCATTTATTGAGTCAGGAATGAAAAAAAATGTGCTGATTATCGGTGCAGAAAAACTCTCGTCAATAACAGACTACAGCGACAGGGGTACATGTATTCTTTTTGGCGACGGTGCCGGAGCTGCAGTTATAAGTGCGACCGAGAACAGAGATGAGGCTATCATAGATATTCACACAGGTTCAGACGGTGAGTTTGCAGATCTTCTTATGACCCCAAACGGCGGAAGCGGCTCTGCACATGACTCTTTGGAGCAGGAAGCCGCAAGCTGTTTTATGCAGATGAAAGGAAATGAGACCTTCAAGGTAGCTGTTAAGACACTTACAAAAGATGTTGTCGAGATCTTAAAAGAGAACAGTATTCAAGCATCTGAGATTAAACATTTTGTACCGCATCAGGCAAACTATAGAATCATAAAAGCCGTAGGCGATGCTTTAAAACTAGAAGATGAGCAGGTTGTGCTTACTGTTGAGAAGTACGGAAACACGTCGGGTGCTTCTATACCGATGGCAATAAATGATATTTATGAGAGCGGAAGACTCAAAGCGGGAGAACTTATGCTGCTTGATGCTTTTGGCGGGGGATTGACATGGGGAAGCGCACTCGTGCCTTTTGCACCATTTAAAAAATAACTCTTCTAAAATGATACTTTTGTCCGATTTTAGCGTTGGGCTTTAGTTTTATTTTTCGTCATTTACAATAAGTAAACTCCTCAAAAAAAATTAAATCCCGCCTCAAACTAGAACAAAATTATCTATTTTATTTATACAGAAATTTCTTTGTAAAATTATCTATCAAGCGCTTTTCTGACTCTATTAAAGAACTCTTCCTCGTTTGGCAGATTCAACTTCGACTCTCTTAGTTTTTCTCCCCACATCGGGTTTGGAAAGTAGCTGTCACTCTCAAACCTTGCCATAACGTGTATATGAACACGCGGGAGCATATTGGCAAAAGATGCCATATTGATCTTTTTAGGGTTGTAGTACTCTCTCATCTCGCGCTCTATTATGTCATAGACATTCCAGAGTCTCATGCGAAGCTCTTTTG
Source organism: Sulfurimonas sp. (assembly GCF_034005705.1). Classification (GTDB taxonomy): domain Bacteria; phylum Campylobacterota; class Campylobacteria; order Campylobacterales; family Sulfurimonadaceae; genus Sulfurimonas. The sequence continues at coordinate 40,084 of NZ_JAVEUF010000002.1, read as the reverse complement.
GAAGATCCCCAAGTTCTACGAAAGGCTCTTTTGTAAAAATCTTGAGCCACGGTATCTCACTGCTCTCTTTTTCTATATAGAGTTCGTTATCTTCATAAATTGTCATATTTTCTCTTTTTTGGCAAATTATATCGTTTTTTTGGAGTTTCAATTGAGGTTATAAGTAGGAGAGATAGGAGAAAACCCGAAAATCATTTCGGGCTTTATTGGTAAGAGAAGTTTTTAGTCTCTTGTTCTTGTACGGTTTCTGTCACCGCTTGGACGACTTCTCTCGCCAGAAGAGCTGTTGCCTCTGTAGCCGCCTGAGCGGCTTCTCTCGCCTGAACGATTTCTGTCACTGCTGCCTGAGCGGCTTCTGTTCCCACGGAAACCTCCGCGACTTCCGCTTTTGCCTCTGGTGTCTCTTCTCTTATCTGCACGTTCCAAGATAGCAGCCAGTTTATCTGCAGGAATACCGATAGTGTTTGGACCTTGGATGGTCTGCTTGTCTAGTATCATAGATACCAGTTTAAACATAATCGTCTCTTCATCAATATCCTGCTTTAGCATATCTAGTATCTGGTGCGCTTCATCATAGATCTTTTGATCTTCTATATTTGCTACAATCGATTTTAGGTTCGTTGCTCTTAAGTCGTTCTTGCTTGGAACGTAAGCGTGTGTCATAGTAGTTCCGACCTTTGCTTTTATGCGCTGAAGCTCTTTAAACTCTAATGGAGTCAAAAGTGTAATTGCTTTACCTTTTGTACCTGCACGTCCAGTTCTTCCGATACGGTGAACATAAGACTCAGGATCAAAAGGGATATGGTAGTTAAAAACGTGTGAGATGTTGTCAACGTGAATACCGCGAGCCGCGACGTCTGTTGCTACAAGAACGTTTACGTTGTTGTTTTTGAAACCTTTGATCACAGTTTCGCGCTGACGCTGCTCCATATCGCCGTGAAGCCCGTTCGCCAAATATCCTGCGCTTGAGAGAACGTTTGAGAGTCTGTCGACTTCGCTTTTTGTTCTACAAAAAACAACCGCTTTTTTACACTTTTCTGCATCCATAAGACGTATGATCGCGTCATCTCTCTCATGTTCGTCAATGACGTAGTACTCTTGGTTAATATCTGTATTTGTAGTCTCACCCTGTGTGATGCTGACAAACTCAGGATTATCCAAAATTCTCTCTGCAAGAAGCTTAATAGGCTTTGGCATAGTAGCCGAGAAGAGAAGTGTCTGGCGGTTTGAAGGAAGATAAGAGAATATTTCGTTGATATCATCTAAAAATCCCATATCAAGCATCTCATCCGCTTCATCAAGAACAACGATGCTTGGAGCGAAGTCTTTTAATAGGTTCTTCTTTAAAATGTCAAGAAGTCTTCCCGGAGTAGCGACAACAACGCTTGCGCCTCTTTGGATAAGGTCTATCTGTCTGTTGTAAGAGCTGCCGCCGTAAACTGTTACGGTTCTAGCGCCTATGTTTCTTCCGTATTTAAAAAGCTCGTCGCTTACTTGAGTTGCAAGTTCACGTGTCGGAGTAATAACAAGTATGCCTACGCCGTCTTTTGGGTCTATGTTGTTAAGAGCTGGAAGGCCGAAAGCCGCTGTTTTACCTGTTCCCGTATGTGCCTGACCTACGATGTCGCGACCCGCTAGTACGAATGGTATTGCAGCTGCTTGAATAGGACTTGGAATTGTAAATCCAGCTTCCTTGATACTGCGAAGTATCTCTTTTTTTAGTCCTAGATCATCAAATGTGATCGCCTTTGTTTCTGGTTGTGTTTGTGCATTTTCTTGCATCATTATCCTTTGGATAGGAGATGATACAAGCAAGCCGTAAACGGCAAGGCACCTTCCCCTAAAATATTTGGCGAATTATACCTAAATATATTGGGTTTTTGATTTAAATAAATTATATTGTGAATTAGTTAAGTTTATATTGTGTAAAAAAATGAACTAGATCTGCTTACAGCAGGTAGTAAATCATATATTATCGTTTAGAGATATATTTTTTAAATTTTGGATATTATACTGTTATGAAAATAGAGACACAATACAGTTATGAAAAAACTTGGAAAATAACCAATGAGGACGACCTTCTTAAGATAATCGCCGAGGAGGTCGGAGATGCTGATCCAAAAGGCACGCTAGCATATATAAAAGAGGCTATACAGTCAGGCAAAGTTATCTTGGTGGGAAGCTGCAGATTTAGAAAAGCAGACGAGGAGAGTAAATGACAAATGACGCAGCAAAACTCATCTTAAGACTTACCGTCGGGATAATGATGCTTTTTCACGGGCTTGATAAGATAATAAACGGAATAGGCGGAGTAAAACATCTTACAACTGCTTCTGGACTTCCAGAGTTTTTAGCTTACGGTGTCTATGTAGGTGAGATCGTTGTGCCGATCTTGATCCTGCTTGGAGCTTATGCGAGGATCGCCTCTTTGGTCTTGGCGTTTAATATGGTTCTGGCTATATTTTTAGCCTATGGAAACTCGCTCCTTACTCTAGGCAAGCACGGAGCTCCTGTTTTTGAACTTCCGTTCCTGTATCTTATTATGTCGATCTTAATATTTATGCTAGGAAGCGGAAAGTACGCGCTCAATAGCAAATAAGAGCTAAAGTTCTACGGATGGCGAACCTTGATCTTGGAGTTAAGGCTCCATCCTACTATTATCATAAGAAACACTACCGCAAACGCAGGCACTATTTCATAAGCAGAGGCTAAGTAAACAAGCCAGAGCAATATCGCTCCAAGAGGGGTGGGCACTCCTGTGAAGTATTTGCTAACCTCTCCAGCATCCGAGTTTATATTGAACTGTATAAGTCTTCTAAGACCTGAGATGACGTAGTAGATGCTTATGATCGCCGCAACTATAAGCATAGCTCCAGAGAGCTCTTTTGAGTAGACCGCTTGAAAGATCAGAAAAACAGGGACAAGAACAAAGCTCAGAAAATCTGCGAAGCTGTCGAGCTGAACTCCAAACTCGTTCGAGAGATTGTATTTTCTTGCGATCTTGCCGTCAAATATATCAAAAGCCCCTCCCATCCAAGCAAGAACAATAGCCGTAAAAAAGTTGTTTTGAGTTATAAAGTATGTAGCCAGAAGGCCCGCTGTTATATTTGCAAAAGTAAACATGTTTGCAAGATTAAAGTGTGATTGGTTTGTAAATAGAAATTTCATAGTAGTCTTTTTGTTGAAATTATAGCCTAAAAAATTAATTTTATTTTTTACAATCTTCGTCTCTAGAATATTGATAAGCATTATCAATATTAAGCTACATGTAAGTTGATATCTATTATCATTTTGGAGATAAATTTGATTAAAAGAGAATAAGAGAATGAAAAAAATAGCCTTTGGCGTATCTCTGATTGTTTTAATATTAAGCTGCAATGTATATGCTTTAGAGGAGGTGTCTCAAAGACTAAAAGATAGAGAACACTCAATAAGAGATATTATAGATAAAGTTGCGGCACCTCTGGAAAAAGAGATTTCCGTAGTTGAAAAAACCAAGCATATGTTTAAAGAGGGGAAAGTTTCAGGGCAAATAAAGGTTTTGCATTCAGGTTATTATGTTGACGGAACTGAAAATCAGTATGCGACCGCCGTCGGTGGCCAACTAAAGTACGAGTTGGCTGAGTATAACGGATTTAATGCAGCAGTGGAGTTTAGCACTGCTCACGATATTGGTTTTGCAACAGGAGAGGAGAATAGACATAATGGTGAAATTTCTTCTCAAGATGGGAGTTATACAGAACTTTCACAAGCGTATATAAACTATACAAACGGTAAATTAAATTTTCGCGCCGGTCGTCAACTTATAGATACACCTTTGGCTGACAGTGACGATATAAGAATAATTTCAAATACGTTTGAAGCTTATACGCTCTCTTATGAAGATGAAGAAGTGTCGTTTTTTGGAGGCTTGCTTACAAAATGGCAAGGGACTGATGCAGGTTTGTCTCCCCAAAACCATTGGTCTGACACAGGAGAAGATGGAACCTTTTTTGGTGGATTGTCCTACGCAGACAAATTCATAGATACAAGTGTATGGTACTATGATATATCAAAAGACAATGACCCAAACAGTGCAACGCTAAATGTAGCAAATACTTCTTTATACATAGATTTTTCTTTGCATATAGCTTTTTCAAAAGATTATGCATTTCATGCAAGTACTCAATATGTGGATCAAAGAGAATCTGACAACAGTGGCATAGAGTCTTCAATATATGGAGCAATGGTAGAGTTTATTGTGTTTGAAGATCTTGCTCTCTCGAGTGCATATAATTGGTCTGAAAAACAAGCGCTAAGAGGCAGTTTCTCAGGTTTTGGCGGAGGGGCTTTATATACAAATATGGACTCTATGATAATAGATGTTATTACTTTAGATAGAGATGCGCAGGCTGTTGTAGCAGGGCTTACATATACGCATGATGACTTTGGTCTTATGTATGCATATGGGGATTTTAAAGGCAGAGAGAATTCTCTTGGAGTTAAGGAACATATAGTAGAGCAAAATATAGGCTTTGAATATATGCCAAATAAAAATTTAACAATCGGAGCTCTATATGTTCTAAACGAAGACAATAAAAACAGTGGAAGCAACGGCGGAGATTGGGAAAATATAAGAGTTTTACTTTTATACAAATTTTAAATTAATCTATATTTAATATGATACCGATTATCATCATGAAAAATAATGACCAAAGATAAGATATGCACAATAGTACGGATAATAAAGATATAAAAAGACTTGTTGATTGCAAAAAAACATGTATAGTGAGAGTCGTTAAACTAAACGCCGATGCAGAGTTGAGGCAGAGGCTTATCTCTTTTGGGATAATGAAGAATGCTATCTTGGAGGTGCTTGAACACGCTCCTGCAAAGAGTACGATAGAGGTAAAAGTGGGGAAAATGAGAATAGCACTTAGAGCAAAAGAGGCAGAGTTAATAGAGGTAGCGACACTGTGAACAGAGATATAAAGGCGTGTCCGGTAACGGCAAAGCATATAAAAGTAGCACTTGTCGGACAGCCAAACGTCGGCAAAAGTATGCTTATAAACTCCATATCGAATGCAAATCTGCATGTTGGGAACTTTACCGGAGTCACTGTAGAGAAGAGCGAGGTTCTTTTTGACTATAAAGATTACCACTTTACCGTGGTCGACCTGCCCGGAACCTATGCATTAAATGATTATACGATAGAAGAGAGGGTGACAAACGATTATCTTCTTACACAGGATTATGATCTTATTATAAACGTCGTTGACTCTACAAACCTGCAAAAAAATCTTCAACTCACAGCAGAGCTTATGAGTATTGGCAAAAAGATGATACTTGCACTCAACATGAGCGATGAAGCAGATAAAGAGGGGATTGAGATAGATGATAAATATATGTCCGAGCTTTTAGGATTTGCCTGCGTCAAGGTCTCTGCAGCTACCAAAAAAGGTATAGCAGAACTTATAGAAGCGATCATCAAAGAGTATGAAAATGAGGCTATGGAGTACAAGCTTATCTTTAGCGAGGCGGTTGAAGAGGAGATAAAGGTAATTGTTGACTACTTGGCAAAACACAAGTATGAGGACGAAAACACATATAGAAATATTGCGATAAACCTTCTAAAGAACACCAAATATACCTATGCAAAGCTTCATGATGATCCTATCTGGACAGAGCTGCAGCCTATTTTGATAGAAGCGTCAAAACATATAGAGCTCCACCATGACTCCAGTGATATAAAAGAGGCTTTCGCTTCTGAATACGCCTCTTTTAACAGAGGAGTAGTGACCGAGGTCTTAAAGCAGGAGGTAAAGATCTCTGATAAGACTATTACCGACAAGATAGACTCGGTGCTGATTCACCAGATATTCGGCATACCGATATTTCTATTTTTTATGTGGGCGCTTTTTCAGCTTACTTTTGAGATAGGCTCTATCCCTATGGAGTGGATAGATGCCTTTTTTGTCTGGTTTGGAGATGCCATCGGAGCGACCATAGCAAATGACGATGTCCGCTCTCTTGTGGTTGACGGCATCATCTCCGGAGTCGGTGCAGTTGTTTTGTTTGTCCCGAATATTGCCATACTCTTTATAGGAATAGCACTTTTGGAGAGTACGGGTTATATGTCAAGAGTTGCGTTTTTGCTTGATGGATTTTTTCACAAATTCGGTCTTCACGGGCAGTCGTTCATACCGCTTGTAACAGGTTTTGGCTGCTCGATTCCTGCCTATATGTCTGCGAGGATATTAAAAAATGACCGTGACAGACTTTTAACTCTCTTTATCATAGGGTTTATGAGCTGCGGGGCAAGGCTTCCGGTGTATGTTCTCTTTGCGGGCGCATTCTTCTCCGAGTCGATGGCGGGCAATGTTCTCTTCGCCATCTATATAACGGGTGCCATGCTTGGGCTTTTTGCGGCAAAAATACTTAAACTGACAGCTTTTAAGGGGATGGATGAGCCATTTGTAATGGAGATGCCAAAGTACAGACTTCCTTCGCTGAAGCTCATCTGGCACACGGTCGTTACAAAGACTCTTATGTATCTAAAAAAAGCGGGTACGTTTATCGCGGCCGCTTCAATTCTTGTCTGGTTTTTAAGCAACTATCCGCACAATCAAGAGCTTGAAGATAGCTACGCTCTAAAGATCGAAAAAGCGGTAGATGAACAGGAGAGAAGAGTTATTGAAAATAGTCTTGCAGAGGCCAATATGGAGCAGAGCTATCTGGGACGTATCGGTAAATTTTCAGAGCCTATCTTTGCGCCTTTAGGATTTGACTGGAAGATGAGCGTTGCTCTTCAGACAGGACTTGCGGCAAAAGAGGTGGTGGTGTCCACGCTTGGCGTCTTGTACGCTCTTGGTGAGGATGTGAACGAGGAGAGCGCATCTTTAAAAGAGATAATCTCCAAAAATATCCCGTTTCCATCAGCCGTCGCATTTATAGTCGTAGTTATGATCTATCTGCCGTGTCTGGCAGCTTCGGTTGTATTTACGCGTGAAGCGGGAGGCATAAAGTACTTCTTTTACCTTTTAGCTTTTACGTCTATAGCGGCGTATTCACTGGCATTTATTGCCTATAACGTCACTTCTATGCTATATAACTAAATATTTGTGCAATATTAACTACTTATTAGCGCATATTTGCTAGAATTGCCACATGAAAAAAATATTAATGATTGAAGATGATTTAGAATTAGCGGAGATACTCACTGAGTATCTGCAGCAGTTTGACTTTGAGATTATCACGGAAGATGACCCGTTTAAAGCAGTAAGCATATTGAAGTTGGAGCCTTTTGATCTAGTTATATTAGATCTTACGCTGCCTGGAATGGACGGTTTAGAGGTTTGTGAAGCGATCCGTGAGAGACAGGATATCCCTATTATTATCTCTTCTGCCAGAAGCGATGTGACTGATAAAGTAAAAGCGCTTGAACTCGGAGCGGACGACTACCTTCCAAAGCCTTACGATCCGCGTGAACTTGAGGCTAGGATACACTCCGTTCTTAGACGTTATGAGGCTAAGTCTCAGCAAAAAGAGGAGTCTAAAAGCGACTTCAAGTGTGACGCATCTTCAATGATGATCACATATAAGGGCAGAAATATAGACCTTACAAAAGCGGAATTCGGCATCCTCTCTTACATGATAGCCAAGCAGGGGCTTGTTGTATCAAGAGAGGATCTCATCCATAACGTAAATGCCATAAACGAAGACTCTTCTAACAAAAGCATAGACGTTATGGTCGGCAGGATCAGAAACAAGCTCGGAGACAAATCTCTTATAGAGTCGGTAAGAGGCGTTGGCTATAAGCTTCTTAAGTAGCACATCTTCAGGCTTTAAAATAGAGCGGGGGAGACAGTAGTGCGCCAGCATGCCGTTTTAATAACCGTTCTATTCGCACTTGCAGTTACAATTATCAGTGTAAGCGTAGTTTTTTGGGAATTTTTTCTCCTAAACAAGCAGCACTACATCGACCACATCTTTACAAAACACGCAACTATTACCCAGATATTTCGCCAGCATCAGCAAAAACAGCACTCTCAGATCATGCTTGAGGCAAATCTTGCCGTCTATAACTTTGTGCTTGAAAAAGATAAAGAGGCGATAAAGACGATCCTTAACAATGCAAAAGTTCTAAAAAAGAAGGATTTTCAGAGCGTAAACTCCTCTTTGACCTTTTCTCAGGGCGGATTTTTCACTAAAAGGACCGTCACGGACCTTACCGCTTCAATGCTTGAGTTCAATAAGAAAATATATTTTCTTATTAAGTCTCCCACATCGTCCGTTCTGATCTTGGATGAGGAGCTAAAGCCCTACAGGTACTGGAGCGTTGCTTACTCGTATATGACAATACTTGTCATCATCTCATTCTCTTTTGTCTTGATACTGCAAAGACTCAGACCGCTTATAAGACTAAGAAAAAAGATAGCACTTTACGGTGATGGTAATATGAACATCTCTTTTAAGACCAAAGGTCGTGATGAGATAGCGCTTATCTCAAACGAACTTGAAGCTACAAGAGAGAAGATAAATATCATCCTGGAGTCTAGAACCCTCTTTTTGCGAAATCTGATGCATGAGCTAAAGACCCCTATCGCAAAAGGAACCATTGCTACACAGATGTTGGAATCGCAAAAACAAAGAGAGAGATTTAGCTCTATCTTTGGGCGTTTGGAGTCATTGGTCAATGAGTTTGCACTTATAGAAGAGGTTACAAGCCTTGGGGATAAGACGGACTTTAAGGAGTACCGCCTTATTGATATTATAGACGGTGCAATTGATATGGCTATGATAGATAAAAACTGTGTTGATATAGACGTAGATGCAAGCTATAAGATAAATGCGAACTACAGGCTATACACCACGGCTATTAAAAATATGATAGACAACGGCATAAAGTACTCCAGCGATTCGCACGTTAAGATACTGATAAAAAATAGAGAGCTATGTTTTGAGAGCAAAGGCGAATGCATCGCACATCCGCTTCAATATTACATAGAGCCTTTTACCAAAGACAACCCTGCAAAGAACAGTTTCGGACTGGGTCTATACCTTGTAGACTCTATTTTAAAAGCGCACAATCAGGTACTTGCGCACGAGTATGAAAATGGTACGAATCGCTTTATTTTTGCATAAGTTTTTAAGTGTAAACTAGTGTAATGGATAAGTATCTTAAATCAAGCATAATAGTTTTTTTTGCTATATCTTTTTTTGTGTTCGGGTGGCTTTCGCATACCGCTTATAAGCCTATCCACAGGATCAAGACACCATCTTTGCTGGATGAGATAAAAGAGAAAAAGATCCTTAATGTAGCACTATTAAACTCCCCCTCTACATACTACATAGGACCTGACGGACCGAAAGGTTTTGAGTACGATCTTCTTGATGCCTATGCCAAGCATTTGGGCGTTGAACTAAATATTACTGTTGTAAACACCACAAAAGAGGCACTGGAGCTTAGCAAAGATCCAAGTATTCATATAACTTCTGCGTCTTTGGCAAAGACGAAGGTCAAAGAGAAAAATTTCAACTTCGGACCCTCATATTTTGAAGCTCAGCAGCAGGTGATCTGTTACAGGGGAATGTTGTGGCAGGGTCACTTTCCAAAAAGTATAGAGGATCTCTCAGGACTTAGAATAGTTGTGGGGGAAGATACGAGCTACAGCGAGACAATAGAGTCGCTGCGCCAAGACGGCTTTGATATAAATGCGACATACACCTCGGAGCACTCCACCGAAGAGCTTTTGGCAAAAGTCGCATCTAATGAGATTGACTGCACCATAGCGGACTCGAATATATATGCGCTCAATCAGCGCTATTTTCCAAAGATAGCCCTTGCTTTTTCTGTAAGTAACAGAGAGCAGCTCGCTTGGGTTTTGGCACAGGACTCAAAAGAGCTAAAAGACGATATGTACTCTTGGCTTAACGGTTTTAATCAAAGCGGAGAGATGGCACGCTTAAAAGATCACTACTACTCTTTTGCTCTTTTTTTTGACTACTACAACACCAAGACATTTTATGACAGAATAAAAACCAGACTCCCAAAATATAAGGAGCTTTTTGAGAAGTATGGAGAGAAGTACGGCATCCCTTGCTCGGTTCTTGCTGCGCAATCTTATCAGGAATCTCACTGGAACCCAAAAGCAAAGAGCTATACGGGAGTAAGGGGGCTTATGATGCTTACGCAGTCTACGGCTAAAATGTTAGGAGTTAAAAACAGGCTTGACCCTGAGCAGAGCATTGAGGGCGGCGCAAAGCATTTAAATGAACTCTTGAAGCGTGTACCTCCTGAGGTAAATGGCGAAGACCGTCTAAAGTTCGCACTTGCGGCATATAATGTCGGTCTGGGTCACGTTTTTGATGCGCAACTGTTGGCGGAGAGGATGGGGCTCAATAAAAACGTCTGGAGCGACCTTAAAAAAGTGCTTCCTCTGCTTGCGCAAAAAAAGTACTATAAAACGCTAAAGCACGGATATGCAAGAGGAAGCGAACCTGTGAGGTATGTCGATTCCATATACGATTACAGGGATATTTTGCAAAAAAGCAGTTATGAGCCGCTTTTAAGCAACAGGGAGTTTGAGGAGGATTAAGCCTAGAGTGGCATTCCCTCTTTCCCCTGGGCAAGTGAGCTTAAAAAGCTCTCCATGTCATATTTCACTCTGTACTCAGGGGTCATTATGTGGATCAGTATATCGCCCAGATCGACTACGACCCAGTCACTGCTTTCATCTACGTTTACAAATTTTTCTGCCGGTTTAAGCTCATTTTTTAGATGGTCTAAAAGAGCCAAAGTGTGTTTTGAACCAAGTGATGATGCGATGATCGCATAATCTACAAAGTAGTTCTTCTCTCTTAGGTCAAAAACCTCTATGTTTTCCGCTTTGTTTTTGTCTAAGACTTGGGTTATTTTTTCTATTCTGTTTTGCAACTGTTTTCCTTGTAAAAATTATATATCTCTTTTACACACTTCTTTGGCAGCTTTGAGATGTCGATGCACTCCCTAAGATTGGTCGATGAGACTTTTTCATCAACATCCAATCTTAAAAACTGCTTCGGGATCTCAATATTATCCCTTGGGACTACTATAAATGTCACCAGCTCTTTAAGTTCATCATATCTATTCCATTTATGAAGCGAAGAGAGGTTGTCCGCACCTATTACAAGATATATTTTTCTGTAGCTTTCTAAAAGATGTTTGACGCTCTCTATTGATGAGACCGCTCTTTTTTGTAAAACTTCATACTCTGAAATCTCGACATTTTTATACTCTTTAAATATCTCTTTTAACCACTCTACTCTAAGAGATGCAGGAGCATAAAACTTTGATTTAAACGGATTTAGATATGTAGGCATTATAATGACTTTCTCAATTTCTTTGAAATTCATCAAAGCCTTTACTATTGCCTCGTGACCGATATGCGGCGGGTCAAAAGAGCCGCCAAAAAGTGCGATTGTATCCATATTTAAAGCGAATTATAACTAAGTTTAGGTAAAATTGCCCAACTTTTATTTTTAGGGCATCTCTAGAAACCCTTTACTGATTTTTGAAGAGCAAATTTTTAAACTATTTTTAGGAAGATATTGAAACTCCTAACCGTAGTTAAGAGTGAGATATCTGACGACAAAACAGTTAAAAAGTTGCCTTCCCTTCGGGCTTTATAGATTTTGCACCTATCTTTGTTGCCGTTCATCGCCGTAGCTTTGGCTATGGCTCTTCGCGTCGCCTAGATATGTACAAAATCTCTTAAAGCAAAAATGGTTAAAGGTTTTTAGAGATGCCCTTAGTTAGGAAATATAATGGCACTAAAAATAGCAATTAACGGATTTGGTAGAATCGGTCGCTGTGTAGCTCGTATTGCTGCAACAAGAGATGATGTAGAGATCGTGGCAATAAACGATATGGCTAGTATAGATATGATGCTCTACCTTCTGAAAAATGACTCTGTCCATGGGACATTTAAGAGCGAAGTAGTGCAGATAGATGATGAGAACATTACTATTGACGGTAAAAAGATAAGAGTTTTCAGTGACAGAGATCCAAAAAACCTAAAGTTTGCCGAGTGCGGTGCAGATATGGTTCTAGAGTGTACTGGTGTCTTTTTAAGTAAAAAAGATGCGCAGATACATATTGACAACGGTATCAAGAAAGTCCTCTTCTCGGCTCCCGCAAAGGATGACACACCGACATTTGTTATTGGTGTAAATGAGCACCTCTACGCAGGGCAAGATATAGTCTCAAACGCTTCATGTACGACGAACTGCCTTGGTCCTATAGCTAAAGTATTGGACGACGCTTTTGGAATTGAAAAAGGTCTTATGACTACGATCCACTCTTATACGAACGACCAGAACATACTTGATGTAAAACACTCAAAAGATAAGCGCCGTGCACGTGCCGGAGCTATCAATATGATTCCGACAACTACGGGTGCTGCAAAGGCTATCGGTCTGGTTCTTCCTCAACTTCAGGGCAAGCTTCACGGGCAGAGCGTTCGTGTTCCGACACCTAACGTCTCTATGGTCGATCTAAACGTCATCGTTAAGAAAAACACTACAAAAGAGGAAGTGACGGCTGCATTTAACAAAGCTGCAGACGGCGCTCTTAAAGGGATAATTCTAATGGATAAAGAGATGAGAGTCTCTCAAGATTTCGTCGGATGCGAGTACAGCTCTATAGTCGCAGAGGATCTTACTCAGGTGATTGACGGCAATATGGTCAAAGTTATGGCTTGGTACGACAACGAGTGGGGATACTCTACAAGACTTTTAGATATGGCTCTTCATATCAGCAAATAGGATAGAATTTGGAACTTTTAAACATTAAGAATTTAGATCTTGCAGGCAAGAAGGTATTTATCAGATGCGATTTTAACGTTCCGATGGATGAGTTTGGAAACATATCAGACGACCGCCGCATACGCTCCGCTCTTGCTACCATAAACTACTGTCTCGATCAAGATTGTTCCGTTGTGCTCGGCTCTCATCTTGGACGTCCGGACGGACAGGTGGTTGAGAAATATTCACTGATTCCCGTAGCTAGAAGAATTCAGCATCTGCTAAAGAGAGAAGTTATCTTGGCAAAAGACGTAGTAGGTGAAGATGCGCTCTCAAAAGCATCAGCTCTGCAACAGGGAGAGGTTCTGCTTCTGGAGAACCTTCGTTATGAGGCGGGTGAGACAAAGAACGATGAAGAGCTCTCAAAAAAGCTCTCTTCAATGGCTGATTTTTACATAAACGACGCATTTGGGGTTAGCCATCGCGCCCACTCGTCAGTTGAGGGAATAACGCACTTTTTTGACAATGACCATAAAGCGGCGGGATTTTTGCTTCAAAAAGAGATACAGTTTTTCGGCAAGCTGATACAAAACCCTGTGCGTCCTTTTGCTGCAATAGTAGGCGGTTCAAAAGTATCGGGCAAACTTGAAGCGCTTATCAACCTTCTGCCAAGAGTGGACAAGATCCTGATCGGCGGCGGTATGGCGTTTACGTTCTTAAAAAAGCTTGGGCACGATATAGGTGCTTCGCTTGTAGAAGATGATCTGCTTGAAGATGCAGGACACATCATGGATGAGGCAAAAAAGCTTGGCGTAAAATTTTATCTGCCTGTAGATGTTGTGGCTGCTGAGAAGTTTGCGGAAGACTCTATTATAAAGATAACATCTGCTCAGGAGATACCTGCTGGATGGATGGGTCTTGATATCGGACCTGCGACCGTCAGACTTTACAAAGAGGTCTTGGGCGATGTTCAGACTGTTCTGTGGAATGGTCCTATGGGCGTTTACGAGATGGACAAATTTGCAAGAGGCTCAAACGAGATAGCGCACTTCGTGGCTGACAGTTATGCGACAACCGTTGTAGGCGGCGGAGATACTGCGGACCTGGTTCAAAGAATAGGCGTTGATGATGAGATGACATTTATCTCAACAGGCGGCGGGGCATCTTTGGAGCTGCTAGAGGGCAAAATTTTGCCTGGTGTAGCATCTTTAATGATAAAAGGGGATTAGAATATGATAATTGCAGCAAATTTAAAAACAAATCTCACAAGAGAGAAAACTGCCAAGTATATAGCTGAGGTAGAGAGTTTTTTAAGTAAAAACAGCATCTCTGAGGAAGTTTTTGTCTTTCCTGCAACATCAAGTCTAAATTCACACTCCGGAGCCGTGGTCGTAGGCGCTCAAAATGCTTACCCGACACTCAATGGCGCATTTACGGGCGAGATCGGTTATGAGCAGTTGGAAGAGTTTGGCATAAAAACCATTCTTATTGGTCATAGCGAAAGAAGACACATAATCGGCGAGACTCAAGAGGAGCTTGTAAAAAAGTTCAACTTCTATAAAGAGCTTGGCTTTAAGATCATCTACTGTGTGGGTGAGCCGCTGCAGATCAGAGAGGCTGGATTTGATAGTATGATGGAGTATATATCTGCGCAGTATGAGGGTATAGATGCTTCATATGAAAACCTGATCGTAGCTTATGAGCCTGTCTGGGCGATCGGAACAGGGCTTACTCCGACAAACGCGGATATCGTGGCGATACATGCAGAGTTGAAGAAAAAGTCATCAGCTCCTCTGCTTTATGGCGGAAGCGTTAAGGTGACAAATGCAGCGGAAGTTTTGGCTCTTGAGGGAGTTGACGGTGTTTTAGTAGGGAGTGCGGCGCTTTATGCGGAGCACTTTTGTACGATGTGTAAATATGCAAGTATGTTAGAAAAATAAGCAGTACCAAATTTTTTAAAATCAAATAAAACAACAGGAGAGATACAGAATGTTAATGAAGGGCAAAAGAGGTTTAATAGTAGGATTGGCAAACGATAAGTCGATAGCGTACGGAATAGCAAAGTCATGTCATGAGCAAGGTGCTGAGTTGGCTTTTACATACTTAAACGATGCGCTTAAAAAAAGAGTTGAGCCGTTGGCTGCATCTTTTGGCAGCGATAAAGTGTACGAACTTGATGTATCAAACGAAGAGCATATGGCAAATATCGCTTCACTGATAGAGAAGGATTTCGGAAAGATCGACTTCCTGGTTCACTCTGTTGCGTTTGCTCCAAAAGAGGCACTAAGCGAACCTTTTATGAAAACTACAAAACAGGCTTTTCAAATTGCTATGGATATTTCAGTTTATTCGTTAATAGACCTGACAAATCGTCTAGAGCCTGTTTTGGCAGATGACGCTTCTATATTGACACTTTCATATTTGGGCGGGCCTAAATATATAGTAAACTACAATGTTATGGGCGTTGCAAAAGCGGCACTTGAATCAACCGTAAGATATATGGCGGTAGAGCTTGGCAGCAAAGGGCAGAGAGTAAACGCTATCTCGGCAGGACCGATAAGAACACTGGCAGCTGCGGGGATAGGTGATTTCAAGCAGATCCTTAACTGGAACGAGACAAATGCGCCGCTTAAGAGAAATGTGACCATAGAGCAGGTGGGCAACTCTGCTATGTATCTACTAAGTGACTTGGCTTCGGGTGTTACGGGTGAAGTTCACTATGTGGATTCAGGATATAACATCATGGGTATGGCAGCTGCCGAAGAGAGAGACGGTAAAACTGTTCTCTCTTGGGATGCTAGATAACAATAAACAAATATTTTTAAAACATAAAGCTTGTTAGCTTTATGTTTTAAAAAAACTCATTAAATTTTCCTCAATAAACTGCTTAATTTTTAATCTATTTTCTGCATCATAAATCTAATCCATGTGTAATAATATTGCAACCAAAAAAAAGGATTAGATATGAAACTTATTAGATTTAGCGTAGTTGCTGCACTGTTTGCAACTTCAATTTTTGCAAATGAGGATAGTACTGGTATTAACGTAAGCGCAAATATGAGCTTAACTAGCAACTATGTATGGAGAGGAATGACACAGACAAAAGACTCTCCTGCCATCCAAGGAGGAGTCGATCTGGAGTATAAAGGTTTGTATGCAGGTGTTTGGGGCTCAAACGTAGATTTTGGTGCAAATGACAATAACTCTTTGGAACTGGATATATACGGAGGATATGCAGGAGAGATTGCAGGTATCGGCTATGATGTCGGATATATACAGTATGCTTATCCAAATAAGTCAGATGAGTATAACTTCGGTGAAGCCTATGTTGGTGTAAGCAAGGAGTGGGATAAATTTGGACTTAGCGCAAAACAGAGTTTTGGCATAGAGACAGACGATACAAACCCTGAAGATTTTTACGAAGTCGGTGCTTCCACATCGGTGTTGCCTTATGAGATAGGTTTTGATGCAAGTTACGGAAATTATGACAATATAGGTTACTACTACTCTCTAGGGCTTAACAGATCATTTGAAAAGTTTGATCTAAGTTTGGCATATATCGACTTTAGCCATGATACTGATTCTGCTGCGGATGAAGATAATGTAGTGGCGACTGTGAGTTTTGCTTTTTAAGATAACGCCATATTCCTTTTTGGAATATGGCTTTTTATAGCAGATCTACTTCTTGCCGATAACAGGCATAGAACTGATCTTGTTTACGTGTGAGTTCTTCTCGTCTGTTGTGTGGTTAGAGTTGTAAACAGAAATTTTATCTACATACTCTTGCAGAGTGAACGCTCTGTCCTCTTCCTTATATTTAGACTGTACCTCTTTTTGTTTCTCTACCTGCTGAGCGGTGAGCTCCTTTAAAACTACGCCCGTCTCACTCTCCACAAGTTTTGCAGAGCCGTCCTCATTAGGGATGATCTTAACTTTGGTATCTCCGGTAGGAGCCTCAGTTCCCGCGACAATAGGTTCCCACTCGTTCTTTAACCAGTTGTCCAGTGCTTGCTGCATATAGCCACTCTTTTTCTCTTTTTTCCCGGCAACGCTGTTTAGTGCTTGGTTCTGAGATGGGTTCGCACCATCCACTTTACTACATGCACTAAAGAGTGTAACTGCCAATATTGTCATAATAATGTTTTTCATAATGTAAGTATACAGAAAATAAATAACAATATGGCAAAAAATATTAGTTTATTGGTGTAAGTTAAACTTAATTTAAAGTTTTCTATGACATTATGATGACAATATATTGACAGATTATTGACAATATTAAAACTAGGAGAGACGAGATGAAATTAACAAAATTAAGTTTAATAGCAGCAATGCTAATAGGTTCAACTGCATTTGCAATTGAAAACACAAAAGTTTCTGGTAACGTAAGTGTGTTCTACGGAACAATGGATTCTGACGTTGGTACTTACAAGAGTGTTCTTGGTGGAACTACGCCTTCGTTTTTTGATGCTGAAGGTGCTTATGGCAATGCTGCTGCTAACTTAGAGTTAACTACAGATCTTACTAAAGGTGTGTCTGCAGGTGTTAAAGGTACTTATGTTACTACTTTAGGTTTGGAGAATAACTTAGTAGATAATACTTGGTCGAATGTTCACACTATATCGGATGCTGCTGGTGCTAGTTTTGCTAGTGAACTTGGCGGTAAACAACTTGATGATGCATTCTTTATGGGTGAACTATGGGTAGCAGGTACTGCATTTGACACTACTGTTAAAGTTGGACGTCAGTCTGTTGACACTCCTTTGGCGTTTACTGAGACTTGGGGAATCGATCAAAATACTTTCGAAGGTGCTGTTTTAATCAACCAAAGCATTCCTGATACTACATTGGTTGCTACATACCTTGGTAAGCACAATGGTTCAAGCTGGGATCCAAAAAACACTGGTAATCCACTTGCTCCGGGAACATTAAATGATATTAATTTAGGTGGTGTTCAAGGTGGTGCTGCTCAAGCTGGAATCACTTCTCAGGGTGGCAAGTTTAATACTTTTGGAACAAACGGTGTTTATGTTGCAGGTCTTGTAAATAACACTATCAAACCATTGACAGTTCAAGCTTGGTACTATAGCCTACAGCAACTTGCAGATGCAATGTGGTTTCAAGCGGACTTAAATGTTGGTGGTATCTTAGCTGGTGTTCAATATACTGAAATTGAAGTAAATAACTCTGATGAAGATGAAGCTTTTGCTGCTATGTTAGGTTATGAAGCTAAAGATGTTGCTACTGTTAAAGTTGCATACTCTGATGTAGACGACAAAGGTACTTTAGGTGTTTCTAACGTTGCTACTACTACCGGCCAGTCTAAACTATATACTGAGATGTGGTGGGCTTACGGTAACGTATCTTCTACAGGTGCTGAGTCTTACTCTATAACTGCTGAGGGAACCGTTGCAGGTGTTGATCTGCTTGCAGGTTACTATGTGGCTGACATTAACCCAAGTGCAGCAGTTGATACTGAGGTGACTGAGATCGCTCTGGTTGCATCTAAATCATTTGGTCCGTTAGATACTTCTGTAGCATACGTTATGGATAATCAAGAAGATAATGTAGCTAATACTGATAATGATACTAATCATATTCAGATTTATCTAACATACAACTTCTAATCATTGCCATACACCCTTTTATAAGCTCATCTTCCCCGACCTCCTTCCGGGGGAGTGAGCCCTCCTCATCTTCTCCTTTCCTGTTTTGTGTGAAGATGAGTAGGTCTCATTTTGATCTTTTTTAGCTATAATTTTTTTCAATGAACAGATTAATTAAAAAAACGGCATACATACTTTTTATGCTTCTTCTTATCTCCGTCATCTCATTTTTGGCAATCCATGCTGCACCCAACAGCTTTTTTGGAGCAGGGGAGCTAAACCCGAATATGACGGACGAGGCAATAGCCGCGCTAAAAGCGGTATACGGTCTTGACAAACCTCTGTGGCAGCAATATACAGACTGGGTTATAAACATCTTTAGCCTAAATTTCGGCATCTCTTTTGTAAGCGGTCAGGATGTAAGTGCCGAGATACTAAAGCGCCTCCCCGTAACATTAACTATGAATATAACCGCGCTTGTTGCCGTATTTGTAATATCTCTATATTTAGGGATAAAAGCAGCACTTAACTATGAGAAGAAGAGCGACTATATTATCCGTCAGATATCTCTTATCTCGTTCTCTATGCCTTCGTTTTACTTGGCACTTCTTTTTATCATCTTTTTCTCTTTGACCTTGGGGTTGTTTCCTATCTCGGGTCTGCACTCCGTAGAGCCAAAAGAGGGAGCTCAGTACTATCTTGATATGGCATGGCATCTGGTCTTGCCGGTCGGCGTTATGATATTTGTGGGGCTTGGAAGCATGATAATCTATATCCGCTCTTTGACTCTGGAGATACTAAAGAGTGATTACTACTACTTCGCACTCTCCCGCGGTTTGGGTAAAAAAGAGCTTCTTAGCTACTACATACTTCCAAATCTTCTGCCGCCGATAATCACTCTTTTGGGGCTATCTTTGCCGGGGCTTATAGGAGGAAGCGTTATTTTGGAGTCTATTTTCGGGATAGAGGGAATGGGACAGCTCTTTTATATGAGTGCCCTGAGCCGTGATTACCCGATA
This sequence comes from Sulfurimonas sp., assembly GCF_034005705.1. Taxonomy (GTDB): domain Bacteria; phylum Campylobacterota; class Campylobacteria; order Campylobacterales; family Sulfurimonadaceae; genus Sulfurimonas. The sequence goes on along the minus strand of NZ_JAVEUF010000002.1, from coordinate 20,700 downwards.
ATAATGGGTACTTTGATGATCACGGCGTTTTTGACTCTTTTAGGCAATATGATAGCGGATTTGCTCCTTTTGAAGCTAAATCCTTACATGGCAAGAGAGTAGTTGGCTAGTTAAACAGAGCTGCCAAAGCGTCAACGCTCTCTTTTTGTTCGCTGCTGCTCTCACTGCCATCTTGCTCAGATTTGTCACTCTCTACAAGCTCTATATTTAGACCGCTAAGCATAGAAGCAAGACGTATATTTATACCGCCTTTACCGATAGCTTTTGATTTCTGATCACTTGAGAGCGTGATGATAGCTTTCTCGGCTTCTCCGTTCTCATCTTTTACGATCTCAACCGCAGAGATGATAGCGGGGCTCATTATTCTTGATAGAAAAAGCTCAGGAATACTCGTATACTCGATACAGTCTATATTTTCACCGATAAGCTCTTGACTGACGGCATTGATACGAACGCCTTTAACGCCGACCGTTGCACCGACCGCATCAACTTGCGGGTGCATACTAACAAGCGCTATTTTAGCTCTCTCACCCGGAATACGCGCGCTCTTTTCTATAACGACCGTTCCGTCTGCTATCTCAGGAACTTCAAGTGCCAAAAGCTCTTCTAGAAATTTTGGAGAGGTACGCGAGAGTTCGATCTGAATACCGTTCTCTTTATCCATGTTGACACGTCTTACAACGGCTTTTAGATGGTCTCCCACTTTGAAAACCTCGCCTTTTATACGGCTCTTCATAGGCAGTACCGCACGGACTTCATCAACATCTATATATGTCGCGTTATTGTTGTCAACTCTTGTTACTCTGCCTGTTACCAGTGTTCCTATCTTAGCTTTATATTTATTGAATATCTCATCTTCTATAAGTCTTTGAACATGGTACTCTATCTCGCGGTGAAGGGTTGAAGCGGCAGTTCTGCCGTACTCTTCCAAGTCATGCGGAATTTGGAGCTGATCGTCAAGTTCTACCTGATCGTCATACTCTCTGGCTTCTGTGATAGAGATATAAGCAGGAGCCATCTCTTCATCTTTTAGCCTCTCATCATCGTCTGCAACTACTGTTATCGTCTGAATGACGTCAAGAGTTTTTGTCTGGTTGTTTATTACCGCCTCAAAGGCGAATTTCGGGTTTATGACCCTTTTTGCTGTTTGAATAAATGCTGTTTTTAGCGCCTCTTTTACCTTCTCAGGTTTAAGACCTTTTTCATGTGCTATTGCTTCAACTATATCTAGAATTTTTTCCATTACTGTATCCTGTACAAAATTGTCTCATAAAAAACAGTGTTAAAAATATTTTTAGGGATTTCTTATGAAGAGTGATATTATACCAAAAATAGTCATAAAATTAGCTTTAATACGATTTTTAGTAGAGTTTTACTATAATGCAAGAAAATATAGCATTGATATAAGGAAAGATTATGGATTTAAAGTTTGCAAGAACAGATATTACGGCAAAACCTAAAAAAGCGGAATTAGAAAAGATAGAAGCTGCACTAGAGAAGCAGGAGAGCGCCATCTTTTACTTTGACAGAGAAAATTCACACAAAGATCTTTTAGAGCTTCAGGACTATTTCGAGGCAAAAGGAAAAAGTTTTTATATGAACGAAGTAAAATACGGACTCGCAGATAACGAGTATATGTACCAAGTTCACATCATAAACTAAGAACCTTTAATGTCAAAAAAACTATTTATTGAAACATTGGGCTGTGCGATGAACTCTCGCGACAGCGAGCATATGATCGCCGCACTTAGAGAGAAAGAGGGTTATGAGACTACAGATGATCTAAAGAGTGCAGACCTTATTTTAATAAATACATGTTCGGTCAGAGAAAAACCAGTTGCAAAGCTTTTCTCTGAGCTTGGAGTTTTTAACAAGAAGAGAAAAGAGGGAGCCAAGATAGGCGTTTGCGGCTGTACGGCATCGCATCTTGGCGAAGAGATCATTAAAAAAGCGCCCTATGTCAGTTTTGTACTGGGGGCTAGAAACGTCTCTAAAATAACGGAAGTCCTGCACAAGGACAGAGCCGTTGAAGTAGATATAAACTACGATGAGAGCGAATTTGCTTTTGACGAGTTTAGAACGTCTCCATATAAAGCCTACATCAATATCTCCATCGGATGCGATAAATCATGTACTTACTGCATAGTTCCAAAAACCCGCGGGGATGAGATTTCGATACCTGCAGAGCTTATTTTGCGTGAGGCTAAAAGAGCGGCAGACGGCGGAGCAAAAGAGCTTTTTCTGCTTGGGCAGAACGTCAACAACTACGGACGCCGATTCTCAGGCGAACATGAAAAGGTAAATTTTACAGAACTTCTTAGAAGACTGAGCAAAATAGAAGGCATTGAGAGAATCCGCTTCACCTCCCCGCATCCGTTTCATATGGATGACGAGTTTATAGAGGAGTTCGCCTCAAACCCTAAAATATGCAAATCTATGCATATGCCGCTTCAGAGCGGCTCATCCAAAGTGCTTCGTGATATGAAGCGCGGCTACACTAAAGAGTGGTTTTTAAACCGTGTTGAAAAGTTAAGAAGCGTATGTCCGGAGGTCAGCATCTCAACGGATATTATCGTTGCTTTTCCCGGTGAGAGCGATGAGGACTTTGAAGATACCCTGGATGTTATGAGGAAGGTGAGGTTTGATCAGATATTCTCGTTCAAGTACTCCCCAAGACCTGAGACGGAAGCGGAACACTACACAAATGTAGTAGACGAAGATGTCGCATCTCACAGACTCACAACGCTTCAAAATCTTCATACGGAGATCTTGGATGAAAAGAACAAAACGCATCTTGGCAAGATATACAGAGTCTATTTTGAAGACCTAAATCAGGACTACTATGTAAGCGGGCGAAGCGACAACAATATAGTCATAAAAGTGAAAGGTTCCGACGAACTGCTGGGTGAGTTCAGAGATGTGAAGATCACTCAGATAGGAAGAACTATCTTAAGTGGAGAAGTTGTTGGGTAAAAAGATATTTCGTACATTGGCGTTACTGATCGTTCCCTTTGTGGCATCGCTCTTTATAAGGCTGATCTATCTCACCAATAAAAAGAGATTTAACTCTCCTGAGTCAATAAGCGACGAGCCGACGATCTTTGCATGTTGGCACGGAGAGCTTTTGATGCTTCCCTACTTATACTCCAGATACAGAAAAACCCCTCACGCAAAAGTTTTGATCTCAAGCCATTTTGACGGCATGCTTATCTCAAAAACCATCAAATATTTCGGACTTGGCACCATAGAGGGCTCGACAAACAGAAATGCAACAAGAGTCTTGATGCAAGGAATAAGGGCTCTAAAAGATGGTTATGACATCGGTATTACGCCAGATGGACCAAAAGGACCAAGACATGAGGTCGCAGATGGTATAATAGCGATGGCGCAAAAAGCAAAAGCCAAAATAGTTCTGGTTGAAATGAAGCCGACCAGATTTTGGCAGCTTAAGAGTTGGGACAGATTTACGATCCCAAAACCGTTCGGCACTTTGAACTACTACTCCACATCTCCGATAGATGTCAGTGATATGGATATGCAAGAGGCAAAAAAAGTCATAAAAGAGGGGCTGTTAAAACATGAAATCTAGATTGTTTATTCCGATTATCGCACTTTTTTTGCTGTTTGTAATGGGGGCGTACTTTATAGCAAACCCGTCATATGAGAAGTCGCTTAGAGCTAAGTATTACTACGAGACGGGTGAGTATAAAGAGGCATATACTCTTGCAAAAGAGGCGTTTAGTCTGGACCTCTACAACAGGATGGCGGCTACTATTATGACGCAGTCGCAGACATCTTTGAAATATGTCTCTTATATAGATGATGCAAAAAAGTATATGAAGATCATAGATGAGATCGCCCGCAAAGAGAGCATCTTGGATGCGGATAAGGCAAAAATGAAGATGATTTGCGAGATCATGATAAGCGCATACATAAAACTGGCACCCAGTGTAGTAACAGACGATGAGCTGGTAGAGCAGGCAGCAGAGTACTACGGTAAATTTGAGAAGTTACTTGAAAAAATCAATAGAAGCTAAAAGAGGAGACTTTCTTCTCTACTTAGAAGAGATAAGAGGTTACTCCGACCTTACCATCAAGAGCTACGATGAGTCTCTAAAAGAGGCATTTGCATATATTGAAGTGCTTCAAGAGGGTGGGCATACGCTTTTAAACCTTATGCCTTACCGCATAAAGATCTCCTCGCTAAATCCAAAGACTATCAGTAAAAAACTTAGCGCAATCCGCTCTTTTGCCGAGTACCTAAACGACAACGGCATCAGGGTTGTTTTAAAGGCGGATGAGAGCGTCAAGGTGGCGAAGACCCTTCCAAAGCCTATATCACACAAGCATATCGTAGAAGCGATCTCACACTGCGATCTAAGAGAGAAACTAGTTGTTATGCTTCTTTATACGCTCGGGCTTAGAATATCAGAACTTGCTTCACTTACAATAGGGAATGTATCTGAGAAGTGGATAAGAGTTATAGGAAAAGGTAATAAACAAAGAGATATCCCTCTTTTGGCAAATACAAAAGAGCTGCTTGACGAATATTTGAGTACAACGGCGCAAAAAAAGTTTGTTTTTGAGAAAAATGGCGAAAAATTAAGCCAAAACAGTCTAAGATATATAGTTACAAATGTCTTTAGAAGAGTCGGCTTAAAAGTCACTCCGCATCAGCTCAGGCACTCTTACGCATCGGGTCTTTTAAACGGCAGGGCTCCTATTGCCGATGTCAGCGAGCTGTTGGGACACTCATCTATGGCAACGACGCAAATATATACGAAACTGGGTAGTGCATTGAAACAGGAAAACTACAACTCGGCTCATCCTCTTTGTGGAGCTAAAGAGTAATGGTCGGTAAATTTTTAGAGACTTTATATACAAAAGTTTTTATAAATATCATTGTCGAAAATATACAGACTGTCGTATATGTTGAGGTCTGCTCAAAAAAAGATGTGCTGCAGAGCACGCATAAAGTTTTTGAGACCACAACGATAAACTCCAAGATGTATGAGTTTGTCCGCTCATTTTTTAAAGAGACCCCTTTTTATTACATATCCGTACTCGACAAATCTTCAAATCAAGGAGCCGTTCCCACTTGTGTGCCAAGCGAGATGGAGAAGTATTGTGACATTAACTCGTCTGAGTATATCTGCTACTCTGACAAGTGGGCTTTTTATACCTCGGAGTATGACCTTGAAGCTATAAAACACGAGTACAGGAGTATCGGACTGGATTATATCTTCTCCCCTTTTGCGATCTTGGCCAACTTTTTTAAAGATAAGATAGAGAGCAGTCTCTCTATGTTCGTCTTGGTCGAAGACAACTATCTCTCTTTTACCATTTTTGACAACTTAAAACTGCTTTATGCGGAGTATCTCGATATGCAGCATCACAGGGATGATGAGGATATGCTGATCGACTCTTCGCTTGATGAGGATGACTCTTTTGGCATAGAGGGGATCGATCTTGAAGAGATGAGCAGTATGAACGACGATGATGACGACATCTCAGGTTTTGACGACTTTACAAATATCGAAGACCTCGACAACGGTGACGATATGGATGAGTTTTCCGAGATACAGGAGATCGAAGAGAGAGTAGAGAGCGATGTCGATATTTCAAGTGACGGGTTCAATGAGGATTATCAGAGATTTTCACTGATACAAAGTGCACTAAACACTTTTTACAAAGACCCGAAATATGAGAGCCAGTTTATCGAGACCATCTATATAGCAGACGGCATAGGGACAAGTGCCGAACTCAAGAGCTATCTTGAAGAGGAGATGTTCTTAAACGTATATGTAAGAAAGATAGATCTTGGCGCAGCACTCTCTGAGATGGCAAAGGCAGAGGCAAATGAGATATAGTTACATAAAGGCTAGAGAAAAGACGGTCTTTACAAAAGATATACAGCTGCTTTTTACATTCTTCGGCGTTACTCTCTTTATGCTCTTTAGCACGTACGCTTTTCTGCTTTTTAAAGACTACAGGTTTAAGAGCGAGATAGATGATATTGCCAAGCAAAAGATTCAGCTCCGTACAAATATATCGAGCATGAACGCCCAGATCGCAGTCGTTGAGAAACAGAGCCTATTTTCTGAAAAGGTCTTTACCAAAAACAGCGTTTTAAAAGAGAGCATAAACAATCTCTTTGATCTGGTTCCAAGCAGAATAACGCTCTCTGAGGCAAAGATCATGCAAGACGGGCTTATTCTTTACGGTATTACGCCAAACAAGGATGTTTACAACTTTATGCTTCAAGCCCCGCTGCGTTCCATATTTCATAGAACATACAGCAGTTTTTACCCAGCCCAAAACGGATGGCTAAGATTTGTCTCCACCAACTATATAGATGAAGAGGAGTTAAGCGGTGCAAATTAATTTCTCAAGACAGAACATATACTTGATGGCGATCACGCTCTTTTTGCTTCTGTTCGTCCTTATCTTCTCTTTTGCGGTTCTCATTCCTGAGGGCAAAGAGTACAGGATCAAAAAAGCGGAACTAAAAAAAGAGAGTCTTGAACTAAAGCAGCTTAGCGACTTCTCGATCGAGAAAGAGGTTATACTTCAAAAGCTACAGAGCGATAATCTGCATATCATAAAAGCGTTCGCAACGGAGTTTAATCCCGATAGATTTGAGAAGCAGCATAAATCATTTTTCAGCACTTTGAGCGTATCAAAAACCAGCAAAGCCCAAGATGAAGAGGAGTTTAGTGTCTATGAAGTAAATACGACGTCAGAGATCAGCTCGCCGAAGAGCTTTTACAATTTCCTCGATGCTGTAAATAAAAGCGACTGGATAATAGCCGTGAACTTTCCGATAAACTTCAAAAGAGAGGGTGAGATGATCAGCTCATCTTTTACTATGAAGGTCTACAATAACAAAGAGTCAAACGCCACTAAGCAGTAGCACTAAGCAGCTCTTTTACTTTTAAAAAAGCTTTTTGGTTTTTATACAGATATGGTCTTAGTTTGGGTTCTATCTTTAAAACTCTGCACTCATCTTTGAACTTCTCATCCATCTTGATGCTCTTTTTCTCGTACGGCACAATAAATACGAATCCTCTATCCTGATTTATGATGAAGCGCCTTCCGACAATAACCGCAGGAGTCTCTTTTAGGGCTTCCCGCTCGCTTGCACTAAGCATATAAAGGCGTGATTTCAGATATTTGTCTATTGTGAAAATATCGGCTCTTAGGTTATGAGAACTTCTAAAATATGCAAAATCATTAATGCTTTCAAGCTCTATCTCTTCAATAAGCTCCGCTCTGTCCTCATCGATGTAGTCAAAACTTTTTTTTATCCCGCTTAGGTATTTTTCCAAAAGCGGCAGAGAGTATTTGTGTCTGAAGGAGTTTCTTTTTATATCCTCATCAAAGTTGCTCTCATCTTCAAAATAGTGTTTTTCGTTCGCATGCAGATAGGCTAAAAGCTCTTTTTTGTCCAGGTGCAAAAGAGGGCGTACAAGTTTGTAAAATTCTCTGTTTTGAACGCTCTGCATTCCCGCTATCTCTGCACATCCGGCACCTTTGCAAAACTGCATTAGCATCCATTCGAACCTGTCTCCAAGATGGTGAGCGGTCAAGAGATTGTCATAGCCGTACTCTTTAATAAGCTCTTCAAAAAAAGCGTAGCGTATCTCCCTTGCTTTTGCTTCGAAATTTTGCTCTATCTTTGGCGCTTTTAGCAGATGACATCTGAGATTGTGCGTTTGAGCCAGTTTTTGAGCATATGCCACCTCCTCTTTGCTCTGCTCTCTGACACCGTAGTCGACGATAGCAATATCAAAGGGGATGTTATGTTTTAAGAGAAGAAAAAAGAGAGCGGTAGAGTCCGCTCCGCCCGAGAAGGCCAGGAGGTTTTTTTTATCTTTAAGGTCTGATAAGGTTTTGTCTTTAATCATTATCTACTGTTGCGGTTAGTATGTCTCCGACAATGTCGGTGATCTTGGCTTTGTAAATTTTGCCAAACTCAAGCTCTTCATCGCCGGTTCTGTCATTTACATAGATCTCGCCGTCGATCTCAGGCGCCCAGATGAGCTTTTTTGCGCTTAAGAGATACTCATGCTCTTCGCTTTCGCCGTCAATAACTATCTCAACCTCTTTGCCGATCTCGCGTTGAAGCGAGTTTTTCATAACTTCAGCGGCAATCTCGCCTAAGATCTCGGCTCTCTTGTTGATTGTTTTTGCAGGAATCTTCTCGCTCATCTCGTGTGCCGTAGTCGTCTCTTCATCGGAGTATGCAAAAACATTTATGCGGTCAAAACCGAAATCTGCGGCAAACTCGCACATCTCATCAAACATCTCCTGAGTCTCCCCGGGATGCCCGACGATGAAGCTTGTACGCAGAAACGAGTTAGGGAGTGACTTCATAAACTCTAAAAGTTCCAAGGTCTCTTTTTTGCCGAATCCTCTTTTCATTATACGCAGCATATCGTTGTTTATATGCTGAATAGGCATATCGAAGTAGTTGTGGAAGATCTTGCTTTTTGCTATGTTTTTTAGAAGCGTCATCGATGTTGTAGATGGGTAGAGGTAGAGAATCCTAGCACTCTTTACTCCCTCGATAAGCTCGATTCTCTGTATAAGAAGACTAAGACCGTCTTTAACGTTCTGGTCTCGCAAATAAGAGCTGCTGTCCTGAGATATAAATGAAAAATCATAATACCCTTTTGCAACAAGACCCTCAACCTCTTTTGCAATAGAGTCAAGAGTTCTGGAGTTTAGCTTGCCTTTAAAAGATGGAATTGCGCAGAAGCTGCATGCCTGGTTACACCCCTCGGAGAGCTTTATATAGGCGTGGTAAGTTGAACCCGTTACAACACGCTCGGCACCGTCTATAAGATAAACGGCTTCGGAGAATCTGCTCTTTTTCTCTTGTAGCAGTTCATCGATCTTGTCATAATCGCCAACACCGGTAAAGATGTCAACCTCTGGCATATCTTTAGCCAACTCCTCTTTATATCTCTCGCTAAGGCACCCTGCCATAACCAAAACCGAGTCCTCTTTTCGCGCGTCGTGAAGATTTAGCACCGTGTTTATCGACTCCTGTTTTGCAGCATCTATAAAACCGCAGGTGTTTACTATGATGACATCTGCATCTCCCTGATCATCGGTCAGTTCAAAGTTTTGAAGTTTGCCCATCATCACTTCGGTGTCGACCAAATTTTTTGTGCATCCAAGAGATACGATATGAAGTTTGTTGCTCATTAATTTCCATTTTTTGTAGACTTTTTATAACCATACGAAGTAAAGTTTGGGCAACCTTAGGGTCAAAATCTTTGATTTTGGGGCACCCAAGGTGAAGCCTTAATGAACGAGTATGAGTTATAAAATATATTTTCGTATTATAGCTAAAGGTGCCATAAAGTATAATTTCGACATGAAGATATATGATGTTTTAATACTCGGAGCAGGTGCCAGCGGACTTATGTGCGCGTCAAATTTGGACAAAAAACTAAGCGTTGCAATTGTAGATGGCAACAGTAAAATAGCCCAAAAGATAAAAATCTCAGGCGGTGCAAAATGCAATATTACAAATACCCAGTTAAGCAGAGATAATTACGACGGCGAAAAAGAGTTTATATTTAATGTCTTTGAGACCTTTTCAAGAGATGACCTGCTTGAATATCTAAATAAGAACGATCTTGAACCTGTGGTGAGAAAAAAGCGCTACTACTTCTGCAGAGACTCATCAGATGAGATAATAAATATCTTTAAAAAACATACAAAAAATGCGGATCTTTTTTTAAACAGTGAAATCTTATGGGTAAAAAAAGAGGGCGATATTTTTGAAGTAAAAACTCTCAAAGAGCTCTTTAGAGCTAAAAAAGTGGTCGTGGCAACAGGCGGCAAAAGCTACAAAAATCTCGGTGCGAGTGATATCGGCCTTGAGATCGCAAAGAGTTTTGGCATAAAAGTAAAAGAGTTTACTCCCGCACTTGTCGGACTTACCGTTCAAAAAGAGCAGTTCTGGATGAAAGAGCTTAGCGGTCTTAGCTGTCCTGCCACTATCAAAGTTGATGGCAAAATTCTAAAAGAGGAGCTTCTGTTTGCTCATAAAGGTATAAGCGGCCCCGTAGTTCTCTCAGCATCTCTCTACTGGCAAAAAGGAAATATTTCGATTGATTTTCTTCCCGATAATAATATTTTAGAGCTGATAAAAGGAAGCAAAAAACAGCTAAGTTCGGTCATACCGCTTCCAAAAAGACTCTCAAAAGCACTTTTGGCAGCTCTTGATATAGAAGATGTCGAGTGTAAAAAGGTCACAAATGAGACAAAAGAGAAGTTAGCGAGAATTCACGATTATGAGTTCGCACCTGCGGGAAATTTCGGTTTTTCAAAAGCCGAAGTGTGCCGCGGCGGAGTCTTGAGTGAGGAGCTAAATCCGTATACTATGGAAGCACTGGATGTAAAAGGACTCTATTTTATTGGCGAAGTTGTCGATGTGACGGGTGAGCTTGGCGGATACAATTTTCAATGGGCGTTTAGCAGCGGCGTTGTGTGTGCAAAAGGGATAAATGAAAGTTAGACGTGGTGCTCACAACTGGACTCGAACCAGTGACTTTTACCTTGTCGAGGTAAACTTGCTGTACTTCAAAGTTCCTATTTTATGAGGTTTTAAAGCTTTTAAAAAAGCCTTGCCCCACTTTTTACCACACTATGTAGTAGATTTTTTAAACTGTTGCGACTTTTGAGCCCTTTGTAGTTTTCTGCCCAGCTCTTTAGAAGTTTGCAAATATCCATCCACCGCATTGTGAAAGTTTGTCTCTAACTCACTTGCGCTATCTGCCTCAAAAGTTACTAAATCATCTATAAGCTCTATTTCCCCGAAAAAGAGCTTATCTTCACTAGAATACTTTATCGAGCCGATATAGCCTTTATATTCAATTGTATTATCCACCATTATAGGAATTTCCTTTAATAGTGATATCTACACTGCGCTATCAATATAGCATTTTCGGTTACTTTGTAAACTAGCCTATGTTCTATCGTTATTCGTCTTGACCAGTAGCCCGACCAATTATACTTTAACGGTTCAGGTTCTCCAGTGCCTTTAAACGGTTCTCTCTTTATCTCTTTGATAAGTGCATTTATTTTTTTTAAAATCTTCTTATCAGTTGTCTGCCAATAGAGATAGTCTTCCCAAGCTTCATCTGCAAAAGTGAGATTCATTCTTCTATCAACTCTTTTTTAGTGCCTTGCCCTGCTTCGAGTTGTGCTATGGCACTATTTAACCTTGATGCGTTTGTCATGCTCTGCATAAGGTATGCCGTCTCTTCTATGGATTTGTAATCATCAAGCGAAATCATAACTACAGGCTCTTTGTTTTGTCGAGTAATAACAATAGGAGAGTGATTATGGACAACTGTATCAATAGCAGTAGCTAGATGTTGTCTGATTTGAGAAAATGTCATAGTTTGCATTTTGACTCCTTTTTTAAATGTATGTACAAATTATAGTACATATATGGTAAATGAATGCAAATTTTATAGTATTATTGATATGATAGTATCTTGATAGAAAGGAAGTGATAGCAGAATACCTATCTCAAATCTTAACAGATGGAGATATAGATGAACTCTTAGAAGCTATAGGGCATATTGCAAAAGCAAAAGGGATGAGTCAAATAGCAAAAGATACAGGGCTTGGAAGAGAAAGCTTATACAAAACCTTTCATCAGGGTTCAAAGCCTAAATTTGACACTATTGCAAAAGTGCTCAACTCTCTAGGCGTAAAAGTGCAGGTATCGGCGTAGGCATAACCTACTTAATGATAGATTGACAACGAACCGTTAGCATTATGTAGCCCCGCTCAACTTTATCACGCGCTCTGTAATAGTTTGTGCAAAAGCAAGAGCTGCATCTGTCGGTGACCAAAAGTTGTGATATTTATATTTATCAACCAATACATATTCGTCTTTACTCCAGTTAGCATGATTACTAAAGAAAACTCGACGATTTTGCTCATCCTTTTTGAGAACGAAAAGATAAACAATATCATTAGGTTTAAACTTATTCTGAAAATTTTGTAGTCCTTGGAACAATTTTTTATGCAGGTCTTGATTGGTTATCGGGTTTTCAAGAGTAACCCAATTTTCAATTTTAATCATTTTTTATCTCCATTTTTAATTTGCAAAATTGTATCAAACATTTCTTTTTCTATATTTTTCATTTCTGAAAGAGCGTGATTTATTTTTATAAAATCAGATATATTGTCTATGGTATCTAAAAAATTTCTATAAAAATTTATTAGAAAGTGAATTTCGAGATCATTTAAAGGAGATATCTCAAGCAAAGCCGTTGTTTTATCAATGTCAAGATCTGTTTCAATGATAAATTTAATTAACTCTCTTTTTTTGTAATTAACACAAAGACTATCCACATATTTTTTTAGCTCTTCTTTTTTATCTGAGTTCTTTTTTATCTGAGCTATTTTTTCTTCATAAAGTTTTTTTTGATTTTTAACAAAATCATTTTCTTTTTTAACAAATGCAGGAAAAATGACATCTGCAAACTCTTTGTTTTTATGGGAGTTTGTAGAAGATTGATAAAAAAATTCTGCAACTATTTTTTTTGCAGATTTATCAATAAGGTTTAGATTTTCAAGTTTTGCGACTTTACCCGTCTCCAGAAACTCTTCAAGGTCTTCTCTCGAGAAATATTTATCGAGAAGAGTAATGATAGGGCGATTTTCTTTTTTCCATTTGTAGTAAGCACCTTCTGACGAAGCAAATACAGCAGCCATCGTTTCCTTAAATGTCATTTATAAACCCCTATTCGTATATATAATATACTATCTTTTGTGAAAAACTATAGCATAGTATATATTAAATACTATTTAATGTATTTTTAAGTATATAATATATACAATTGTACTATCAATTACGATTTAAAGTATATATTATATACTAGATAAAATAAAGGAAACGATATGAAAGAATATTACACAACAGAAGAAGTAGCAAAAGGAATAGATGGGTTATTACCAATATCTAAAACAACATTGCGGAACTTGAGAACCGCTCGCAAAATTCGTTTTAGTAAGGTCGGGAATGTTTGTGTTTATAAAAAAGAATGGATCCAAGATTATATAGATAAAAACGAAGTACAACCAATAGCAGGATAGTCGCCTTAGTTCTCGCCACGACCAAATTTTGAGAACTAAGAAACTTTAATTTACAACAACACTTGATAAAAGCATTGTGAGCCGCAATTATACCCTCACACACCTTATTAAGTGCATAAATAAAAAGGCACTAAAATGAAAGAACAAAACTCAGTTAAAAAAAGACGAACAAACCCATATTCCCAAATCGCGAACTCTATTCTTAACGACAGAGAGTTGAGTTTAAAGGCTAAAGGTTTGTACGCGTTTATGTACTCCAAACCGGATGATTGGAACTTCACAGCTTCCTCGATGGCCTCTCAGCTCAAAGAATCGCGAAAAACCATATTGAAATTGTTACAAGAACTAAAAGATTTTGGGATTGTTGAGTATCAAAAAAACCAAAATGGAACAGGAAGATATATTTTAGAGGATGAGATGCCTTCACAAACTCCAAAGTCCCAAAATGACACTTTGGCGCAAAATAGCCAAAGTCCCAAAATGACACCGTGCCATTTTGACACCGTGCAAAAATGGGACTGTATTAATAATACTGATCTTATTAATAATATTGATTTAGTTAATAAGAGGAGAGAGGAGTTTAAAAAAGAAAAAATAAAGGGGTAAGAGTAAATGTAAGTATCCCCTCATGAGCCCTAATGGCATGTTAGAGTTTATGAGAGGTTATTTAACCTCAAGTTATTTAAATTATCAACCCACAACTCAGTCCAGGGTCAAAACCGATTACCACTTACATAGGAGAGAGTATGTAATGTATTAAATTTGATTTTGCATTTGCTGTTTCCTAAAGAAACACTTAAATGTAAAACAAAATTTAACACAAGGTAAAAAAATGAGAAAAATAATTATGAGTGCCGCTTTAGTTGCGGCGATGTTGTTTACAGGTTGCGGAGGGCCAGATCCCCAAAAACTCGCAGAACTCACGGGAGATAAGACTTTTGAGCAGGTGCAAAATGCCTACAAAATGTCAGTTTTTAACAATAAAGCCGGAGAAACTGAGGTTTACGCCTATTATTTGGAGCAAAACGAGGATAAGGTAGTAGGTTTCGATTTTGATAATTTCGCCCTCAAAATTGATACCGATTACCAAAAAGTAGTTAAAGAGCTCGAAGATAAAAAGCAAAAACTCAAAGATAATCTCGACAAAATCTCTCTACGACAACTCAATCAAGAGCTGCAAACTCTTGTATTTATGGGAGGTCGAGCAAAACCAATTGACAATTATATCGCATTTGTAAAAGATTTAAAAAAACAAAAAATCGCGCAAATCGATGCGGAAAAAAAAGCTAAAAAAGAGGCGTGGGAGAAGGAGCGGGCAGAGGCGACAGCCCGAGGTGATGTCGGCACAGCCGTTAGATCGCCTGTAAAAGCGTGGGAGGCTCAAAAATGAAGGAAGTAGATTGGGATGCGCCAGATGATGTGATTGATTTCGAGGATCTTGAGGAGGTCGCAACTCTCCCGGACGATCAGAACTTTGTAAAGAGCGCGGCAAAAAAAGTACATACAGAGCCGCCTCCACCTAAAAAAACGGTGGAGCTGATGAACGAAAAACAAGAAAAAATAATTATGAGTGCCGCAAAACAGGCACAAAAACTCTCAAAAGAGCTTGAAACTCTTGATTTTCAAATTGAAAAATTTAATAAATTCGAGCGAAAAGTTTCAAGTTTTAAAGTTAAAAATACAATCGCGATTGGTGCGGTTGCCCTATTTTTGGGTGGATATATCGGGAGCTTGGCTCAAAGTGAGCTTAACAATTATTATATTAACCAAGAACTCAAGGGTAGGGTAGGCGCCGCGGCTGCGGAGTTGGAGCTGTTACAAAAAGCAAAAAATCGCGGAGTTGTTTTTGCGATCGACGCCGACAGAGTTGTAGTTTGGTCACCGTCTAAAAATGATGCGGTCACGGTGTCCCAAAATGATCAATATAAAATTTTTGAGATTAGTCTTAAAAATACAAAAAAATAAGGAGTTAAATTATGAGTAAAAAAATAGAAATTAGCGAAGAGTTCGTTAAAAAAATTTTAGAAAACGGTGGAGCTGATGAACGAAAAAAACTGATCGAGGATTTGTTAATCGACAGAGATTTTAATTTAAAAATGATTAAAAATCTTGAAAAAAAATTAGAGGAAAAATAAGATGAATGTACTAGTAATTAATTTAAAGGGAGGGGCTGCAAAAACGACAAATGCGTCGTTGATTGCAAGTTTTTTGCCTACAACAAACAAAGAGCAAAACCTACTTATCGAGATTGATAAAATTAATGAAAGCGATTCAAAAATCAAAAGTAAAGATTATAAATCAGTACAAGTTGATTTTTTAAATGAGAGTGACCAATCTTTTTTAGAGTTTGAAAATTATTTACTTGATGAGGGTGTAAAAATAATTGATGTTGGAGCGGTTAAGCTTGAAATTTTTCATAAAAGTATGACTGCCGCAAACCTATATTCAACCATCGATCTATTAATCATTCCAAGTATGGACGGTAGTGATGATATGTTAGTTGCTATGTCCTTTTTACAAACTATTCGCGATGTTATCACTCCCGACCGTATTATGTTTAGTTTTAATCGTTTTAACGACCATGAATATACATCTCATGAAGAGCAGTTCTCGTCATTTTTTGATAAAAAAAGCGAGATAAAAAAGAATTTTGGTATCGATTTATCAAACGAGGATAACTACTACATCTTAAAAGATAGCAGAGCCATAAAGTTATCTCGTGCCAAAAAATGCACGCTTAAAAGTTTGGTTGATACCGATGCGGACGCTATTACTGCGGCTCAAAGAGCTGAGAAGGACCGTGTAAAGAGGTTAGAACTTACACGACAGCGTTCTCTCATCTTGTCTTCACAAAATTTTTATAACGATTATGTGATAAATATGATTGAAAAAATTATGTTTAAACTTCAAAAGAGCTCAAAATGAAAGTGATGAGCGAAGAGCAATTTTCGGAATTTATGACCGATTTAAGCGGGATTATCGGCGAAATTCAGGAAGCTCGAAAAGATTTTGACGCGGTTAAAATGAGGGAAGAGATAGTGAGTGAACTTAAAAAAACCTTAAGCACAAAAAATTCTCTTTTTAAAAGTCTTGAGCGAGAGTCCCTCGAGCTTGAGAGCAACTTGATTGCTCTCAAAAATGTAAAAAAAGAGTTTTTGGAGTGCAAAACAGAGATAGAAACCAGATTTATTATTGCCATCATTGGTAGTATTTTTACGGGTAGTTTTATTACTATTTTGATGATGTGGTTTATGGGTAAGTTCGGGTAATTTTAAAGGAGATGTAAAATGAACATTGAAGAGTTCAAAAAAAAGAACAAGCCGAAAAGAGCTTCAAGTTTGAAAGAGTTTGAGGGCGAAATTTTGGAGCTTAAAAATGATAACTATTCTTTGAAATCTATAGTTCAATTTTTAAAAAAAAATGGAGTTATCACTACTTTTCAAAATGTATCCAAGTTCTTAAAAAGTGCTACAAAAGATACAAAAAATACTCCAATTTCAAAACCTGCTATAAGTGAAAAAGCAAAGAGTGATAATTTTCAAAACTTTAAATTGGAGCGAAAAGGAAAAGATTTGGAGATAAAAGCTGCGCCGGAGTGGGCAACAGAGTAAAAAGCTTATTTCAACTAGTTTCAATTCAAATTCAACTAGTTTCAAATGAGTTCAAATAGTTTCAACACAACTTCAACTAACTTCAATTCAAATTCAACTTAAGTTCAACTCGTAAGAGAGAGGCACCGAACCCACCTTTGAGGTGGAGCGTTGCTTTTAAAAAGAAAAATACTAAAAAAGGAGGAAAAATAATGCTAGCAAGACCCAAAATTGTATCTGCACCCGGGGCTAGAAATTATTTCGAGAACGATACATATTTTATAAGTAATGAATTTGAGCAAGGCTCATTTTACGGCGGCTTAAAAAATGAACTCGGATTATCAGAGTTTAATTTAAAAGATTTTGATGCGCTCTTAAACGGGCGACATCCTCAAAGTGGAGAGCAGTTAATCAAACTCTCAAAAAAAGATTTAGAGGAAAATGGAGATCGCAAGAGAGCTGCATGTGATCTGACATTTGCAGCGGACAAGTCAGTATCTATTTTGTACGAGATTTCAAGTGACGAGGTAAAGGCTCAAATCAGAGAAGCTTTTACAAAGTCTATAGACGAGGCTTTAGATTTTGCAGAGGCTAATTACTCAAATTCAAAAAGCCGGGATAACTTACAAGGTGCAGAGGCGGAGTCCAAAATGCTTTTTACCAGGTTTGATCATTCCGAGAGTCGCAATAATGATATGCACCTGCATCAACACTGCTTGGCTATCAATATGATTCAAGATAAAGAGGGTAATTGGCGAAGCGTTGAGTTTAATCAAATCATGATGAACCATCAACTTATCGGGCAAATCCAGCGTAATTCATTCGCTCAAAAACTTCAAGCACTAGGTTACGAAGTTGAAATAAGTAATGCAAAAGTAGGTAGTTTTAGCCTAAAAAATGTATATAAAGAGTTAAGAGATAAGTTTTCAACTCGTTCAGACGACATAAAAAAAGAGATGGAAGCGAGCGGGCAGACTTCATATAAAGCGACTCATATAGCCCAGAAACAAACTGCAAAATGGAAAGATAAAAATAAAGATAGAGAGCAAATTCAAGAACACAATATTGAGAGGCTAAAAGAAGCAGGCGCAGATATAGAGCTTATTAAATCTCAAAATCCAGACCTTGAAATCCGAAAATTTACCGCTAAAGAGGCGGTTGAAATAGCTATCGAGGACACTACAGATAAAAAATCTGTTTTTACCCGTGAGGATATCTTAAAACACTCTCTCAAGGTTTCTCTAACTACTGATGTATCTTTGTCAGAAATTCAAAAAGAGTTCGAGAACTATTCAGAGCTTATTACGATTAATAAATCACGAAATGAATATACAACTATCGAGGTACTTCAAAAAGAGGAGTATATCTTCTCTAAAAAAGACCTCAAAACTTTCAAAGTTACCGAGGATAAAGAGCAAATCGCAGAGGCGATAAAAGAGTTTGAAACTGAAAAAGGTTTTGAGTTAAAAGAGGGACAAAACAATCTAGCTCACACTATTTTAAGTTCTAATAGTCAGTTCATAGTAGCTCAAGGTGTTGCGGGAGCGGGTAAATCTACATCTCTTGAAATCGTGAAAAATGTCGCAGAGGCTAATAATATAAAAGTCGTAGCCCTTGCGCCGACAGGTACAGCGACAGACAATCTAGCCAAAGAAGCGGGTATAACAGAGAGTTACACCGTCGCTAAATTTATACAAAGCGGCGGTGCGGAGATTAAAGATGCTCTCGTCATTATCGATGAAGCGGGTATGCTAGGTTTAAGAGACACACACGAACTCGTAAAAATTGCCGAAGCTAACAATCTCAAGCTTGTTTTTTCAGGCGACCAAAATCAAAAAAAATCAATCGAGCAAGGCGATATTTTTTCAGGTTTGCAGCGACAAGGTTTTGAGACGGTAAGGCTAAATGAGGGTAACCGTCAGAAAAACGACTTGATGCGAACAGCGGTTTCAAGTATTTTGGATAAAGATATAACCGCTGCTCTTGACATTTTAAAAGACACAACACGAGAGATTACAAATAGTGATGAGAGGCTCAACGCTGCTCAAGAGGAGTATTTAAAAGATAGACATAACTCTTTACTTATTACTACTACAAACGCAGACCGTAGAGCCTTAAACAGCTCTATTCGTTCTTTTTTAGTTAAGGAGGGAGAGATAACAGAATCTCAAACATTTACTACAAGAGAAGTTCCGAGCATGTCAGCCCTTGAAAAAAGAAGTGCTATCTATTATCAAGCAGGCGAAAAAGTTTATCTCTCAAAAAATATAGGTTCTATAAGTGCAGGGCGAGAGGCAAAAATCTTAAGTGTTGATATCGATAAAAATACTTTATCGATAGAGCATACATTCAAAGATAAGGTATTTACAGAAACAGTAGATTTATCTAAACAAGGCAATAGCCTAAATCTCTTCAAAGAGACAAAAACGGATATAGGTATCGGCGACCAGATTATCATGAAAAAAAATGATACTAAATTGGGCTTAAAAAACGGTCAGATTGGAAAGATAACAGCGATAAAGGAGGATGAGATAACGGTTAAGTTTGATAAAAGCGAAAAAACTTTTAGTGTTAAAAACTATAAGTATATCGCCCATGCTTATGCTATCACGGATTTTGCCTCTCAAGGTAAAACCACCGACAAAGTGATTGCAGTCGCTAACTCTCAAGCTGCATCATTTAATGATTTTTACACACAGATTACCAGAGCTAAAAACGAGGCTCACATCATCACAGATGATCTAGAGGAACTTAAAAAACGAGCTGCTAGAGATAGTCAAAAACTAAATGCGAGCGAAATGTTAAAAGCTGCGCAAATAAAACCAGAGGGGATGATACCTATGAAACGAGAAATAAAAACGCTAGAGTCAAGTGAGTTTAATGAACTCTCAAGCAAAACAAAACAAGAGTTGAAGCTTACGGACCCGGCTAAGGTTCTTGATGCTTTAAACATTGATTATAAAATCAAAAACGGGCGTTATGAGTTTAAAGTTAGAGATGAAAATACGGCTAGCGCAAATATGTACATCGACAATAAAGGCGAGTGGAAATATAAGGATTTTGGCGGCAATAACGGCACAATCGAAAATCTCGTTATGGATCTAAAAGATGCAACTTATAAAGAGGCGTTAGAGTTTGCGGTCGCAAATTCAGGCATTCGCAACTATGTACAAGAGAGATTAGATTATCTAAACGGTAAAAACCATACTTATAAAACTCCGAGTGTAAATAATCTTGAAACTATAAAACAAGAAAATATCTCTAAAGTTGAGGCTCAAATCAACTCTAAAGTTGTAGAAACAAAAGAGATAGATAACTATAAACCTGCTCTTGATTATCTTGCAAGCCGTGGCATCTATAAAATACCTAAAGAGTTCAAGATGATCACGGGTCAGTACACCAATAAAAATGAAGAGGTTAAAAAGGCGTTCGGTATCGGTATTGAGTCGATAGGCGGGGGTGCTGATATACACTTCTTAAAGCAAATAGGCAGTTTGAAAACTATGAATTTTGGAGTGAAAAATATCTCTCATTTTAAAAGTCAAGAGCCGGTTAAAAAAGTTGCTATTTTTGAGTCAAAAATGGACTATGCAGCAGCTTATCAAAACCGAGATTTTACAGGTACAGATGTTATTATCGCTAATTCAACAGCTAACCATCTAAAAGTTTCAGAGGCTATAAAAGCCGCTAAATATGAGTCGTTTGAGTTTTACAACCAAAATGATAAGCCAGGGATTGAATTTGTTAAAAATGTAGTTGCCGGAGCGGAGATTAAAAAGTTTGAGTATATCAAATATAAAAAATCAGAAGCAGGGCAAGATATAAATGATCTTCATAAAAACGGTGTCAACACTGAAGAGCGTAAAATTCAAAACAGACAGCCGGAACAAAAAGTCGAAAAAGAAAAAGAGAGCTTTGTCGAAAAAGTTTTAGATAAACTTGAACATACAAGCGATTTAATCGAAATCGCAGTAGATCG
>NZ_JAVEUF010000030.1:0-8994 GCF_034005705.1 Sulfurimonas sp. | reverse complement strand
CTATCTTCTTCTCTTTACGTCGCCATTATGCTAGCTACCTTTTTTATGGGGTACAGATACCACGTTGCTTTTGCCATAAGTCTGACAGTGCTCTTTAGCCTCTATGTGTTTGGTATAGCCATCTACTCCATCTTAAAGGGCAATCACTACGCAAGGCTCTTCTTGCTCGCTATTACCGCAGGACTGCTTGGAACATTGATTACAGCCCTTACCGTCATGGCGCTGATACCATATACTGATGCAGGACTTCACGCAGTCGATTATGGTATGATTATCGATACGATTTTGCTCTCCTTTGCTTTGGCGGACAGATTTAAAGCTACGCAAGAGGAGAAGCTGCTTGCTGAAGGCAGGACTCAAAAGGCACTGGCGGCAAAAAAGGCAAAAGAGGAGTTCCTCTCAAATATGAGCCATGAGATAAGAACTCCCATGAATGCAATACTTGGATTTATCAATCTTCTAAAAAAGAACATAAAAGATGAAAAGAACCTATCTTACCTCAATATCATCCTCTCAAATTCAAAAACGCTTATGCATGTAATAGATGATATTTTAGACCTCTCAACCATAGAGAGCGGCAAACTTGTAATAAACAAGCACTTTTTCCATCCACAAAAAGAGTTGGAGTATGTAAGCAAACTTTTTGAGCCGACCGCAAAAGAGAGATCAATCGAGCTGATCTCCAATATAGACCCCAATATTCCATACTGCCTAGAGGGCGATCTGTTGAGAATAAAACAGATAATATTTAACTTTTTAAGCAATGCATTCAAGTTCACTCCCCAAGACAAAAAGATATTTGTAGACATTACCTACAAAGATTCAAACCTTATAGTTTCTGTAAAAGACGAGGGGATCGGCATACCTCTTGATGCTCAAAAGAGAATATTCGGTGCCTTTGAACAAGCCGGCTACAGAAGCGGTGAAAAATATGGCGGCACTGGACTTGGGCTCTCCATCTCCTTAAAACTGGCCCACCTTATGGGCGGCGACATCTCGCTCTTTAGCAAAGAGGGGCAAGGGAGCACTTTTACCCTCTCTCTTCCTCTTGAGAACTGCGAATCAGGAGAGATAGAGCAACTAAAAGAAGAAGAGTCTGAGCCTGCGGAAGATTTTGATTTCTCCAACCTATCCGGAAATATTTTAGTCGCAGAAGATAACAAAATGAACCAGATGCTTATGGAGATACTGCTTCAAGAGTACTCTTTGAAACCGACCATTGCCGAAGACGGCTTGGAAGCTCTAAGGCTCTTCAACTCATCAAAGTTCGATCTTATCCTGATGGATGAGAGTATGCCAAATATGACGGGAGTAGAGGCGATATACAAGATACGTGAGCATGAGAGCAAAAACGCTCTTAAACCAACCCCTATTGTAGCCCTTACAGCAAACGTAATGGAAGAGGACAGAGAAAAGTTCTTTGAAGCCGGAGCAGATGACTTCATAGCAAAACCTATAGACATGGCAGAGCTCAACAGAGTTTTAAAACGTTTCCTCTCGTAAATGTGTATAAAAAAATAAACCTATAAAAGAGAATTTACATAATTTTTATGTTAATATCGTTAAAAAAAAATTAGGGCATCTTTAAAAACTCTTACGATTTTTGCTTTAAGAGATTTTACGTATATCAAGGCGGCGCGAAGAGTCATAGCCAAAGCTATGGCGATGAGCGGCAACGAAGATAGGCATAAAATCTATAAAGCCCGAAGGGAAGGCAACTTTTTAACAATTACATCGTCAGATTTCTAACTCTTAGCTACGGCTAGGAGTTTCAAAATCTTGCCTTGTACTAGTTTAAAAATTTGCTCTTCAAAAATCAGTAATAGGGTTTTTAGAGATGCCCTTCAAGGGTATATTTATGCAAACGACAATGTTTAAAGGGAGCACGGTAAATCTAGAGGGAGACGCGCTTAACGTTGGGGACAAAGCGCCTGTTGTACACGCAATAGGGACCGACTTGAACGACGTAGAGATAGGCGGCGCAAAAGACAGGATACAGCTGCTTATAACAGTGCCTTCGTTAGATACGGACACTTGTGCGGCAGAGACAAGAAGATTTAACGAGGACGTAAACAACTTAGATATCTGTGAGACAACGGTTGTCTCTATGGACCTTCCGTTTGCTTCCGAGCGTTTTTGTACCACGAGCGGCATCGAAAACCTCTCAGTTGCAAGCGACTATATCGACAAAGAGGTAAGCAAAGCATACGGTGTTTTAATGGCAGACAACAAGCTAAAGGGCTTAAGTGCGAGAGCGGTTTTTGTCATTGATCGAAGCGGAGTGATAGTCTACAAAGAGATAGTTAGCGAAGTTACCGCAGAACCGAACTATGAAGCAGCTCTTGAGGCTATAAAACAGGCCAGATAAGCCTATTATGCGCTAAAGATAATTTTAGCATTTGCGATGCGCTCATAAAGAGATATCTTCTTTTTATAGGGCATCCACTTAACCAAAAATATTGCCAGAGCCTCCCACAGCGAGACCCAGGCCGCGACCGTAAGTCCCTCCGATATAACTGCAAAAGCGATGCTCTTTTGCATAAACTCACTCTGAGCCATACCGATTGAGAGCGTAGCTATAATAGCCCCTACAAAAAGCAGCGTTGCCGACTTTTTAAACATCTCCTTCATCTTTGAGTGTTCATGCTCCTGCAGATATGCAAAAAATCTCTTTACGCTGTTTTGAAGCCTTGATACCGACTCAGGCTCGATCTTTGACTCAAAATTAAACCGGATCAAAAATCTCTCATCGCCTATCTCGCCGGCACACTCGATTATATAATCAACAAGGTCCTGATTGAGATCTTTTTTTAAAAAGTGGGATTTTTTATCAAATTTGCTGTAGAGATCCTCAACTTTTTGGGTGGAGATATCAATGATTATCTCCCCGCTCTCTGCCATCTCATAACGCTCTAAAATTTCTCTGTTTTGCATACACGTCCCCGCCTGCTTTAAAAATTATATTGTATCACATTGCAAAGCTTTTATATCCGCTTCGCTTTAACAACTCCTCAGCACTATTTTTGTATAATTCCCACTAAATTTTCTAAAAGGTATCCCATGCGCGGTTATAAAATTTTTGCAGGTTCGGCAAGTGTGGAGTTTGCAAAAGAGGTTTGTCAGATTTTAGATGTTCCATTGGCTAAAGCCGATGTTAAAAAGTTTAGTGACGGTGAGATCTCTGTTCAGATCGCTGAGAGCGTACGCGGTCGCGACGTATTTATTGTTCAGTCAACCGGTGCACCATCAAACGACAATCTTATGGAGCTTCTTATCATGACCGATGCTCTTCGCAGATCTTCAGCTTCCAGCATCACAGCGGTCGTTCCGTACTATGGCTATGCAAGACAGGACCGCAAAGCTGCCCCTCGTGTTCCGATCACCGCAAGACTGGTTGCAGATATGTATGAAGCTGCGGGTATAAACAGAGTCGTAACCATTGATCTTCACGCAGGACAGATACAAGGTTTTTTCAACATTCCTGTCGATAATCTCTACGGCTCTATAACTTTTGAGAACTACATCAAGAGCAAAAACCTCAAAAACCCTATTATCGCTTCTCCGGACATCGGTGGAGTCGCTCGTGCACGCTACTTTGCCACAAGAATGGGACTTGATATGGTAATAGTGGATAAACGCCGCGAAAAAGCGAACGAGAGCGAAGTTATGAACATTATCGGCGATGTTAACGGCAAAGATGTCATTATGATCGACGATATGGTCGACACGGCAGGAACAATGGTAAAAGCCGCGACCGCGCTTAAGAACAAAGGTGCAACTTCGGTTGTCGCTTGTGCAACACACGCCGTGCTAAGCGGAAAAGCTTATGATAACATCCAAA
This sequence comes from Sulfurimonas sp., assembly GCF_034005705.1. Lineage (GTDB taxonomy): Bacteria > Campylobacterota > Campylobacteria > Campylobacterales > Sulfurimonadaceae > Sulfurimonas. Next base: position 5,153 of record NZ_JAVEUF010000030.1, on the reverse strand, counting down.
ACGGCGAACTTGACGAGCTTATCGTTACAAATACATTAGAGTCAAAGCCACACGATAAGATAGTCGTACTTACAGTCGCACCTCTCTTTGCAGAGGTTATTCGCAGGGTCTATCACAACGAGAGTGTTAATTCACTTTTTGCATAAACAAGGGAATTAATTGAAGAATATTAGAAACTTTTCTATTATCGCACATATAGACCACGGAAAAAGCACTTTGGCCGACAGGATCATCCAGGAGTGCGGAGCTGTTAGTGAGCGTGAACTTACAAAACAGATGATGGACACGATGGACATCGAAAAAGAGCGCGGCATTACCATAAAGGCGCAAAGCGTTCGTCTAGACTACGTAAAAGACGGCGAGCACTACATTCTCAATCTTATAGACACTCCGGGTCACGTCGACTTCTCTTATGAGGTTAGCAAATCTTTGGCTTCAAGCGACGGCGCGCTGCTTATCGTAGATGCGGCTCAAGGCGTTGAGGCACAAACGATCGCAAACGTCTACCTGGCTATGGATAACAACCTTGAGCTTATCCCGGTCATCAACAAAATAGACCTCCCGGCGGCAGACCCTGTAAAAGTTGCAGAAGAGATAGAGACAAGTATAGGCATTGATGCGACCGATGCGGTATTGGTATCTGCAAAAACCGGAGTAGGCATCCGCGAACTTATAGATGCTATAGTCGAGCGTGTTCCTGCTCCAAGCGGAGATCCTAAGGCTACTACAAAAGCCATCATCTACGACTCATGGTTCGACCCGTACTTGGGAGCTTTGGCTCTTGTACGTGTATTTGACGGCGAGATCAGAAAAAATCAGCTGGTCAAACTTATGAGCAACAATGAGGAGCATCAGGTGCTCGACCTTATGTACCCTCACCCGCTAAAGAGACAAAAGACAAATGCAATTAAGAGCGGGGAGATAGGCATAGTAGTGCTTGGCCTTAAAGATGTCAGCGTTGTAAATGTCGGCGATACGATCACCGATGCAAAAAACCCGACTGCGGAGCCTGCAGTGAAGTACGAACCTGCAAAACCATTTGTTTTTGCAGGTCTCTACCCTATTGATACCGATAAATTCGAGGAGTTAAGAGACGCTCTTAACAAGCTAAAGCTTAACGACTCTTCTCTATCTTATGAGCCTGAGACATCTATTGCGCTTGGATTCGGCTTTCGCGTAGGCTTTTTGGGCATGCTTCATATGGAGGTTATCAAAGAGCGCTTAGAGCGTGAGTTTGACCTTGACCTTATTGCAACGGCACCCTCGGTCGTCTACCACGTATATCTTACAAACGGCGAGATGGTAGAGGTGCAAAACCCATCAGAACTCCCATCAGTAAGCCAGATAGAGAGAATCGAGGAGCCTTATGTAAAAGCGACAGTGATCACTCCAAGCGAATATCTAGGAAACATCATAACGCTGCTTATCTCAAAAAGAGGTATGCAGGACAAGATGACATACCTGAACGAAGATAGAGTTATGCTTGAGTACTCGCTACCGATGAACGAGATCGTTGTAGACTTTTACGACAAACTCAAATCTATCTCAAAAGGTTACGCAAGTTTTGACTACGAGCCGATAGACTTCAAAGAGGGCAACCTCGTAAAACTAGATGTCAAAGTAGCAGGCGAAGTGGTCGATGCGCTAAGCATCATAGTACCTCTCTCGTCTGCGGAATCAAGAGGACGCGCGCTTGTTAAAAATATGAAAGAGATCATACCTAGACAGCTCTTTGAAGTAGCAGTCCAAGCCTCCATAGGCAACAGGGTCATTGCCAGAGAGACCGTAAAGAGCATGGGCAAAAACGTTACTGCCAAATGCTACGGCGGAGACATAACAAGAAAGAGAAAACTTCTGGAGAAGCAAAAAGAGGGTAAAAAACGTATGAAAGCGATCGGAAAAGTAAATCTTCCTCAAGAAGCATTTATGTCCGTGCTCAAAATGGATTAGACAATGTTTATAATAAATGCTTCTCTTTGCGATAGCAAAAGCTTTAGTGAGAGGAATTGCAGATGGGACTTGTTCCAGCTGCAAGGAGACAATAATATGACGTTTATGTCCGTGCTTAAGATGGATTAAAATGCGCTGCTTAATGTGTGAGAATCTCTCATTTTCGCACATCTGCAAACGTTGTCAAAACACTTTTTTAACCCCATCCATCCACAGAAGAAAGATCCTCGGGACCATCGATGTTATCTCATTTTACAAATACAGCGACATAAAAGAGCTGCTTCACACAAAACATACCGATATCGGCTACTACATCTACTCCATCCTAGCGAAAAACTCCATAGCTAAATTTGCATCGGAGTTCGAGTACCCGTACATAGTAGCCTCAATTGGCGTCGATGACTATACCAAATCAGGCTACTCACATACAGCCATACTAAACAGAGCACTAAAAAGCAAATATATAAAACCTGTTTTTGGCAAACTCAGAGCAAAGAACAGAGTGAGCTACTCAGGCAAAAGCAAACAGTTCAGACTACTAAACCCCAGAGATTTTGAACTGAAAAAAGTGAATGAAAAAAGCGTTATTTTAGTAGATGACATTATTACGACAAACTTGACTCTGACCCAAGCCGTTACTGCTTTACAAAAAGAGAATATAGAAGTTTTATTTTGTCTCACACTGGCAGATGCAAGTCTAAACTAAGCAATCATTTAATATACTGACGTATTACCATTCATAATATTTGTGGGGGATATGGATGCATATAGTTGCACTCTTTTTACTGCTTTCATCTATTCTCTTTTCAGAGGAGCTCTCTCTTGACACCCTTCTTAAAGAGTATAAAAGCGCTGAGGAACCTTACCATAACACAAAAAAAGAGAGTGCCGGACATGTAAGGGTCATAACACGCTCGGAGCTTGACAAGATGCAGGCTTATACCCTCAACGATGTTCTAAAGACCGTTCGCTTCTTTACCCTGCAGCCAAGACGAAACGGGATGACAACGCTTGTAAGAAGCGGTGAGTCACAAATGTCTTCGCTGCCCGTAAAAATATACATAAACTCTCATGAGCTAAACTCCGCTACTCTTGGCAATGTTTTGGTACAGTACGGCAGAATGGGGCTCTACTTTATAGACTACATAGAGATATACCAAGCAGGAAACTCTGTCACATTCGGAAATGAACCCGGGACTCTGCTTATAAAACTCTTTACAAAAGATTCATCCCGCGAAAACAGCACTTCAGTTCAGACCTCGATTGACACGCTGGGAAGCATTACCCTTCAGGCTGTTGAAGCAAAGGTATTTGACGAATACTCCTACCTTGCAAATATCGATCTGAGAAAAAACAACTATGAAGAGTACAACATAGGCGGCACAGATCTCTCAAGAGACGGTCTGAGAGGTCAGATGTACTTCAAGTTCTCAAAGCAAGATGACTACGATATCGAATTTGGAGCCATCAATGAGAAGTATGATATCTTCAGCGGGCTCGGAATGTCAACAAAAGATGGGCATACCCACACCAGCGACATCTATGCACATATAACGAAGTATTTTGAAAATGAGCTAAAAGTGATGCTTACCGCATCTTATGAAAAGTTCGAGATATACAACGAAGATTATCTCGGTATACCGCTGCCGGGTATCACTCCTCCGCTTCCGCAGCAGCTAGATACCGCCATAAATACAAAAGTCTATAGCGCCATCGTGGAGAAGAGATTTATAAACGGCAACAACGACCTCTTTGTAGGAGCACAGTTTAAACGCCAAGAGTTCGGCATAGACGATTACAGAGTAGACGGCGTCGATACACCGATGAACTGGGGACCGAAAAAACTAGACATCTTTATGCTCTATGCGGAAAATCTCTATAATATAAACGAAAACCACCTCATCTCACTTAGCGCAAAATTAGACCGTTACGAGAACAGCTTGGATAGATCATCTACCGAACATATTTTAAGAGCGGGGTATGTGGGTGTCTTTGATGAGTTTAAATTTAAGCTCTTTGCAATGCAGAGCTACGTATATCCGACATTTCTGCAAACTACTTATGCGCCGAACTACAGAGTCAACCCCGACTTGGAGAGTGCTGAGTTACTTACTCTATCTGCCGAACTTATATACACAAAAGAGGACACCACCTACGGATTTGGGATCGGGAAAAGCGAGGCAGACAACGCGATCATATTCGATAAAAACCTTATTAATCCTACACAGAGCATATATGTAAACAGCAGTGACAAAAACAGATTTGAGCTCTTTTTTGCAAATGTAGAGCACAGTTTTAACATCGATAACAGAGTTAAAGTTGAGATATACAGACAGTTCAGGGATAACTACTACTCTCCAAGAGAGGGTGCTGCCCTGCAGCTTTTCAACACCATAGGAAATATCGATATCTACAACGAACTTCTTTACCGTTCCAAATACACGAGCGCGGAGGGGATCGACGTAAAGAGGGGTTACGACTACTCGTTTGGAGCCATATATAGACTAAACAAAAGGACGGAGTTAAAACTAAAAGCGGAAAATATTCTAGATAAGGCTTCAAAGACACCTATAAACGGCGTTGATGTATCGGCAACAGACAGAAGGGTTCTATTTACTGCGGAGTATACGTTCTGATGAGAGCTTTATTAATAGTGCTTTTTTTAGCCGTCGCTTCATTCGCCTCAGAAGAGAGAATAGATATAAAAGCGCAGATACTTGAGAAGATATTTTCAAATATCTCAATAGAAAAAACCATAACTATCTGGAGTGACAATGATGAACTGCTCGAAGAGTTTAAAAAAAGCAGCTATCTCATAGTGACCGATGACTGTGCAGTGGCAACGCTTATCGTAGTGGAGGAGAAAAAAAGCATAGAGGATGATGAGGATTGCAGAGACAAGCCTATTTTTGTTCTAAATTACGAACTGCTAAAAGATATTCCTGAGAGTTTCGGCGCATTTTTTTGGAAAAAAGGCAGACCCAACATTTTTATAGTAGAGCCGAGAACCGAGCTTCAAAACATAAGGGTCTCAAGTGAACTCGATGCATACAAAGAGGATAAAGTATGGTAAAGAAGAGAGAGTTTGGAATATTTTTTCTGCTCTTTATGCTTGGTCTTTTTTTTGCATACATCTACAACGATATAACAAAAACCAAAGATGACATATTTAAGCGAATACAAAACCATCAGATAGAGCAGAT
>NZ_JAVEUF010000016.1:0-39415 GCF_034005705.1 Sulfurimonas sp. | reverse complement strand
CGCTCTTCCGATCTGCTAGACCCAAAGCAGATTGACGAACTGCTTGCGATGGAGAGCCATAGCGGTAAAAAAGTATATACCATACTTCAGTTAAGGCTTCACGACTCTATTGTTGCCTTGAAGAAAAAAGTATCTGATGAGTTAAAACAAGATCCAAACAAGATCTACGAGATAGACCTGAGTTATATAACGAGCAGAGGCAAATGGTATTTTACAAGCTGGAAGGGTGATGAAGCAAAGAGTGGCGGAATCGCTTCAAATATAGGTGTGCACTTTTTTGATATGCTCTCATGGATATTCGGAGAAGTAAAAGAGAGTTTCGTACATATAAAACAAGCAGATACAAACGCAGGCTTTATGAGGCTTAAAAATGCGAATGTCAGATGGTTTTTAAGCGTAAATTACGACTATATTCCTGAAGATGTAAAAGCGAGAGGGCAAAGAACCTATAGAAGTATAACTATTGAGGGCGAAGAGATAGAATTTAGCGAAGGTTTTACCGATCTGCATACAAAAAGTTATGAGGATATACTTAGCGGCGGCGGATTTGGCCTTAAAGAGGCTAGAAACTCGATAGAGATCGTCTCAGAGATAAGAAAACTTGCTCCTGTCGGACTCAGCGGGGAATATCACCAGTTTTGTGGAAAAGTGATTAGTGGTTAAGCTAGGCAGAAAGTTTGATATAATATTAAGTAATCAATAAGTTAATCAAAGGATTTTAAGATGTTAGCTATAAAAATAGATAATCCTGAAATAGAAAACAAATTTAAGCAGTATGCAAAACAGCAAAAAAAAGCTGTGGATGATTTGGTAGGCGAAGCTCTGAAAATGTTTTTAGATATGCAAAGACAAGATGATGAATTGGTTTATGTCAAAAAAGATCCTATGAAACATCTTCATAAAGTAGAATATGAAGATGATGGAGAAGACTTAAGCGATGTAAAGCCTTACGGTCATATAGAAGATAGCGCGTCATATGTTCATAATCTAAGAAGAGAAAGAAAAAAATGATATTTTTAGACACCTGCATATTGATAGATCTCTCTAAAGATAAAATAGTTTTAGATCTTAAACAAAACTATTGCATTAGCTCTATCGTAAGACTAGAGTTTAAAGCGGGTGCTCTAAATAAAAGAGAACTAAAAAAAATAAACAGAATACTATCAGAAATAAAGTTTGTAGATACAGACCAATCAATTTTAAACTTAGCTGATTCTCTTATGGAAAAGCATACCCTCTCTCATGGTATGAGTATCTATGACTCTATCATTGCTGCTACATGCATGATATATGGTTTACCGTTATGGACATACAATAGAAAAGATTTTAAATACATAGAAGAGTTACAGTTATTTGAATTATAAGGCAAAGAGATGGACACAAGCCACTACTACGCGCACGAAAGCGCGTATATTGATGATATTGTCAAGATAGGCGAAAATACAAAAATATGGCATTTTTCACACATCCTAAGCGGTTCAAACATCGGAAACAGCTGCTCTTTTGGGCAAAACTGCGTAGTTGGGCCAAACGTTAAAGTAGGTAACGGCGTTAAAGTGCAGAACAACGTCTCTATATACGAGGGTGTTGAGATAGAGGACGCAGTTTTTATAGGACCGAGTGTAGTTTTTACAAATGTTATAAATCCGAGGGCTTTTATAGCAAGACGAGATGAGTTCAAAAAAACAGTTCTTAAATACGGCTGCACGATAGGTGCAAATGCTACGGTAATATGCGGTGTGACGATAGGAGAGTACGCGCTTGTAGGCAGCGGAGCAGTTATAAGCAGAGATGTAAAGCCATACGCACTGATGGTCGGAGTTCCGGCAAAACAGATAGGCTGGGTAAGCCGCGCGGGAAATAGACTTGAGTTTGATACAAAGGGTTTTGCAGTTGACGAATACGACGGCAGCAGATACAAGCTTGAAGATGAAAACATAGTTTTTGTGGATATTTCGCTACAATAAGATAGAAATTAGATTAAAGCAGAGTTACAAATGAACTGTCAGATTGTCAATCAGCTAAAAGCACTAAAACCCATATTGAAAGAGGAGTATGGCATAGAAGAATTTGCCGTATTTGGAAGTGTTGCAAAAGGGTTGGATACAGAGACAAGTGATGTTGATATTGCAATATTAAAAGACAGTAAAAAAAGTTTTTAGAAGAACAATTAAATAGAAATATTGATATAGGTGACTTTGATAGCATGAAAACATTTGTGAAAAATAGAATAAAAAAAGATTTTATCTATGTTTGATATAGATAAAGTTGATAGAAATATTGAACCAAAATTGAAGAGGGAGTTGGTTGATGCCTTTATGGAGGATAACAAACATTTGGATTTTGTACTTCAGGCACTAAAAAAGTTAAACTAAATGCTACGCAGCCTAAAACCCCGCTCAGAGTTTAGCCGTAATGTACTTACTCTCATGACGGGTACGACGATAGCCCAAGCCATACCTATAGCTATTAGCCCGATACTCACTCGCATATACACTCCTGAGGATTTTCAATATATTATAGGAAAAAAACAATATGAATGAATTAACTTTAATTGATAATCAAACAATAGAAAATAAAATCTACACCATAAGAGGTATGCAAGTTATGGTTGATAGAGACTTGGCAATTTTATATGGAGTTGAAACTAGAAGATTAAATGAGCAAGTAAAAAGAAATATAGAAAGGTTTCCGCAAGAATTTATGTTCCAAATGGCTTCAGAAGAACTTGAAAATTGGAAATCGCAAATTGCGACATCCAATAAAGAGATAATGGGGTTAAGAAAACTTCCTTTTGTGTTTACCGAACAAGGGGTTTCTATGCTTAGTAGTGTTTTGAAAAGTCAAACAGCTGTTCAAACAAGTATTCAAATTATAAAAAGCTTTGTAAATATGCGAAAGTTTTTACAAAATAATGCTTCACTTTTTACAAGAATAGAAACTATAGAAAAAAGACAAATAGCTTATGAAATAAGAAATGACACTAAAGTAGATGCTATTTTAAATGCTATAGAAGAAAAAGGAACACCGCAAAAACAGCATATCTTTTATGATGGACAAATATTTGATGCATATCTTTTTGTAAGCGATATCATAAAAAGTGCTAAAAAATCTATAAAACTTATAGATAACTACATAGATGAAAGTACTTTAGTATTATTTACTAAAAGAGATGTAAAAGTTGATATGAAGATATATACAAAAGTAATATCAAAACAACTTAAGTTAGATATAGAAAAATATAATACTCAATATCAAAAAATAGAGGTTATCAAATTTGAACTGTCACATGATAGATTTTTAATCATTGATGAAAAAGAGATATATCACTTTGGAGCAAGCTTAAAAGATTTAGGTAAAAAGTGGTTTGCAGTTTCAAAGATGGATATTAACTCTTTTGAATTATTAGAAAAGTTAAACTAAATGCTACGCAGACTAAAGCCACACTCAGAGTTTAGCCGCAATGTCCTCACCCTCATGACGGGTACGACGATAGCGCAAGCTATACCTATAGCCATAAGCCCGATACTCACTCGTATATATACACCTGAAGATTTTGGGGTGTTTGCGCTTTATATGGCTTTGGCTTCCATCTTATCCGTAGTGGCAACGGGTCGATATGAAATGGCTATTATGCTTCCAAAAAAAGATGAGGATGCAGTAAATATCGTTGCTCTTTCTATAGGTATAGCTTTTTTTGTGAGTTTTATTTCACTCATTATCGTATTTGTTTTCAATTATCAAATCACAAATCTTTTAGGAAATCCGGAAATTTCAAACTGGCTCTATTTTATCCCTGTTACGGTTTTGCTTACAGGTGTTTATCAGAGTTTTAATTATTGGTCAAATAGAAAAAAACAGTATAAAAGACTTGCTCTAAGCAGAATTACGCAAAGTGGCACAACTGCCACGGCAAATCTGGGAATGGGTTTTGGTGGATTTGGCACTAGCGGACTGATTTTGGGGCAAATTTTGGGGCAGAGTGTGGCAGCGACTATTTTGGGAAGAATGGTTTTGAGGGAAGACAGAAGCAAAGTAGAGCAAATTAAAAAATTAAAAATATTTGCTTTGATTAGGAAGTTTATTAAGTTTCCAAAATATAATTTGCCTAATGCTATTATTGATGGATTGAGGCTTTCTGGAATAAGTATATTAATAGCTAAATTTTTTACAATATCTATTTTGGGACAATTTACTTTAGCGTGGAAGATGGTACAAACACCAATGTCTTTGGTTGGCAGTTCTTTGTCTCAAGTATTTTTTCAAAAAGTTTCGAGCACAAAAAGAACAGACTTGCATAGAATTGTCATGAAGTTTATAGTCAAAGCTTCTTTGGTGGCTGCTCCAATATTTTTAATAATGTATTTCTTTGCAGTTGATATTTTTAAATTTACATTTGGTGAAAACTGGGAATTATCAGGACAAGCGGCTTCAATTATGGCACCATGGCTTTTTTTAAATTTTTTGACATCGCCTCTTTCTACGTTATTTGTTATATTAAATAAGCACGATATAATGTTGGTATTTGCAGTTTTTTTTATGCTTGTACCTCTGGGGATTTTATATGTATTTAAAGAAAGTGATTTTTTAGTGGTACTTAACTATATTGTTTTATCCATGAGTAGTATGCTTTTTATTTTTATACTTATGGTTTTATACTTTACAAAAAAAGAAATAGCTTGAGAATCCTAATAATCCCCTCTTGGTATCCAAATAGCTTTACTTCGATAGGTGGTATTTTCTTTAAAGAACAAGCAGAAGCATTAGCAAAATATGGACATGATGTATCTGTGCTGAGCATAAGTCAATATAGCGTACGAGAGATACTAAAGTATAAAAAAATAGTATTTAAAAATAATGATTTTATAGAAAATGGAGTTGCTACATACACGATAGAGTACCCATCCATTCCTAAGCTACATACTTTAAGAGATCATATTAGCTTTTACTTATTCAAAAGAAAATTTAAAAAATATGTAGAAAAAAATGGATTACCAGATATTGTACATGTTCATTCGTTTGCAGCAGGAAAGTATGCTTTATGGCTTAAAGAAAATTATAATATTCCTTATGTAACTACTGAACACTTTTCAGGATTTGCTAGAGGTTTGTTATCTGAGACTCAAATAGACCTTGCTAAAGAAGTTTTTAGTCATTCAAGTACTAATATAGCTGTAAGTAACGAATTTAAGCAGTTGCTTGAAAATAAATTTAATCTAAAGTTCAAATACATACCAAATATAGTCAATATTGATTTTTTTACACCAGTATTAAAATCAGAAGATGATAGATTTAAATTTATTAATATTGCTTCTTTAGATGAAAACAAAAATCAAAAGATGTTAATACAATCATTTGCAAAAGTTTTCAAAGATAAAAATGTAAGGCTTACTATAGTAGGAGATGGTCCTGAATTACAATCCCTAAAAAACTTGATAGATGAACTGCAAATGCAAGAGCAAATTACACTATTTGGTAGAGCAAACAGAGAAGAGGTGAAAACATTATTGCAAGAAAGTGATGCTTTCGTGTTGTCCAGTAAATACGAAACATTTGGTGTAGTCGTAATAGAAGCTATGAGTTGCGGACTGCCCGTCATAGCTACAAAGTGCGGTGGTCCTGAATCAATTGTACGGGATAAACGAGTGGGTTTACTTACAGATATAGATGAGAATTCATTAGCAGACTTAATGAAGTATTTGTATGAGAATAGAGATACATATGATAGTGAATATATTGCACAATATACAAAAGATAAGTTTAGTGAAGAAGCTGTTGTTGCCGAACTGGAAGAGGTTTATAATGATATAATTGACAGTTACAATAGGAAAAAGCAGTGAAAAAAATGATTTTTCATCATCCATTGCCTCTTGATGTTGATGCATCTTCAGCCAGCGGCATTAGACCGCTCAAAATGATACAGGCATTTGAAAAGTTAGGCTATGAAGTAACACAGGTAACGGGATACGCAAAAGAGAGAAAGAAAAAAATAAACAATATCAAAAAAAGAATACAAAATGGTGAAACTTTTGATTTTCTATATTCCGAATCATCCACACAACCGACGCTCTTAACCGAAAAAAATCATCTACCTAAATATCCTTTTTTGGATTTTGGATTTTTTAAATTTTGTAAAAAACATGGAATTAAAATAGGTTTGTTTTATAGAGATATTTATTGGTTGTTTTCAGAGTATGGACAAGAGCTTTCATTTTGGAAGAGAAATATTGCAAAATTTTTTTACAAATATGATCTTAAAAAATATAATGAATTAGTAGATATAGTATATGTTCCATCAATGCAAATGACAAAATATACTCCAATCGTAAATCAAAATAAATTTAAAGCACTTCCTCCAGGGCACGATGATTATGAGTCTTTTGTTGCCAAAAATATTACAGATAAAATTGAGTTGTTATACATCGGTGGATTAGGAAGTCACTATCAAATGCACAAGCTTTTTGCTGTAGTCAAAAAGTTTCCAAAAATACACTTTACACTTTGTACAAGAGAAAACGAATGGCAAAATGCAAAAAGTGAATACGAACTATCTGAAAATATCTCCATAGTACACAAAAGCGGCGATGAGTTAAAAGGGTTATATGCAAACGTAGATATAGCTATGCTTTTTGTAAAACCGCAAGAATATCGGGAATTTGCCGCTCCTGTAAAGCTATATGAGTATATAGGAAAAGAAAAACCCATCATTGCCTCAAAAGGTACATTGGCAGGAAAATTTGTGGAAGAAAACTGTATCGGATGGACTATAGAATATGAAGAAAAAGCTCTTGAAAAACTTTTTAAAAAGTTATTAGAAGAGCCCGCTGAAGCGAAATTAAAACAAGAAAATATACAGCTATTAAAAATAAAACATTCTTGGGAAGCAAGAGTAAAAACAGTTGAAAAGGATTTAATTGTATGAAACTTCTGCTTTTGTCGAATCCAAACTCACCACATACCATAAAATGGGCAAAGTCTTTAGCAAAAAACCATATAGAGATAGTTATTTTTGGATTTGGGGACTTACATGTAAGTGATTATAATGGCATTTCAAATATAAAAATCAAAACTCTCAATCAGAGCATAACTAGAATGGAGGGGTCGTTTGCAAAGCTAAAATATTTAAAAGCTTTACCTACTATAAAAAAAATTATCAATGGTTTTCAGCCAGATATAGTACACGCACACTATGCAAGCAGTTATGGGTTGCTTGGTGCGTTGAGTGGATTTCATCCTTTTGTACTTTCTGTTTGGGGGAGTGATGTGTTTAGTTTTCCGCATAAATCTTTTTTACATAAAGCTATGCTCAAATTCAATCTTGAAAAGGCGGATAAAATACTCTCAACATCCAATGTAATGGCGAAAGAGACAAAGCTTTATACAAATAAAAATGTGGTAGTAACTCCATTTGGTATCGATATGGAGCAGTTTAAACCTATAGAAGTTAAAAGTTTATTTGCTAAAGAAGATATCGTTGTTGGTACCGTTAAAACACTTGAAGATAAATACGGAATAGAATATCTCATAAAGGCTTTTAAAATACTAAGCGATAAATATCCAAATTTGCCTCTTAAGCTCTTAATAGTTGGCGGAGGAAGCTTGGAAAATAGTTTAAAAAATTTGATAAAAGAACTGAGATTAGAAGAAAAAACTATTTTTACCGGAAAAGTGCCTTTTGTTGATGTTCCTAAATATCATAATATGCTATCTGTATCTGTATCTGTATCTGTATCTGAAAGTGAGAGTTTTGGGGTAGCAGTCATTGAAGCTTCCGCATGTGAGAAGCCTGTAATTGTTTCTAATGTGGGAGGGCTTCCGGAGGTTGTCGAAAATGGGGTAAGTGGTTTTGTGGTGCCGCGAAGAGATCCTCAAAAGACAGCTGATGCTATAGAAAAACTTATTTTAGATGAAGATTTGAGAAAAAAAATAGGACATAATGGCAGAGAGAGAGTAAAAAAGCTGTATAACTGGGAAGACAATGTCAAACAAATGTTGAGCATATACAAAGAACTTTTATAAAGCCGTGCTAGAAAAGTATAATTGGGGCGTTGAAGAGAAGAAATTATTTGAAATATATAATAGTTTAATTAAAGTTGATTGAATGTATGCTATAATGTACAAAAAAGTGTAAGGATTAATATGCAAGTAGTAAGTATGACAGAGGCTAGAAACAATTTTAAAGCTATATTTGATGCTGTTTTTTTAAATAATGAGGAAGTTATCATCCATAGAAAAGGTAGAGAAAATGTTGTAGTGATACCTTTTGATGAGTACAGTTCTATGAAAGAGACAAATTATCTCCTCAATAATCCAAACAATGCTAAACATCTTATGGATTCTATAAAACAATTGAGAGAAGGTCAGGTTGCACAAAGAGAGCTTATAGAATGCGACTAATCTTTAGTGATAAAGCATGGGAAGATTATCTTTATTGGCAACAAGCAGACAAGCAAGTAGTAAAAAAAATAAATAACCTTATTAAAGATATAAAAAGAGAGCCGTTTGAAGGTATAGGTAAGCCTGAACCATTAAGACATGAGCTTTCAGGGTTTTGGTCTCGAAGAATAACAGATGAACATAGGCTTGTTTATGAAGTTACGGGTGGCGCTATTGCCATAGCATCTTGTAGATTCCATTACTGAGATTATAATGAAAATACTAACTATTTTGGGCGCAAGACCACAGTTTATAAAAGCTGGAAGTGTTAGCCGTGAAATAGCAAAACATAAAGAGATAAAAGAGGTTATAGTTCATACGGGGCAGCATTATGATGCCAATATGTCTGATATTTTTTTTGAGGAGATGCAGATTCCAAAACCCGACTATTTTTTAGGCATCGGTGGAAAAAGTCATGGTGCCATGACGGGGCAGATGATAGAAAAAATAGAAGAGGTCGCACTCAAGGAAAAACCGGATTGGATTGTGGTTTACGGCGATACAAACTCAACTTTGGCAGGTGCGCTTGTTGCTTCAAAGCTTCATATAAAACTTGCACACATAGAAGCAGGGCTTAGAAGTTTTAACATGAAGATGCCCGAAGAGGTAAATAGAATACTTACAGACAGAGTAAGCGATATGCTTTTTTGCCCTACAGATACAGCTATAGAAAATCTTAAAAATGAAGGCTATAAAAATTTTGATTGTAAGATAGTAAAATCAGGCGATGTTATGCAAGATGGAGCGTTGTTTTATAAAGGTTTGGCAGTTAAACCAAATATAGATATAAAAGATAATTTCATCCTTTGCACAATTCATAGAGCAGAAAATACTGATGATGAAACAAGGCTGAGAAGTATATTTGAAGCACTTAATGAGATAGCAGAAGAAAAACAAGTAATATTGCCGCTTCATCCACGAACAAAAAAGATACTAGAAAATTTAAAATTGACCGAAGGAAATCCCTTTAGGGAAAATATAGAAAATCTTACGATTATAGAGCCAGTAGGTTATCTTGAAATGGTGTGGCTGATAGATAACTGCTCTTTGGTTATGACGGACAGCGGAGGACTTCAAAAAGAGGCTTATTTTTTTGAAAAACCGTGTATTACGCTTAGAGATGAGACGGAATGGGTAGAGCTTGTAGAGTGCGGAGCAAATGTTTTAGCGGGGGCAGATAAAGAAAAAATCTTAGAAGCTTTTAGAAATAATTCAAAATTCAATATTGAAAATTCAAAATTAGATTTATACGGCGGTGGTAAAGCAAGTGAAAAAATCATAAAAAAATTATTGGAATATTAGTTTGAATATTTGGATATTTAACCATCATGCCCTAACTCCTGAGATGAGCGGAGGAACCAGACACTATGATTTTGCAAAAGAGCTGATTAAGAGAGGTCACAAAGTTACCATAGTAGCTTCAAGTTTTCACTACTCAAAATATCAGGAGATGAGGGAGTATGGTGGTAAAGAGTATCTTTTAGAGAGCATAGACGGTATAGATTTTGTCTGGATAAAAACACCTGCTTATTTTGGAAACGGCATAGGCAGAGTGAAAAATATGCTGAGTTACACATTTAAAGTTATTAAGATAATGCCGAAACTAGGTTTGAAAAAGCCAGACATCGTTATAGGCTCTTCAGTTCATCTTTTTGCAGTGTGGGCTGCTATGAAACTAGCTCAAAAATATAAAACACCATTTATAATGGAGGTTAGAGATCTTTGGCCTCAAGCGCTTATAGATATGGGTATATCGAAATGGCATCCATTTATACTGTTGCTTGGATGGTTGGAGAGATATTTGTACAAAAAAGCAGATAAAATCATCTCTAATCTTCCATATGCTTATGATTATATAGGGCAATTTGCAGAGAGAGAAAAATTTATATGGATATCAAACGGGGTTGATTTATCAAATATAAAATATACTCCAAAAGAGCGGAGTGAAAAATTTACAGTAAGCTACACGGGGGCAATTGGAGTTGCAAATAATCTTCAAATTTTTTTAGATGCTGCAAAAAAGCTGCAAGGCAAAAAAGATATCTATTTTAGGATCTTGGGTGATGGAGCAGAGAAAGAAAAACTTAGAAAATTTACAAAAGAGAATAACCTTCAAAATGTAAGTATAGAAAACTCAGTGCCAAAAAGTGAAGTTTCAAATATACTAGAGAATAGTGATGTGCTTTATTTTAATTTGAAGGATAGTCCAACATTTAACTATGGGATAAGTTCAAATAAACTTTTTGACTATATGGCAAGCGGAAGAGTTATAATATTTTCTACAAATGCAAAGAATAATCCAATAAAAGATGCTAACGCAGGATATAGTATAGCACCTGATGATGTGGAGCAATTAGAAAAAACAATTTTAGAAATTTACTCTTTATCCGAGGAAGAGAGAATTAAAATTGGAGAAAAAATAAGAGCTTATGCTGAAGAAAATTATTCAATAGAAATATTAACAAATAAACTTGAAAACCTTTTAAAAGAGGAGATAAAAAAATTTAATGCTTAAATCACTTTTTGACAGAACGCTGGCATTACTTTTAATCATACTATTTTCACCTATTTATATCATAGTTAGTTTACTTATCTTGTGGAAGATGGGAACACCGATACTTTTTAGACAAAAAAGGCCCGGATATCAAGAGAAGATATTTAGCATATATAAGTTTCGTACAATGACCAATGAGAAAGATATTAACGGAGAGTTGCTTCCTGATGAACAAAGACTTGCAGGTATCGGAAAGTTTATAAGAAGTACAAGTTTAGATGAACTTCCGCAGCTTTTCAATGTGCTAAAGGGTGATATGAGTTTTGTAGGTCCCAGACCTCTTCTTGTTGAGTATCTTGAGTTGTACAATAACGAACAAAAAAGAAGGCATGATGTAAAACCGGGCATTACAGGCTGGGCTCAAGTAAATGGACGAAATGCAATTTCATGGGAGCAAAAGTTTGAATTAGACACGTGGTATGTAGATAATCGATCTTTTTTGCTTGACATAAAGATACTTTGGCTAACATTTTTAAATGTTATCAAAAGAGTAGATATTAGCTCATCTGCAAGTGCTACTATGGAAAAATTCAAAGGAAATAGTAAATGACAAATCAGAAGCGTTTTGAGAACTGGGAATATCCGAAAATAGAAGAGGGTAAGCTTACAAAATACAATTGGGTTGTACAAAATAAAGATGGACTTGAACTAGGTTTTGCAACGGATATAGGTGCTTTTAGCTATATTAACGCAAAGTATGGCGTAGCAATAGAAGATGAAGTTCAGATTGGGTCTCATTGTTCAATATATTCAGTATCAACGATTGACAACAAGCAAGGGAAGGTGACTTTGAAAAAAAATTGTAAGATCGGCAGCCACTCTACCATCTTGCCTGGTGTTACGATAGGAAAGAATTCAATTGTCGGAGCGCATAGTCTGGTAACGGATGATATTCCTGATGATGTTGTAGCCTTTGGGGTTCCCGCAAAAGTAATAAGAGAGCTCAATGAATAAACGATTTTTTTTAAGTGAGCCGCATATGAGCGGTAATGAGCTGAAGTATATTGAAAAGGTTTTTGAGAGTAACTATATAGCTCCGCTTGGCGAGTATGTAAACAAGTTTGAAGAGAGCATAAAAAACTATACGGGGGCAAAAAGTGCTCTTGCGGTAACAAGTGGCACGGCTGCTATCCATTTGGCGCTTAGAGTTCTAGGGATAGGGCAAGATGATGATGTACTTGCTTCAACTTTTACTTTTATAGGTTCGGTCAATGCCATACTGTATCAAGGGGCAAATCCTGTATTTATAGACAGTGACAAGGAGAGCTGGAATTTATCTCCAAAATTACTAAATAAATATCTTTGCGAATGTGATAAAAAACCAAAAGCATTAATAGTTACTCATCTTTACGGGCAGTGCGCAGATATAGAAAAAATTGCTGATATTTGCGCTCTTCACGGAGTTTATCTTATAGAAGATGCGGCAGAGAGTTTGGGTGCTGTTTTTAACGGCAAGCATACCGGGACTTTTGGAGATTTTGGGATCTACTCCTTTAACGGAAACAAAATACTCACAACTTCGGGTGGCGGTATATTGGTCTCAAACAACAAAGAGTGGATAGAGAAAGCTAAGTTTTATAGCACCCAGGCAAAAGAGCCGTTCGTGCATTATGAACATGTAGAGTACGGGTACAATTACCGTATGAGCAATGTGTTGGCTGCAATCGGTGTTGGGCAGATGGAAGTAATAGAAGAGAGAGTTGCAAAAAAAAGAGAGATCTTTGAGTGGTACAGAGAGTTTTTAGGTGACGTGAAAGAGATAACTTTTATGCCGGAGTTGCCAAATAGTAGAGGCAATAGATGGCTTACAGCTATGACATTTGAAAAAAGTGACTTTAACAGAGTGATAAAGGCACTGGAAGAGGTAAACGTAGAGAGCAGACCGCTTTGGAAGCCGATGCACATGCAGCCTCTTTTTATAGATGCAAAAAGTTTTGTGGATAGAACAAGTGAAGAGCTGTTTAAAAAAGGGCTTTGTGTTGCAAGCAGTACTACTATGATGAAAGATGATGTGAAGATGATCTGTGATGTCATTAAAGAAAACATTTGTGGTACCGGCGGGCGGACTTGAACCGCCACATCCTAAGATAACGGATTTTGAATCCGTCGTGTCTACCATTTCACCACGCCGGCTTAGTGACGAAATAATAGTGTGTTATTACTTAAAGATAAGTTATAAGTAAACAAGTTTTTGCCGATGTAGTCTAAATGGAACTTGTATTGCTTAAGATTTTAAATATTTGGACAAGTCGGCATAAAAAAGATGGAGGTGCAGCGTGAGAATTACAAGCGGTATGTATTATAAGAGCATATATAGTCAAAATAACGGACAACTAAACGAAGCTCTTTTTGATGTGAACAAACAGATAGCTTCTGGACTTAAAATTCAATACGCTCAAGACGATGTCAGAACATTTACGGAGACAATGAGACTTGATAACGAGATATCTACTCTTGGTCAGATAAAAAGCAGTACCGAGAGTGCTCTTAAGATGTCGAATCAAACAGATGCCGTGCTTGGTGAATTTGAATCATCTATGATCCGAATGAGAACGCTTCTTTTAAATGCCGCAAACGCTACAAACAGCGAGACTTCTCTTGATGCTATAGCACAGGAGCTTAGATCAATAGAGGAGCACTTTAAAAATCTGGCAAATACCTCTATTAACGGTCAGTATCTATTTTCAGGTTCAGCTGTTGACGTAAGACCGATCGCTGATGACGGTACTTATATGGGCAATGAAGGGCTGTTAAAAGCTTTTACCGGCTCTAAAACGTCTCAACAGTACAACATAAGCGGTGCTGAACTTTTTCTAGGTGAGAAGAAACTGGTACAAAGACAAGTGTCGACAAATGTTGTTCAAACAAATTTAGGTGCTAAATATCCTAACTTTGCAGATTTTACAATAAAAGGCACTAGCTCTCCACTTACAAGCAGCAGCACTATTCGTGATCTTATGGGTGATGGCGACAACGTAATAGATACCGGGGTAGATAAACACTTTTTTTATGTTAGTGGAACAAGAAGCGACGGTGTCGCTTTTAAAGAGAAGATTGCAATGAGCGATGATGAGAAGATCGGTGACCTTCTAAACGAGATCGGCGCTTTGTATGGGAACACTCCTGAAGTTGATGTCGTAAACATCAGCATGAATGAAAAAGGGCAGATAATAGTAGAAGATAAGATCAAGGGGTCTAGTAAAATAGATTTTCATATGGTCGCTGCAACTGATCTAAGCGGCGGTGCGGCGGCTGATGTTACAAATATTGATGACTTGGGAGTAGGGGAGACGAACTTTGACAGGATAATGTTAGGAACGTCTACTGCTATCAATCCTGATCTTCATGTTAGAGAGTTTATAAAGTCGTCACTCTCATCTGCCGATGGTGTTGCAGCTACAAATCTTATAGAGGGGACTATATATGACAGAGCAGAGTTTAGCAAAGACGGTGCAAAGCTCTCCTCTGCATCCCCTCAGATCGTAAGAGAGACTAATGCATTTGCAACTGCTTTGACAAAGCTCTCGGATGTTGCAGATATCTCACAGGGAGTTGCGGGTACTCTTAACGGAACTTCGTTCGTCGTTGAAGGAACAGATATAAACGGCATTGCTTACAGTGCACAGATAGATCTAAGCGCAGCAGGTTCGACCTTTACGGTTGGCGGAAATACCTACAATATTTATGATATGGGGACTCCAAGAGCAGCCGTAGACGGCGATGATATGACATACAAGCAGTTTACGGATGTTGTTAATATGCTAACAACTGGAAACCTTCCGGCAGGCATTCCTGGGACTGATGCAGAGTATGACGCAGCGATCGGGACTGCGGATCTTATGGGAAGAACTTTTTTAAGTCATGACGGCAAGATACAGTTTGAAGAGATAGGCACGGGCAATACTCAAGCTACACTTGCCATCTATGACGCGAACAGCAGTGATTTTACAGTAGGTGCAGATGCCTCGGTAATGACGTTCAATACGAACAATGCTATAACTGTACGTGACCCAAAAACGGACTTCTTCAAGACAATGGATGAGATGATCAGCGCTGTTGAAAACTATCAACTCTATCCTGACAGCAGCTCAGGGGATATTAGAAATGTGGGAATAGGAAACGCAATTGCCATGATGGATGACCTTCAGGACCACGTCTACAGAGCACACTCTCAGGTCGGTGTGCAGACAAATGCTCTTGACACATCACTGCAGAGAACAGGTCTTTTGGAGATCAGTGCTATGAGCTTAAGATCAACCGTTGTAGATACGGATATGGCTGAAGCTTCATTGAACCTGGCAAGATTAAACACTAATTATGAGGCTCTGCTCTCAACTGCGGCAAAAGTATCGAAGCTTAGCCTTGTTAATTATCTATAATTACAGGCTCTAAAATCCTTTATAAAGCATTTTTTGTTATACTTCATCATTATTACGCTCCAGGGAGAACTTCCTCCCGAGGGTATATCTATAATATTTAATTTTTTTAAAGCAAAAAGGAAGCTATAGTTTGAAAGATACTATATTCATTATAAGTTTTGGTCTGTTAATCTATCTTGGATTCTCTACCGTTTTGGGTGATACTGCTCTGATGGGCAGATACGGCGCTACGTTTGCATCATACAACCATAAATACTTCGGTTACATCTCTTACGCCTATATATTTCTTTTTATGATCCCTCTGTACTTTTTTTATAAAAACAGCAATATAAATATGAGAAAATTTGAGTTGGCGATCGCATCATTTCTGCTTCTTTTCTCTTCACTTTTAGCGCAGGCAATGCTTGTGAATGACAGCCTGCGCGGGGCTGTAGGTGCGGGCTTTGCCGACTTTTTATCCCCATATATAGGCTCTTTTGGACTATGGACGTTCTGGTTTATCATAACTCTGCTCTCAGTGGTAATTGTTTTTGACAGGAGCGCTCATGAGATGGTGGACATCTTTTTAAACAAAACAAAAGACAGATTGTCTGCAGCCAGAGAGAACAGCCCAAAAGAGGTAAAAAAAATCGAGCAAAAAACTTTAAAAAAAGAGCATGTTGCCAAAGAGATCATAGAAGATAGTTTCGAAGAGGAGATAGACAAGCCCGCATATCTGAGAAAAGAGAGTACTCCAAAAGTTCAAAGCTCTCAAGCTCAAGAGAAGCCGCAGGAAGCAAAAGAGCCAAACAGTGAGAAGGTTCAAAACATCGTAGAGCTTGTAAATGAGATAAAAGAGCAGAAAAACGCGATCATTGTCGATGAGCTTGAGGAGAATGCAAAACTTCTGGAGTCTATTGAAAAGGGAGAGGTTGAGAAACCTAAAAACTTTAAACTCCCCTCTGTGGATTTTTTGCAAAAACCGAATAACAAGGCTCACAGTGTAGATGAGAGCGAACTTGACGGTAAGATAAAATTTCTCATAGAGAAACTTGCGCATTTTAAGATAGAAGGTGATGTTGTCAGAACGTACGCAGGTCCGGTTGTCTCAACATTTGAGTTCAAGCCTGCGGCAAACGTAAAGGTATCTAGAATCCTAAATCTTCAAGATGACCTTGCAATGGCTCTTAGTGCCGAGACCATACGTATTCAAGCGCCAATTCCGGGTAAGGATGTGGTCGGTATAGAGATACCAAATGAGAAGATAGATACCATCTATCTCAGAGAGCTTCTTGACAGCAAGCTTTTTAAAGAGTCCTCTTCGCCGCTTACCATTGTTCTTGGTAAAGATATTGTCGGTAAGCCCTTTATTACTGACCTTAAAAAACTTCCACACCTTCTTATTGCCGGAACTACGGGAAGCGGAAAGAGTGTCGGCATAAACGCTATGATACTTTCGCTTTTATATAAAAACTCTCCAGATAAGCTTAGACTGCTTATGATCGATCCGAAGATGCTTGAGTTCTCAATATACAACGATATCCCTCATCTGCTTACTCCTGTCATTACAAAAGCAAAGCAGGCTATCGTAGCACTCAACAATATGGTCTATGAGATGGAGAGACGTTACGCTCTTATGAGTGACAACAGGACAAAAAATATTGAGAGCTATAATGAAAAGGTCACTAAAGAGGGTGGAGAGCATCTGCCGTATATAGTTGTCATAATAGATGAACTCGCCGATTTGATGATGACAAGCGGCAAAGACGTAGAACACTCAATCGCAAGGCTTGCACAGATGGCAAGAGCTTCGGGAATACATCTTGTAGTGGCAACGCAGAGACCATCGGTTGACGTTGTAACAGGTCTTATAAAAGCAAACCTCCCTTCACGCATCTCATACAGGGTAGGGCAGAAAGTAGACTCCAAGATCATCTTGGACCAGCAGGGCGCAGAATCACTTCTTGGAAAAGGGGATATGCTCTTTACTCCTCCGGGTTCAACGGGTCTGGTGCGTCTGCACGCACCTTGGAGCACGGAGGAGGAGATTGAGAGAATCGTTGATTTTATAAAATCTCAAAGAGCGCCTAACTACGATAAGAGCTTTTTGGTAGAGGAGAGCGAAGAGAGCGCTTCTTCTTCCGGTGAGACGTACGAAGAGCTTGACCCTCTATTTGACGAGGCTAAAAACGTTATTTTATCAGATAGAAAAACCTCCATATCGTATCTTCAGAGAAAACTTCAAATAGGCTACAATAAATCTGCAAGGCTTATAGAGCAGCTTGAAGGCGAGGGCGTACTATCTGCTCCAAACTCTAAAGGGATCCGTGAGATCCTCTAATGAGCACTAAGCCGCACTTTATCTTTACAAAACTTCACAACTCTTTTAGTGTCTATGTAAAAAATTTAGAGCAGCTCAGTGTTGAGCAGATACGCCGCATTGAAGCTTTCGCCCTCCAAAGAAAGGGCATTTTTGATTTTAACACCTACACCTTTGTCATCCAAAAAAGATTAGAGTTTGAAGAGTTTATTCTTCTTTTGCAAAAAAGCGACCTTGACGCTCTGTGCGAAGAGACCTTTGTAAAAACCCAGCAGACACAAAGAGTGGAGTTTGGAAAATATAAAGGATTGGCATATAGTGATCTGCCTGATTCATACCTTTTATGGTTAAAAAGTAACTATAGTGGTAAAAACAGAGAGATCATAGATGCAGAGTTGAAATTTAGAAATTTATAGTGTTACTAAAATAAACATATTTTAAAGAATATTTCTAGCTTTTGTTTACTTTAGTAACACTAGTGTTTTACTGTTTACATATTTAGTTATAATCACTCATAAATTTATAAACAGGAATGACAATGGCATTTATAGAAGAGTATAAAGCGCATATAGCAGAGAGAGAGGCACTAGGTGTTCCACCGCTTCCGCTATCTGCTGAACAAACTGCTGCATTAATTGAGATGATCAAAGCCGGACAAGGCGATATGGAACAAAATGTAGACTTAATCACGAACCGTGTTTCACCGGGTGTTGATGATGCTGCATACGTAAAAGCTGCATTTTTAAATGATGTTGCTTCTGAAAAGATCAGTGTAGATGCTATATCTCCTGCTCATGCCGTAAAAATAATGGGTATGATGCTAGGCGGGTATAACGTAAAGCCTTTGGTTGATGCGCTTACTTCAAAAAACTCTGAAGTAGTTGAAGCAGCAAAAGAGGCTCTAAAGCATACTCTTCTTGTGTATGATGCATTCAATGATGTTGAAGAGATGCACAAAGCAGGAAATGCGCACGCTACGGAAGTAATGACTTCATGGGCGAATGCAGAGTGGTTTACTTCAAAAGCAGACCTCCCTCAAGAGATTACCGTGAGCGTATTTAAAGTACCGGGTGAGACAAATACGGACGATCTTTCACCTGCTTCTGAGGCGTTTACACGTTCTGATATTCCTCTTCATGCAAACTCTATGCTTGCTGCAAAAATGCAGAATCCGCTTGAGACTATCAAAGAGCTTAAGAAAAAAGGTCATCCGGTAGCTTATGTCGGCGACGTTGTAGGAACAGGTTCTAGCCGCAAGTCAGGTGTTAACTCTGTTCAGTGGCACATGGGTGAAGATATTCCTGGTGTTCCAAACAAGCGTACAGGCGGCGTGGTTATCGGCGGTATTATTGCTCCTATCTTCTTTGCTACTTGTGAAGACTCAGGTGCTCTGCCGTTAGAGATGGATGTTACTTCTATGGAGAGCGGCGATGTTGTTACTATCTATCCATACAAAGGCGAAGCACATAAAGACGGTAAATGCATCGCTACATTTAAACTAAACCCAAACACTATTACTGATGAAGTACGTGCAGGCGGCCGTATTCCGCTTATCATCGGGCGTGGTCTGACTACTAAGGCTCGTTCTGTATTAGGAATGGGCGCTACTGATATCTTCTTGACTCCTGAACAGCCTGCAGATACCGGCAAAGGCTACACTCTTGCTCAAAAAATGGTAGGTAAGGCTTGCGGTATGGAGGGTGTGCGTCCTGGTATGTACGTTGAGCCTGTAACTTCAACAGTCGGTAGCCAAGATACAACAGGACCGATGACAAGAGATGAGATCAAAGAACTTGCTGCACTCGGCTTTAGCGCTGATCTTGTTATGCAGTCTTTCTGTCACACTGCGGCTTATCCAAAGCCTTCAGATGTTGTTATGCACCATACGCTTCCTGATTTCATCTCGAACCGTTCAGGTGTTGCACTTCGTCCGGGGGACGGAGTTATCCACTCATGGTTAAACCGTTTGACTCTTCCGGATACTGTTGGGACAGGTGCAGATAGCCATACGCGTTTCCCGATCGGTATCTCTTTTCCTGGCGGATCAGGTATTGTTGCCTTCGCAGCGGTAACAGGTTCTATGCCTCTTACTATGCCTGAGTCTGTACTTGTTCGCTTTAAAGGCGAATTACAGCCTGGTATCACACTTCGTGACCTTGTAAACGCTATTCCTTACTATGCTATTCAGCAGGGGCTTTTAACTGTTGAGAAAAAAGGTAAGAAGAACATTTTCAACGGACGTATTTTAGAGATAGAGGGTCTTCCTGATCTTAAAGCAGAGCAGGCGTTCGAGCTTTCAGACGCATCTGCTGAGAGAAGTGCCGCTGCTTGTACGGTACTTTTAAATGAGGCTCCGGTTGTTGAGTACTTAAAGTCAAATGTAACGCTTATAGAAGCTATGATAAAAGACGGCTACCAAGATGCTCGTACTTTGCAGCGCCGTGCAGATAAAATGAACGAATGGTTGAAAAACCCGTCATTAATGCAGCCTGATGCTGATGCAGAGTACGCGGCAGTTATAGAGATCGACCTTAATGAAGTAAAAGAGCCGATAGTTGCTTGTCCGAACGACCCTGACAATGTTAAGCTATTAAGCGAAGTTGCAGGCGATAAGATAGATGAAGTATTCTTAGGTTCTTGTATGACTAACATAGGTCACTATCGTGCTGCTGGTGAAGTTATGCGCGGTGAAGGCAAAGTCGCAGTTGAGAAGTTCTGGATAGTTCCGCCTACACGTATGGATGAGCAGCAGCTTATCAACGAGGGTTACTACGATGTTTTTGGATCTATACATGCACAAACTGAGGTACCTGGCTGTTCACTATGTATGGGTAATCAGGCAAGTGCTCGTCCAAACTCGACAGTTTTCTCTACATCGACTCGTAACTTCGACAACCGTTTAGGTAAAGGAACTCAGGTTTACCTTGGTTCTGCTGAACTTGCGGCAGTATGTGCAAAACTAGGTAGAATTCCTACGGTAGAGGAGTACATGAGCATAGTTCCTCAAAAGCTTTCAGGAAAAGAGGGGAATGTTTACAGATACCTGAACTTCAACGAGATAAAAGATTATCATCTTGAGGATCGCAGCGTAGCTGAAGATAAATACGGCGTTACGATCAAAGCTGTATAATCTCCAAAATAGCGCAGAGAAGGTCAACAGACCTTTTCTGTCAAACTTCATTCAATCAATCAATCTTTTATAATATCAAATTCCATAGAGTACTTTGGAATAAAAACAGATTTCTCAATCTCGTGGTTCTGTTTCTGGTTCTCAAATGTGATCTTTACTCTGTTTTCAAACTCATCTAGATACGATATAGACTCGATCAGTGCATTTTTTTTAACTATTGTGAACTTTGTGTCTCTGTAGTAAGCGACGTAGGTGTTTTGGTCTATTTTTTTTGCATTCGAGATTATTTTAAAGAAGTCAAAGTTTGATTCTAGTCTTTTAATAATCACCTGCTCGATCTCAGGCTCGATGATCGTCACCTCAAAGTCATTTATAAAGACATCTTTTTTTATCGGTTTTATGTAGCTCCATCTTGCATTTTGAGGTTTTAAAGCAACTATGTGGCCATTATATATAAGTACTTTCTCTTTTTCGTCGGTAATGCTCTGTGAAAAATCAGCTTCAAATGAAGTAACCTCTTCAAGTGCAGTTGATGCAAAAAGCTGCATAGTTATTAAAGATGTAAGAAGAAGTTTTCTCATTTTGACCCTTGTTTTTGAAAAATTATATCTAAGGGACTGTTTACATATTGATTAATATTAAATGAGTCTGCTCTTTTGAAAAAATCATTTTCTCATTTATGCAAAATGTAATTATAAGTATGATAGAATAAAAAGAATTTCAGTGACGCGTGCCTAGAAAAGGGCGCTTGTCCATAATAAGGTTGCGGATGCTACAGGCATTATTAGGTAAGATTTTTGGTACGACAAATGATCGTGAATTAAAAAAATATGCGAAGATTGTAAATAAGATAAACGGTTTGGAGAGCAAATATCAAGCTCTTGGTGATGATGAGTTAAAGAGCGCTTTTTTAGAGCTTAAAGAGAGTGTTTTAAATGGAAGCAGAAGCTTGGATGACGTTTTGGTCGACTCTTTTGCTATTACAAGAGAGGCTAGTGTAAGAACGCTGAAGATGAGACACTTTGATGTCCAGCTTATCGGTGGGGTCGTTCTTCATGAGGGCAGGATCGCAGAGATGAAGACGGGTGAAGGAAAGACGCTTGTTGCAACTCTTCCTATCGTTTTAAACGCTATTACCGGCAAGGGTGTACATCTGGTAACTGTAAATGACTATCTTGCTTCAAGAGACGGTAATGAGATGCGTCCTCTTTATGAGTTTCTGGGCTTTAGCGTAGGCGTAATAGAGGAGAATATGCATGATCCGGCCATTAAGCGTGAAGTTTACAATGCAGATATAACATACGGAACAAACAACGAGTTCGGGTTTGATTACCTAAGAGACAATATGAGCTACTCTAAAGAGCATATGGTTCAAAGAGGCCACAATTTCGTTATCGTGGATGAAGTTGACAGTATCTTGATAGATGAGGCCAGAACTCCGCTGATTATCTCAGGCCCTACAAACAGAACGCTTCAAGATTTTGCAGATGCAAACAAAATTGCTATGGGGCTTGTAAAAGATGAGCACTTTAGCGTTGATGAAAAAGACAAAGTTGTTCTTCTTACGGAAGAGGGCATAACAAGAGCGGAAGAGCTCTTTAAAGTCGAGAATCTTTACAGTCCTGAAAATGCTTCGCTTTCGCATATTCTTGATCAGGCACTAAAAGCAAACTACCTCTTTGAAAGAGATGTTGACTATGTCGTAAACAACGGTGAAGTAGTGATAGTCGATGAGTTTACGGGCCGTCTTAGCGAAGGACGCCGCTACTCCGAGGGTCTGCATCAGGCACTTGAAGCGAAAGAGGGCGTCGAGATAAAAGAGGAGACGCAGACATTAGCCGACATCACGTTTCAAAACTACTTTAGAATGTATGATAAGCTGGCGGGTATGACCGGAACTGCACAGACTGAGGCATCGGAGTTTTCTCAGATATACTCTCTTGACGTTATCTCCATACCTACAAATATCCCGGTTGCAAGAAAAGATCTCAACGACCTTATCTATAAAACCGAAAAAGAGAAGTTTGAAGCAGTTATTAACATGATAAAAGAGCTCTCAAAAAGCGGTCAGCCGGTTCTTATCGGTACCGCTTCCATCGACAAATCGGAAGTTCTGCATGAGATGCTAAAAAAAGAGAAGATAGCCCATACTGTACTTAATGCAAAAAATCACGCGCAAGAGGGCGAGATCATTAAAAATGCGGGTGCAAAGGGTGCGGTCACTATCGCTACGAATATGGCGGGGCGCGGTGTCGATATCAAAGTAAATGATGAAGTAAGAGACCTAGGCGGTTTATACATCATAGGAACAGAGAGACACGAGAACCGCCGTATTGACAATCAGCTTAGAGGAAGAAGCGGACGTCAGGGTGATCCGGGAACTACGCAGTTCTATCTCTCTCTTGAAGACAACCTTCTTAGAATTTTCGGAAGTGACAAGATAAAGAGCATTATGGAGAGACTCGGTGTTGAAGATGGTGAGTATATAGAGTCCAAAATGGTCACGCGAGCGGTTGAGAAAGCGCAGAAAAAAGTTGAAAATATGCACTATGAGGGCAGAAAGCACGTTGTAGAGTATGATGATGTCGCAAATGAGCAGAGAAAGATCGTATACAGATTTAGAAATCAGCTTCTTGACCCAGAGTTTGACATCAATACAAAGATAAATGAGCTCAGAGCCGAGTATGCAGAGCATATACTAAACAGCTGTGATATATTTGACGGAGGGGACAAGGAAGATTTCAACCTGGATAAACTCTTTAAGCTTATCCACGAAGAGTTAAATATTGAGCTTGATGCAAAAGAGTTTGCTTCTTTGGATTATGAAGAGCTTTTAGCCAAGATCATAGAGAGCGTTAAAAAAGTATATGATGATAAGATGGGTGTGCTTGATGTAGGTGTACGCAGCGAGATCGAGAGGGAGCTTTATCTAAAAGAGCTTGACAGCGCTTGGAGAGAGCATCTTTATGCAATGGACAATATGAAGACAGGTATCAGACTAAGAGCGTACAACCAGAAAGACCCGCTTGTCGAGTATAAAAAAGAGAGTTTTAACCTCTTTACTGAGCTTATATCGGATATTAAATTTAACACTATCAAGACGCTTCACGTTATTCGCTTCAGAGTCGAAGACCCCGAAGAAG
The DNA here is from genome assembly GCF_034005705.1 of Sulfurimonas sp. Lineage (GTDB taxonomy): Bacteria > Campylobacterota > Campylobacteria > Campylobacterales > Sulfurimonadaceae > Sulfurimonas. The sequence continues at coordinate 15,474 of NZ_JAVEUF010000016.1, read as the reverse complement.
AGGCAAAAAGAGTTGCCCAGAAGATGGATATGGAGAGAAAAATAGCTGAGGCTGCAAGACAGTTTAATCTCTACAACGAAGAGGAGCAGGGCAGTGAGAAGAAGATATCCAGAAACGATCCTTGTCCATGCGGAAGCGGCAAGAAATATAAGCAGTGCTGCGGTAAGAGCGGCCCTAAAAAAGGTCTGTTCGCCTCTTGAAAACATCAATAGTTCCATATCTTGTAAAGCGCTTTTTGCGCTTTGACAGCGAGCAGCCGTTTATCTTTTTGTCTGCTCTATTGGCATTTTTAGGCATTACTCTGGGTGTCATGGTTCTAATAATCGCAATGGCGCTTATGAACGGTTTTGATAATGAGTTTAGAAAAAAACTAACCATTATGAACTATCCGCTGACAGTCATCCCTAAGTTTTACGGCTCTGTGAATGAGAATCTGCTCTTGGAGCTGGAGTCGAAGTTTCCTGATCTTAAATTCAGTCCTTACGTTCAATCATCTGTTATGGCAAGAAGCGGTTCAAAACTCGAAGGCGGCTATATATTCGGAGTTGATTTTAAGAGCGAAGCAAATGTCAACAGCGTACTAAAAGAGGCGATAAAAGAGAACAGCTTTGATAAATTTGATATATTGATAGGCAAGTCACTTAAAGAGGAGCTCTCTCTTGAGATTGATGAAAAGCTTATGTATATATTCACGCATGTTGAGCCAGGCGGAATGTCCGTTACTCCTAAAATAAAAAGATTTAACGTCAGCGCCGTATTTGATTCAGGACTATCCGCTTATGACAAGGCGTACAGCTATACTACGCTTGCTTCACTTCAGGCTATCATGAATCTGCCAAACAATCAATACAGCGGAATCCATATCTTCTCAGCCAACCCGCACGAAGATATACTAAGAATAAAAGAGCATCTTCCAAGAAGCGTATCCATAAAAGGGTGGTGGGAAGAGAATGTGAACTTTTTTGCCGCACTTGAACTTGAGAAGGTATCGCTATTTATAGTTTTGATGCTTATAATACTGATTGCCGCGATAAACATCATCTCTTCGCTTTTGATGACGGTTATGAACAGAAGAAGCGAGATAGCACTGCTTCTCTCACTGGGTGCTACATCTGCCGAGGTTAAAAAGGTATTTTTGTACCTGGGAATAGTTATAGGAGTGAGCGGTATTATGGCGGGTATTGTTCTAGGTATGAGCGGGTTATGGGTGCTTAGTACATTTGACATCGTAAATTTGCCAAAAGATGTCTACCCTACATCCACTTTGCCGCTTGATCTTAGTCTTAAAGATTTTTTCTCTATAGTCATCGGGGCATTTGTTATTGTGGTGTTGTCCTCTTTTTACCCTGCAAAAAAAGCGAGCGAAGTGGATATCTTGACCGTTCTTAGAAACGAGTAGAGACTATCTCTGCTCATCTTTTTTCTCTTCGCCCTTGAAGAGCTCAAATGGAAACATAAATGTCCTTTTTATTATGTTAAAAGGGGCTACTGCTATATCTTTTGCTATCTGGGTCTTAACATCCGGATCGTCGAGCTTTCCCGTAACTTTAAGTGTTGTAGAGATGCTCTCTTTGCCAAGAAGAATGTAGCCTACAAGCGGTATTTGAGATACCGAACTGCCAAGGTCCGTTTTTAGATTTAGATCAAGATCGATGCTGTTTTTCTCTATGCTCGCTTCTCCTACTCCCGCTATCTCGATCTCTTTTGATTTAAGGTATATATCGCTCATCTTATATACGTCATCTTTGAATTTAAAGTTTATGTAGGTTCTCTCGGCGGCTATACCGCTCTTGTTGTACCCCGGAAGAGAGAAGGTCACGAGCGATGGAACTGTATTTACAAAGGCAAGAATGTTGTTTAATATCTTATAGTCAAGTATCGTCGTATCTTCTATGTTGATCATCCCGTCAAACTCTTTTAAAGTGCCGTTTATAAAAAACTCAAAAGAGCCTCCCTTAAACTTGGAGAGAGCGAAGAGCTTGTCCATAAACTCATCGCCGAACTCATCTCCGTAGAGATAGATCTTGTCGTTGGCAAGCGTAAAGACGGCGCGCCCTCTGTTGTGTAGAAGTTCGGCTGATATGGCTTTGTCTATGTATGCCAGATAGATTCTATCCGAGATTATATGTCTGTTTTGTGCAAGATACAAAAAAGAGTTGTGTGTTTCTATATGGAGCTCTGTTTTATCATCAAGCCCTTCTGTTGTCTCTCTTTGAGTAAAGTAGTTGATGATCTCTTTGATATTTATGCCTGTGTCTTTGGCATCTATTTTAATATTATCAGCGATCTCGACATTTACACTGTCGTTGATAGTAAGGTCTATCTTTTTTGTATCTAAATTGTATCTGCCCTCTGCAGTGTAGCTCTCAATAGGCTTCTCAAGGGTCGTTAAAAATTTATACTCATAATCACTTTGAAGCAAAAACTCTAAGTCTCTTTGATCCTTTTTTTTCTCTATTTTAAGGCTTCCGTTTGTCAGATCATACTTTTTTAAGAGTTTGGAGTATTGTGAGATTTTTTCAAGCGATCTTGCATCCAGTACCCATCTGTCTTTATAGCTAATATACTCAAAATCATACTTTTTTGAGCCTATGGCGGTGCTATTGTCTCTATTTTCCAAATAGAGCTCTATATTTTTCTCTGTTTTAAACATCTCGTTAAAATCATTGTCGTAAATCGCATTATCTTTTAAACTTAGCACCCCTTTGGAGTTTAAAAGATCATAATCAAGGTCTATTTTTGACTTAACAGTGTCGTTATAGTTTAATACTATATTATCTGCTTTTATCGACTCTTTTGTGATGCTAAATGCTACATTTTTAAGTGTTGCCGGCTTTTTATCTATCTTCATAGATATATCTTTTTTTGATGAGATATTTATAGTGCCGTTCTCGTAAAGAAGCTTAAAAGCCGGTGCAGGTCTGCTTAATGCAATACCTTTTTTATTTATCTTGAGAATATCTACATCCAGATCGGCTTTGCCTGATTTAAAAGATATATCCCCAGATAACAGAGCCGAACCAAGTTCAGGTGCCAAGATAGAGGTGACCGGCAGATGGGCTTTTAGTTCCTTCATCTTAAAAGGTACTTTCACGGCGCTTATATTTACCATCTTGCCTTTATATCTCCATGTTGATTTATCAATCGAGATGTAGTCCTCTTTAGGAGATATGTTGTATACGGCGATTAGCTCTTTTTTGTTAAGAAGCGACAGAGAGCTCTCTTTATGCGCTATTTTGTCAAACTTTAGTGTGAGCTTGCCCTCTGACTTCTTTGCATCGAGCTCCATGCATACATCCGCAGCGGCTATATCTTTGTATTTTGCATACATGTTTTCAATCGTTACATAGCTGTTTTTTAGATATACATCTGCACGGGGAACATCAATATCGAGTCCAAGATAGTTTATCTGAGACTCTTTTGCATGAAAGCTTCCCTTGGCTTCAACATTAAGTGTCCTTAGTTTTATACCCAGCGTCAAATCGGTCTCGACCTCACCCGTTTTCTGGAGAATAGGGAGTTTTATATTATATCTCTCAAGCAGAGAGACTATATCTCTGTTTGCTTGAGCGTTAAAGAGAAGATGCAGCGTTAAAGTCTCTTCATCCTTTGCAAAATCGATCTTTAGCCAGCTTCTATCTAAGTAAAAACCATAAGAGTAGGCCTCTTTTGGTCTAATATAAAGAACTCCGTCTTTAAACTCTAGCTCTGTTTGAGCGGAACTGACAGGAGCAAGCTTTTGATCGTAAGTATATTTCAGATCATTTGCGGTAGCTTTTGCGTGAAGGTTGAGATGCGCCTTATCTATATCTTTATACTCAAGCCATCCTTTAAAGCTCTCAATGGACAAACTTGACATCTCTATAGCGTCATATACCCAGTATTTGATCTTTGGACCCAGCTCAAAAAGGTCCACTATCTTTCTTGTGTTCTTTATATCCTCTTTGGATACAAGTTCATAGAGCAGTTTTTGAGTATCGCCGCGAAGATGCAGCTCAAGGTTTGTCTCATCATTTAGCCCTATATCCAAGAGCGCGGTAAAATCAGGCTCTTTTTTAGCTTCAAGCAGCAGTGTGCCGCTAATGTTCATGGCATTTTCAAAAGCTTTCAGCTCCTCGATCTCAATATATAACAGAGTGCTGTTTGGCAGAAGAGAGCTCTTTAGAGTAAATGTGTCAGATCTGAGATTCAGATAACCTTTCTGATCGTCTATATATTTTACCTCTCCTTCAATACCGTTTATTTTTACCCTTTCAAGTTGAAGCTCTTTTATCCAGTTTGTAAAAGGGAATATTGTTTTTATGGTTTGAACTGCTTCTTTGTATTGAAACCCTGAGCCGCTACTGTTTTTATCTCCTAAGATGGCGATCTCATTTGCGCTAAGGGTTATTTTTTCGTCCCATTTAATGTATAATTTCTTAACTTTAATATTTTGGAATGATATATCATCTATATAGAGTCCATTTTGCAGAAGAATAAATGTGGCAAAGAGCAGTATAAATATGAACGATAAGATGCTTATTAGTATAAAATGGATTTTTGAGATAGTGTTGATTATTATGCTGTCGTTCATGTATTACCTAAATAAGCCTATTACATCCCCTCAGGTAATATACATCCCCACAGGTTCTATTAACAAGATTATAACACATTTGAATGAGAAAAATTTCAACGTAGGCAAACTGGATTCACTGATCTTAAGAGTGATAGGTTCTCCCCAGAGCGGCTGGATAAACATAGGAACAACGCTAAGTAGCAGAGGCGATTTTTTATATAAGCTCACAACGGCAAAGGCTGCGCTTCAAAATGTAACTTTAATACCTGGTGAGACAACATATATTTTTCTAGACCAGTTATCAGAAGAGCTGAATCTTCAAAGAGATATCCTGCAAAAAGAGTATGAGCTTCAGACTAAGCACATAGAGGGTGTTTTTGTCCCTAATACATATAGTTTGCCGATGGGCATAACTGAGAAGATGGCAATAAAGATACTCTTGAACGAGTCGCTTTCACAGATGAAAAGTTTGTCAATGAAGATATTTGGAACATATAATGAGAAGAAATGGTTTCATTTTGTAACAATTGCCTCTGTCATCCAGAAGGAATCTGCAAATATAGAGGAGATGCCACTGGTAAGTTCCGTTATATACAACAGACTCAAAAAAGGCATGAAGCTGCAGATGGACGGTACGCTAAATTATGGACAATATTCACATGTAAGAGTCACTTCAAAGATGATAAAAGAGGATCGCTCAATGTACAATACCTACCTGCACAGCGGCATTCCGGCAGCTCCTGTCTGTAATGTGAGTTTTGATGCAATTAAGGCCGCCATCTTTCCGGCGCAGAGTGATTTTCTCTATTTCGTGAAAACAAAAAGCGGAGAGCACACTTTCTCGCGTAACTATTCTACACATTTGACCAATATAAAGCGTGCTACTAAATGAAACACTTCGAGTAAATAACTCAATCTTTGGTTCATCATCCCACACATTATTACATCTTAGTGATATCATTGAACTTGTAAATTTTCATGCACTGTTTATGAAAATAAAAATATAAACTTGAGGAAACACAATGTCAAAAATTATTTGGTCAAAGATTGATGAAGCACCGGCTTTAGCAACTTATTCGTTATTGCCGATCGTAAATGCTTTCACTAAAGCAGCGGGTGTCGAAGTGGTTTTAAGTGATATTTCACTGGCAGGTAGAGTTTTAGCTGCGATGGGTCTTGCAGAAGATGAGCTTTCAAAACTTGGTGAAGTTGTTTTACAAGAAGATGCAAATATTATCAAGCTTCCAAATATTTCAGCTTCTGTCGGTCAGCTTAAGGATTGTATTGCTGAACTTCAAGCTCAGGGTTACGATATTCCTAACTATCCTGAAAATCCTGCAAATGATGCTGAAAAAGCTATTCAGGCTAAATACAGCACATGTTTGGGTTCGGCTGTTAACCCTGTTCTTCGTGAAGGTAACTCTGACAGACGTGCTGCAGTGGCAGTTAAGAAATTTGCTCAAAAGAACCCTCATAAACTGAGAGCTTTCTCGGAAAACTCAAAAGCTTATGTTGCTCACATGGAAGGAAAAGGTGACTTTTTTGGAAATGAGAAATCTGTAACTTCAGATAAAGACCAGAAAGTAACGATCGCACTAAACGGCAAAGAGCTTAAAACTATTAATGCGCTTGCCGGTGAAATTCTTGACGGTACATTTATGTCAGTTTCTGCACTTAAAGCTTTTTATAAAAAAACAATTGAAGATGCAAAAGCAAACGGTGTATTATGGTCACTTCACTTAAAAGCGACTATGATGAAGATCTCTGACCCGATTATGTTTGGTTACGGATTCGTGGCATTTTTTGAAGATGTATTTGCTAAACATGCGGACACGTTCAAAGAGTTAGGCGTTAATCCAAATCAAGGTATGTCTGACTTAGAGAAAAAGATCAAAGGTCACGCTAAAGAAGCTGAGATCAAAGCAGATTTTTTAGCAGCACTTGAGTCAGATTCTCCAAAACTGGCTATGGTTGATTCAGATAAAGGAACAACAAACTTCAATGCATCTAACGATGTAATTATCGATGCTTCTATGCCGGTAGTTGTTCGTGAAGGCGGTAAGCAGTGGGATAGAACTGGTGCAGCTGTAGAGTGTGTTGCTGTTATTCCTGATTCTACTTACGGTATGTTCCACGCTGAAATGGTAGCTGACTGTGTTAAAAACGGTCAGTATGATGTAACTACTATGGGTACTATGCAAAATATCGGTCTTATGGCTCAAAAAGCAGAAGAGTACGGTTCTCACCCGACTACGTTCGAGCTTGCAGAAGCAGGAACTGTAACAGTTACTACTGAAGACGGAAAAGTATTGATGAGTTTCGAGTGTGAGGCTGGTGATATCTGGAGAATGTCTAGAACAAAAGATATTCCAGTTAAAGACTGGGTTCGCCTAACAGTTGAGAGAACAAGAATCGAAGGTATTCCTGCAGTATTCTGGTTAGATGAGAAGAGAGCTCACGATGCTGAAGTTTTGAAAAAAGTTAAAAAATATTTAGCTGATTTTGATACAAACGGCTTGGATATTCAATTTATGAACGTAACTGATGCTACTAGATTTACAAACACTAGAATCAGACAGGGATTAAATACTATCGCTGTAACAGGTAACGTTTTACGTGACCACTTAACAGATATGTACCCTATCTTGGAGCTTGGAACATCTGCAAAGATGCTTTCAATCGTTCCATTATTGGCTGGTGGCGGATTGTATGAGACTGGTGCAGGCGGATCTGCTCCTAAGCACGTTGAGCAATTCTTAAAAGAGGGTCACTTAAGATGGGATTCTCTTGGTGAGTTCTTGGCACTTGCAGAGTCTCTAAGATTCCTAGGTCACAAACACTCTGATGCTAAACTTTCAGCTTTAACAGCAGCTTTGGATAAAGCAAATGAAGGTTACCTTGACAACTCAAAAGAGCCTTCAAGAAAAGCAGGAGAGCCTGACAATAAAGCTTCTCACTTCTATTTGGCTCAATACTGGGCAAAAGCATTGGCTGAGGGTGACAACGCTGAGCTTGCTGCTAAGTTTGCTCCTGTTGCTAAAGCTCTTAACGAAAAAGAGGAGCAGATCATGTCTGAGCTTTTAGCTGTTGAAGGCAAGCCTCAAAATATCGGTGGTTACTTCCATCCGAATGATGAGTTGGCTGAAAAAGCTATGCGTCCTTCTGCGACACTAAACGCTATTATAGACAGTATCTAAATTATCTACTAACAAAGAAGTCCTACCGCATAGTTATATGCGGAGGCTTCTACCTTTTATATTTTTCTTTTTTAGTGAAACTTTTTTTGGTTTTATTCAAAAGGCAAAAAGTCTTTATATGATAGTTTAAAGATACATAAAAAGTATTTGACTAAAATATCGTAATAATTTACTCAAGGAGTGTGTATGAATCAAGGAAAAAGAGTAGGGATAGTAGGCGCTGGAAATGTCGGCGCAACAGTAGCTTACTCTTTAGCAATGCTTGGTTCTTGTCATGAAATAATTCTTCGTGACAACAAGATTGATGTTGCTAAAGGAAAGGCGCTTGATATGAGTCAAGCTGCTGCAGCCGTTAGAAGTCACACGATAGTGACCGTGGCTGAGGATATGTCGGATTTGACGAACTGTGATGTTGTCGTTGTAACTGCAGGAAGCCCTAGACTTCCTGGTATGAGCCGTGACGACCTGCTTATGATAAACGCAAATATTACAAAAGAGGTCATTCAGGGTATAGCTAAATACTCTCCGGATGCGATAGTTATAATGGTATCAAATCCTCTTGATGCTATGACTTATGTTGCACTTAGAGAGAGCGGTTTTGAGAGAAGCCGTGTCATAGGTATGGCTGGAATATTAGACAGCTCAAGAATGGCAAGCTTTATTCAGGAGAAGCTTGGATACGGAGGAGGGCAGATCCGTGCCTCAGTTATGGGCGGTCACGGTGATGATATGGTTCCTCTTCCTAGATACTCTACGGTAGCGGGTGTTCCTCTTGCAGATCTTTTGACATCTGCTGAGATCGATGAGATAGTAACTCGCACACGCAACGGCGGCGCGGAGATAGTAAGCCACCTAAAAACAGGCTCTGCATACTACGCACCTGCAAAATCTACGACTATCATGGTTGAGGCGATACTTAAAGATACAAAGCAGATTCATCCGTGCGCGGTCTATTTAGAAGGTGAGTATGGATATTCAGACGTGGTCTCAGGCGTTCCGGTAATGCTTGGAGCAAACGGAGCAGAGAAGATCATAGAGATCACGCTTGACGATGCAGAGAAGGAGATGTTTAAAAACTCATGCAACTCTGTTAAATCTCTGATCGATACACTCAATAGAAATAAATTTTTTGAAGGAGAACAAATTTGAGCACTCGTATTGAAAAAGACACAATGGGAGAGATAAATGTTCCAAAAGATGCTTATTGGGCTGCACAGACTCAAAGATCGATAGAGAACTTCGCTATCGGTGAAGAGACAATGCCTTATGAGATAACAAGAGCATTTTCATATTTAAAAAAGGCTGTAGCACTTGTAAACAAGGATCTGGGAAAACTGGATGCTAAAAAAGCGGATGCGATAGCACAGGCTGCAGATGATATGCTCTCTGGCAAACTTGACGGAAACTATCCGCTTGTAGTTTGGCAGACCGGTTCTGGTACGCAGTCAAACATGAACAACAATGAGGTTCTTGCTTCGCGTGCTACAGAGATACTTGGGGGTGATTTTAGAGTAGAGAAGCTTGTTCATCCAAACGATGATGTAAACAAGTCTCAAAGCTCAAACGACACTTATCCTACAGCGCTTCATATAGCAGCTGTTATTGCGGTAGAGACTCGCGTTCTTCCTGCAATTGCAAAACTTAAAGCTACGCTTGAGCAGAAGTCTGCAAAGTTTGACTCGATTGTAAAAATAGGTCGTACTCACCTTCAAGATGCAACGCCTTTAACTCTTGGACAGGAGATCAGCGGTTGGGTTGAGATGCTCAATAAGTGTGAAAAGATGGCAAAAGACTCGCTTGAGGCAGTTCGTGAACTGGCACTTGGCGGAACGGCTGTTGGAACAGGGCTTAATGCTCATCCTGAGCTTGGAGAGAGAGTCGCAAAAAAGGTGAGCGAACTTACAGGACACAGTTTTGTAACTGCTCCAAACAAGTTTCACGCGTTAACTTCTCACGATGCACTTGTTTACTCTCACGGTGCGCTTAAAGCTCTTGCAGCTGATATGATGAAAATAGCAAACGATGTAAGATGGTTGGCTTCTGGCCCAAGATGTGGAATAGGGGAGATCACTATACCTGAAAATGAACCAGGTTCTTCAATTATGCCAGGAAAGGTAAACCCTACGCAGAGCGAAGCGGTAACCATGGTTGCATGTCAGGTAATGGGAAATGATGCGGCTATCGGTTTTGCGGCAAGTCAGGGAAATTTCCAGCTTAACGTTTTTAAGCCTGTAATAGCTTATAACTTTTTGCAGTCATGCCGTCTGTTGGCAGACTCTATCATATCGTTTAACGACAACTGTGCAGTGGGTATTGAGCCTGTTGAAGATAAGATAGATTTCTATCTTAACAATTCGCTTATGCTTGTAACAGCTCTTAACCCTTACATCGGTTATGAAAATGCTGCAAAAATAGCTAAGACCGCACATAAAAACAATTCAACACTAAAAGAGACTGCTATAGAGCTTGGTCTACTTAGTGCCGAAGAGTTTGACAAATATGTCGTACCTCAAGATATGATAGCGCCAAAAGCCTAAAAGGCTTTCTTTAGAAAAGCTTAGAAAAATTAATTTAAAGAAGGAGATTAGATGAATATACATGAGTATCAGGCAAAACAGATTTTTGCTAAATATGGTGTTCCTACACCAAAGGGTTTAATGGCGGAGAGCGTAAAGCAGGCAGTTATTAATGCAGAAGAGCTGGGCGGACCTATCTGGGTTGTAAAAGCTCAGATACACGCAGGCGGACGCGGACTAGGCGGGGGAGTAAAGCTTGCTAAAAGTATTGATGAAGTAAGAACCCTCTCTGAGGAGATCCTTGGAATGACTCTTGTCACTCATCAAACGGGACCTGAAGGAAAGTTGGTTCAAAAGCTATACATAGAAGACGGTGCGGATATTAAAGATGAGCTATATCTTGGCGTTGTTCTTGACCGCGCAAAAGAGATGCCTGTAATAATGGCTTCGACAGAGGGCGGTATGGCAATTGAAGATGTTGCACATGATACTCCTGAGAAGATTATCAAAGTGGCGGTAGACCCTGCTATAGGTTTTCAAGGTTTTCACGGCCGTGAGCTGGTATTTGGTCTTGGTATTACTGATCCTACAGAACAGAAGAAGTTTATAAGCTTTGCTTCAAAACTATACAAACTCTATATGGAAAATGATGCAGAGATGATTGAGATCAATCCACTTGTAAAGACAGGAAGCGGAGACTTCTTAGCACTTGACGGAAAGATGGGATTTGATGACTCTGCACTTGGACGCCACCCTGATATCGAAGCTATGAGAGATATCAGCGAAGAGGATCCTGATGAGCGTGAAGCAGGGAAGTATGGACTGAGCTATGTATCTCTTGACGGTGAGATCGGTTGTATGGTAAACGGAGCAGGGCTTGCAATGGGTACTATGGATACTATCAACTATATGGGCGGAACTCCTGCAAACTTCCTTGATGTCGGCGGTTCTGCAAATGCGGAGACCGTTGCAAAAGGTTTTGAGATCATTCTTAAAAACCCAAATGTAAAAGCTATATTTGTTAACATCTTCGGCGGGATCGTTAGATGCGACCGTATCGCAAACGGTATTTTGGAAGCTACAAAACTTACAGATGTTCATGTTCCTGTTATTGTTAGACTTGACGGTACAAATGCACTTGAGGCTGCAGAGATTCTTAAAAATGCAAATATTTCTAATGTAATAGCTGCAACGGATTTAGCAGACGGTGCCGCAAAAGCAGTAGCAGCTGCAAAACAAGCTAAGTAAGAAGGGGTATCTATATGAGTATATTAGTAAATAAAGAGACAAAAGTAATCGTTCAAGGTTTCACAGGAAAAGAGGGATCTTTTCATGCTGAGCAGTGTTTGGCATACGGTACAAAGATCGTAGGAGGCGTTACTCCGAACAAGGGTGGGCAAGAGCATTTAGGAAAACCTGTTTTCAATACAGTTAAAGAGGCTGTTGAGACAACTGGCGCAACCGTTTCTATGATTTTTGTTCCGCCTGCTTTTGTTGCGGACGCTGTTATGGAAGCTGCAGATGCTGGGATAGAGCTTGCTGTTGTAATTACAGAGGGTGCTCCTGTTCGTGATATGCAAGCAGCTAAAGCATACGCTACAAAACACGGCATGAAAACTATCGGGCCAAACTGCCCTGGTATTATCACTGCAGAAGAGTGCAAGATAGGTATTATGCCTGGTATGATATTTAAAAAAGGCAACATCGGTCTTATATCAAAGTCTGGAACGCTTACTTATGAAGGTGCAAACCAAGTTGTAAAAGAGGGCTTCGGGATATCTACTGCGGTAGGTATCGGTGGAGATCCTATCATCGGTCTTTCATATAAGCAGCTTCTTCCTATGTTTGAGGCAGACCCTGAAACACATGCGATCGTTATGATCGGTGAGATCGGGGGAGACCTTGAAATACAAGCAGCTGCATTTATTAAAGAGAATATCAAAAAACCTGTTGTAGCGTTTATCGCTGGGCAGACTGCGCCAAAAGGCAAAAGAATGGGGCATGCAGGTGCGATAGTTTCAGGCGGAGCAGGTACTGCGGCTGAAAAAATGGCTGCACTAGAGGCGGCAGGTGTTAAGGTTGTTGTTTCTCCGGCTGATATCGGAAAAGCGGTTGCAGAGGTGCTTTCTAAATAATATTGTCTCTTAGTGCGAGCTTCATTCAGTAACATTTCGGTTACAAAGAAGCGCTATTAGCACAATTTTAGAGCTATATTAATTAAAGTAGGTTAACCTAATCTGTAAAAATAAGTAACAGTTCAAAAGTGTGGCGTAGAGATACTTCACATATTGCACTGCGCTTCAAAACAAAAGAGGAGAATAAATGGGAACTTTTAGAACTGAAAACCCTGGCAATCAGCCTGTTTGGGTAAACACAAACAACTGCAAAGCTTGCGACATTTGTGTTTCTGTATGCCCTGCGGGCGTTCTTGGAATGGTGTATGAGCCTACATCTACTCTTGGTGCTATGATATCTATCCAGCATCCAGAGTCTTGTATAGGATGTATGGAGTGCGAATTGACTTGTCCTGACTTTGCTATATATGTAGCTGAGAAAAAAGAGTATAAATTTGCAAAACTAACTGATGAGGCAAAAGAGCGTCAAGTAGCTATTGTTGCAAACAATTATATGTCGCTAGATCAAAAAGGAGTTAAGTAATGGCAAAAAGAGAAGTTATTTCAAGCGGAAATGAACTATCTGCATTAGCTGCAAAAGATGCTGGATGTAGATTTTTTGGGGGTTATCCGATTACTCCGTCAAGCGAAGTAATGCATGAGATGTCAGACTTAATGCCGGAAGTCGGCGGTGTCTGTATTCAAATGGAAGATGAGATAGCAGGTGTAGCAGCTGCAATCGGTGCTGGTATGGCCGGTGTTAGAACTATGACCGCAACATCAGGTCCTGGTATATCGCTAAAAGCTGAGAATCTTGGACTTGCTCAAATGGCAGAAGTTCCTTTGGTTGTTGTAAACGTTATGCGCGGTGGACCATCAACAGGTCTTCCTACTCGTGTTTCACAAGGTGACGTTGCTCAGGCAAAAAACCCTTCTCACGGTGACTATAAGTCTATCACTCTTTGTGCAGGATCACTTGCAGAGTGTTATACTGAGACAGTAAGAGCATTTAACTTGGCTGATAGATTTATGCAGCCTGTATTTGTTCTACTAGATGAGACACTTGGACACATGCACGGTAAAGCTGTTCTTCCTACTGAAGAGGAAGTTAAAGCAGGGATCGTTCCTAGAAAAACTTTTGACGGTCCTGCAGATCAGTACTTCCCGTATGAGTGCGAGCATGATCAGCCGGCAGTTCTAAACCCGATGTTTAAAGGATACCGCTATCACTTTACAGGTCTTCACCACGATAAGAAGGGTTTCCCTACTGAGGAGATTGAGACTTGTAGAAAGCTTATTCAGAGACTTGAAGATAAAGTTGAACTTCATAAAGATGAGATTGAACTATACGAAGAGTTCCATACTGATGATGCAGAGATATTGATAGTTGCTTACGGTTCTGTTTCACTTGCAGCAAAAGAGGCGATCAGACACTTAAGAGAAGAGGGCATTAAAGCTGGTCTATTCAGACCTATTACTCTTTGGCCAAGTCCGGCAGAGAAGATGAGAGAACTTGCAGCTAGAATCCCGAAAGTTCTATGCGTTGAGTTAAACATAGGGCAATACAGAGACGAAGTTCAACGTGCTACTGGTAGACTTGACATAGATGGTCTATTTAAAGTTAACGGAAGACCGATCTCTCCTTATGAAATAGTAAATAAAGTAAAGGAGCTCTAAGATGGCATTTAATTATGAGAATTATTTAAGATTAGAGAAAGTACCGACTCTTTGGTGTTGGGGTTGTGGTGACGGAGTTATTTTAAAAGCTTTTATTAGAGCTGTTGATAAACTTGGAATAAGCAAAGATGACGTTTGTGTAGTATCCGGTATCGGATGTTCAGGAAGATTCTCATCGTATGTCGATTTCAATACTGTTCATACTACTCACGGTAGAACTGTTGCTTTTGCTACAGGTATCAAACTGATGAATCCTGATAAACACGTTATCTGTGTTGCAGGAGACGGTGATGCACTTGCGATCGGTGGTAACCACACTATTCACGGATGCAGAAGAAATATAGATATAACAATGATAGTTATCAATAACTTCATTTACGGTCTTACAAACTCTCAGACAAGTCCGACAACTCCTCAGGGTATGTGGACAGTATCTCAAAAAGCGGGTAATATCGATCCTACTTTTAATGCTACAGACTTGGCAATTGCTGCTGGAGCATCTTTTGTTGCTAGAGAGAGCATGATCGATCCTAAAAAACTTGAGAAGATTTTTGTTAAGGCTCTAGAGCACAGAGGTTTTGCATTCTTGGATGTACTATCAAACTGCCATATCAACCTTGGAAGAAAAAACAAGATGGCTTCAGCGATGGAGAACTTGACTTGGATAGATAACATTACAGTATCTAAGAAAAAATATGACACTATGAGCGAAGAAGAGAGAAAAAATCTTCTACCTACAGGCATCCTTAAAGAGGACACTGAGGCGAAAGAGTACTGTGATATGTACGCAGAGATACAAAAAGTTCATCAAGGTAAGAGAAAAACACTTACTCAAGATGACTTTGAGAAAAAGATATAAGGAGAACGCAATGGCTAGAACATTAATGAGATTTACCGGTGTCGGCGGGCAGGGCGTTCTTCTTGCGGGTGAGATCTTTGCTGCGGCAAAGATCACAACCGGCGGGCATGGATTAAAAACAGCTACATATACTTCACAGGTTCGTGGTGGTCCGACTGTTGTTGACATTACACTTGACGATGATGAAATATATTATCCGTATGCAAACGACGGAGAGATCAACTTTATGCTCTCTGTTGCACAGGTTAGCTACGATCAGTTTAAAAAAGGTGTTCAAAAGGGCGGAACTATCGTTATAGATCCAAACTTGATCAAGCCTACTGAAGAAGATAAAAATACATGGAAGATATATGAGATTCCAATTATTACGATCGCAAAAGAAGAGGTTGGTAATGTTATTACTCAATCTGTTGTTGCTCTTGCAATCGCAAATACAATGCAGAAGGCTATTGACAAGCAAGTTCTTATAGACACAATGCTCTCAAAAGTACCTGCAAAAGTTCATGCTGCTAACTTAAAAGCTTATGAGCTTGGAGAAAAGTATGCTCTAGAGGCA
>NZ_JAVEUF010000029.1:0-9561 GCF_034005705.1 Sulfurimonas sp. | reverse complement strand
CGAGCAAGATGATAGATTAAAGCAATTAGAAAAATTTGTTGATAGCAATGCTCCTTTATTAGTTCATTTCTCCAAGGCTGAAAATTCTGTTTTATCAAAGCTAGATAGTTGTTCTAGTGATATTATAAAGCTTCAACAACAAATAAACCAAAGCCCTACAATGAAAGAAGTAAGAGATGAATTTATGACTAAAGAGATGTTTAGGCAAGTTGAAAAACATATTGATACAAGGTTTGATACTTTTGAAAAAAAGTTTGACAGTTTGAACGATGGGTTAAAAGAAATATTGTCAGCTGTAAAGGAACAATAAAATGGCTAATTTTAACAATTCTATAGATAAGGTTTTGGTTAGTGAGGGTGGCTATGTAAACGACCCAAACGATAGAGGTGGCGAAACAAAGTTTGGAATAAGTAAAAGAGCTTACCCACATATAGATATTAAAAATCTCACAACTGATGAGGCTAAGGCAATATACAAGCAAGACTATTGGGATAGCATTAAGGGCGATGAAATAAATAGTGATTTAGTAGCTTATGAAATATTTGATACAGCTGTTAATATGGGTTCGAGAACTGCGAGTAAATTAGCTCAAGTAATAATAGGTTCACATCCTGACGGTATTATTGGAGTTCAGTCATTAGCAAAGCTAAATGAAATTAATGAAGAGCTATTTCTAGTTAAGTATAAATTGGCAAAAATAGCAAGATATGCTTATCTTGTTAAAATCAGACCGGAAAATAAAAAGTTTTTATTTGGATGGATAAATAGGGTACTTGGAGCATAATATGGACTTATTAGATTTTTTTGGCGGCGGCATAATAGATAGTGTTGGTAAAATTGCTGATGAACTTATTACAAGCGATGAAGAGAGACTTGAAAAAGAAAATGAAATTTTAAAGACAAAGTTACAATATGACTTTCAGAACAAAGAGCTAGACACAAAATTAATGACAGGACAAATTGAAGTAAATAAAATTGAAGCTCAGCACCCAAATATTTTTATTGCTGGATGGAGACCAGCTGTTGGTTGGATTGGTGCAATAGCTTTAGCCTACCAATTTATTATATATCCTTTTTTGATATGGTTGTGGACTTTCTTGCAATCTCAAGAGATAATACCAAAAGAAATAAGCTATCCACCAGTATTAGATATTGGTGCATTATGGACGATTGTAAGCGGTATGCTGGGTATTGGTGTAATGAGAAGTTTTGATAAAACTAAGAATATTGATACTAAAAAAATGTAAAAATAAAAAGTAGATGGTGGGCTTTGCAGGACTCGAACCTGCGACAACCCCGTTATGAGCGGGGGACTCTAACCAGCTGAGTTAAAAGCCCATCTATTATAAAAGGGGACACCCAAAGGGACACCCAAAAAGTTTTAAAACCTTTTAAAGCCTTGCTTTAGGGCTTTTCTACATGTATTCATTATCCGTTATGAGCGGAGGGCTCTAACCAACTGAGCTAAGAACCCACTGTTTCTATCGAAGCTATCGCTTAGTAGGTCGGAATTATACTTCAGACCACCTTAGAATTTTCTGATATTTGGACATCTTTGATTTTAAAGACAACTGCGTATAGAAGCGGCACGTAGACCAGGTTTAATACGGTCGCCCAAGCTATTCCAAATCCGAGTGAGATAGCCATAGGCTGAAGTATCATAGCCTGCCCTGAAGCGAAGAATATCAGCGTCGAGAGTCCAAGCACGGTAGTAAGCGATGTCAACAAAATAGGTCTTAACCTAGTCTGTGCCTGCTTCATTAGTTCCTCTACGTTTCTTGCGTTTTTTATAAAGTTTACAACTATAAGACCGTCATTGACGACAACTCCCGCAAGCCCTACGACTCCTATCATACCAGGCATTGTAAGGTTTATTCCCATTAACATATGCCCAAAGAATACGCCAAGCAGAACAAGCGGTATAGTACTTATGACAATAAGAGATTTTTTTATGGAGTCAAAGAGCCAGACAAGCGTTATAAATATCAGAAAGATAGCTATAAGTGCAGACTGCATCAGCTCTCTTTTGTTTTTGGCGTTCTCCTTCTCCTCTCCTTTTATCTCTAGCTTGTAGCCCTCACTCTTTAATTTTGCAAATGCGGGTTCAAGTTTTTTCATAACTTCGGCAGATGTGATGATCTTCTTGTCTATGGAAGCGACCACCGTTCTTATTCTCTCGCCGTTCTCTTTTTGAAGAGCTACAAAGCCTTGGGTTATGATAAAGTCGCAAATATCTTTGAGTAAGACAAAAGTATCGCTTGAAGGAACCTGCACTTCTACCCTCTCTATAGACTCTATCTGCTCATTGACACCGCTCTCTATCTTTATGCGGACAAGCCCGCTATCATTGAACATTTTGCCGTATTCGCCTTTAAGGTAGTACGCTCTAAGCTCTTTTGATATCAGCTCCTCATTAAAGCCAAGCTGCTGTCCATACTCGTTTACGCGCAGTTTTAGCTCTTTTTCGCCGAGTGTTGCATCGTTTGATATATTGCTTACACCCTCAACGGCTCTTAGGGCATCTTCAAGCTCTTTTATCCCCTGCATGGTTTTTTGCTCATCAGCTGCACTTAGGCTTATCTCTATATCCGAAGCTACAACTCCTGCTCCTGGAACCTTTACGACAAGCTCTTCAAAGATGATATTGTCACCCTCTTTTGCTTTTCTAAAAGGCTCTACCACCCTCTCGACATCTACGGCTATCTCTCTTGCGTCTCTCTCTCTTTTTAGTATCTCAGCATCATACTCTATTGAAAGATATGGGCTAATGTACTCATCAAAAGCATTATCTGCGGCACGCTCGCTAAGGTCAATAAATATATGAAACAGATGCTCTCCCGTCTCGACCATATTTTTGGCATCGAGCTTAAATCCTATAACGGAGGTTATCGAGGAGATATCATCCCCTTTTATGTGCTTTAAAAGTTCTTTCTCAAGCTCGGTAACAATTGCCTCGGTATCTTCAAGCTCATTGTTGACATTTACCTTTCCGTAGACGTAGACCTGCGTGGTGTCAAAATCAGGAAAGAGCTGAAACTTGGAGTTTTTTATCATAACGGCAGTCAAAGATAAGATAGCAACGACCATGACTATAAGCGAGATCCATCTCTTTTTAAAAACAAAGTGCAAAACGGCGCTGTGCCAAGAGGTGAGTTTTTTCCATATCTTTCTTGTAGAGCTGTCACTATGTGATACCTTTAAAAAGTCGTGCGCATGGAGCGGCAGGAAGTAAAACGCCTCAAAAAGCGATGAAAGGAGAAGAACGGTTATCATGATAGGAATTATTTTGATGAACATTCCCATCTCGCCGCTTAGCAGAAGCATAGGCAAAAACGCAAAAACTGTCGTCAGCGTAGCGGTCAATACGGCAGGGAACATCTCCTGTGCCCCTACTATCGCCGCCTCTCTTCTATCCATCCCCTCTTCAAGGTGTCTGTAGATGTTCTCTGCAACGACTATCGCCTCATCGACGAGCATACCAAGAGCTATGAGCGCTCCTAGAAGCGAGAGCATATTTAGAGAATCTCCCATTATCTCAGTGGCGATCAATCCTATCATAAAACTCAGAGGGATTCCGATAGCGACAACCACGGCAATTCCGCGGTTAATAAATATAAGCATCGCCAAAAAGACAAGCATAAGTCCAAAGGTTATATTTGCAAATACGGTATTTAGACGGTTCTTTATCCACACGGAAGTATCTGCATATATCTCATAACGAAGCTCAGGATGAAGTTTTTCGCTCTCTTTTAAAAGGGCTCTGACCTGTTTTACAAGCTCTATCGCATTTCCCTCTTTTGCTTTTGCAACGTTTATAGATATGTTTCTAACACCGTTGTAGTGAGAAAGTTCCGTCTCATCACTAAGTCTGAACGAGACATCTGCAATATCGCCTACTCTGACTCTCGAGCCGCCTACGTTAATAACGGTACTCTCAATGTCTACCTTGCTTTTTTCTCCGTTATATGTAGAGATGTATAGATGCGAACCTCTGTCTTTAATAGTTCCTATGGGGAAAATGGAGCTTATGCTCCTTAGCGCATCCACCGCCATGGCAGGTTGCAGTCCAAACGCCAGAACTTTCTGCTCGTTTATCTTTATGACAAGCTCTTCTTCAGCATCACCACGGATGGTGATCTCGCTAAGCTCTTTTAGTTTGCTAAGCTCGCTCTTTAGCTCCTCCGCTCTTAAGAGAAGCTCCTCTTTTGGTCTATCGCCCGCAAGTGCCACAAGTGCGAGTGGAAAATTGTGCAGCTGTATCTTTGCGATAGGCTCTGCCATATCTGCGGGCAGATCTTTTTTCACGCTGCTTACTATGTCTTTTACGTCATTTAAAACATTCGCGTTGTCAGACCCAGGCTTTATGTCGGCAATGATCGAAAAGGAGCCGTTTTTTATGGTAGTTTTTATAATGTCGAGTTCACTGATGTTTTGAAGGTCATCCTCTATGGTTTTTACGACCATCTTGTCAAGCACATCGGCAGAAGTTCCAGCGTATCCGCCCGTGACAGTGACCTTGTCCATATTCATAGGAGGAAATATCTCTTTTGGAATGTTTACATATGCAAATATTGAGAGAACAAAAATAAATGTAAGTAAGATATGGTTGAGCAGCGGTTTATCTATTGCAAACTCTAAAAAACGACGAGTCATCGAACCTCTTTAAAATATTGTATCAAGTACTTGGTTTTTAAACTTAATAGATTCAACAGAGCCTTTTATAAGCCTGTTCTCCTCTTTTAGCGTATCATACTCGCTTTTTAGTTTTGATATATCCCTGCTTTTAAAGTAGATCTGTTGTTGAATATATATTTTAGGAAAGAGCACGATACAGACGAACACGATACCGAGCAGAACATAGAGAAGATGGTTTACATCCACATCTTTTTTTGGATTTAGAACTATGTCGAGTTCATTTAAAAGCTCTGTTTTATCACTCACTGCTCTGCATCCGTTTCAAATACTCTGAGTTTTGCGCTTCTGCTTCTCGGGTTTGCCTTTAGCTCATCATCTTCGGCGGTAATTGGCTTTTTGGTCAAGACTCTACCGTATGAGTGATTGTTGCCGCACGTACATCTCATCGCTTCAGGCGGGCAGATACAGCTCTTGCTCCATTTACTGAACCTGTTTTTTACTATTCTGTCCTCAAGCGAATGAAAAGAGATTATCGCTATTTTTGCATTTGGAAATTTCGCCTCTTCGATGGTGTCTAAAAGCGAGCTCAGTTCACCGAGCTCGTTATTAACCTCTATGCGGATGGCCTGCATCAGAAGTGTTGCAGGGTGAATTTTCTTCCCCTTTGGCATAAGGTGAGTCACGGCTTCGCTCAACTCTTGTGCAGATGAGAATGGGCGGTTACTTACTATAAAAGAGGCTATCTTTTTGTAGTTTCTAAGCTCGCCGTACTCAAGCAAAATCCTCTCAAGGTCAGTTTGAGAGTACTCGTTTACAACCTCTGCAGCACTTAGCGGAGCGTCTTTGTCCATTCTCATATCAAGGTTCTCACTTGCAAAAGAGAAGCCCCTCTCTTTTTGGTCAAGCTGAAGCGATGAAACCCCGATGTCTGCCAAAATGCCTCTAATATCTTTAATGTCATACTCTTTTAGAATCTCTTTTATGACCGATGAAAAACGCCCCTTTTTTATCTCGACTCTATCTCTGTATGGCTCTAATCTTTTGGTAGAAAAATCTATCGCGGTCTGGTCTTGGTCAATTGCTATAAGTTTGATATTTGGGTTGGCTTCAAGTATCATCGACGAGTGCCCGCCATACCCCATAGTACAGTCTATTATAACTCCCTCTTCAATATCACTGAACGTATCGAGTACCTGAGTGTATAAAACCGGAACGTGTGGGATGATTTGCATTTAAGACCTAAACTATTTTCTTGCAATTATACATCAACTTTGTAAAGTTTAATTTTTATTACAGTATGATAAAGAAAAAAAGAGCTCTGGTATGCAAACAATAATAAGTCAATATTATATAGAACTCATAGGATTGATTGTCGCAGTAACTCTCATAACGATCGTTATCCTGTTGAAAAGTTCAAAAGGCAAAGCGGCTGAATCAGCAAAAGAGGAGCAGACAGAAGCTCCAAAAAGCGATAAAAAAGAGGCGGAACCTTCGGCAGAGGTCATAGAAGAAAAAGAGGAACCAGAACTCAAAGAAGAGCCGCAGCAACTCCAAGAGACGCCGAGCGCTCCAGTTGAGACTGCTGCTCCCGTACCGACGAACAGAAAGAAGCGCGAACTTATCCCCCACGGCAAAATCACCAAAGACGACTTTGAGGATTTTAAAGGAACAAGAGTACTTATAGCCGAAGACAATATAATAAACCAGAAAGTCATTATGGGGCTGTTGTCTACCTCGGGCATTGATATAACTATTGCCAACGACGGTCAGGAAGCGCTAAATATTTTAGAAAACGACAGAGATTTTGCAGTGATCTTCATGGATGCCCATATGCCTGTAGTTGACGGTTTTCAGGCGACAAGAATCATTAGAAAAAATCCGAACTATGAGCATATTCCAATTGTGGCGCTAAGCGGCGATACTGCGGCAGACGATGTCAGAAATATGCTAAACGTAGGTATGGAAGCGCATCTGGAGAAACCTCTTAAAATGGATGCGCTCTATGATATTTTATATATCTATACTACGGGAGAGGAGTTGCAAAAAACAGCTTCTGCAGTCTCTCAAGAGAGTGCTGAATTTGATATTCATAAAGGTTTGGAGATATGCGGAGGAGACAGAGAGTTCTATCTTGAAATATTAAATGATTTTCTATCAAAATACTCAGACTCTGAAAAGACGCTTCAAGAGCATATAAACGGAACAAACGGCATAGATGCCGATAAACTTCTCCTTGATATATCCGGTGTGGCGGCAAATATCGGTGCAGACAATCTGCATGATGCAGCACTTGAGCTAAAAAAGAGCATCGCCAACCCTTCAGACTTAAGCTATGTCAGCGATCTAAAGAAATACAAAAGAGCGCTTGAGAGAGTTTGCGAGGCTATCAAAGAGTATATGGCCGCTTAGCCCTTTAGCGGCTAAGAGCCTTTTTTACGTGCTCGTCTGCCATAGTGATATTCCACTCAGGTTCCCAGACCAGATCGATCTCTACGCTTTTTATCCCTGCCATCTTCTGCACGGCCTCTTTCACCCACTGCTGAATAAGCTGATGCATCGGGCAGGCTTTTGTAGAGAGCGTCATCTTTACATAAGCATTTCCCTCCTCGTCACATGAAGCGTCATAAATAAGCCCCATCTCAACAAGGTTAAAACCTACCTCAGGATCGATGACCGTCGATATCGCTAACAATAATTCATCTTTTGTATACATTCTATTATCCTTAAATTTTATTTTCTTTATAATTTATCATATAAAACACGCTTCTAAGCAGTGCCAGAGCGCCCATCAATAAAAATGAGGCTCCCGCCTTTAAAACGAGTCCGTCTTGAAGCAATATAGCCGCCGCTACAACTACAACACCCAAAGCGCAAAACAGAAGCTGTGCCGAAGAGCTCCTTGCAGGAAGCATATCCGCGAGCATCGGAACCTTCTGCTTTCCGACAAGCGGAGAAAATCTCTCAAACCAGACCAGAAACGGGATGATCTTATATATGTGCCCCGTGATTATAAATGCAAAAAAACCAAAGAACATCATCCATGCGGACGCCAACAAAAGCGGCTCATAGCCTATGGCTAAATAAACCAATGCAAAAGAGAGCGAAACAACTAAAGAGAAGTATGCGAACATAAGCGATCTTGCGTAAATATCTATCTCTTTTCTCGCTCTGGTCTTGTGTATCGTATATATAAAGTAGAAATATATCAGCAGTCCTGCAGCTGCCAACATATAACCTCCATATGCAAAAAGCGCTGAGCCGTTTAAAGATGAGAGCACGACAGAGAGCACGGAGATGCTCACGAGCGTTATAGCTATCTCAAGAGGTTTTTTGCTAAAGCCGTGTGAGAGTCCAAACATAGGAAGCAAAACTACGGAGAGCCCCATGACGGTAACTACGATGTAGCCTGTAACAACCAAAAACACATGCCCTCTTAAAAGTGCGTCTATATCAACCGAGATCATTCCCGCATATCCAAGAGCCATAGCAAGACCGAATATGATTCCAAAAAAGAGAAATATATTCGCTATGAGCATACTGCTGATTACCAAATTGAACTTCTTTACCTTTTTTATGGTCAGAAATATCTCCATCACAAATATCATCATGGCGATCAATACGACCGTTCCGCCAAAAGGCAGAAGTGTCGGATAGCTCATAAATCCAAATGCCATCATAATTGTACCTATACCAAGCAGCGGCCATATTGCATAAAATAGTTCAACCCCAAAGTGCCCTACTTCAAGCACTACTGGCACAAGCTGAGCCATTGCTCCAAAGATTATCATCATTACAAAGCCGAGTAAAAAGAGATGGACAAAGCTTAATACTTTCGTGTCCAACATAGATAGATTATCCGCCGAGAAGAAAAATATAAATATGACCGATAGCAGATAAAACAGACTCCCCAATATAAAGAATGGAGAGATAAGTTTAAACGGAGGGGCAAAGTCTTGTGATACTGAGAACATAAAGCTGTTAGTGACTTATATTTTCAAGATCTGTTGCAGAGTCTGATGAGCCGTTGCTTGAGAAGATCACTTTTACCAAGCCCTCCGGAGTCTGCTGGGTTTCATAAGAGATATCATCTCCAAGTTTTGCAAAGAGTCCGCCGGGCGTTTTGTGGTTTATCATGACCAACTTGTCACTGGTTCCTTTTATGAGCTTTAGACCGCATACGGCATTTACCATAGGATCCGGCGGACCGCATTTAGACGTATCAAAGTAGTAAGTGCTCTCCCCGTCCTTTTCTAGTTTATAAAAATCTACCGTTGCGCCGGTAACTTCTATTTTTGAAGCCTCATCTGGAATAAGTGACATCAAAACTCCTTTTCATTTTATATAACTAAATTATATTTAATATATAAATACATAGCGTTGACCTGTATCAACATTAGGAGGTATATTTATCTTGTTTGTCCGCTTCCATATATTTTAAACTTGTAAGTCGTAAGTCCCTCTATCCCCATCGGACCTCTTGCGTGAAGCTTGTTGGTACTGATACCTACCTCAGCACCGAAACCGAATGCTCCGCCGTCCGTAAATCTTGTAGAGGCATTGAGGTAAACGGCTGCCGCATCAATGGCATTTAGAAATGTCTCTGCGGCTGTCACGTTTTGAGTGATGATCGCCTCAGAGTGGCCTGAGCTAAATCTAACAATATGCTCTATCGCGCCCTCCACTCCATCTACAACTTTTATGTTTAGTATATTTGCAAGATACTCTGTGTCATAATCCTCATCCGTAGCATTTGCGACATCTATGATAGCCTGAGTCTTTTTACACCCTTTTAACTCAGTATGCGCCTTGTCAAACTCTACTTTTAAAAGAGGAAGAGCCTCTTTTGCAATAGCGCTGTCTACCAAAAGAGTCTCCATCGCATTACAGACTCCCGGTCTTTGCACTTTTGCGAGATCGGAAGAGCA
>NZ_JAVEUF010000015.1:0-39860 GCF_034005705.1 Sulfurimonas sp. | reverse complement strand
TCAGGAGTGTAAAATACGCCGTCTTTTTTGCGTTTGGATTTTTTCTTGTCAAAGTCGGTATGCTCTATGTTTGCCTGAAGCTCCTCCAAATCCGTCAAGCTCTGCTCAAATATATGCCCAAGTATGTTTACGCTCACATCACTCATAAAGTCGTAGTCGCTTAGTTTTTGCGCCTCCATGTCAAGTTGCGCATCGTCTATAATGAGAGTGTCGAGAAGTTCATCTTTTGCGAAAAGTCCGCCGTTGTATTTTGGGATGCCGAGCTTTTCATTTCCCTCGTTTATGGCGTTAAAGTAGAACTTGTAGATGTCGTAAAGCGCGTAAGAGGTAAATTTTTGTCCTTTAAACTCCTCGCGTATCTCTTTTATGGTGTTGTGGCGAAGCAGTCCTCTGTCTTCTGCAAAAAGCATAAATATAATGCGGTCGCAGAGCTTTTGGGTAAGTCTGAGAAGTTGGGATTTTTCTACATGTGGATTATTTTTGACTATGTTTTCAAAAAGATGGTTTCTAAAGATACTAAAATCACGGTATAGCTCTTTTGAGATTTGCAGCTCGAAGTTAGCCGACTTCTCTTTTAGTTTGAGCGGCAAGCCCTCTTTTATGCTCTCGTAACTTAGCAGAAGATGAAGTTTTTTAAACTCATCGTATGTGAGGTAAAAGAGGTTGAACTTCTCATAAGCGGTTTTTTTGTCTATGTAAAACCTTAGCTCGTCAAAGTTTGAGATGATGATGTACTTTGAGTTTGAGTGCGAGGCGTGGTAGTTGAACGCTTGAGCCTCCACCGCATCGAGGTTTTTGCTCTTTTGGTCTTTTAGCTCTACTATGCCGACTACTTCTCCGTTTACGTAGATAACGCCGTCTGCTTTTTTAGAGTCTGTTTCGTTCTTTTTTTCTCGCTCAAGATTGAAGTTTTGAGGGTTTGTGTTGTCAAGCGTGTAGCCTAAGCACTCTTCAAAGATGTCATGCAAGAAGCCGTCTTGGTACTTCTCCTCTTTGACGCTCTTTACAAACTCCACTTTTGCCAAAAAGTTTTGAAACTTTGCCCATCTTTGGGCGATCAATGATTCATCTTGTTTATATGTCTTGAGGACAGAGGCTTGAAATAGAGACAATATTTAACCTTTTAAAATATTTTATCAATTCTACCTAAAAGAGAACTCGTTTCCTATAAAATGAAGTCAGCTTATGTAATAAATGATAGAATAGTGCATGAAATTTTTAGAACTATTAAAGAGAAACAGACTTGTCGGCGCTCATAGGGGTGCACGCTTTATCGCTCCAGAAAACACGCTTTCATCACTTAAAAAGAGCATAGGAAAGTGTGATTTTGTCGAGATAGATGTTCAGTTAAGCAAAGACGGGGCGGTTATAGTGATGCATGACGACACGCTTCAAAGAACTACCGATGTTGCAGAGATGGAGATCTTTAAAAACAGGGCTCCGTACAGAGTTTGCGATTTTACGTATGATGAACTTCTTATGCTTGATTACGGAAGCTGGTTTGAGCAAAACAGCGCTCATAAAGAGCCGCTTCTCACGCTCAAGATCGCACTGGAGTTTATAAAAAAGAATGGTATGTTCATAAATGTAGAGATTAAAGATATGTCTAACTTTTTTGAAGATAAAATTGTCGTAGACGCGGTTATAAAAGAGATAGAAGATGCGGGAATGCAAGAGCGTGTTTTGCTCTCTTCCTTTAGGCATGAGTATCTCAAAGAGACAAAAAATATTCTTCCAAATGTGCCTACGGCGGCTCTGTTTGAGGAGAGCATCCGTGATGACCTTTTAGAGTATCTTGTGGATTTACAAGTTGAGGCGTGCAATCTGGATGACGGGTTGGTAGATGAAAAAAGGGTTAAAATGCTAAGAGAGGCAGGTTTTTTTGTGGGAGTCTATACCGTCAACGATTCAAAACGTGCCAAAGAGCTATTTGAGATGGGTGTTAATTATATATTTAGCGACTCGCTTGATAGAAGTCTTAAAAGGTATGCAAAATGACATATGAAAAACTGCAAAAGGCTCTTGAGATATTGGATATTGTGACGCGCATAACGCAAGCTGAGCTAAAAGAGAAGTATCTGAGACTCTCAAAGATACACCATCCTGATATGCCAGAGGGTGACGCAAAAAAGTTCAAAGAGATAAATGAGGCGTATAAGTTGGTAAACAGCTACATCCAAAACTACAGGTTCTCATTTGATGAAGATGAGTTTTACGCGCAAAACCCTTTCTCCAGAAAATCAAAGGACTGGTTTTATAATTTTTAAGGAGCAAGAGTATGATTATCGGAGTTCCAAAAGAGGTAAAGAGTGACGAGTTTCGCATTGCCGTAACGCCTTCAAACGCTGCTTTGTTAGTAGGTGACGGGCATGAAGTGTTCATCGAGACTATGGCGGGAGAGGGAAGCGGTTTTAGTGATAGTGAATATACGGATGTCGGCGCAAAGATAGTCTATTCGGCAAAAGAGCTTTATGAAAAAGCCGCTTTGATAGTAAAGGTCAAAGAGCCGCAGCTATCAGAGTATGAGCTGTTAAATGAGAAGCATACGCTCTTTTGTTATCTTCATCTGGCTCCCGCAAAAGAGCTTACCGCCGTTTTGATGCAAAAGAGAGTTTGTGCGATAGCTTATGAGACTGTTGCTCTTGGCAGAGAGCTCCCGCTTTTAAAGCCGATGAGCGAGATAGCAGGGAGTATGGCGCCGATCGTCGGAGCTTATCATCTAAGCCGCTACAGAGGAGGCGAGGGGGTTTTGATATGCGGCTCTGATGGAGTGCCTAGTGCTAAGGTTTTGGTAATAGGTGCCGGCAATGCCGGATCTAACGCTGCTAAGATAGCTTACGGAATGGGTGCGGATGTGACGGTCATCAACAGAACCTCGCCAAAACTGGAGGAGTTGAAAAAAGAGCTACATCATGTCAAGACTCTCTTGTACTCCGAAGATGCCTTTTTAGAGACTATAAAAGAGTCTGATATGGTCGTCGGTGCCGTACTTGTCCACGGAGGTGCGGCTACGCCGAAGTTTATTTCGCATGAGATATTAAAAGAGATGAAAAAAGGCTGCGTGGTTGTAGATATTACCATAGATCAGGGCGGTATATCGGAGGTTTCAAGGCCTACAACACACAGTGATTCGACCTTTATAGAGGAGGGGGTACTACACTACTGCGTGGCAAATATGCCCGGAGCTTACCCCAAAACATCAAGCGTAGCGCTCTCGAACGCAACAATATCTTATATTAGAAAGCTCTCAGATGAGGGAGCGATAGATGCCATAAAAAATGATCCCGCTCTGGCACTTGGAGTCAATGTTTTTAAAGGGGCTCTTACAAACCGTGCGGTTGCCGAGGTTCACGATTTTGAGTTTACGGCTCTTGAGTCACTTTTGTAAGGAGAGACAGATATGTATTCAAACAGTGAGATGGTAGATTATCTTGTAGATATCGGCGCGCTTCGCACTAAAAAGATCATAGAAGCCTTTAGAAGTGTCGATAGAGCCGATTTTGTAGCCGACAGAAGTTCTTTTGAGGTATATGAGGATTATCCTCTTGGCATAGGTCGTGGACAGACGATATCTCAGCCGAGAACTGTGGCGATGATGCTTGAGATGCTCTCGCCAAGAGAGGGAGACAAGATCTTAGATATAGGAAGCGGCTCTGGATGGACGACCGCGCTTTTAGCGTATATTGCAGGGAATAGCGGCTCTGTGACTGGAGTCGAGAGAGTAGATGAGCTAGTAAGATTTGGAAGAAAAAATCTAAAAAAGTACGATTTTAAAAATGCAAAGATAGTTCAGGCAGGAGATAAGCTAGGCATTGAGGGGGAGAAGTTTGACCGAATTTTAGTATCGGCTGCGGCGGATGAGCTTCCCCATGAGCTTGTCAAACAGTTAAAGGTCGGAGGAAAACTTGTCATCCCGATCCAAAATTCCGTTTTTGAGATCGTTAAAAAAGAGGAGGGTTTTGACGCGAACGAGCACTACGGCTTTACGTTTGTTCCGCTGATCTACTAAGGCGTTTTTTATGAAATAAAATTAAGGAGTCAAAAATGTCACATACAGCATGGTTAAGTAAAAAACTCGATAGCGGCAAGGTGTTGTGTCAAGCGTGCGCTCAGGCGTGCAAGCTTGATGAGGGCGAGTACGGTATATGCGGAGTAAGACGCGTAGAAGACGGTGAGCTTAAGCTTCTTGTTTACGGGCTTGCAGCGGCAGTAAACATTGACCCGGTCGAGAAAAAACCTATGTTTCATTTTCTGCCAAAAACAAGAGCTTTTTCGGTTGGAACAGTGGGCTGCAACTTCTCCTGCAAGTTTTGTCAAAACTATGATATATCGCAATACCCAAAAGAGCATGAGCACAAGATAGTCGGCCGTGAATTTCCGCCCCAGAGCATCGTCGAGGCTGCAGTAGATAATGTCTGCAGATCCATAGCCTATACCTACAATGAGCCGATAGTCTTTTTTGAATACACTTACGACACGGCAAAACTCGCACATGAGCGAGGGATTAAAAACATATATGTTACAAGCGGCTACGAGACACGAAAAGCCATTGACCTGCTCGCACCATATATAGACGGGATGAATATAGACATCAAAAGTTTTTCTGATGAGTTTTACAAAGAGATCTGCGGCGCAAGATTAAAACCGGTGCTTGAAGCCGTAAAGTATGCCCATGAAAAGGGAATATGGATAGAGATAACGACTCTTCTTATTCCGGGCAAGAACGATTCAGATGAAGAGATAAGAGGCATTGCAAAGTTTATAGCAGAGCTTGACACATCCATACCTTGGCATCTATCGGCATTTCATCCTACATACAAGATGCTTGATGTCTCTCGTACTCCTGAATCTACGCTTCTGCGTGCTTATAAAATAGGGCAGGAAGAGGGGCTTAAATATATTTATGTAGGCAATATAGATAATGAGGACCATGAATCTACATACTGTCCAAGCTGTAAAAACAGAGTGATAGACAGAAGCGGAAACATAGGGCAGTTCGTTAAAAACGACCTTGATGAGAACGGAAGATGTCCGCATTGCGGTTATATGCTTGAAGGAGTTTGGAGCTAAGTGTTCTATTGACTTGATAACGTTTCTTTGTTATCATTGATTGTGTTTTAGCGTTATTTTAAACCAGCAAGGCGGTTAATATGATACGTTTGTTTTTTCTTCTGCTTTTGACACTTTTGCCTCTTTTTGCACAGAGTTCACTTGTTGTAAAACTTGAGATAAAAGGTGCCATCGGACCTGCCAGCAGTGAATATCTAAAAGAGGGCATGGCGTTTGCAAGAGAGAGAAATGCACAGATGATGCTTATTGAGCTGGATACCCCCGGAGGTTTGTCTAGCTCGATGCGGGAGATGATACAAAGCATTACGAACAGCTCTATCCCCGTGGTTACATATGTCTATCCAAAAGGCGCTCATGCGGCAAGTGCAGGTACTTATCTGCTTTACGCTTCGCATATCGCGGCTATGTCGCCCGGGACAAACTTGGGAGCGGCGACTCCTGTCAGTCTAATGCCATCGCCAAGTGGCGTAGATTCAAACGGAAGCAACATTAGTACGCTGGAGAAGAAGGTGACAAATGATGCGGTCGCATACATCAAAAGTTTGGCAGAACTTAATGAGCGCAATGTATCATGGGCACTATCGGCGGTAGAGGAGGCTAAAAGTATCTCCGCAAGTGATGCTCTTAAATTCGGCGTCATTGATCTAATCGCCCAAAGCAGAGAAGAGCTGTTCAAGAAGCTTGATGGTAGAAGCGTTGTTATATCCGGCAAAAGAGTAACTCTAAATACTGACAATGTAACTTTGCAGAGTTTTGAGCCAAGTTGGAAGAGTAGATTTCTATCCACGATCACAAATCCAAATATAGCTTACATCTTACTTCTTTTGGCGATATACGGCATCTTCTTTGAGCTGATGAATCCGGGTTCAATATTTCCGGGAGTTATCGGAGTTATCTCAGGTGTTATAGCTCTGTATGCGCTCAATATGATGCCTTTTGATTATGCAGGACTATTGCTTATTTTGCTTGGGATCGCTTTAATGGTCGCCGAAGTTTTTGTTGCGGGATTCGGCATCTTAGGCATAGGAGGAGTTGTCGCTTTTGCCTTTGGCTCACTTTTGCTATTTGACGCCGATACTCTCGGGCAAAGCGTCTCTATCCCTTTGATCATCGCCTTTACTCTGAGCAGCCTCGCTTTTTTTGTCTTGGTGATGAAACTCTTTTTAAGTTCAAGGTCTGCTAAGGTAGTCTCCGGCGCAGATGAGATGATCGGAGCGGCGGCTAAAGTCGTTGATGTAAGGGAAGATGGGTATCTGGTGCACTGCCACGGAGAGACATGGAGTGCGCTTAGCGAGAGTAAACTCTCTATAGGTCAAGATGTCGAAGTTGTCGAGCTCTTTGGGCTCGTCTTAAAAGTTATACCAAAATCAACTAAGGAGTAGAAAATGTTTTTCGATCTAAATATAACCATACTGTATATGGTGATCTTTTTAGTCATATTTTTAGCTGCGGCTATACGCATACTGCGAGAGTATCAGAGGGCGGTCGTCTTTACGCTTGGAAGATTTACGGGCATAAAAGGACCTGGGCTTATTATCTTGATCCCTTTTATCCAGCAGATGGTAAGGGTCGATCTTCGTACGATCGTTCTTGACGTGCCTACACAGGATGTCATATCTCATGATAATGTCTCCGTTCATGTAAACGCCGTCGTCTATTTTCGCGTAATAGACCCGCAAAAAGCGATCATTCAGGTGGAGGATTTTTACGATGCGACAAGTCAGCTTGCACAGACTACTCTGCGTTCGGTTTTAGGCGGTCATGAGCTGGATGAGATGCTTGCCGAGAGAGAAAGACTAAACCACGATATTCAAGAGATCTTGGATAAACAGACAGATGCGTGGGGTATTAAAATATCCAATGTGGAGATCAAGCATATCGACCTTGATGAGAGTATGGTTCGTGCTATCGCAAAACAGGCAGAAGCAGAGCGTGAGCGCCGTGCAAAGGTCATAAATGCAAAAGGAGAGGTCGAAGCTAGTGAAAATCTGCTGTTGGCGGCTCAGAAGTTAAGTGAGAACGATCTTGGAATTGTGCTTCGTTATCTTCAAACCATGAGTGACATCTCAAGCGACAAGACAAATACTCTTGTCTTTCCGTTTCCGACGGATTTTAGCAAACTTTTTAAAGGGAGTTTGAAAGAGTAGGCTTTAATCAGCCTCTCTTTAGTGGTTTATCTTTCTATTTAGAGTCTTTTCAACCGAAGCTATCTTTGTTTTGAGTCTATTTTTTGTGTTTTTTCTGATGTCGAATTTTAATGAAGAGTAGACTCTCTCGCAGTCTTGAAGCTGCTCATACGCCAGCTCTATGATTGAGAGCGCTTCTTTCATGCTCTGCGCTTCAACAACCGTTCCCATAGGAGTTAATTGGTAAGGCACGCCTGATCTGTCTATGGCATCAATTACCCTGCTTACATGCTTTGAAACCGAAGAGCCCTCTCTGCACTCATCTGAAGTCGGGAACATACTGAACTCTAATAAAAAACTTGTCAAACTTTTTCCTTTTAGGAGTTGAAATTGCCAAAATTATATCAAAAATGATAAAATAGTAGCAATTTTAACTGCTGTAGGTGGGAATGTGGAAACAAGATCTTACGACATAGAGCTGCTTCATGACGTTGACAAAGAGTTTGAATCGGAGTTTTATCACTACTCCAAGACTCTCAGTTACGAAAAAGGGGCGTCTCCGTTCTCTGTAGATGATCTCTTAAAGCACTTTTATATAGTAATTGACGGCAGAGTGAAAACATACCAGATGAATCTTGACAACGCCAAGGAGCAGACCATTTTTATCTACAAAAGAGGAGATATGTTCGATGTCATATCTCTTTTGGACGAGAAGCCGCACGAGGTGGTATATGAAGTGCTCGAAGATTGCAGAGTGCTTCAGCTCCCCATTGAAAAAGTTAGGTACTGGATAGAGAACAACTCTACATTTAACAAGCTTTTTTTTCCGTATCTGGCTGCCAAGATGAGACATGTTGAGACTCTGGCAAGCGAACTCTCTCTTTATGACGTAAAAGAGAGGCTTATGCATCTGCTACTAGAAAATATAAACCCGCATAGCACTTTTAAATACAAACTTCTTCAAAACCTCTCAAACAGCGAAATATCCAAGCTTTTGGGAACTGTAAGACACGTGGTAGAGAGAGCGATAAAACAGCTAAAACAGGAGAAGATCATTCAGACAGGCAGAAAAAACATAAAAGTTATAAATCTGCAAAAACTTCTTGAAAAAACTGACAAAATGCTACCTAAGTAGCAAAAGCGTTTTAAATATTTTTATACCATTTTGCTAATTTAAAAAAAGGAGTTTATTATGTTAATTTCAAGATATTTAAATCCCGTAGAATCTTACAGAAGAAAAAGAGGGATCGATTTTTTCAATGATTTTCTAAGCTCTTTGGACGAAGGTGCAAAGGGTGATGCATTAGCGGATTTCAAGCCTGCAGTAAATACAAGAGAGGGCAAGGACGCTTACCATGTGGATGTCGATCTTCCGGGTGTAAAAAAAGAGGATATTGAGATAAACGTCGAGAACAATGTTCTTACAGTATCCGGTAAAAGAGAGGCGAAAAGTGAGGTCAAAGAGGAGGACTACTACAGAGTGGAGAGCAGTTACGGAAAGTTTCAAAGAAGTTTCACTCTGCCTGATAAAGTAGACACCGAAAATATAAGAGCGGCGTGTGAAGACGGCGTTTTAGAAGTCGTCATCCCGAAACTTCAGATAGAGAAGAGCTCTGCTAAAAAGATAGAGATAAAGTAACAGGAGGTTATGATGGATATTGTAAAAACATCTAAGAAACTGGCTGATAAAGTAGAAGAGAAAGTCGAAAAAGGTCTAGAGGTCGTAAAAGACACGTTTGACAATGTGGCACGTCATCTCCCATTTGCAAACTTGGCAAAACACTCTGATGATACATTTAGTATAGAGATAGATCTTCCCGGCGTTAAAAAAGAGGATATAGAGATCAAGATAGAGGACGATAACCTAACAATAAATGCACAAAGAAGATACAAGAATGAGACAAAAGAGGATGACTACTATCTTTGCGAGTCGAGTTTTGGTATGTTTAGCAGAAGTTTTGCGCTATCAGAGAATATTAACAGAGATAAGATAGATGCAAAATATGAGAACGGAAGACTATATGTCACGCTTGAAAAAGCTGAGTCTAAAAAGGCTAAAAAAATTGCTATAAAGTAGCATTTGCAGAGCTTCCCGCCGTTAGGCGGGAAAGCCTTAAAACATATTTACCACTCCGTAGTCAAGCATCTCTTCAAACTGCTCAGGCGTGAGCACCGCTTTTACCTTCTCGATACAATCTAAGTGTATTTTTGTAAGTTCGGCTCTTAGTTTTGCTATCTCATCGACTGTCGGATAGAACTCGCTCATCGGCGGAGTTTTGTGCTTAAAAGAGATCTTTTGCATAAGATCAAGTTCAAGTTTTTTAACGACCAGAGCTTTTTGTGCAGCTTCTGCCATCAACTCTTTTTTTATCTTAAGTATCGCATCTATCTGTTCCTGTGATAGTTCCAGATTTGAACTGGACGGATCATAAAGCGTCATACCGACTAGGTAAGGAAGATTTTTAGGGATTAAAAAGTAGTCCTTTGGAAAGTTCTCTTTCGATACGAACGCTCCCGCAGGACCTGCAAGTTTTTCCATTTTTATAGCGTCTTGGATCGGCAGAGGTAGGTTAGGTTTTGCATATACTGCCGTGCTAAGCACCAAAGAAAATAGTGCGACTTTTGTTACATTGAAAATTGAATTCATATAGATTTCCCCTTTAAATTATGATAAGTCAAAATTATACAGCTCTATATCCAATGAAAACCAAATGCATACAATATGTTAGCGGCTAAGTTCGATCGCTTTTTTTACACATGAGTCCAGTGACGTAGTCTCAGACACGTAGGGAGTTATATATTGCGGAAAGTATTTTTCTGTCGTGTGACCTATAGAGACCGCCTTATAGCTCTCATCCCACTGCGCATTTTTTAAAAAACACTCAATTGTAGAGGGCGAAGAGAAGATGATCACGGAGTTTTTTGGAAGTTTTATCTGTTTTTTAAACTCTACGCATACCGTTTTGTAAACGATCGCTTCATCACAAATAGCTCCGTTTGAGTTTAGGGTCTCTACAAGGTTTGTAACGACCTTAGAGCCTCTAATGTAGAGCACTTTTTTGTTTTTTAACAGAGGAACCAACTCTTGTGCGAACTCGTCTCCATGTTTCTCTTTACTTACAAACTTGATCTTCGCTCCCAGATTACTTGCTACTTTTGCGGTCTGCGGAGCTATTGCATAGACCGGTTTGCTTATCCACTCTTTATTGTAGGAGTTTAGCGAGTAGATAGCATTTTTAGATGTAAATATAATGGCGTCGTATTTTGAAAAGTCGAAGTCTACTTTTATGGTCTCTATTTTGATTACAGGCAGGTTCTTTGCCCATTTGACCTTTTTGTCGTTTAATACATAGATATTTAAAAAACCGTTTCTTATATTTTCAAAAAATGATGTTATATATCTTTTTATTTTTAGAAAAATGGAGTCTTTGGCATTTAATACAAGTGATTTTTTTTCATCGACAAAGAAGTTGATGTTATTTTTGCTCAGCAGATAGGTGATCTTTATCAGCTCTTCAAAAATATGCTCATTTGAGTAGTTTCTATCAAGTATAAAAGAGTTGGAGCTTTTTTCATACTCATAGTAGATAAGATTCAACGGCTCGATCAGTTTTTCTATATTTTTCATAGAACAGATGATAACATCATATGAGTAAATATTTTTTCTAAAAATATTTAGCTCAAATTTAAAAACTGCTTACTGAAAAGTAGTTCCCCCGTCAACGACGATCGTCTGTCCGGTAAGCCATGAAGATTCATTGCCGCAGAGGAAAAGACAAGCGCCCGTTAGATCCTCAGCTTCTCCCATGCGAGAGAGCGGAGAACGTTTAACGACCTCGCTCTTTACCTCTTCATAGTTAGGAAAAGCCTTAAGCGCATCCGTATCTATCGGTCCACCGCTAACTGCATTTACTCTGATATTTTTCTCGCCAAGTTCAGCTGCCGCATAGCGAACCATCGCTTCTACTGCAGCCTTGTTCGTACCGTGACCGGCATAGTTTGGTGTGTAGACAAGATTTCCGGTCGAACTCATGCTGATGATACTTCCGCCGCCTATCTTCTCCATTCTCTTAGCAGCTTCTTGAGCGCCTACGACAAAAGCGTCAACGGTTGCTATATAGATGTTGTTAAGACCTTTTGGCTTTAGTCTCATAAACGGACCGAATCCGCCGACAACCGCACGGCCTGAGATAATAGCGTTTGATATAAAAAAGTCGAGTCTATCAAAATCTTTGTCAAACTCTGCATAGACATCTTTGTATGTTTCAGGCTCAAGAATATTAAGTGCATAGGCACGAGCTTTTACTCCATATTTTGATTCAACGTCCGCAATTATCTCGTTTGCGGTATCCGCTTTTGTTGCATATGTAAATGCCACGTCACACCCTTTTGCGGCAAAAGCATATACGATCGCTTTGCCTATTCCGCGAGTTCCGCCGCTTACAAATAGAGTTTTCCCCTTCATTTTACACTCCCTTTATTTCGTAATTTTTCATAACTTCTTCTAGTATCTTCATATTTTGCGCACTCGGAGCAACAAGAGGAAGTCTATATTCAAGCGTATTGATAAGACCTGCAATATACATCGCCGCTTTTATCATGATCGGGTTTGACTCCAAAAATAGCGCTTTATTGATAGGAAAAAGTTTGTCGTTTATAGCTTTTGAGCCTTTAAAGTCGCCGCTGAGCGCTAGGCGTACAAGTTCGCTTTTTAGATCAGGAATCAGGTTTGCCGTAACAGATGTTATGCCTGCTCCGCCGTTTGCAAGGATAGGGTAATCTATGGCATCATCGCCGCTAAATACCTTAAGGTCAGGTCTGCGCGAGAGCAGTTCAACGCTTCTCTCAAGGCTTCCTGTAGCCTCTTTTATGCCGTAGATATTTTTAACATCGTCAAAGAGTCTTATAACGGTATCGGCAGTTATATCTACGACTGTACGGCCCGGAACGTTATAGAGCATAAACGGCAGTTCAGGTACAGCTTCTGCAATACTCTTGTAGTGCTGGTATAGTCCCTCTTGAGACGGTTTTACATAGTAAGGTGCAACTGAAAATATTGCGTCAACTCCGCATTTTTGAGCTGTTTTTGCTGCTTCTATGGCCTCTGCCGTAGAGTTGCTACCAGCACCCGCAAGAACTTTTGTATCGGTTCCGCGGCAGACTTCAACAGCTATCTCCATACATCTCTTATCCTCTTCATATGTAAGAGTGGCACTCTCTCCCGTAGTTCCGACAGGGCATACCGCATTTATGCCGTTCTTGATCTGTCTTTTTATCAGGTCTGCATAGGTTTGCTCATCGAGCTTTCCGCCTTTAAACGGAGTGATGAGTGCAGTTGTTGAACCTGTAACTATATTCATTTAGTTCCCTTTCTTTAAAATTAGTGTTGTTGATCTGTCAAAATCGAAG
The DNA here is from genome assembly GCF_034005705.1 of Sulfurimonas sp. Lineage (GTDB taxonomy): Bacteria > Campylobacterota > Campylobacteria > Campylobacterales > Sulfurimonadaceae > Sulfurimonas. The sequence goes on along the minus strand of NZ_JAVEUF010000015.1, from coordinate 27,255 downwards.
TATTTCGTTGCGACTTCCTGTACTTTTTCCTGGCTGATCTTTTCAATATTTTCCTCATATGTTAAAAGCGGTGTAAGGTCTCCGCGCACAAGGTAGCTTCCAAATAGATTTGCTACAGAAGTTGAGCTCTCTAGCGAGTAGATGAAATCCGCTTTGGAGTTGATCTTTACCTTCTCAAGCTCTTTTTGGGTGACGGGTTTGTTCTTTATAAGCTCTATCTGTTTTATAAGTTCACGTTCAACATCCTCTGCTTTTACTTCCGGATTACAGGTTGCCAAAAATATAAATAGACCCGGGTCGATGTTTTCCATATTGTACGCATAAACGCTGTTTACAAGATGTTTTTTATCCATCAGCTCTTTGTAGAGTCTTGAACTTTTGCCTGAGTATAGTATCTCGGAAATCGCGCTAAGTGTGACCTGGTCTTCATGCTTAAAGTCAGGTATATGAAAAGCTATGGCGATCATCTCCACTTCACTGTCTCTTTTTAAAAGCACTCTTTTTGGACCGTCTTGCTCTGGTTCTACAAATTTAAATTCTGGGATATCGGCTTTGTTTTTAATATGCCCAAATCTTTTTTTAGCCTTTTTAAAGACCTCTTTTGGATCAACATCACCCGTCACCATCAAGATGGCATTGTTTGGCTGATAGTACGTTTTGTGAAAATCCTTAATATCTTTGAGCGTCCAAGTCTGAATGTCATTCATAAACCCGATAGGCGTCCAGTGGTAAGGGTGGTAGACGTAAGCGTTGTTAAATAGGGCAAAGTAGAGATATCCAAGAGGCGAGTTCTCCGTTCTCCAGCGTCTCTCTTCGGCTACTACGTCGCGCTCGGGCTGAAACTCTTTATCTTTTAGATTCAGGTTTTGCATAAGTTCTGCATATAGCTCTAAAGATTTGTCAAGATTTTGCGTGCTTGATTTGATGTAGTAGTGCGTATAGTCAAAGCTTGTTGAAGCGTTGTTTACGCCTCCTACGCTTTTGACCTCTTTGTCAAACTCGCCGGCATCTAGGTTTTTTGTAGACTTGAAGTTCATATGTTCGAGCATATGGGCTATTCCTGTTTTGCCCATGACCTCGTTTCTGCTTCCGACTTTGTAAAAAATATCGGTGCTGATGACGTTTGTGTTGTTTTTTAGGGGGATGACAACGATCTGCAGACCGTTTTTAAGTGTTTTTGTTTCATATTTTGGTAGTGATGATGCCATTAATGCTCCTGTGATGAGTGCGAGTGCTAAGAAAAATTTCATACTATTTTCTATCCGCACCTATCGCTTGGGTTATGTTTGTGTAGCCGTCTGCACGGATGAGCTCTGTAAGCTCCAAGTTTATATTTTTTATCATATCCGGTCCGCCGAAGATGAGACCGCTATATATCTGAACAAGAGAAGCTCCGGCTTTTATGCGTCTGTATGCCTCTTTGGCAGAGTCGATGCCGCCGACCGAGATAAGTGTCGTTTTGCCGTAAAGCTCTTTTGCAACCGCTTCAAATATCTCAAAGCTCTTCTCACGAAGAACCGCACCGCTAAGCCCGCCTATATCTTTTGGTTCTTTTACAAGCGAGTAGTCAATGGTAGTATTTGTTGCAATAATGCCATCAGCACCTTTTTCTACCGCAAGCGTTGTGAGTGCAACCGCATCCTCTTTGCTCATATCGGGAGCAATTTTTAGCAGTATCGGCTTTGAAGTGATCGCTTTTGCCTCTTGGAAAAGCCTTGTTATAAACTCCTCGTTTTGCAGATCACGAAGCCCCGGAGTATTTGGAGATGAGATGTTGATAACCATATAATCGCCAAGCTCATGAAGCGCTTTTATAAGAGTCGTATAGTCGTTGATAGCCTCGGCTTCAGGTGTGACCTTGTTTTTGCCTATATTTATCCCTATAGGTGTTGTAAAAGGGTAACGCTCTTTTAATCTTCGCTGAACTTTGAGCAGTCCGTCATTGTTAAAGCCCATCGCGTTTTGTATGCTGCGCTCCTCAATATGGCGAAACATTCTAGGCTTTGGATTTCCCTCTTGAGGCTTAGGAGTAACGGTTCCTATCTCTGTAAAGCCAAATCCCAAAATCTGCATACCGCGGATCATGGTCGCGTTTTTATCAAAACCGGCACCAAGTCCGATCGGGTTTAAAAAAGTACGCCCAAAGAGCTTTTGCTTAAGTATCTCGTTGGTCACGAAGTGAGACTCAAGAAACGGATTGAAAGGTATTTGGCAGATATTTGGCAATCTAAGTGCAAACTCTGCAAGATGGTGAGCGCTTTCAGGCTCGAGCTTAAAGAGCCAAGGCTTAATGGTTTGATAATCTATCATGAGGTTCTCTTTTACCTTTAAAATAGAGTGATTATACTAAAAAAAAGTAAAGAGCAGTTTATATGTCATACAATCAAGCAGAATCAAATTTAATATAATGTGCTTTTATGCGCAAGGTCTAGCATCTCTTTGTCTCCTGAGCTGTCTCCGTAGGCGTGTACTGTTTCATACTCCTCTATATTCAGGTGTGCTTTTATGCGATTGGCTTTTTCAATACCGTGGCAGTTCGGGGTTAAAAACTTGCCGCTGAAATAGCCCTCTTCAAATTTTAAATGAGTACATAGAAGCTCTACTCCCTCTTTGTCACACCAAGGCTGAAGCCAGCACTGCATCGAGGCTGAGACGATGATAACTCTGTCACCGTTTTTCTGATGCTCTCTTAATATTTTTATCCTCTCTTCGCTGATAATGGAGTCAAGTTTTGTAAGGGAGAACTCTTTTGCTTTGCTTTTAAAAAGCTCCTCATCCATCCCTTTGAAGAATATTCTAAAGAGATGCTCTTTTGCCACACCGTTGTTCATCAGTTTCGTCTGCCACAATATGAAGTAGGGCAGAAAGCGGAACATATTGAGAAAGTATTTTTTTATGCCTACGCTCTGTTTTAAAAACTCATCAAGCGAGTCTTTTTTTGTAAGCGTGCCGTCAAAATCAAAGAGTGCCAGATTCATTGATAATACCTCTCTTTAAAGTAGCACTCTCCCACAGGAAGCCATGATGGAATGTTGTAGAAATTCTCGTTTTGAAAGTCAAGATAGCGTTTTTTATACTCACCGTAATCAAAACCGACGCATTTTGCACTGTAAAAAGTTGCACCGTCCACTTCAAATGAGCCGATTTCAAAGGATGAACAAACATTTTTCAGCTCTTTGGAGTTTATCTCTCTTTTGTTAAAGAGCGTAATGTCTCTGCCTGCTATATCTCTTACGTCAAAGAGTTTGTCATCCAAGCGGCCGTACTTTGAGTTGTTAAAGAGAACGGTAATATCTCTTTGACAGTAGTGGGAGAGAAGTGAGGCAGTTGAGTAGCTGTAGGTAAAGATCCTATCATCGTTAAATTTCTCAAGTTCACCGCAGAGCGCTTTTGGCTGAGTATACATAACGATATCCGAGTACTTTTTGTGCTCCTTTAAAAGAGAGGTCGGAAGCAGTAGAACAGTTATAAGAATGGCTGCATGAGCAAATGTAAAGTAAGCGTTGTATCTCAATAGTTTGAGCTGTTTTTCGCTCTCTAGATATGCAAACAGCAGAAAAATATAGGGAATAAATATCAAAAACCAGTGAAGTCCGATCTTGTTTTTAAGCGAGACTATTAAAAAGATGAAAAAAGCTACGCCTAAAATTGAGAGCAGAAGTTTAAAGAGCGTTGTTTTTTCAAACTCTGTTTTAAAGAGATAGTAGGCTCCCCATGGAGTTAAAATGTAGAGAATAAGTCCAAAATAGCCAAGAACACTTCCTATGTTATAGCTGCTGTCTTGTGTTCTTGCAAAAAAGTTAAAGAGTATGTTGTTCCAGCAGCTGTTGTAGTTAAAATAGAGATTTTGAGCGATAAAGAGGGATACAATAACACTCACAACCAAAATAGTCTTTATGGCTTTTGCTTTGTATACGAAAATAGTAAAAACAAGAAGAGAGAAGAGCAAAAAGATGGCAAAATATTTGCTTAAAAATGCAGAGCCAAGAAATAAACCTGCTAAAAGCGCATAGCCAAACCACTCTCTCTTCTCAAGGGAATAGAGCAGAAACAGGGTTCCGAGTGAGCTGAAAAAGAGCAGGGCGACATCGTTTGTCATAAGTGAGAGCAGTATGTCTACGGGTGAAGCAAGAAATATGAGCGAGGTAAAAAAGGCTCTTGTTTTCTCGACCTTGTAAAGCAGGGCGATCTTATAGATGACAAAAGCCGCCACAAACGTGGTCACAACTGCAAAGAGCCTGAAAAAGATGTGAGAGTCTGCAATATGGCTCATAAGGTATATTACCCAGCCCACCATTGGCGGATGGTCATAGTAACCCATACTTAGATTGTCCGCCCATTTTATAAAGTAGGCTTCATCTCCCGTTAGCGGAAGTAGCGTTAAAATAAGAAGTTTAAGAGCAAAAATAGCCCCAAGAAGCGTTATCTCTTTTTTGTAGTTCTGTATCATATGCTCATTTTTTTAAATATAAATTCTGGAATATGTTTGATGATCAGCATGATAAAAAACCAGATCGGTTTTGTATAAAGAGTGTTTCTGCCCTTTTGCTGTGCATTGAAAATATCTTCGGCAACATCGCACGCCTCTGCGGTTAAGTTCTCCGGGAGGTCGAGATTTTCTGTCATTTTAGTAGCGACAAATCCCGGTTTTACGGTAAGAACCTGTACACCGTTCTCATAAAGCCTGTTTCTAAGACCGCTCAAGTAGGCGCTAAAAGCAGCCTTTGAGCTTCCGTAGATATAGTTTGCTTTTCTGCCTCTGTCTCCCGCAACGGAACTTACACCTACTATAAAACCGCGTCTCTCTTTCTCAAAATCGTTCGCGACAATGTTTAGGATACTGACCGCACCGGTGTAGTTTACATTTATGGCTCTTAGAGTCTCATCCCAGCTCTTTTGCGCACTCTTTTGCTCTGGCATATAACCTGAGACTACAATAACTCCGAGCGGTTTCTCTTCAAGCGAAGCGTAAAAATCCTCATGCGTATCGTACGATGTGATGTCAAACTCTTTTAGCTTTACATTAACATCGTTTCTTGTCTCAATATCTTGTTTTAAATCCTCCAGAGAGTCACTCTCTCTGGCTGCAAGATAGATGTTGTAGCCGTTTTTTGCATATACACGTGCAACCTCTTTGGCTATGTCGCTTTTTGCGCCGATGATTAGTACATAACTCATATTTGAACCCTTTTTGACTGCAGTGAATTTAATTTTTTATCCATATTGTTTTCTCTTCTAAACTCTCTAAATTTATCTATTTTCTCATACCCTCTCTCAAAGGTCTCACGACTTACACGGACATCTTTTGTAAGGTAGATCCTGCCGCCATATTTTACGACCACTTCATCAAGAGCCTCTAAAAGCTCAAAAAGTCCATCTTCTATCTTAAAGTCAAGCGCGAGCGAATAGCCTTCAAGAGGAAAAGAGAGATAGTTCTCATTTGCTTTGCCGTAGAGTTTCAAGACCGCCAAAAACGACCCTTTACCCGAGTCTGATATCTTTGTCAGTATCTCTTTTAACCCCTCGTAACTATGCTCTTTTGGAAGGATGAACTGATACTGCGTGAAACCGCCCTTGCCGTAGATCCTGTTCCAGTTGCCTATGGCGTCAAGCGGATAAAAGAATGTGTCGATGTCCACCTTCTGTTTTGATGTGCCATCTTTTGCTTTTGCGTAGTAGAGCCAGTTAAAAGCCTTTACGCTCAGGTTGTTAAGCGCAAATGATGGAAAGTTGAAAGGGATGCTTAGCTTCTTTTTGCTTCTGTAATCCAGATCGCCGTCATCTGCAAAGTCGCCCACTATAAGCAGACACTTTCCAAGTTCATCATCTTTTGCCAGACAGTCTATCCACGCAACGGAGTAGGGCATATCCTGATATTTCTCAAAGGCTTCAAAGGTCTCTTGGAGGTTTTTTGTCTTGATGGTCGTCTGACGTATATTTTTTGAGTTGATCTTTTTAAGGCTGATGGTCGCACTGAGTATCACGCCAGTAAGCCCCATCCCTCCGCAGGTTGCATAAAAAAGCTCATCCCCTTTTTTGCATACCTTTGTCTCGCCGCTTGGGAGCATTATGCAGAACTCTTCTACACACTCGCTAAAACACCCCTCTACATGGTGGTTCTTGCCGTGAACGTCGCTTGCGATCGCTCCTCCTACGGTAATTAGTTTTGTTCCGGGAGTTACCTTTAAAAACCATCCTTTTTTAACGACCGAGTCCAATATCTCGCTCAAAAGAACGCCCGCTTGACATGTAAGAAGTCCGTTTTCTTCATCAAAAGCCAAAAAGTTGTTATAGGGTTTTACATGGAGTATGTTTTCATTGAGTGCGCTGTCGCCGTAGCTTCTGCCGTTTCCGTAAGGGATAAACTCGTCAGTCTCTTCTATATAGCTCTTTAATGCAGCTCTGTCTCTTAGAGAAAATTTTTTAGTGATGATTTTTGGAAACATTCCCCAGCTAAGCAGACCCACGGCTAATCCTTAAAGACAAATCTTTTATCGAGATAGTATTTTACTATATATCCTATACTAAGTCCAATGAGAGCACCAAGATATTTTGCGCTCTCATCTTCAAAGGCCAGATCAAACCATATCTCAAAACCCCAAAAGATAAATGTCGTAAAAACACCCATCAGCGAGTAGAGAAGAAACTTTTTGCTATCATCCTTTTTGCTCTTTGGCGTGTGAAAAAAGATATATTTTTTATCAAGGACATATTTAAGCACCAAGCCCGCAACCGTTCCGACGAACATAGCTACGTAAAGTGCCAAAAACCCGCTATATATTAAAAAGCTTATATACTGGAAGGCTATATTTACGGCTGTAGATAAAACAGCAAAAAGCGTATATCTAAGGGCTATCATGTAAGCTTTGCGATCGCTATAAAACTAATGAGCCAAAAGAGAATGGTCAGTTTTAAGAACTTGTCTCTTATGACTACTTTTGTAGGGCTTCCGCTGTCCTCTTCCACAAATGTTATCTGCATATAGCGGAAAATTCCCAAGATGACGAAAAACGAGGTGAGATAGAGATGTTCGGTGCCGAGTCTGCCCTCGACTTCGGGCGAGATGGTATACATAAGGTAGCTGACAATTACGACTCCCGCCATCAAGACCATAGAGGCATTTACAAACTCAAGGTTGTAGCCGTCTATGTTTTTGCGCGTCTCCTGCCCCTCAAGCGATAGAAGGACATCGTCTCTTCTTTTTGCAAGTGCCAAAAAGAGCGCCAAAAGAAAGGTCATAAGTATGATCCACATAGAGAGCGGGATCTCCGTCACGCTAGAGCCTGCAAAGAGGCGAAGTACAAAGCCCGATGCGATGATGAAAATGTCCAAAATGGCAATATGTTTCAGCTTTAGGGTATAGGCGATATTTAAAAGAAAATAGATAAGCAAAACAGTAAAAAGCTCCGTGTTAAAGAGCAGCGAAATGCCGAGTGATGTTGTTGAGAGAATCAGCATAAGAGAGATCGCGGTGCTCTTTGAGACGCTTCCGCTCGCAAGGGGACGGTTTCTCTTTGTAGGATGGGCTCTGTCTTCATTGATATCCAAAAGGTCGTTGAAGATGTATATGCTGCTTGCCAAAAGGCTAAAGAGCAAAAAAGCGACTAGTACGTTTAGATTGTCTTGGCTGTCACTGAATGAAAACGAGAAGAGCAGGGGCAGAAATATAAAGAGGTTTTTTATATATTGATGTATGCGAAAGAGCTTGATTATTTCACCCAAAGAGAGAACCTTAACTTTTTAAGCAGATTATAACATTATAAGTATAAAATAAAAAGCAAGAAAACCAAGAAGGAGAAGAGTATTATGAGCAGAGTTTTAGTGCCCTTGGCTGAGGGATTTGAAGAGATAGAGGCTATAAATATCATAGATGTGTTAAGAAGAGGAGACATTGAGGTGCTTATCGCATCTTTGAACGCTCAAGCAGCTGTACGAGGGGCGCACAATGTCACGGTTATGGCTGAGATGATAATAAGTGACGTCGATGTATCTTCGCTTGATATGATCGTCCTGCCCGGCGGTTGGGGCGGAACCGTGGCTTTGCGCGATGATGCGAATGTGCAGAGGATATTAAAAGAGATGGACGCAAAAGGCAAAAATATCGGAGCTATCTGCGCGGCACCTCTGGCTCTTCATACGGCAGGAGTTTTGAAGCACAACTATACCTGTTATCCGACCATTGAAGAGCAGATAAGAGAAGATGGTTTTAGCGATAGCGATATGGTGGTTACAGACGGCAATGTGATGACTTCAAGAGGACCTGCGACTGCCATCTGCTTTGGTCTGCAGATAGTCAAAAAGTTAAAAGGCGAGCAGAAGTACAGCGAGGTTAAATCTGCTCTCCTTGCTTCTTACTGCGACTAAACACCAGATTTTTAAGGCTTCTTTGCTTATCCAGACTTGCAAACTCTTTTGGGTTTTCAAGCCGCCCTACAAACTCAAAGTCGGGGGCAAGCTCTTTGATGAGCTCTTTCAAAAAATCACAATCAAGTTCAGGTGAGTTTAGGCAGGCAAGAAGCGTGCACTCATCTGTTGCTATCTCCGGTAGCTTTTTAATTATTTTTTGGTAATCCTTTGTAGCCTCAAAACTCCCTTTTTGAAAGGTTGGCGGGTCTATGATGATTAGATCATACGGACCTCTCTTTTTGATGCGAGAGAAGGATTTTAAAATATTGTAGGGTAAAAAGCTTACCCCTTTTGTGTCGATGCCGTTTAGATGGTGGTTCGAGCGTCCCACCGAGAGCGCGCCTTTGCTCATATCTATGTTTGAGATACTTAGCGCGCCGCCCAGTTTTGCTGCAACGCTGAATGCGCAGGTGTAGCTAAATAGATTTAGCACGTTTTTGTCTTTTGCATTTTCTCTCACGAACGCTCTGCCGTTTTTCATATCGGGAAAGTAGAAGCTGTTTTGGTTCGAGAGCAGGTTTAGTTTTAGCTTCATACCGTTCTCTATTGTAAAAGTATCTTGCTCTAACTCTCCTACAATGACCTCACTTGGAGAGCCTTTGATGTAGCGTCTCTGGATCACAAGGGTTTTATATCTGCTTGAAGATACAAACCGCTTTAGCATCTCTATAAGCTCATTTTCGCTTTCTTCCTCAAAGAAGAGAGCGACGCTGAGGATGGTGTCAACGGAGTCTATGGTGAGGTGCTTGTACTCCTCATAAAGACCTCCGCGCCCGTGAAAAAGTCTCTTAAATTCCTCGGTTACATCTTTTGCGCTCTCTTCTAAAAGTTCTTCTAGTTGTTCAACTCTCATTTTTTGCCTAATAATTTTTGTATAATTTTAACCACTTTAAAGAGCAAAAGGCAAAATTTGAATAAAAAAGTAGTGGTTATCGGAGGCGGTTACGGCGGACTGCGGGCAGTTGAGCATCTCTCTAAAAGCAGTGACATAGATATAACGCTTATAGATAAAAATACTTACCACTATCTTCAGACCGAAGCATACGGCTACATAGCCGGCAGATTTGATATGCACGATGTCGCCGTGGATATCAAAGAGTGGTGCAGTGGGTTTGAAAAAAAGGTAGAGTATGTCAACGATAAGGTAACTTTCATAGAGTTTGACGAACAGCAGGTAAAGATACTCGGGGGCTCAATACCTTACGACTACTTAATAATCGCTAGCGGAGCGCAAACAAACTTCTTCTCATTTATAAAGGGGCTAAGAGAGCATAGCTACGGTGTGAAAAAACTCCAAAGAGCTTACAACTTCAGAATCGAGTTTGAAAACCTTATCTATAAAAAGCTCTTAAATGAAAAAAACGGCGAAGATATTAATCTGGTCATAGGTGGAGCGGGTCTTAGCGGTGTAGAGGTTGCCGCAGAGATGGCTCATGTCATAGAAGTGTATAAAAAGACGATAGGTGCCAGAGTAGAGAGCATAAAGATATATCTCATAGACGCAAGCAAGACCATTTTGCCTGGAATGAGCGAGTTTCTGATTAAAAGCACGCAAAAAAGGCTCGACTCATTGGGAGTAAAGACGCTAAGAGAGACATTTATAGATAGCATGGATGATTCATATATCTATTTTAGAGACTCAAAAAAGCTCAAATACCACTTTATGGTCTTTACGGGAGGCATAAAAGCAGCCGAACTAAACGACTCTTTGGATGTAGAGAAAAACAAGATATCCCAGTTCATTCCAAACAGCAGGCTTAACATCGGCAACAGAGAGAACGTCTTTGCCATCGGCGACTGCGTGGAGATAAAAAACGCCGCAGGAGAAGTGCTCCCTCCGACCGCGCAGACTGCGGAGAGAAGCGCAGAGTATGTCGCTGATGCCATCATAAGAAAGATGGACAAACAAGAGATAAAACCGTTTAACTCCAGCGTTCTTGGAGTATTTATCGCTCTTGGCGGAAAGTACTCTGCAGGAGAGCTGTTCGGTTTTATAAAAGTTAGCGGATACAGCGCGTATCTTCTGAAAAAAGCTATCACAAAAGCCTACTATCTAGGACTACGTTTGCGCATCAACGCAGGATACAAGAACAGAATAAAAAGGGATATATAACTAAAGTGTTATACCCTCTCCCAAAAGGTGCCTTGAGGCGTGTCCATAAGAGTCACGCCAAAGGAGAGTATCTCATCTCGGATATTGTCTGAGGTTGCAAAATCTTTAGCTTTTTTTGCTTCATCTCTCTGCTTTATGAGTGTCTCTATTTTTGCCTTTGTCTCTTCGTTTACTCCCCACTGAAAATACTCGTAAGGGTTTTTTACGCCAAACCCCAAAACTTCTTCTATATATGCAAGATTTGATAATGTATCACGCTTAAGCTCTTTATGTTTGCCAGCCGTATCAAGTGTCTCGTTTGCGTGCGATAGCATCTCATCTATGAGAGCCAAAGCGGCGGATATGTTGAGGTCATCGTTTAGGGTTTTTAAAAGATTCTCCTGAAACGAAGTCTTCTCGTTATTGTGAGTAAGACCGAATAGGCGTTTTTTGAGTCTGTATATCTTGTCTAAACGCTTTTTGGAAGCAACCAAATCCTCTTCGTTGAAGTTGAAGTTGCTTCTGTAGTGCGTACTTAGAAGATAGAAGCGTAAAACCTCTCCGTCGTAAACTTTTAGGGCATCTTTCAAGAAAAAGCTGTTTCCCAAGCTTTTTGACATCTTCTCACCGTCTATGTTTACAAAACCGTTGTGCATCCAGTAGTTTGCGAGTGCGTGGTCTGTCGCACATCTCGTCTGCGCCGCTTCGTTTTCATGATGGGGAAAGAGCAGGTCAGCCCCGCCGCCGTGAATATCTACGGCAAACTTTCTGCCTTTATGCGCCAAATGCTTCTCTATCATGGCAGAACACTCCAAGTGCCATCCCGGACGACCTCTGCCAAAAGGGGAGTCAAATGCCACGCTGTCGTCTTTTACGCTTTTCCATAGAGCAAAATCGGCACTGTTCTTTTTCTGTGACGAGCTCTCTACGCGCTGTTTTTTGTCATCTTCATCTTGGACTCTGCAAGAGAGCTTGAGGTATTCGCTGTCGCTTGAGGTGTCAAAATAGACATCGCCGTCGTCTGTTTTGTAGGCATGGTCGCTATCGATAAGCTTTTGTATCAGCTCAAACATCGCTTCAAGCGATTCGGTTGCTTTTGGCTCAAGATCTGGGCGTTTTATGCCAAGCTGCTCCATCTCTTTGTGGTAGGCTTCGGTGTAAAAATCTGTTATCTCTTTTATCTCTTTGCCGCTCTGGCTCGCTTTGTTGATGATCTTATCGTCGATGTCCGTAATGTTTCTTGCATAAGTCACGTCGTAACCGTTAGCCTTTAAAATACGGGTTAAAAGGTCAAAGACCAGAGCGCTTTTTGCATGCCCGAGATGCGCATCGTCATAAACGGTAGGACCGCAGACGTAGAGCGATACTCTGTTGTCATCTTGAGGGATAAACTCCCGTTTTGTCTTTTGTACTGAATCGTAGATTGTCATTAAACTGTTTCCTTTAAAGGCCGCTTATCATATTGAATATCAAGTAAAAACGGTATTGTAAAAAGCTGTCATCTGTATCATAAAGTATGTGTGTGATTATAGCATATCGAGTTTTGAATAGTAATTGTTGTTTGCTTTATTTTCTGAACGGTTGAGTTGAGAAATCAAAAAGCTGCCCGCGGGTTTTTGATTAGCTCCTCTGATTTGTTAGAGGCTTGGATTTCTCTTGCATCCTTACTAGCTTCTATGATTTTTTTATACTCTTGATTCCTTTTTGTAGAACCATATATTTTTTCTGCTACTTTCGTGGCAAGAGTATACTTTTGCATGATAAGACATTTGTCAATTATGTGCACATATTGGCTATTTCGCACACCTGACCCATATATATTTTGAGCTACCTCATAAGCGAATCCCGGCTTTTCTTCAGCTATTGCTAATGCAATGATTTTTATGTATTCATTATCTCGCTCAGTCGAGCCATATATTTTACCAGCAATTTCAAATAATGTTTGTAGATTTCCCAAATCAGGCTCTATAAATGATTCTTCATTTAGCTGTCTAGGCTTTTCTGTGTTATTGCTAATCTTAGTATTTATATCAAGTTTTTCTGGCTTTTGAATGACAGAAGTATTTGACTCTTTTGAAAAATATGAGTATTCAATTTGCAACAAAACAAACCCTACGAACAGCGGAGCAATAAGAATGGTTGCAATTAAACTTTTAATTGACATAATGATATTTGTACCTCTAACTATTTATTCAAACACATTATATAGATATTAACTTAAAAAAATAAAAATAACTTACATGTCAAATATGTGATAATTTTTAAAAAATCTTGTTAGCCCTTTAGACTTTTGAGAGCAAGCCGTTTTTAAATATAAACAGCTATAAAATCTTTAAAAAGCAGAAGGAGTATGGTGAGCAGTATTGAGCCGGCTATAAGGTAGATGGCATTTTTACTTATGAGAATATCAAAAAAGTTTTTTACTCCAAAAGCTTTGATGGTCATGGCAAATCCTACAAAACCGCCGATAGTTCCCGCAAGTGCCAGACCTGCGGCTCCCATTGGGGTGATGAGTGCGAGTGCGAAGACTATGTAGGATAGTAGTGAGAAGGTAGCGATTTTTGCGGCTCTCATCTGCTGTTCATTTGCGTAGAGCCAGAGCAAAAAGAGCTTTTGCAGACCTAGCGGGAGGAGTCCTATCATGTACATCTCAAGAACGGCCGCACTTTTTGATGTGTCAAGTGCGCTAAAAGAGCCTCTCTCAAAGAGCAGCCAGATTATCTCATGCGAGAGTATATAGCCGCCGATGGTGCTCGCACTCAGCAAAAACGCCAAAAACCAGAACGCACGCTGCATAAAGAGTCTTGCTTTTGCCTCATCATTATTTTTGATGTAGCGTGCAATGCTTGGAAAAAGCGCGATGGAAGTAGCAATGGCAAAGAGTGCGAGAGGGAGCTGAAATATGCGGTTGGCATAGTATAGGTAGCTGATAGAGCCTGTTGCTAAAAAAGATGCCAGAAACGTGTCTAAAAAAGCGCTCACTTGCGGAGTGGAGTTTCCCCAGATGGCAGGAAAGAACTGCTTTTTAAAGTTTGCGCTCTCCTCTTTTATCTTGGATGCTTTTGCTCCAAGATGTTTAAAACCGCTGCACAGAGGCTTTAAAAGACCAAGCTGGCGAATAGCTATGATGTGTGTTGCAAGCTGCAGTATTCCGCCGATAACGACACCGAAACTGAGATAGTAGACTATCTCTGCATCGCTTTTTTCTGAGGAGAGGTAGAGCGCTAAAATGAGAGATATATTTAAAAGCGCGGTTGAGAAAGCGGTCGTAGCAAAGTGGCGTTTGTACTGCAGCATCGCACTAAGAAAAGTTACGGCAAATATAAGGGGCAGATACCAGAAGTTTATGGCTACGTATGGCTGGGCGGTCTCGATTGTTTTTTCATCAAAGCCAACGGCAATAGCCTGTGTGGCAACTGCGGGTGCAATATTTACAAGAAGCGTTATTATAATTATAATGGAGAGAAATATTAAAAAGATGTTTGCCGAGAAAACAGACTTGTTGTTCGAGTGCGCATAAGCCGGAATAAATGCCTGCGTAAATGCGCCTTCGGCAAAGATGCGGCGAAAAAGATTCGGGAGTTTGAAAGCTACGAAAAATATGTCGCTGTAGATGTTCGCACCAAGAGCCGACGCCGTCATCAAATCTCTGAAAAATCCTAAAATCCTTGAGAATAAAATTCCGAAACTATTGGTGAAAATTGCTTTGAACATGGGCTTCTTTTGGAGTTAAGTATTACTTTTACGAAAGTTTAACAAATATTTGATTAAAATGGAGAGTTTAATTTTAAAAAAAAATAAATTGGGTAGATAAAAAGTATGGCACTATTTGGTTCAAGCACTAAGACAGAACAGTTACCAAAAACGATCCGTCCCACCGTCGTAAAAACTGGGAATGTTGCCAAAGAGATATTAGAGCTGGCAAAGAGAAACGGCGTTAGTCCTGCAAGCTTGGACTTTGACATCTTAGAAGTTGAGACATATACAAGAACAAACAAAGAGAAGATGGAGTCTGACTGGGAAGAGGCGAGTGTTGAAGAGCTCCACAAACTAGATGATGCCACCGAGATACTAAACCACCTTTTTGAGATAAAGCAGGTTTACGAGATCGAGATATACTCCAAAGAAGAGAACAGCATATTTAAAGATTTTCACGCCGCTGTTGGAGCAAATGCCACAAAGTGCAAAATATACCTGAGCATAAAAGCAGGCTCGCAGGTACTCACAAGCCCGAGATTTGAAGACGAATTTTTAAACTACATAAACAAGAGCAAGATAAGAGCGGGCATACTGGTAAACATCTTTGACGAGATGGTAAAGGATGTCGTCTCAAGAGTCTCCGCACTTGCCAAAGTAGACGGTATTATAAAATATGACAAGAACCAGACCATACTCATCGCAGACGCGTACGAGCCTACTCCGACAATAAACGATCAGCTTATAACACACTATGATAAAGAGGTCGAGACAAACCACAATGACCGCGTAGACTACTCAAAAAGAGGCTTTATTCACAGTGTCTTAGACGGTGATATTTTAATGGAGTATATAAAACCGAAAAAAGGAAAAGCTGGCAGAAACTGCCGCGGAGAGTTTTTGGAGCCGCCCGAGCCTGAAGTAAACCATGCACCGGATTTTAACGTTGATGATACCATAGAGGTAATAGAGAACAAAGAGAACATAATCTACAAAGCAAAAGCAAGCGGCTATATCAGCATGGAGGGAAATACCTACCAGATAAAATCAGAGATGGATGTGGGGGAGATAAGCTTTAAGACAACGGGTTCTATCTCTACGGGGCTTGATTCTGATGTTTCAATAAGCGTAAAAGAGAACGACTCACAAAAAGATGCCATCGGAAACGGTATGGAGGTCGAGGTCAGCGAGATAGATATAAAAGGGAACGTAGGTCCAAACGCAAAAGTAAGAGCCAACAGAGCGACCATAGAGGGGCAGACCCACAAATCATCGCATATCAAAGCAAACGACCTGACCATAAATGTGCATAAAGGCACTGCGGTTGGCGACAATATCAAGATAACAAGGCTTGAACACGGCATAGTAGAGGGTAAAAAAGTAGAGATAGTCCAAGCGGTAGGCGGAAATATCAGGGCAAAAGATATAGACATTGGCATATGTGCATCATATGTAAAAGCCACGGCATCAAGATATATTGAGATAAAAAAGCTTCAAGGAAGCGAAAATGTCTTCACCATCGACCCTCTCTTGCAAAAAGATAAAAAAGAGGGATTCGGTGAGAACCAAGATGAGATAAACCAGCTTAGAACAAGCGTGGAAGAGATAAAAAAAGAGGTAGAGAAGTATAAAAAGCTCGTAAAAGACAATACTGCCTCATTTAACGATGTCAAAAAAAGGTTGATGCACTATAAGCAAAACGGCATAAAGATGCCTGCCGCATTCTTGACAAAGTACAAGCAGTTTCACAAAGCTCAGGAACATCTGGATAATATTACGAACGAATATAAGGTGAAAAACGACAAGCTCCTTCTTTTGACCACGAAGACAGCATCTTTTCAGGATAATATAACTGATGCAAGAATTATAAACAGAGATAGATGGGTCGGGCATAACGAGCTTATATTTAAACTTGTAGAACCGCCGATAGAGCTTAGTTATAAGCCTGCGGAGGACTCTATGGAGAAGATATTCGCAGTTGTTGAGACTGATGATGGAGTGTTTGAGATACAGGCGGTAAAAGAGTGATAGTAGGTTTAAGAGGAAATATAATATATAAAGAGCCGTCGTTTGTACATATCGAGGTCTCTGGAGTGGTTTATGAGGTGTTTATATCTCTGCAGAGTTTCTCTGCCATAAGAGGCGATGAGGTAAAGCTTTTTACTTCACATATCATAAGAGAAGACGCTCAGCTTCTTTACGGTTTTATGGAACTTAGCGAGAAGAAGCTTTTTGAGAGGCTTATAAAGATAAACGGAGTGGGTCCAAAGGTAGCAATGGCGATATGTTCGACATATACGCCTGCACAGTTTGGAGTTATTATAAACAACAAAGATATGAACGGTGTTAAAAAGGTTCCGGGCATAGGACCGAAAAGTGCGGGGCGTATATTAGTCGAGCTTAGTGGTTTTGATGCACAGCTTGCTTCATCACAGAGCGAAGAGACGAACAGCTCTTTCAATCAGGCAAGCGAAGCTTTGGAGTCACTAGGATTTAAAAAAGAGAAGATATCAGACGCTCTTAGCAAGTGTGACCTAAGCGGCGACACTGCTTCGCTTGTAAAAGAGGCTTTGAAGCTTCTAAAAACAATTTAATTATTAAGGAAATATAGATTGAAATTAACTATTTTATTCGGAGGCGCTAGTTTCGAGCACGAGATCAGCATAGTGAGCGCTATAACTTTAAAAGAGAAACTTGTAAGTTTTAACTTGACTTTTATTTTTTGTGATCAGGACCATACTTTTTATCTTATAGATGCCTCAAAGATGAAGGCTACAACCTTCTCTAAGGGCGAGTACAAAAAGATGCCAAAACTTACGCTCTCAAGCGGTGCATTTGTTCAAAAGGGAGTATTCTCTTCGGTTGAGCACAGCTCTACGGTTTTAAACCTTATTCACGGAGCTGACGGTGAAGACGGCTCTATTGCCGCACTTTTGGACTTTTTCTCCGTAAAATATATCGGTCCGCGCATAGACGCAAGCATATTTTCATACGATAAACGATACACAAAGTGGTTCTGCAATGCCAGAGGAATCAAAAGCTTGAAGTATGAAGAACTGAGCCTAAAAGAGCACAATAATATAAAAATCCCGTATCCTATCATAGTGAAGCCTTCACGTCTTGGAAGTTCAATAGGTGTAAGTATCGTTAAAGAGGAGAGTGAGCTTGACTATGCGCTTGATAGCGCATTTGAGTTTGACACAAGAGTAATAGTAGAGCCTTTTTTACAGGGAGTCAAAGAGTATAATCTTGCAGGATTTGGTGCAGATGGGAAGATGCACTTCTCAATAGTCGAAGAGCCTCAAAAAAATGAGTTTTTGGATTTTGAAAAAAAATATATGGACTTCTCAAGAAGCTCACAGGTTTTAAAAGCGGAGATTTCAAAAGAGCTTGAGTCGAAGCTAAAGACGAATTTTGAGAAAGTATATAAAGGGATGTTTGAGGGCGCTCTTATCAGATGCGACTTTTTTGTCGTTGATGGAGAAGTCTATTTAAATGAGATAAACCCTATCCCCGGCTCTATGGCAAACTACCTTTTTGAGGATTTCGCCCAATCTTTAGAGCTTTTGGCAAACTCTCTTCCGCACGCAAAAAGAGCAAGAGTAAACTATGAGTATATCCACTCGATCTCTAAAGCAAAAGGGAAATAATGGCTATAAAGTCAATACAGTTCCAACAGCACACTTTCGATATAAGTTATGAGATCATAAACCCTCAGGCAAAAGTAGATTTGATAATACTGCACGGATGGGGAAGCAACAAAGAGTTGATGAAAAAAGCGTTTTCGCCATATATGGACAGTTTTCGCCACATCTATATTGACCTGCCGGGATTCGGCAACTCTACATGCAATATGGCGCTTCAGACAAAAGATTATGCAAGAATAGTGGAACTTTTAATGATCCATCTAAACGCTTCTAAAGATATTATTCTTGGACACTCTTTCGGCGGTAAAGTCGCTCTTCTTCTTGAGCCTCAGGTTTTGGTTCTCGTTGCAAGTGCAGGAATTTATAGATCAAAATCACTTAAAGTAAGAACAAAGATCACACTATTTAAGCTCTTAAAACAGCTTGGGCTTACAAAGTTTAGAGAGTTTTTTGTAGCGGATGACGCTAAAAAATTAAGTGAGCCGATGTATCAGACGTTCAAAAATGTGGTTGATGAGGATTTCTCCAAAGAGTTTGCATCTTTTGGAGGAAAAACGCTCCTTTGCTGGGGAGTAAACGATACGGCAACGCCTCTTAGCAGTGCGAAAAAAATAGACAAACTTGTAAAAGATTCTTCTCTTATAACTTATGAGGGCGATCACTACTTCTTTTTGAATCACGCAAAAGATGTGGCACAAAACATAGAAAAAACTTTTTTAAAAACACTGGAGCATAAATAATGCAGGATTATGAAATGTTTATAGCATTCGTTACAAACGTTCTTTTTGTAACGGTTTTGGGATGGTATCTCATAACAAATCTTCAGTGGTATGACTATAGGCTCTCTCGCGTAGTTCTAAAACACCATAAGCCGCACTGGCATATCATCTACATTTTCATCCCTTTTATAGCTTACTACACGACCGGCAAGTTTTTTATAATATTCTTCTTTTTTGCAGTTCTGCCTGCGATGTTTTTGTGGTATAAGCGTTTGGATAAAAAGCTGATACTCACATGGAGAGTGAAGAGATTTCTCATCCTTCTCGTCTCTTTGACCCTTTTTCAAAATATGCTATGCACCGTAAAAGAGGCGTGTGAGGTCTACGGCGTATTTATGCCTCTTTTTATAGCTTACATAGGAAGCTGGGCAATAGAGAGATTTCTTTTTGAGGCGTTTAAAAAAGAGGCGCGCAAAAAACTCCAAAGTATGCCAAAGCTGCAGATCATAGCTATTACCGGAAGTTACGGAAAGACAAGTACTAAAAACTTCGTGTATGAGTGTCTAAGCAAAAAGTACAGAGTCTATGCGACTCCCAGAAGCGTGAATACTCTTGGCGGCATAGTTAAAGATATAAACGAGTCTCTGCCGTTAGATACAGAGATATATGTATGTGAGGCAGGTGCCAGAGAGCAGGGCGATATCTACGATATAACAACCTTTTTGGAGCCTCAGGTCGTAGTCGTCGGCAAAGTGGGACTTGCGCACATAGAGTACTTTAAGAGCCTGCAAAATATTATTGCGACCAAGTTGGAGATCATGAAGTCTCCAAGACTGCAGTGCGCTTTTATACACACCTCTGTGACAGACGAGCCTCATGAAAAGGTCACCTTTTTCGGAGATGAGATTCAAAACGTGAATGCAACTCTGGATGGAACGGACTTTGATATGGTCTTAAACGACGAGACCCTTCATCTTCATACCGATGTACTTGGCGCATTTCAGACTATCAATATTGCAGCGGCTGTTCATATTGCCAAAACATTTGATATGAGCGACGATGAGATAGTAGAAGCAGTAAGAAGCTTGAAGCTGGTCGAGCACAGACTGCAGATGATAAAAGCTGGCGGAAAGCTAATTCTTGACGACGGATATAACGGCAATATAGACGGGATGCTTGAGGCAGTGAGGCTCTGCTCGCTGCATGAGGGCAGAAAAGTCATAGTCACTCCAGGTCTTGTCGAGAGCAGTGACGAGTTAAACCTAAGGCTTATAGAGGCTATAAACGACGTTTTTGAGATAGCTATTGTCACAGGCTCTTTAAACTCTGAGCTCTTTGACAAGAACCTCAAAGTCAAAAATAAGATAATGCTGCATGACAAATCTAAGATCCAAGAGCTTCTGGCGCATCAGACAAGAGCAGGGGACATCATACTCTTTGCCAACGATGCACCGAATTTCATATAAGTAAAAAGAAGTGAAGTATATAGACGCGACCATAAAATATCTCGGCTACTTTACGGCTTTTGTCGTTGCTTTGCTTGTTTTGCTGGTTGTCTATGATGCTACGGTACGCTATCTTTTCTCAGGCGGCTCTGTCGCGCTTCAAGAGCTTGAGTGGCACCTCTTTGACATAGTGATCCTCTTTGGCATAGTCTATGCATTAAGAGAGAGCGCTCATGTGAGGGTGGATATATTTTACGTCTCATTTTCGCAAAAGACAAAAGCGCTCATCAACATCCTGGCTTCCCTCTTTTTTGTACTTCCGTTTTCGTTTCTCATAATCTACATAGGAGTAGATTTTGTAAGCATGAGCTATCTTCAAAACGAAGCATCTTCAAATCCGGGCGGATTGGAGTATAGGTTCTTGGTAAAATCTCTTATGCCTCTCTCATTCGCATTTTTATCACTTCAAGCCCTGAGAGATGCCAAAACAAACTTTGATGCATGGAGGTCGCTATGATATCCATGCTGATGTTTATAGTGGTTTTGGCACTACTAATGGTAGGAATTCCTGTCGCTTTTGTCTTTGGAACCGTGGCCATCGCTTTTGCCTTTTTGATTCCGGAACTCGGCTTTGACGTCTTTTCGGTTCTGCCGTTTCGCATCTACGGGATAATGTCAAACACGACTTTGATGGCTGTTCCGCTTTTTATAGCTATGGGCTTGGTGCTTGAGAAGTCGCTTATGGCTGAAAAACTGTTAGTTGCCATGAGCTCTGCATTTCGAACCGTTCGCGGAGGTTTAGCTGTCAGTGTCGTGCTTGTAGGCGCGCTTCTGGCGGCTTCGACGGGAGTTGTATCTGCAAGCGTTGTTATGATGAGCGTTATTGCGCTTCCGCTTATGCTTCGTGCAGGGTATGACAAAGGTCTTGCTTCGGGAACAATAGCCTCTAGCGGAACACTTGGGCAGATCATACCGCCCTCTATTATTCTTATTATTTTGGGTGATGTTATGAGCGTTAGTGTCGGCGAGCTCTTTATGGGAGCAGTTTTGCCTGGGCTTGTTCTGGTCGGTCTCTACATCATCTACATATTGATATTTTCCTACCTTAAGCCCGAAGCCGCACCCGTTGCAAAAAACGTAAAAGAGGTGAGTGTTAGAGAGATAATCGCAGCGATCGTTCCGCCTATGCTTCTGATGATATCAGTTCTTGGGAGTATCTTTGCGGG
This sequence comes from Sulfurimonas sp., assembly GCF_034005705.1. Taxonomy (GTDB): domain Bacteria; phylum Campylobacterota; class Campylobacteria; order Campylobacterales; family Sulfurimonadaceae; genus Sulfurimonas. Next base: position 6,024 of record NZ_JAVEUF010000015.1, on the reverse strand, counting down.
CATAGCGTCTCCTACGGAATCGGCTGCATTTGGGGTTATAGGCGCACTTCTGCTCTCTGCATATAACCGCTCTCTTAACTTTGAGATGCTCAAATACGCAACGCTGGGCAGTGTAAAGCTAAGCGGTATGATCTTTATGATACTAATCGGAGCAACGGCTTTTTCGCTTGTTTTTAACGAACTCGGCGGTAGTGATCTTATACTTGAGTTTTTCTCTCAAGACATAGGCGATGTCTGGATATTTATAGCGGTTGCCATGATAAGCATATTTATACTCGGCTTTTTTATAGATTTTATAGAGATAAGTTTTATCATCGTTCCCATCCTAGTGCCTGTTATGCACGCATTTGGGATAGACCCTGTCTGGTTTGCTATACTTATCGCCCTAAATCTGCAAGCCTCGTTTCTTACTCCGCCATTTGGACTCTCGCTCTTCTTTTTAAAGGGAGCCGCAGGTGATAGCATAAAGACTATGGAGATATACAGAGGTATAATACCGTTCATACTGCTTCAATTTGCGGCATTGGGATTAGTTATGTTGTTCCCTGATCTTGTTTTTGCATTTATTTGATTTTAACGCAAAAGGAAGTAAATTCCTTTTTGCTACGCTGGCCGCTTTGGCACTAAAGCTTGCCTTGAGAAAGGCAGAGATTTTTAAAAAGGGTTAAGATGAAAGATATTTTATACGCGCCGTGGCGTGATGAGTATGTTACGAACAAAAAGATAGATGGCTGCGTATTTTGCCACATAAGTTCTCACGAGAGGGATGATGAGGAGCTGCATGTGCTTCACAGGGATGAGCACTGTTTTATAGTGATGAACCTCTATCCGTACACTCCCGGGCATTTTATGATAATCCCTCATCTTCATACTGACAAACTCGAAGAGCTTCCAAGCGAGACCTGGCTTCATATGAGCGATCTGGCGCAAAAGAGCGTGCGTCTTTTAAAAGAGGGGTTCTGCGCTCACGGAGTAAATATCGGGATGAATCTTGGAGAAGTGGCAGGTGCGGGGATAGCCGAGCATATCCACCTGCATATCGTTCCAAGATGGGAGAGAGACACGAACTTTATAACTTCCGTTGCAAATAATCGGGTCTACTCAACCGACTTTGAGAAGATATACAAGACGATAAAAGAGCTTATCCCACGCTATTTATGAGTTTGAACAACCTGTGCATGAGAGTGCTTTTTTGCACCGTAAGTCTTAAAAGCGTACCCTTTATAAACATTGAGCCATAGGTAAAATATGATCAGGCTTGATGCAAACAGAAAAGCCAAAGCTTTAGCCGTTTTTGATGCGGTGAAAAAATTAACCCTTTTTGCCATTATTATAAATGCCCATACAATTGCTATATAGTTCATAACGCCAAATATTTTGATCCAAGGATCTTTTCTTGTTGCAAGCGGTTCTATTTCGCCTCCTGAGATAAAAAAGCCCTGCATAAACCCGTTTGCAATATCGCTGTAGTGGTGGACAAAGAAGAATTCATATGTATGAGATAGTCCGCCTATAATAAATATGGGAGCAAACGCGTACCCAAGAGTGTAAAATACCTTGCTAAACTCCTCTTTTAAAAATTTTGATGCCATAAACATACCTAAGTAGACCAGTGAGAAGGTAATTAAGAGTGCGAGAAAAAGGGCGCTAATGCCTATATAATCAAGTCCAATAATGCCTATCTTCTCCTCCAGGAACACTCCCATCTTTGACCAGATAAACTCATCCGCGATCGCTAAGCGTCCAAGTGCGTGATGAAACGACATAGTAACGGTAATAGCCGCTGTTATGAGTATGAACGCCCAAACTTCCGCTTTTTTAATTTGAAAGTTTTTAAAGAGCGACTCGGAGGGTTTTACAAGTTTAAAACTGACCGCTTCGCAGGCGCTGCTGCAGTCCATACATAAGGTGCAGTCGGTCATCTCTCCTCTTTTGTCAAACGTAAAAGGCTTCAGGTTGTACGAACAGGCGTCCGCACACTCAAAAGTAGTGCAATCTTTACAGCTCTCGCTGTAGGTTCCAAGCTTTGTAAATGATATCTTGGAAAATCCACGCATTACCGTGCCTATCGGGCATATCGATTTGCAGTAGCTCATATCGCTGTAGATGTCGAAAAATATGACGGCGATGAGTGTAAGCACTATAAAAAAGATCGCAGTTGCCAAAGGAGTTTTATAGGCAGCAGGGTATATATAATAAACTACCCAAAAGCCGATAAGAAGCAGAGATATGCCTATAAACGGATTTGCAAGGGCTTTTGGCATCTTTTTTTTAAGACCGAATTTTGTTATATACTTCCCTATAAATCCGTGCGGGCAGATCCCGCAGAAGACCCTGCCGAATGTAGATAGTGTTACAACTATAAAGAGAGGCCAAAAGAGCGACCAGAAGAGTGCAGTCGTAAAGATGTTCTCCTCTTTTGAGGGATAGATGATACCAAACACTATTGCGTAGACAAAGAGCGCTAAAACAGAGAATTGCAGAGCTCTTATGAACATCTTGTCCTTAAACAAAAATCCCAAAAGAGGGATGCCGTAAATATCGTTATTGTCTCTTTTTTGATAATGAACCATTTTCTCTCCTAAAACTTATAGCTGTATGTAAGCATCCCGCTGATAGGGGCAGCCGCTTTGTATGATTCGTTGCCATAGACATCTTTTAGAGCTTCCATCGCGTAGTATTCGTTTGTGATGTTTCTTATGTTGAGCTGGATGTTGTGCGCTTTATGTTCATAGCCAAGCATTAGGTCTGTCACAAACTTGTACCCCTCATATTTTTGCGTATTTGCGTTGTCCATGTAGTAGCTGCCCCACGTTTTTGTGGTAACTCTTGATTTAAAACCGTTTGAGAGATTGAGTGTCGCAAACACAGAGTACTGGTTCTTTGGTATGTATGGCAGATAGTTGCCGTCTCTTGAAACCAGAGAACCTGCCACTGACTCGTTGAACGTCACAAATTTAAAATCGCTGTATGCGTAAGAGCCGCCAACACTGACTTGCTTGTTTATGGCATACAGAGCGTTAAACTCCAACCCTCTTTTTTTTGTTTTCCCCGCATTGTCGTAGATGGAGTCTCCGTTAGCATCTCTGATCTGGATGATCTCGTCATCAACAATATTCTCATAAAGCGCTAGATCATAAGATATGTTTTCTGCTCTGGTCTTTACTCCTACTTCATAGTTTATACTAGTAGATTTGTCCAGAGATTGGTTCTCAGAGAGCTCGCTTGTAGTGGGAGCCTGATTTGCCGTTGCAACCGATATGTAAGCATTTGTATTGTCTGTTATTTTATAAACCGCACCCACTTTTGCTGAAAACAGAGTGTAAGACTTGTCAATGTTATAAAGGCCTATGCCTGCAACATAGTTTTTTGCACTGTAGCTGTAATCAGTTATCTGGTTTCCGCTTATGTCAAAGCTTAGTTTGTCTACTCTTGAGCTAAAATCCAGAGTTATATCTTTTGTGGGAGAGAACGTCTCCATAAGGTAAGCGCCGAAGAGCGTAGTCGTACTATCTTCGGTGCTTGCCAGATCGCCTTTGTTGTTCGATAGCGTCTCGCTTATATATGGTGTGAACGGCCATGAAGTAGAGGGTAATACTATATAGTCTGCATATTCATACTTTTTAGAATCTTTTGTTATGTCTGCTTTTAGCGTTACGCCTGCGACCAAAACGGCTCCTTCGTCAAAGAGGTTGTGATTATAGTTAAGCTCAAGGTCTGTTCCGTAGACTTTGTTGTCATCACTCTCGTTTATTATCCCGCTTACAGGGTGAAAATGCTCCCAGGCGTTAAAATAGACCCTTGGTTTGTATACTATGTCTCCCACCTCTTTTTCATATCTTGTGTTTATGGAGAATATCTTGGAGTCTCTCGCGCTATGCTGCCACTGGTAGCTTGTGTCATGCTGTGTTCCAGTGCTCTTGAAAGTTTCAAACTCTTCAGCCGTCATAGAACCGGGAATATTCATATTTGATTCCGTATAGGAAAATTCACTCTCTACTATGGAGTCGTCTTGAAAGATATGACCGTATTTTATGGTCGCTTGAGTGGAGTCGAACTCGTTGTTGTCTCTCCAGCTGTTCTCGATCTCTCTTCTGCTTATGGTTGCTGAGATAAAATCATTCTCGCTCAGTTCGCCTCTTACTTTGAGGTTTATATTTTTCTGCCCGTCATCGCCTATGCCTATTTTTACTCTGTTCTTATCCTCTTGAAAAACAGACTTTGTTACAAGCTGTATAACGCCGCCTGTAGCATTTACGGCATTGATTGAGCCGGGTCCTTTTTGCACCTCTACGCTGAGGACGTCTTGCATATCTATAAAATCAAATCTTGTAAAAGAGTCAGGGTCGGTCAAAGGCACGCCGTCTTTCATAACCATTATCTCTCTTACACCGTATCTCGCCTTTAGCCCGGCACCTCTGATGATAAGCCTTGGACTTGGAGAGTTCGTAGATGACTCTGCATTGACACCGGGGATGTTCTCTATCGCTTCTTGTATGTTTAAGATGTTTTTGTCTTCTATGGTCTTTTCATCTACAACGGCAATTGATTGGGAGATATCCTTCGTAGCGGTTGATACTTTTGTTGCTGTTACACTGATGGAGTCAAGGCTTACTTCTTGAGCATGGATGGATGAGATTGCAAGCAGAGCAGCTAGCGAATATTTTACTTTCATATCTTTCCTTAGTTATTTAAATTAAATGAATTATTAAAAATTTAACTAAGGAGTGTTAATTTTGTATTAAAAATGTCAACAAATTGTCATTTTGTTGTCACAATGTAGTGATTTTGTATGAGAATAGTTACTTTTTAGATTTTAGTATGAAGTAAAAGAGTACGGCTATCGTGACAAAAACAAGAGTTCTTATGATTATGGTGGTTGAATCTAGAGTTTCCATCGGCAGTCTTTTTGTGTAGATAGTGTGTGGATGGGGTAGAGGGATTCGAACCCCCGAGTGACTGGACCAAAACCAGTTGCCTTACCGCTTGGCGATACCCCAACATTTGAAATGTCGGCTTTAAAACGGTTGGAATTATAAATATACTCCCCTTACAACACACTTAATTATTTTATAAAAACCCCAAAATATGCCCTTTAAAAGGGGTGAAAAAATAGCAGTTGCAAATGGTGAAAAAAGATGTATGATTTCATTATAATTTATGGATTTAAGGAGATTATGCATGGGAAGTTTAACTGTAAACAAACAGAAATTAAAACGATTTACAATAGCTACAAAGCCTGTTATGGAGGAGTATTTGGCAAAGATGGATGTAGATCTTAGCGACTATACATTTGCCGCCAATTTTATCTGGCTGGCTAACAGCAGCGGATTTTACGCAGTTATAAATAAGTGTTTTTGCCTCTTCGTTATGACGGGCGGTGAGCTTACCATGCTTCTGCCTCCTTTGGGAAAGAAAAAAAATATCACTGATGCCATTATCAGCTGTTTTAAGATCATGAACACTAACAACTCATCTCCATACTACTCCCGTATAGATTATGTTCAATCTTCCATGCTTGAGGAGTTCGTACAAAACAGTGATGAAGCGCAAAGCATGTTTGAGATGCTTGAGTCGTACCTGGTCGAGAAAAAGCTTGTAGATTATGTTTATGAAGCGGCTGCGCTTATAGAGCTGCGCGGAAACAGTTACCACACGAAAAGAACCGAGATCAACAAATTTATGAAGTCCTATCCTGATTATGTTATTGAACAGTTAGACAGCGTAAAACATAAAGATGAGATCATGCATCTATTTAACAAGTGGGTATCCGACAGGGTCAAGTATATGCCAAAAGAGGAGGCGGAACACTTCCTAGAGGGTATTCATCAGGAGAGGCATGCGGTAAAGCAGATGCTCAAATATTACGAAGAGCTCTCTTTGATAGGTTTGGTCATCTACATAAACGGAGAGCTCAAGGGCTTTACGGTCGGCGAGAGGATAAACAAAGATACTGCAACGGTTATTATTGAAAAAACAGACTTCGAGATATTGGGATGTGCCCAGTTTATCTTTAGAGAAGAT
>NZ_JAVEUF010000006.1:0-114100 GCF_034005705.1 Sulfurimonas sp. | reverse complement strand
AAACACATAGAGGCTAAAGAGCACTGTCAGACTTATGGCAAAAGCAACGTGGTATCTGTACCCCATAAAAAAGGTAGCTAGCATAATGGCGACGTAAAAGAGAAGAAGATAGTTTGTTACTAAATTGAGTCTAGCAAACGAGTGCTTAAGACTTAAAAATGATTGCGCAAGGAGTATCCCGCCTATGGAGAATAGATATATAAATGTCGATTCAAACCAGTTTTGAAGAATCGGATAGTCATAAAAGAACAGCTTGAAGGTGTAGCAGTTATAAGATGCGTTCATAACCAAAAAAAGCCCCAGGTATAGAACGTAGAAACCGTAATATGCTATTTTTATGTTAAAAAAGAGAATCAGGTTATAAAGCAGCATCGCCATAATGATCCCATATACAAAACCGGTGTAGTTCGAGTGGTTGATCTCTTCTTGTAAAAATTCCGAGCTATCCATAACGGAGATGGGAACAATAAATGGATCAAGCGTCTTTATCTGCACATAAACGCTTGAGTATCCGCTCCCAAATTCATGTTCAAAATTTGTATTGACATGATCCAGTGACCTGTTTTTATAGGCAAAAGTGTCTCCGCCCTCATATACTGAGAGCTTTGCGTTCTTACTCTCTATATGTATTTTTACGCTGTCTATCCACGGGATTCCGATGATGATCAATCTCTTTATGGGAGTTGTCTCTTTGTTGTGAACATCAAATTTGTACCAAAATGCAGATGTGGTAAAGAGCTGGCTGTCAACATCTCTGTTTAGAGGTTTAAAAGCGCTTAGCGGCAGATCTTTTATCTGTTCAAAATCCATCTTCGCACTTTTGTCCTCAAAGTAAAGGAGGCTTTTGCCTATGTTTCTGTTTTTTTGGGAGAGATCCAGTGCCTGTTGTGATGAAGAAGCTTCACTGAGAGTTATGAAAAAAAATATTAAGAAGTAGAATATTTTTTGCATCTGAGCACTTCTTTTTAATTAAAAATAGCACGTATGATATAATAAGCTTCTTTAAAATAGATAAAAATTTGTCATTATTGTGTCACAAAAACTGTCGGAGATTTAATGCAAAACCCTTTTGAAACAGGTCACATCAAAAACTATATACTTCTATATGTCAGCGTGGTGGTCATCATGGTACTTTTTTTTATAGCCACTTCACTTTTTCACGACGTTGAAAGTGTTGAGATAAAGCTCTTTAGCACGGATGTGAAGAGTTCGGAGTCAGTTGATAAGAGGGAGAAAATCTCCAAAGACGATAGCAATCAAACCCAGAGGTTTAAACTGCTTGATAAAGCCTACTGACTCTCTTTGGTAACTATGTAGAGCTGTTCGTGGTTAAGGCGTTTTAGTATATCCATTACGCTGACAAAGTCCTGAAATCTGGACTCTTTGTCGCTTCTAAGAACTACCGTCTGCTCTTTTGAGAGTTTTGAGAGTCTTAGCTCTAATGTTTTCAGATCAACCTTCTCTTTCTCAATAAAGAGCTCTCCTTTAGCATTTACGTATACTGTTACCTCTTTTTGCGCACTCTCTTTTGCGGCCGCCTTTGCTTCGGGAAGCTCTATGGGGATTATGCCCTGATTTACAAATGTAGCGGTTGTAAGGACCATGACTAGAAGAACGAGCATGATGTCGATAAAGGGGATGACGTTTATCTCATCAAACCTTTTTCTGATCTTTTTGCACTTTGCCATATTTAGATGCTTGCTTTTTTATCTTCTATAACGTCATACACCGTAAGTATCTTCTCCACTTTGCGAAGCAAGATAGTATATGCGACGATCGCAGGCATAGCTACGATAAGCCCCATGGCGGTAGCTTTTAGTGCCATTGCGAGTCCAACCATGATCTTTTTTGCATCGATGGCACCTACATCGCCCATTGTGTAGAAGGTGAGCATAATGCCTATGACCGTTCCCAAAAGCCCGACATATGGAGCATTTGAGCCGATAGCGCTTATAACGCTTATATTGTCTGTCAGCTCCATCTCCAGAGTGTCTCTATGGTCATACTTTTGCACATCTACAGTCGCATAGAACATCATTCTCTCTATAAAGAGCCAAAGAGTAACGATGCTCATAAGTATTAAAAGCCCCATTACCCCGTAATCAAGCGCTACTTCTGCATATGCTAAAATATTTTCTTCCACTAATCTTCCTTAAATTTTAAAATAACCGTCGTTCCGACATTCGGTTTGGATTTAAAGTTCAGCGTGATCGCGTTAGCATCGCAAAACCTTTTCACCATGCTAAGCCCTATGCCAAAACCTTTCATATTTTTGTTGCTCTGGTAGTATTTGTCAAAAATCTTTATGAGTTCTACTTCATCCATTCCGCAACCGTGATCTTCTATGTAAAGAGAATGATCGTGTAATCTTATACTTATTTTGTGAATATCCCGTGAATATTTTACTGCATTGTCTATAAGATTGTCAATTACTTTTGATAAGCCTATTTTATCATTTTTTATAACGTGAGGAGATAGCTGAAGCTCAAACTCCATGTGCGGATAGATGCGTCCTAAGAACTCTACCCTGTTTTTTACAAGTTCGCTAAGCTCAAACTCTTCGTATGTGATATTCGAGCTTTGAAGTTTTATCATATAATCAAGTTCGTTGTACCTCTGCTGCAGCATTTCGCACGCACTCTCTACTCTGGCGAGGCGCTTAAAATCCTTTTCGCTCTCAAGGCTCTTTTTGAGCATATGAATATTTGTCTTTATGGTGCTTATGGGAAGATTTAGCTCATGGAGCGTTTCGGTCGAGAGGTTTTGAAGGTTGGTAACATGCTCAAAAAGCGGGTCGATCGAGAGTTTTGAGATGATGGCTCCGGCAAAGATAGCAAGACCCAGCAGGGTAAAGATTAGCAAAGCAGTGTTCTCTACTTCTGCAACGGCGGTAAAGTAGTATAAAATGCCCATAAGTGCGGAAACGGTCAATATATAGTAGATGAAGACGCTAAGGCGCAGATTACGAAACAAGTTTGTACCCTATGCCTCTTACGTTCTCTATGTTCATCTCGGGGATAAGCTGTTTTATGCGTGTTATATAGACGCGTATCGCTCCGTCACTTCCGCCTTCGCTGCTGCTCCAAAGCTCATCGAGGATCATCTCTTTTGGAACGGTGTTGTTTATATGTCTCATTAGCAGAAGAAGAAGTTCATACTCTTTTTTGGAGAGGTCAAGCTCTTTGTTCTTGTATAGAATCCGTCTGTGGATGGTGTCATGGTAAAGAAGTTCGTTGGAGTCCATAGAGATGCTGTTGGCTCTTTTTAAAATAGCGCCAATACGCAGAAGCATCTCGTCAGCGTCAAACGGTTTGGTCATGTAATCATCCGCACCGCTTAAAAAACCTCTCTTTAACATCTCTTTGTTTTTATGTGAAGTCAAAAACATGGCAGGGGTCTTGTCGTCAGAGTCCCTTAGCTCTTTTAAGAGCGTCATGCCGTCGACTATAGGCACATTAACGTCCAAAAGATAGAGGTCGAACTTGTGCGCATATGTCATATCTATGGCACTCTGTCCGTTCGTGACGTGTGTCACCTCATAGTCGGCATCCTGTAGAAGGTCTATAATAGTGTCTGCAAAGAGGATATCGTCTTCAAGCAGCAGTATCTTACTCAATGCTCTCTATCGCCCAGTTTATGATTTTTCCCGCATACATAGGTACAACGCCGTTATAGTTATCAGGTATGACAAAAGGGCGTTTCTCCAAAACCACCTCTTTAAACTCGGGGCAGATGCCGTAGATGTTTTGCGCATTGTCGCTTACAAAGGCTTGAAGATTCTCTAATTTGTCATATTGCTCAAATATCTCGCACAGAAGCTGAAGTGCTATCGGCGCGCTAAAGACTCCCGCCGCACAACCCGAGCACTCCTTTTTCTCTTTTGAGTGTGGTGCCGAGTCCGAGCCGAACATCACTTTTGGGTGTGCTTCAAGAGCAACGCTAAGCAGCGCGTCCAGATCCTCCGGTCTTTTTGCGATAGGTTTGCAGAAGTTATGCGGCATCATCATCCCGCCCACTACGTCGTCCAGCGTCAAAAGAAGATGGTGAACCGTGATGGTAGCGTAGAGGTTTTTATGCTTATCAAGCATTGCAACAGCCTCTTTTGTCGTAATATGCTCCATTATGATCTTGAGGTCCGGGAAGTTTGTAGCAAGAAGATCGTAGATGTTCATAAACTCAGCTTCTCTATCCATCACAAAACCGTCTGTCTCGCCGTGTACGCAAAGGGGGATGCCAAGTATGCTCATAGCCTCCAGCGTCTCGCGCATCTCCTCTATGTCAAACGAGGAGACCCCTCCCTCAGAGTTTGTGGTAATTCCCGCAGGGTAGAGCTTGATAGCCGTAATATGCTCTTTTACTTCTGAGAGAAATCTTTTATCGTAGTTCTTATAAAAGAGTGTCATATACGGCTCAAAGTAGTCATTTGGAACTGCTGCGATTATGCGCTCTTTATAAGCTTTTACATCTTCAAGGGTCGTGACTGGGGGAACGAGGTTTGGCATGACCAGCGCACCGCTGAAGCTGTAAGCACTAAGGGGTGCGACATTTTCAAGCATTACTCCGTCGCGAAGATGCAGGTGCATATCAAGCGGCATTAAAAGTGTGTGGGTTTTCATAGGGAGTCCTTTGCGTTTTGTATAAGATCGTTGATCTCTTTTTCGTAGAGTTTTGCCTCTTCTTGCGAAGTTGATTCAAAGCGGGTGACAAGAACCGGGGTAGTGTTACTAGCTCTTACAAGTCCCCATCCGTGTTCAAAGTTTATGCGTACGCCGTCTACGTCGATGATATCTTTGATGGCAGGAAACGATGAGGGAGGGTTTTTTAGAAGCTCTTTTACTTTGTCGATGATCTTAAACTTCTCACTCTCGGTTGTGTGTACCTTTATCTCCTCGGTCGAGAAGACCTTTGGAAGTTTTTCAAGCTCAGCGTCAAGGTCGACTCCGTCATGGAGGAGTTCGAGCATTCTAAGAGTTGCGTAGATAGCGTCATCGTAACCGAAGTAGCGGTCTTTGAAAAATATATGTCCGCTTACTTCGCAGGCAAGATCTGCATCTACCTCTTTCATCTTCACCTTAATGTTCGAGTGACCCGTTTTGTACATCACAGCTTTGGCACCGCGTTTTTCTAGCTCGTCATACATCACCTGCGAACACTTTACTTCGCCCACAACGGTCGGTTTCTCCATCTTCATGGCAAAGAGAAGCGCCATCATATCGCCTTTGATGTTGTTCTTATGCGTAAGCACAGCGATCCTGTCGGCATCTCCATCATATGCAAAAGCGATATCGCCCTCGGTTTCTAAAAGCTTTTTCACATCTTCGAGATTATGTTCGTCTGAGGGGTCTGGATGGTGGTTTGGAAAAGTGCCGTCAGGGTCTGTGTATAGACCCTTTGTGTTAAGTCTTAAAGTCTCAAAAATCTTTTCGGTTACAACACCTGCAACACCGTTTCCGCAGTCATATACAATCCGCGATGGCATCTCTTTTAGGTGGGAAAATTCGCTGATAAGAAAGTCTATGTATCTTGTGAGGGCATCTATCTTTGTGACCTCTCTTTTTACGGCTTGCGGAAACTCCATCGTCTCACACTCGCGACCCAGAGCATAGATATCTTCGCCGAAAAAAGGCGCTTTATCTATTGTTATCTTAAAGCCGTTGTATTCGCTTGGATTGTGAGAGCCTGTGATCATAACAGAGGCAGAGGGAGTGATGCCACTCCACTCCTGATAGTTGGTAAAGTAGTTTACGGGAGTAGGTACAAGCCCCATGTCCAGAACCTTTTTGCCGCCAGCATTTAGTCCATGAACAAGATACTCAAAGAGAACAGGGGAGTGGCTTCTGGCGTCATAACCGACAGCCACATAATCGCCCGTGATTTTTGAAGCAAGCGCGTAGCCTATGCGTACGACGCTCTGCTCGTTTAACTCTTTCTCGTAGATACCTCTGATGTCATACTCTCTGTAGATGCTCACTATGTTTGCCTTTTGTAGTTTATGGATATAATTTTACTATAAATGACTTATAATCAGATAATGGAGAATAGAGGAGAGTTATTCTCCGTGGGAACGCAGATGAAGTAAAAGCAGACAGAAGGTATAAACTCCCACGCAGGAGCATGGGAGCGAGATAGACACAAAAAAGATTGTAGTTATCGCAATTTTAGACTTTTCTTACCACACAAAACGGATAAGCGCATCCACTGTGTCATAGTCGTACTTGTAGTCCAAACTTGGCACTTCCATATCGTATGTTCTATACTCCAGTGCGAGTGCTACATGTTCAAAAAATTTATAAGAGACTCCTGCACCATAGCCAAAACCGCCTGCCGATGTGCTTGAGCTGATTGCTTGCATCTGATACCCTGCGATACCGTAGAGTGCAAGCGGCTTTGTCGGGCTGTACCCTAAGTGAAAATCAACTCCAATACCGTTAAACCAAGAGCTGTCTGAGACACTGCTGTCTTCAAAATCGCCCTGATGATACGATGTGCTAAACCCAGCCATAACGCAGTTGCTAAAGACTTTACTAAAACCGTAGCCGATGCTAAAAGTGGTTGTTGACTGCTCACTCATCATATCCGCTTTTGATGCACCGACATAGACATAACTCTCCGCCATAAGGCTTGACGCTAACGACAGAGCTAAAAGGCTTGAGAGTGTTGAATTTTTTAACATGTAGAGCCTTTTTTGTAATTTTAAAGATGCAGATTAAGTATGCATTCCCACTTGAAAAGTGGGAACGAGGAAAAAATAGATACTAACTAAACTTTATTTACATGCCCAAGGACTCTCGTTGCATAAAATATCAAGATTCTTTTGAGCGTTTTTATTACCTTGTTTTGCAGCAACACGCCAATGTTCATAAGCTTTTATTTTATTTGTTTCAACACCCTTTCCAAAATAATAAGCTACACCTAAATTATAATTTGCACTAGAATAATTTGGTGAAAACTCCAATGCTTTTTTATACATTTTGACTTCATTAGCATCATCTCCAATATTTCCATAAACTACGCCCGCATTTAGATATGATTCTGCTATGAAGTCATCAAAAAACTCGTTGTCTGTTTTTTGATATGTATCTGGTATAACAAATTTGCAAGATTCCTTATCAAGAGCATAATGCTCACAACGCAATAAAGAAGTTTTCGTTGTCTTTTTCTTCATTTCTAAAAGCAAATCCACAGCTTTTGTGCATTCAGCGGGATTTTTAAATTTAAAACTCATTTCTCTCTCGCAGAGTAAAACTTGTTTATATGCTGGATCTTTTGCTTTAGCAATCAAGTCATCAAACTCTTCTAATGTGGAAGCCCCAACCGAACTTGCCATCAAAACAGTAACCGCCATAATTTTTATTAACTTTTTCACTTTTTTTCTCCTTGTTTTTTTATTACAAAAAATGAACTTAATAAAGCAACTATTAATAATATAAATATAAATATATCAATTCCTGAAAGTTTATTAGCTTCCTTAGAAGCTAAATAAACTATAGATCCACCGGCAACGCCACCACTTATATTTAAAAAAAACTTTTCAAGCAAAACATTCATCTTCTTATCCTTTTTTTGCATTTAAAACTAACTCATTGCAACTTAGTATTTGAAATAAAACAAAGACTTTACCCCCCCCTTATTAAGAAATGCTTAAAAGCAACAATATATTTTTTATTTTCACGGTTTTTGTGCAGATGTTTACAGAAGGTAGGAAGTGTAAATTTTGTAGGGTAAGCGTGTAAAGGAAAGAGGCTATTTTACTGGGGGATTTTTTTAAATAACAGTTTTTGCCTTATTGATTGATTCTTCAAGTTCGGTTAATTCATTCTCGCAAATATCAAATATTATTTCCGAATCAATGTCGATATAGTGGTGTGAAATTATCTCACGCAGTTTTATGATTTGGCTCCAGTATGATGCACTTTTTACTTTTTCTAAGAGCTCTTTATCTGCTTTATAAATGTTTTTCAAGGCTTCGCCAATAGATTGCAAACGCATAGAAATAGCATCCAACCTATCTATTCCATCATCAGAATTTATAAAATCATCGCAAGACTTAATATTTTCAAACCTGCGTCTGATTATAGAAATGCTCTCTAAAATATAGTCTAAAAGTTCTATGATTGACAACTTATCCATAAATAATACTGCTTTGTATCTCTCTGCGAAGGGAAGGTCTCATGTTTTTATGTTCAGTGATTATGTCGATTTTTTTGCCAAATGCTTTTTCAAAATAATCATAGAGTCTTGTAAGATTACGATATGATTTTTGAGAAAACTTTACAAAAAAATCTATATCACTACTCTCTTTTTCTTGATGTTTCGCATAACTGCCAAAAATACCGATTTTTTCGACATGATAATCTTGTTTGAGTTCATCTTTATGTTCATGTAAAAAATTTATTATCGAATTAAGCGTCATCTCAAATCTCTTTTTTTACCCAATTATAACCTAGATATATTTTATTTATACTTGCATAAAAAAAATTACATTGCGGTTAATCTTAGCTCAATGTTATATAAGCCTCAGATAACTCTCTTATGCTATTATTATAAAAAAATTAAAGAGACGTTATGAGCAAAGCAGAGACTATCTATCTAAAAGATTATAAAGCACCCCAGTTTACTATTAAAACCTGCGATCTGGTATTTGAACTTTACGAAGAGCATACGCAGGTCACAAATCTTATGAACATAGAGAGAGTGGATGAGAGCGCGAAGGATTTGGTGTTAGACAGCATAGAGCTTGAACTCTTGGAGATATATCTTGATGATGAGAAGCTCTCAGAGGATAGATATGTCATAGAAGAGGAGCATTTGAGGGTCTTGAATGTGGCTGATGCATTTAAACTTATTATCATCAACAAGATATATCCTCAGTTAAACAGCGAGCTAGAGGGGCTTTACAAGTCCGGAAAGATATTCTGCACGCAAAACGAGCCTGAGGGCTTTAGACGCATTACCCCATACATAGACCGTCCTGACGTTATGGCAATATTTAAAACAACGCTTGTGGCAAACAGGGAGCGCTATCCTGTTTTGCTAAGTAACGGCAACAAAGAGTCGAACTTTAAGCTCGATGACGGCAGACACGGGGCTACATGGTTCGACCCGCATCCAAAACCGTCCTACCTTTTCGCACTTGTTGCGGGAGATCTTGGAGTCGTGCAGGACAAATTCGTTACAAAGAGCGGCAAATATGTAAGACTATATATCTACACTGACAGAGGTAACGAGTCTAAGTGCAAACATGCTATGAAATCGCTAAAAGATGCAATGAAATGGGATGAAGAGGTTTACGGACGCGAGTATGATCTTGACCTTTATAACATAGTCGCAGTTGATAGCTTTAACATGGGAGCGATGGAGAACAAGGGACTAAACATCTTCAACTCCGCTTATGTACTTGCAGACGAAGACACGGCAACGGATGCGAACTTTATGGGTATTCAGAGCGTTATTGCGCATGAGTATTTTCATAACTGGACGGGAAATCGCATTACATGCAGAGACTGGTTTCAACTCACACTTAAAGAGGGGCTGACCGTTTTTCGCGACCAGTGTTTCTCTGCTGATCTAAACTCAAAAGAGGTACAGCGCATCGAAGATGTGGATGCCCTCAGAGAGAGGCAGTTCGTAGAGGACGCTTCGCCGACCGCGCACCCTATTCAGCCCGATTCTTATATGGCGATAAACAACTTCTATACGGCTACGGTCTATGAAAAGGGCGCTGAGGTTATACGTATGCTTCACACTCTTTTGGGAGAGCAGAAGTACCGCAAGGCAATGGACCTCTATTTTGACGCTTTTGACGGGCAGGCCGTGAGAACAGATGACTTTTTATGGGCGATGGGCAAAGCGGGCGGTATCGATCTTGAGCAGTTTAAAAGGTGGTACCATCAGTCAGGAACGCCAAAGTTGCAGGTTGATGAGAGGTTTGAGGATAAAAAATATACTCTTGTCTTGACCCAGAAGGTTCCAAAGTCTGTTGAGGGCAGTGAGCAGAAGCCGTACTTTTTTCCTCTGAAAATGGCTCTTTTGGATGATAACGGCCAAGAGATAGAAGCTAGAACGCTTATAGTCACTCAAGAGAGAGAGGAGTTTGTATTTAGAGCAGAGAAAAAACCTACTCTCTCTATAAACAGAGATTTTTCCGCACCGATAATAGTTGAGCAGTCGCATAACGACTACGCATTTTTGATGAAGCATGACACCAACAGTTATGTAAGATATGAATCTGCGCAGTCTTTCGGACTTCAGTGTATTGAGAACATGATGAAGGGCAAAGAGATAGATGAGGAGTTTGTAAGCGCTTTTGGGCACATTTTAGAGGAGGATAAACTTGACCTTTCATTTAAATCGCTTCTTATGGAGCTACCAAGTGTCAGCGCTATCATGCAGAGACAGGAGATTGTCGATTTTGACTCTATTTACGCTGCAAAAGAGAAGCTGCAGAAGCATCTTGCCTTAACATTTAAAGATAAACTTTTTTCTATTTACAGTAAAAATCATACTCCGGACTCAAAAGAGCTCGACTCTCTTAGTATCGGTAAGAGAGCTATAAAAAACCGTGCACTTAAACTTCTCTCCGCCTTGGAGAGTGATGAAGCTGTTGCGGTTGCAAATGAACAGTACAACAGCTCTGTTACAATGACTGACAGGATAGCCGCTCTTGATGTTTTAGAAAACACATCGCCTGAGTTCTCAACTGTTGCGCTTGGGCATTTTTACAAAAAATACAACAAAGATACGCTTGTTATGAATAAGTATTTCTCTATTTTGGCGGCATCGCACAGAGAGGGAACGCTCGATCGCGTAATGGCGCTTCAAAATGACCCTGCTTACAATGAGCTGGTTCCAAATCTTGTCCGCTCGCTCATCGGTGTCTTTGCGAGGAACTATAAACACTTTCATGCAAAAGATGGCTACGGCTATAAATTTGTGGCAGATAGAATAATAGATATCGACAAGATAAATCCTCAGATGGCATCTGGACTTGCAGGTGCTTTTAAGATATATAAAAAAATGAACAGAACCAATAAAAAGTTGATGAAAACTGAGTTGGAAAGAATTCTCTTAGAACCCTCTCTCTCGAAGAATGTCTATGAGATCGTAAGTAAAATCGTAAAAGGCTAATTATAATAAATTGTAAAGACTCTCTTTACAGTTTTAGGATACTATTGTGACAGGTTTTATACTAAAACACAATACAAAGGATCTATTATAATGGCTAGATTAGTTGTTCTTGGCGGAGGAGTTTCAGGTCACACTGCTGCTACCTTTGCCGCAAAATGGTTAGGATCTGCTCATGAGGTGGTCGTTGTGACCCCAAATTCAAAATGGAACTGGATCCCATCAAACATCTGGGTCGGTGTCGGTGAGATGAGCAAGGAGGAGGTCACTTTTGATCTGGCTCCTGTTTATGCAAAAGCGGGCATCAATTATAAACAGGCAAAGGCCGTCTCAATAAATCCGGAGGGCTCAGAGTCAAGCGATAAGCCCTTCGTGACAATCGAGTACACTCTCGCAGGACGCGAAGGCGAAGTTGAGAATGTAGCGTACGACTACCTGATCAACGCAACAGGTCCAAAACTAAATTTTGGAGCCACTCCTGGCCTTGGCGATGCGAACGGCCTAGGTGAGTTTACGGTTTCTGTTTGTACTGCAGACCACGCTGTTCATGCAAATGAGGAGTTTCAAAAGTGCATCCAGAAGATGAAACAGGGCGAGCGTCAAAAGTTTTTAATAGGAACCGGTCACGGTATGTGTACCTGTCAAGGCGCTGCTTTTGAGTATATTTTCAATATCGAGCATGAACTTAAAAAAGCCGGTGTCCGTGATATGGCAGATATAAAGTGGATATCAAACGAGTCTTTTTTAGGTGACTTCGGAGTCGGCGGATTACATATGAAGAGTATGGGATTTGCGGTCAGTTCAAAGATCTTTGCAGAGTCCCTGTTTACGGAAAGAGATGTTGACTGGATAATAGGCGCTCATGTCAACAAAGTAGAAAAAGGCAAGGTTCACTATGAGCTGCTTGACGGTTCAATGGGCGAAGAGGAGTTTGACTTCTCGATGCTGATACCTCCTTTTGCGGGTGTGGGTCTTAAGGCTTACGCGAAGGATGGCTCAGATATTACAGATACTGTTTTTGCTCCAAACGGCTTTATGAAAGTCGATGCCAACTACTCTGCGGGTTCATATGAGAACTGGAAGGCAAGTGACTGGCCAAAGACTTACCAAAACCCGACTTACTCAAATATGTTTGCCTGCGGTATAGCGTTCGCACCTCCGCACCCTATATCAAAGCCTATGAGTTCACCAAACGGAACTCCTATAAGTCCGACTCCTCCGCGTACGGGTATGCCATCGGGCATTATCGGAAAAGCTGTGGCTCACAGCATCTGCGACAGGATATTAAAGGGAGAGAGTGCTCCTCTGCATGAAGCTTCTATGGCTCATATGGGCGCTGCCTGCGTTGCTTCGGCAGGAAAAGGCATATTTGACGGAACTGCCGCTGCGATGACCATCTATCCTGTTGTTCCCGACTTTGAGAAATACCCGGGAACAGGACGTGATGTCGATTATACGTTCGGCGAGATAGGTCTTGCCGGTCACTGGATCAAACATATCCTTCACCACCTCTTCATCTGGAAAGCCAAGCTAAAAGCCGGCTGGACAATGATTCCCGAATAGATATCAAAGGAGACATATAAATGGAAAAGAAAGCAGAACACAACATTAAGGCATACGGCAAAAATTTCACGACGATGACACCTGGAAAATTTGCCATAAAATTAAGAACATGTAAGATCTGGCAGTTTATCAGATTTATAATCATCAACATAAAAATGTTAATAGTGGTAAGAAAAAGTCACTAACTTCTCAAAAGCAAAGAGCGGACGAACTTAACGCTCTTTGCCTGTTTAGATCTGATACCCAAGCAAGGCGCCTTATGATAAAAGAGATAATTACCTACCCGACTCCTCCAAGTGTACAGTACGCAACAGATGTCAGAGTTTTCAATGAAGAGCTATTCTCTCTGATCGAAGACCTAAAAGATACAATCGAAGCAAACTCTTTGGATGGTCTAGCAGCGTTTCAGATCGGCAGTTACTATAATGTCGTCGTCGTTAAAAAAGCTGACGGAGAGTTTTTAGAGCTGATAAATCCAAGGATCATAAGTAACAGCGGAAGAGTTACGACTCAGGAGAGGACGGCATATTTTCCGGGACTAAGCGCAAATGTAACGAGGTATGAGCATATAAACGTTGTTTATCAGGACAGGGAGGCAAATCAGCACTCCCTAAAGGCAGACGGAGCTTTTAGTATTTTACTTCAGAGAAAAATCGACTATACTTTTGGGTCAAGTTTTTTCAACAAGTTAAATAAGGAAGAGAAGAAGCTCTTTGAGAAAAAACTCGATTTTGGAAGCGATATTGCAATTTCAGAGGCTTGTCCTACAAAATTCAACAGGGACTACATCACTAAAGCTATTAATGTTGTAACTGCAGTGATGTTGGCTTTGGCTGCTGTTTCACTGTTTCTCTCCGGGGAGAGCTCACAGGAGCTGTGGGGCTATCAAAAGTATCTGTTTTTTACTACCATAATTTTAAATATTATATATTTCTTTTATGCCCAGTATGAAGGTAAAAAGTTTACCTCTTGTACGAGCTGCCAGATCGGAAACATAATAGGAACAACACTGATATCGCTGATAAAGGTATTTGCAATTATGCTTATATCATATTTTATAATGTAGGAAAAGTAAAATAGAATGGAAAAAGAACTACAAAATCTTGTTAAAAACCAAAATGTTTTAGTTGGCTCTAAAGAGAGCGTGCTTTTAAGCTGGACCTCTTACGACTCTTTGCAGAAGTTGCTTAAACTGCATGATATAGATAAGAATCTATTTTTAGAGGAGTATGGCGGGGGCGTCTTCGACTACTTCATGGGCGTAATTGCCGGCAGTGTTAAAATAGGAAACTGCCCGATCATGCAGAAGCTCCTTTTGTATCTTAAAGATAAAGATATAAGAGCAGATGAGCTCTTTGAGATATGCAGCCATTTCAAAAGGGCGGTCGTAGATTTTACCTTTGATGCAAATATTAACTCCAAAGAGCTTTTTGACGAGTTGACATATATTTTTGACAAAAACTTTCAGAGCATATTGAAATATTACTCAGATACTATTTTTGAAAAAGAGCAGGAGATAGACAGACACGTAAAGCTCTTAAATGAGTATCAAAAAGCGCTTGATGAGAGTGCGATCATCTCCAAGACCGACCAAAACGGCATAATCACATATGTAAATGATAAATACTCAAAGCTAAGCGGCTACAGCATCGACGAGCTTATGGGTAGCAAGCACAATATGACAAGACATGAGGATATGCCTGAGGAGTATTTTGAGGACATGTGGTTTCAGCTTGAAAATGCGGGTATATTTAGAGGTACGATAAAGAACAATAAAAAGAACGGGGGCTACTTCTATATAGACGTGACAATTGTAAAGATAATAGACCCATATGACAATTCCATAGAGTATATATCGATAGGAAATGACGTTACAACGCTTATAGATGCCAGACTTGAGGCGCAAAAGGCTTCTCAGGCAAAAGATTACTTCCTCTCCAATATGTCGCATGAGATAAGGACTCCATTAAATGCCATTTTAGGATTCGTTAATCTTCTGATCGAGCAGGACCTCTCAAAGCAGCATAGAAAATATCTTGAGATAATTTTAAACAGCGGTGAGAACCTCTTAAGCATAATCAATGATATTTTGGACTTTACAAAACTAAGAAGCGGCGAGTTTACGATCGAGCCGAGAATCTTCTCCATTCACAATGAGATCAGCCACACTCTTGAACTCTTCGTCGCCTCTGCAAATGCAAAAGATATAGTAGTGACCTCTTTTATAGACCCGACCATACCAAAAGAGCTCTATGCTGACTCGCTAAGAGTTAAACAGATCCTCTCAAATCTCTTAAGCAACGCTATTAAGTTTACAAAAGTAGGCGGTCATATCCATGTTGAGGCGGTATGCAAAAAAAACAATATATTAAAAGTTAGCGTGCGCGACAACGGCATAGGCATAGCCGGGGAGGATCTTAGAAATATATTTACGGCATTTACTCAGGCAGGAAGATGGGAGGTAGATGAACTGGAGGGAACCGGGCTCGGGCTCTCCATCTGTCATCAGCTTGCCGAGCATATGGGCGGAAGCGTACATGTCTCCTCAAAGCTTGGAGAGGGTAGTACGTTTTGGGTAGAGATACCTGTAGAGATACATAACTACGAGTGTCAGATATTCAGTGATCTCGATGAGTTAAAGACGCTAAAGACCGTTTTCTACTCCAAGGATATGATAAGGGGTTACAAAGCGGACTCATTTTTAAAATATTCAGATTTGTTCAATATGGATATAGAGATGGTAGATAACTTGGATGGCAATTACGATATAGCTGTCTTTTTGGATGAGTATGTTGAGGGTGATATAAAAGAGAGGATCATAAACTCCGATAAAAAATATGTGGCGATCACAAGCAACCCTACTGACAAGTATGAGAAGTATTCGCATATATCCTCTGCCTGTTTTCCTATTTACTGCTCAAAGATCAGAACCACCTTTGATGAGCTGCTTCATCCCGACTCTTTCTCTATACATAAAAGAGAGAAGACTATGAAGTTTCAAGGACATGTTCTCATAGCTGAGGATAATGAGGCAAATCAGGAGCTTATAAAGATACTGCTTAATAAATACGGCCTTACATATGATCTTGCGGCAAACGGCTTGGAAGCGGTAAATCTTTATAAAACAAAGAGGTACGACCTTATCTTGATGGATGAGCAGATGCCCGTTATGGATGGAAATGAAGCTGTCCAAAACATCATAAAGTATGAAAAAGAGAGTGGATTGAGACATACTCCCATATCCGCTTTGACGGCAAACGTTATAAAAGGGGTAAAGGAGAGAGGGCTAAAGAGCGGGTTTGACTCCTTCTTGGGAAAACCGATCGTCATAAAAGAGCTTGAGAGGGTCTTTTTTAACTACTTAAAAGTTGCAGAGGAGACGGTTGAGAGTTCAGAAGCAACAGAGCATTTAAATACGATAGAAGGACTTGATTACGATAAGTTGAGTCAGGAGCTGATGCTAAGCGGTGACGAGCTTTTGATGCTGATAGAGCTCTTTTTAAAAAAGATGGCAAAACAGGTTCCTGATCTGCAAAGTGCCATAAAATCAAAAGATTATAAACAGATAGCACTTATTGCACACAGCATAAAGGGTTCAAGCGGCAATTTCAGGCTTGAGTCGGTGCAGGAGGAGAGCGCAAAGATAGAGAAGATGGCAAAAGCCGAAGATAAGAATTTTGATTATGAAGAGTCTTATGAGAAGATAAAAAGTACTCTTGAGGCTATAAAGATCAGGTAGCTACTTCTCTATGTAGTAGCCGATCCCAGACGCATTTTTAATAATATCGGTAGGGAGTTTGCTTCTTAGTCTCCATACAAGGGTTCTGATACTGTTCTCCGTTGCTCCGTTCTCTTTCCATACATAATCTATAGCTTGTGAGAAGCTGATGGTCTGTCCAAGCTTTGCGACAAGAAGCCTTAGTATCGCTCTCTCTTTTTTTGTCAGTTTTATCTTCTCATTGTTGTAGAATATCTCATCCTGAGATATATCCATATAGTAGCCGTTGCTAAAAGAGACTATGGGCTTGTCAGACTCTCTTTTGGCATAGAGAAGCTTCTCTACGCTGTTTTGATCAAGTTTTGGAGTTGGAGCCTCTTCGCTTCTTTTGTTCTCCATCTCGAACTTAAATATCGCCATCTGTATGGTCGCATGCAGAGATGACGGGTCGAAAGGTTTTACGATATAGCCGTATGGCTCAGTTTTGATAGCTTCTGAAATGATATCGTCGTCGCTGTAGGATGTTAGGTAGATAAATGGTATTGAATAGTTTTGTCTGATAGTTTTGGCAAGCTCTATCCCGTCGTTGCTCTCTTGAAGAGAGATGTCAATAATAATAACATCCGGTCTGTATGAAGCTATCTTCTCTTTTGCTTCCGCTGCATTATCATACATGCCGACTATTTCATAGCCGTGTTTTTGGAGAGACAACTTTAGATTTAAGGCCGTTATCTCATCATCTTCAACAATTATAATAGTGTGTTTATCCATATTCCATCCCATATAAGCATATGTATATGCATTATTATAATCAAATTATAGTATAAGTTTTTTTAATTACATAATAAAAATGTGATAATTGTGATAATATTGTTACAACATTACACTATTTTAAATATTAATACTCTTTTTATCTATTTTTGGAATGGCGTTTGCTAAAGTTAAAAAATGTTTTAAGGATATTTAGTGAATTTCATAGAGACTCTAAAGCTTAGAAGCAAACTTCTTTTTATTTTTATAATTATCACGGTCGGCTTGGTTTTTGTCGGTGTGATGGGAACTCTAAACTTGAAATCTATGAAAAAAAATCTCGATTCACTCTATTTTGGCTCATTAATGCCGGTAACAGAGCTAAGCAGGATCATCCAGACATATCACGGAACCCTGGCAAGCACCCTTTATAAAGCAAAAAATGCGCAGATATCCCCCTCTGAGGTCAAGTCACGAATAAAAGCCGCAATACAGAGCATTGAAAAAGAGTGGAGCAGCTACGAGCTGCACTTTAAAAGAGATTACGAACTTGGTTATGTCGAGTATGCCGCATCCGAGATAAAGAGCGTCAATCGCTACTTCATCAGCGCCGTTGATATGATCGAGGACGGAAGCGATATGACAAATATCTCGCTAGCGAGTGTTGAGAAAAAGATATCGCATATACATCAGGTAATAAATAAGCTTATAACCTATGAGGTCGATGTAGCGAAGTATGAGCGTAAAAACTTCTTAAGCCTCTACGAGACCATTTTGATAAAGGTCGGCACCATATTGGTTATGGTTATATTTGGCGTTATGGTTATATCGTTTTATGTATTTAAGAGCATACAAAGCGATCAGACCGCACTTGAGATAGCTACAAAAAAATTAAAGATTGCAAACAAAAAGCTTGAAAACGCCTCATATACAGACTCACTGACAGGGCTTCACAACAGAAGATACTTCAATCTTGTCTATGAGAGAGAGATAAAAAGAGCAAAAAGAAACAACAGCAATATTACTTTTATGATGCTAGATATTGACTATTTTAAACAGTACAATGACACATACGGGCATATAGAGGGAGATTTCGCTCTAAAAAGTGTCGCCAAGGTCTTTAAAGACCTTCTAAAGCGTCCTAGTGATTTTGTCTTTAGACTTGGAGGAGAGGAGTTTGGAATTCTTCTTACCGAAGTAAACGAGGAGAACAGTGCTATAATCGCCAGAAATATCTGTGATGCCCTAAAGGCTCGCGAGATAAAACATGAGGGTTCAAAAATAAACGAATTTTTAACGGTATCTATAGGGGTTGCATGCTGTGTGGCTGATGATGCACTAGATGACGAGGTCTTGATAAGTAAAGCGGATGAGATGCTCTACCGCACTAAAGAGAGCGGCAGAGACGGGTATAGCATAACTACAAATATAAGCGTCACAACTCCGCACAAAGCGGAGCAAGCAAGCGCTTAAACGAGTCCTTGCTCGATCATAGCGTCTGCTACTTTTCTAAATCCTGCGATATTCGCACCTAAGACCAGGTTAGTAGGTTCACCGAACTCTGCAGCAGTCGTACTTGCACTTACATAGATGTTTTTCATGATCTGTGCAAGTTTTTCATCTACTTCTTCAAAAGTCCAGTTTACCATAGAAGCATTTTGCGCCATTTCAAGCTGACTTGTTGCAACGCCGCCTGCATTTGCAGCTTTACCCGGACCGTAGCAGATCTTTGACTCAACAAAAAGATCGACCGCTTCAGGAGTAGAAGGCATATTAGCACCTTCACTTATACAAACACAGCCGTTTGCAAGAAGGTTTTTTGCATCGTTTAGGTTCAGTTCGTTTTGTGTAGCACTAGGAAATGCTGCATAACACGGAATCGTATAGACACCGTTGCAATCTTCAGGGTACTCTTCGATCGGAGTATATTTTGCTTTTGGTCTATGCTTTACATACTCTGTCAATCTCTCTCTTCTTACCTCTTTTAGGTCTTTTAGAAGCTCAAGGTCGATTCCCTCTTCATCATATATCATGCCGTTTGAATCGCTGCACGTTACAGGAATAGCGCCAAGGTGGTAAAGTTTCTCGATAGTGTAGATAGATACGTTACCGCTTCCTGAAACTACACATTTTTTACCTTCAAGAGTCTCGCCTCTGTCTTCTAGCATATATTTTGCAAAATAGACAGCACCGTAGCCTGTAGCTTCAGTTCTTACAAGTGAGCCGCCCCATTTAAGAGACTTTCCTGTAAGCACACCCTCGTATCTGTTGGCAAGTTTTTTATACATACCGAACATATAGCCGATCTCTCTGCCACCGACTCCGATGTCTCCTGCAGGAACGTCAGTGTTTGCGCCTATATGTCTGAAAAGTTCGCTCATAAATGCTTGGCAAAATCTCATGATCTCATTGTTTGATTTGCCTTTAGGGTTAAAGTCGCTTCCCCCTTTTCCGCCACCGATCTGAAGTCCTGTAAGAGCATTTTTGAATATCTGCTCAAAGCCCAAAAATTTAATTACGCCCGCATTTACACTCGGGTGAAATCTAAGACCACCTTTGTATGGTCCAAGTGCCGAGTTAAACTCTATTCTATACCCCTTGTTTACTTGGATCTGGCCGTTGTCATCAACCCAGTTTACACGAAAAAGTATCTGTCTCTCAGGTTCAACGATTCTCTCGATGATCTTGTGTTCTCTATATTTCGGGTATTTGGCCATTAATGGTCTGAGTGATTCAAGTACCTCTTCGGCAGCTTGATAAAACTCTTTTTGAGACGGGCTTGATCTCTTTAAATATTCAAAAACTTCTTTTACGTATGGCATACATCTTCCTTTATATTCTGATTTTAAATAGATTTGGATGGTACAATAAAGTAAATTAAATTTTCTATAATATAGATCAATTTTAATAAAACTTTAAAAAAAATGATTAATTTTTAACCATTTTTAAATTGACAAATATACTTTTTTTTGATAGCCTAGGAGGGATGTGCGTAGAGTTTTGCGCTAAGAAGATCAGGGAGTTTTATAATTATGAATATATCTAAAGAGAGATTTGAAGAGGCAAAAGAGGTAGCCAGAGATTGGCAGCTCTACATACAGGAGCATAGAGAAAGCGTTGAAGAGAAGTTCCACGAAACTATGGGCAGGATGTTAAAGGATCCGATGAACAAGATCTTTCTAATTGAACTTCTTGACCAGAGCTTTCGCTCACAAAATCCCCGCAGAGTTGCGGATCAGATCGAGTATATATTTAACAAATACAAGGGCACTAGTTTCTTTAGCACATTCGAAGAGCTGCTTGTCCTCTCTTTTCGCAAAGTCGGAATCTATATGACAAATATATCCATACCTATTTTTATAAAGTATCTAAGAAACGATATTAAAAATGTTGTCATTCCGGGCGAAGAGAAGGCTCTTGTAGAGCATATTAAAAAGAGAAGAGCAGAGGGGACAAGGGTAAATATAAATATTATCGGAGAGATAGTCCTGGGCGAAGATGAGGCAAACGAGAGAGTTGAGAAGTATATAAAAACGCTTCAAAATCCAAATATAGATTATATATCTATAAAAATATCTACCATTTTTTCTCAGATAAACCCTCTGGCGCATGAGTGGAGCGTGGATATGGTCTCAAATAAACTACAGAAGATATATGCTGCCGCAATGCAGAACAGATTTACAGACGCACATGGCAAGGAGAGTGACAAGTTCGTAAATCTTGATATGGAGGAGTATAAAGATATACACTTGACAATTGATGTCTTTAAAAAGACGCTCTCGCTGGAAAAATTTAAAGATCTTCATGCAGGGATCGTTCTTCAGGCTTATCTTCCAGATACGTTGGAGCTGGCAAAAGATCTTGTCTTATGGGCAAAAGAGAGAGTCAAAAGCGGCGGAGCACCCATTAAGATCCGTCTCGTCAAGGGAGCGAATCAGGAGATGGAGCTAACAGAGGCTAGTCTTAGAGAGTGGGAGTGCGTTACATACAGAAAAAAAACGCAAAGTGACGCTAACCTTAAAATTATAATGGACTACCTTTTAGATCCTGATGTGGCTCCTTATGCACATCTAGGCGTTGCTTCGCACAATCTTTTTGACCACGCTCTTGGAATGCTTTTGGCAAAGGAGAGGGGCGTAGAGAAGTTTTACACTGCCGAGATGCTTGAAGGTATGAGCGAGACCGCTTACAAGGTTCTAAAAAAAGAGGGATTAAACGTAATACTATACGCTCCGACCGCTACGAAAGAGACATTTACAAACGCTATTGCATATCTTGTAAGAAGATTTGACGAAAACACGGCACAGCAGAATTTCTTGCGCCACAGTTTCGGCTTAAAAGTAGACTCCGAGGCGTGGAAAACGCTCGTGAAGAGTTATGATGACGCTTTAGTGGAGATAAAAGATCTCAAACTCACTCCATATAGAGTCCAAGATAGAAACCAAGAGCCTGCAAAGCCACAGATCGATCTGGACAACTATATTTACGAGAGTGAAGCAGATACGGACTTTGTGTTGGAGCAGAACAAAAAGTGGGCTAGAGAAATTGCTAATAAGTGGAAAAATATAGCAAAAGAGGGTGGATACCATGCAAGGCCGGTCGTGGCATCAAGAGAGATAGAGAATGGTGATATTGTAGAGGTGATAGATAAGTCGCAATATCATGAGGGCGTAGTAGTAGGCTCTTACGTAAAAGCTCACGCAGAGGATATGCACGAAGCGGTAAGAGTTGCAAACGAGGATATTGACGGCTGGAGAAAACTCACAACAAAAGAGCGTCAAAAAATACTTATGGACGTGGCACATGAGTTTAGAAAAAGAAGAGCGGACCTTATAGGAGTCGCTGCGGCAGAGGTCGGCAAAGTATTTAGCGAGACTGATGTCGAGGTCTCTGAAGCCATAGACTTTTTAAACTTCTATCCATACAGTGTTAGGAAGATAGAGGAGCTAGAAGGTGTGCATATATCTCCAAAAGGGGTGGGTTTGGTAGTCAGCCCATGGAACTTTCCCGTAGCCATCCCTACAGGCGGTATCGCCGCAGCACTCGCAGCCGGAAACAGGGTTATACTTAAACCTGCATCGGACTCTGTTCTTTGCGCGCAGATGGTCTGTGAATGTTTTTGGAGTGCGGGTGTAAGTAGAAATACATTGCAGTTTCTTCCATCAAGCGGAGCTTTGGCGGGAGAGGAGCTTATACCCAACAGAGATATTGATTTTACAATATTTACGGGAGGCGAGCAGACCGCTTACAGTATGATAAAACAGCGCAGCGACATCCATCTGAGTGCTGAGACAGGCGGTAAAGATGCCACTATAGTCACATCTATGAGCGATCGTGACCAGGCTGTTAAAAACGTTGTCGCTTCTGCGTTTAACAACTCCGGGCAGAAGTGTTCTGCAACATCTCTGCTTGTGCTCGAAGATGAGCTCTATAATGATAAAAATTTTAAAAAGATGCTCATTGATGCTGCCTCCTCCCTGGAGGTAGGTTCCGTCTGGGATTTTAAAAACAGGATCGGAGCGCTCTCATCTAAACCATCCGGCAATCTTGAAAAAGCTTTGAGCTATCTTGATAGTGGTGAAGAGTGGCTTGTAGCACCATCTTATGCAGATGGCGATAACCCTTATATGTTAAAGCCATCGATCAGATGGGGAACAAAAGAGGGTGATTTTTGCCATATGAATGAGCTCTTTGGCCCAGTGCTCAGCGTTATGAGAGCAGATGATCTAAAGGATGCAATAGACGCAGTAAACTCGACAGGGTACGGGCTTACATCTGGAATAGAGAGCCTTGATGAGAGAGAGCAGAAGATATGGAGCAAGAAGCTAAAAGCAGGAAACCTCTATATTAACCGCGGTACGACCGGTGCGATAGTCATTAGACAGCCTTTTGGCGGAATGGGCAAATCGGCGATCGGAAGCGGCAAAAAAGCGGGCGGATTTAACTATGTCACGCAGTTGATGAATATAAGTGCAGATGAGATAGAGTTTGAAGAGATGGGCGAATTTCTCTCCCACGGAATTTTTGCGAATGAGGTCTCAAAGGCTTCCGAGATCGCAAAAGATTTTGTGAAGTGGCACAGAGAAGAGTTTAGCAAAGAGCATGACTATGCACATGTCAGAGGCGAGAGCAATGTCATACGTTATCTGGGTGTTAAAAGTGTTCTTTTGAGGTGTCAAAACGGCGACAAGCTTCATGAGATTCTCTCATCCATAACGGCGGCAAAGATCGCAGGGGCAACGCTGCATATCTCGCTTCCTAAAAAGATAGATAGCGATGAGCTGGCTTGGCTTATAAACAACTCAAGAGATATTCTGGCAAAAGAGGATGTTTTGGAACTTCAAGGTGAAGATGAGCTGATAGAGTCGATGAAAAAGGTTCAAAGGATCAGATTTTTAGATCCTGCGCATATAACAAAAAATATCTATGATTCGCTAAAAGATGAAGCAAAATATATAGCAAGAGAGCCTTTTGTACCGCATGGCAGGATCGAGCTGCTTCACTACTTTATAGAACAGAGTGTAACGAACTCATATCACAGATACGGAAATATGGGTATCAGGGGATTAAAAGAGGGCTAGTGACCGTTTTTGAATCTAAAGCCCTCTTCTACGAGAAGGGCTCTTAGTTTTTCTTTTAGCTCTCCTTGAAACTCCATCCAGCCATCTTTAAAAGCTCCGCCGCAGCCGAGCTTTTTCTTTAAAGCCTTTAACAGTGCCTCTGAGTCGTTTAGCGGTGTGTGAAATTCGCCTACAAGAGTTACCGTTTTGCCGCGTCTCTTCTCTTTTTTAAAAAACAAAAAGTGTTTTGAGGGTTCCAATATCTCATCTGAGATGAGGCTTTTTCTGGGAGTCTCTACTTTTGCCCAGCCATCCTCTATATCGGCCCCTATAAAGAGATCGAGCTTCTTGCCTCTGCTCATGAGACGACTTTTTGCCTTAATATACTCATATGCTGGCTTTCAAAGCTATCATCTTTAATGCTTTTGATCACATCATCCAAAGAGAGCTTTGTGTGATCGTAAAGCACCACAAAAACCTCGTCACCCTCTTTTAAAAATGTGCTCTCACCGTAAGGAGTGTATCTTGTAGCGCCTATGCTTATAATCGCATCCGATGGATTGCCGCATGATGCTATATACTCGCTTAACGGCTCTAATGGTCCGAAATCTTTTTGTGCATTTATCTGCTCAACCATCCACTCTTGTAGTTTTTCATAGAAGTAGCTATACCCTTTGAGCTCAACATCTTCGCCGTAGGCGTTGAGCTCATTATCTCTTTTTAAAAAGCTGCAGATGGAGTAACTATCCATTATACCGCCTTCACTAAAGTGATCTATCTTTATAAGCTTTTCGCTAAGACCCTTGGAATTCTCACCCCAGTTCTTTTTATCGCTTATCTTGCTTGCACCTGCAACTCTGATAGAGCAGTCATTGTATGCACCGAAGTGTGTAGGGATTATTTTGCTTAGTCTGTTGTTTTCGTACTCAAGTCTGCAGATAAGTCCCACTTCAGGCTCTGCCTGAATATTAAGCTCTTTGCCCGGTATTTTAATGTTGGAGCTTGAGAGAGGGTAGGTGCTTAAAATCTCTTTTGCACCTTCTACGTATTTAGGCAGATAAAAAGGGAACATCCCTTTGGGCGCTGCTTCATCTGCTGTAATGATATCTTTAAAATCTTCCTCTTCGCCTGCTTGGGCAAGGTGCAGAGCAAAGTTGCCTGCGATCCCAAGACCTAAAAACTCTCTATAGTTCACCTTTTTCCTTAGCCTCTGCAAACTCTTCGTAGCTTCCTTTGAAGTCTACATAGCTGCCGTCTTCTCTTAGTTCGATGATACGATTAGCAAACGCATCCAAAAGCTCACGGTCATGCGATACACATATCACGTTTCCTTTGAAGTTGTAAAGAGCCTCTCCGAGTGCAACGATCGCTTCAAGGTCAAGGTGGTTTGAAGGCTCATCGAGAACCAAGAAGTTTCCGCCCTCAAGCATCATTTTGCTAAGCATCATTCTATGCTTTTCTCCACCCGATATGCTTACAACCGATTTCTCCTGCTGCTCGCCCGAAAAAAGCATTCTTCCCAAACAGTTTCTGATCTCTGCAATGTCGCGTTTTGGGTCAAAGCCTCTTAGCCAGTCATATAGAGTTCCATCACCCTTTATGATATCGGCAGTATCCTGAGGAAAGTAGCTTGGCTCAATAGTTGCACCCCAGTGGATCTCTCCGCTTGTTGGCTTCATCTCTTCCATAATGATCTTTAAAAGAGTTGTCTTACCGACACCGTTTGAACCGATAAGTGCAACTTTTTCATCCGGATCGAACTTTAGATTGATGTTCTTTAGAACCTCATTGTCGCCGTAAGAGTGGTTTACTCCGACAACATTAAGCGCTTCATCGCCCATAACTCTTTTTGCTTTGAAAACGATGCTCGGGTCGCGGCGTGAAGATGGTTTAATGTCATCAATCACCAGTTTGTCAAGCTGTTTTTGTCTTGATGTCGCCTGTTTTGCTTTTGAGGCATTTGCGCTAAAACGGCGTACGAAAGCCTCCAGCTGCTCTTTTTCCTTCTCTTTTTTAGCGTTGTTGAGCTCTTGCTGTTTTGCTATGACGTTTGCTGCGATATACCAGTCGTCATAGTTGCCAGTAAATTCGCGTATCTTTTGGTAATCCACATCGAGAATATTTGTAACGACCGCATTTAAGAAGTGTCTGTCGTGGGAGATAACGACCATTGTCCCTTCATGGCGTTGAAGCTCATGTTCAAGCCAGCTTATTGTGTCAATATCAAGGTTGTTGGTAGGCTCATCAAGGAAGAGGACATCCGGTTTTGGGTATAAAACCTGAGCCAAAAGAACTTTGAATTTATCGGCACTGTCAAGTGTGCTCATAAGCTCATTGTGATGGCTTGCAGGAATACCCACATTTTCGAGTATCTTTGCTATGTTCACGTCATACTCGTAAGTAGGATCCTCTTCGACACAGATGGTCTCAAGTTCTGCAAGACGGTTGTTTACGGCATCATCTTCAAAGTCGCCTGTCGTGTATATGACCTCTTTTTCTTTGATAGCGTCATAGAGTCTTTTGTTTCCGTAGAGAACAGCATCGGCAATTGTGAAATCTTCATAAGCATATTGGTTTTGTCCTAAAACACCGACCTTATTTGATTTGGGAATTATTACTTCGCCTTCATACTCATTGATCTGACCGCTTAGTATCTTTAAAAAAGTTGTTTTTCCTGCACCGTTCGCACCGATGAGGCCGTATCTTTTATGACGGTCTAGTTTAAGATTTATATCTTGAAACAGAACTCTGTTTCCATAACGCATTGTTAAATTTTGTACAGTTACCATTATTTGTCTCTCGCTTAGGCAGAAATTTTTGGTGCCTATTATTTTTCGCGATTATAGCTAACTGTTGTTTAAGAACTGATTATTATCAATCGCCCGATTTGTCTTTTGCGCCTTCAAAAGCGTTTGTTATGTCGCTTGTTATGTTCTCGACTCCCTCGTTGATCTCTTTAGAGCTGCATCCCCAAAAGATCAGCAAGGTTATAGATGCTAAAAATAAAAATCTCATTTTTTCTCCTGCAGTTTACTGTGCGGTTTATCCCAAAAATCTGCGTCAGGCTGACCTTGACGAAGATCTTGGAGATACTTCTCTTCGGTTCTTTGTATCTCTGCTCTGATCAGATTCACAACCGCTTTTTGAGATGCTATCGGCTCAGGCAGTACACAATACTCCCCGTCCGTCAACTCGTCGTTGAATTTTGTCTCATCAAAAGTTTTGCCGAGATATTTTACTATATATTTGAGGTCTCTCTCAGCATTTCCAAGGCAGGATGTTGCCCCTGGGGATGGGGTCATGTTGAAGATAAGACCCTCTCCCGTGTAGATGGAGGCCTCGCCCAAAAGAAGTTTCTGCTCATCTTTGTTGAGCACCTGAGGTCTAACACCGCCGAAGCCTTTGGCATATCTGAACTCATCTAGTTTAAGAGAGGGAACGATCTTTCTGGCATCTTTTAAAAATAGGTATTTATTTAAAAAGGGGATCTCAAAGAGAAAGTTTCTAAAGATATATTTGCGGATATCCTTCTCTTTTAAAAGCTTCCAAAGCGCTATGGCAATGTTTTTGTCAAACCTTAGAGTCTTCCAGAAATCCAAGTATGTTCCGCTTTTGTAACGCTCAAGTTTTGGAAGCATAAGCGCTGTCGGACCAAAGCGCGTATTTCCGTCTGCCAACACATCCGGGTCGCCGTGAAGAGCGGCAAAAGGGAGTTTTGGATTTTGTATCATATAGACCTTGCCGTTAAGCATCTTCTCGTTTGTTACGTAAAAACTTCCCGCAACCGGCAGACATCCCAGATTTAGTCCAAATCCCATCTGGTGAGCTAAAAACAGTGAGTGCGCCCCCGCATCCACTACCACGAAGTCCGCATAGAATGTATTCTCTTTTGTTTTGACGACGTAACCGCGTTTTTTGCTCTTCTCAATTTTTTCTACTTTGGTATTTAAAAAAAGCTCAAGTTCGACATCTCTCTCTTTTTTCGCATTCTCTATAAATGAGCTTGAAAGCTTTCCAAAATCAACCGTAGTCCACTGATCTTTTGTTCCTATACCGACAATGCTCTCGGTCCTTTCATTGCCATTTTCATCGAAAACTACGCGCGGCTCAAGCTCTTTAAGCTTCTCTTTATCCCAAACTTCAAGGTAAGGAAATAGTTCGGAGAACTCTTCATAGCGGTGAAGCAGGAACTCCACCTCTTTTTTGCCGACCCCAAGCGCCATCTTTTGGTGTGAGAAGATTATTTTGTTTTGATAGTTGTGTTGAAGGCAGTACTTCTCGACCATCTTCGCCGTTCTTTTTGTTATTGCCGCTTTTTGAAGGGTGTAGTTTGTCTCAATATCCCCGACATGTATAGTCTGTGAGTTGCTTGTTCCGCAAGAGTTAAGCGTGGCGATATTTTCATACTTCTCTATGATGCCGATCGATTTTATGTCTGTATATCTTGCAAGCTCATACGCAAGTGCTGAACCTGAAACTCCAGCTCCTACTATTATAACTTCAAAGTTTTTAACGCCCATATTTTATTGATCCTTGCCTCGTCTTTAGCCGTATTGTAGCGAATTTGTTATAATATTCAATTATATATTTTTACAAAACCAAAAACCAAGCGAACGGTTATGCAGCGAAGCGAAGCCTTAGTGAGCATGTTTTGAGTTTTGTTGATAGTTTAGGAATAGATATGCAAATAAGAGAGTTGGACCTAAAAGAGTTGGTCACGGTTTTTGAAGTTCTCTCACAGCTTCGCACAGAGCTTGACTACGATGAGTTCGAAGACCTTATATATGAGATGAGAAGCATGGAGTATAAGATGATGGGCATAATGGAGGGGGAGAAGCTTATCACTTATGCGGGTGTTGCTATACAGACAAATCTCTACCATAAAAGGCATCTGTTTGTTTTTGATCTGGTCACAGATGAGGAGTATAGAGGCAGAGGATATGGTAAGGTAATGCTTGATTATCTTGATGATTTTGCGCGTATTGCAATGTGTGAAAATATAGTTCTCTCATCCGGAGTACATAGAGAGAATGCTCATAGATTTTATGAAAATAACGGATTTAGTAAAAAGAGTTTTGTTTTTTTAAAGAGAGTCTGATTAAGAGTGGATATGGAGTGTATGATGCAGGCTTAAAAGCCTGCATGTAAAACCTTATAAAGGTGTTACGTTCTCAGCTTGAGGACCTTTTTGTCCCTCACCAAGTTCAAAAGTCACTCTCTGACCTTCAGCTAAAGAAACGCGACCAGGTCCCGTTCTGTTTACTTGGCGAAAGTGTACGAATACATCTTTTCCACCATTGTCTTGTTGAATAAAACCATAACCTTTTTCTTCATTGAACCATTTAACTGATCCGTCTAGCAATTCTGCCATGTCGTAGTACCTCTTTGGTAAAAATTCACTTCCTTGGAAGTGGAGTCAAAATATAGGGGAGTCGTTTGTCTAGCAGAATATACTAATAGATGAGCTCACACACACAAATCTTTCATCGAAAATATTATATCAAAAGTTTTTATTTTTTGTATATAAAACTTAAAACTTTAATTTATGGCATTTTTAGCCGATTTGCCTGTAACAAATATGGAGGAGGCAGGTATGCAGATATCTTCACTAAATCAGGCTTTTGAACCTGTGAAAAAGGGTAACGTTATAAAGCCGCTTTTTAGAGAGAAGCTCTCAAAAGAGGAGGTTTCTGAAATTAAGGAGCAGATCAGGGAGAGTTCAAATGCAATGGCTTTCAACTCTGCCTTGGTCCAAGGCGGTTTTTCAAGCGCAGATGAGAGTTTTAAGAAGCAGTACGAAGAGTTCAAGAGTTTTTTGCAAGAGATAGGTTATGACGGAAAACCGATAGCCAAGCTCTCAAAAGAGGAGGCCGCAGAGCTTGTAAGCGAAGATGGTTTTTTCGGCATAGAGAAGACATCACAAAGGATAGCCGATTTTGTCATTAACGGAGCCGCGGGGGATGAAGATAGATTTCGTGCGGGACGCGAAGGGATGATCCAGGGATTTAAAGAGGCTGAGGCTATGTGGGGAGGAGAACTTCCTGAAATTTCCCAAAAAACAATGGCAAAAGCGATAGAGTTGGTTGACAAAGCTATGTATGATTTGGGATTTTCAATAATCAACGAAGAGGCTTAAGAGATATCTTTTTTGTCTTGTGTGTTCTTTTGAGCCTCACTTTTGTAGACCTCTTTTCCAAGGATGCCCTCTTGCGACTCTTTGAGAAGCTGCTGCTGTGCCTTCATTAGCATCACCATCGCACTCGAAGCGACCGCAAAGTCCTGCCCGCTTGGATCGGCGGGTGCCATTGCCGCCGCAATTGCCTGTTGTGCATTTCTCATGCTCTCCTGCGGGGTTGAGCCTGATGGAATGGAGATGGATACCTCTCCGCCGATCGCATACATTCTTCCGTCAGGTCCCTGCTGGTATGTATAAGAAGCAGCTCCCGTCATACCTCCGCCCGCCGCTTGATGAGCCGCCTCATGCGTTCTAACTTCTGCATCTCTTGATCTGAGATCTTGGACCAGGCGTTTCTCATCCTCTGATAGTTTCTCTGTAGAGCTATCTTCTGCAGACTTTTTTTCTTCCTGCTCTTTTTCAATTTTTTCTTCATCGGATGTTTTTTTCTCTCTAAGCGGGTCATCTTCAAAAACAAGAATCTCCTCTTCGTTTAGCTTGATAGAGTAGTTGATGCCGATGTTATAGTGTGATGCAGAACCTATTTCCATAATCTTCATTCTACTTCTTTGGAATTTAAAAATCGCTTTAAAAAAATGGGTAATAATTTGATAATATTTCAGTTACTAAAAGGAATAGATTATGAAATATGAATTAAAAGATGAGTATATTGAACTTTACAAGCTTATAAAAGTTTTAGATCTGGTAGATAGCGGAGCAGAGGCAAAGATGATTATTGCCGATGGCCATGTCAGAAGAAACGGCGAAGTTGAGCTTAGAAAAAGAGCCAAGATAATCCGCGGGGATGTTATAGAGATCGCAGATGTAACTATAGAGGTTATATAACGTCAATCTGGGCAAAGCCCAATTTGACGTTAGAGCAGAAATGAGCTGATAAGCCCTATTGCTCCGCCGAAAACTCCTCCCCACACAACCAGCCATGAGAGATGCTCTTTGATGAGTTTTTGCACGATATCTTTGACCATAAGAGGTGTTAGTTCACCCAGTCTTATCTCTATGATATCCTCGATAGACTTCATCATATCATCACTAAGTGTCGAGTTTTGAAGGTGTTTTTGCAGAGTGTAGTTAAATGTCTCGCTACGAACTATTTTTATGACGGCACTCTTCATCTTTAGCGAGAATGGTTCGCGAAGATTCTCCAGTACGCTCTCTCCGCCGAACATCCCGAGCATCCCGCCAAAAGATGACTCCATTACGGTTTTGGAAAGTGCATCAAAAGCTGGTGAAAAATCAGTAGCTTCAATAATCGGGGTCAATTCAATCTTCTTCTCTTCGTTTTTAAAGAAGTAGTCAAGCTGCTCTTTTGTAAAGAATTGGCTCATCATAAGATGTTTAATTGACTCTTTAAATGCCTCAAAGCGTGCCGGTATAACTCCCGAACCGTAAAGAAGGGGCACTTTTTCAAAAAGCATATGAATGGCAAGCTGATTGGTCAGAGCGCCGGAGAGCGCAAAAAGCCCGGTGTATAAAAAGATATCGGCAACACCTCCATCAATAAAAAATGAGACCCCAACAAGAGACGCAGCTATCAGATTTGTCATAAAACCTTTGTTTAGTTTCAAAGTTTGACTCCTAGAAAAAAGTATCTTAAAAGCAAAATTATACTAGAATCTTCAATAATAAAAAGCGTAGGAAATATTATGAAAGAAGAGAGTTACGAACTTTTTAAGAGTGCAGATATAGAAACAATTTTAGAGCTCCTAGAGAGAGAACTTAAAAATAGAAACGAATCCCCTTTCTGGAGAGACAAGGTAGTGCCTTTTAGTGCGGCAATACTCAGCGTTCTGATACCGCTAAGGGATGCAGGTATGCTCTTTAATCCAGAGGGATACCCAGAGAGTGAGCTCACACCTGAACTTTTTTTCAGATGGAGCGACTTTTTAAGCCTTAAAACATTGGCATTTACGATCCAGAGGTCAAATGAAGCAGGAATGCTGCTAAGAACAAGGCTTGATGAGGAGCTGTGCAAAAAGTATGAGAGTATAGATCTGAGAGTTTTGGGTGACTACCTATCAAGATACACGGTAAATTTGGAGAATGAATCGCTGGATTTTCCTATTTCAAACTACAACCTTCACCAGGGTGTAAGCAACGTTATAAAATCTCTTCTCTAAGAGCAGCTAATTGATCAAGTTTATTGAATACTTTATTAAAAACTCCAGACTCAATTATGCCATCTTGGCTTTTTTGATCTTTATGGGAGTTCATGCTTATCAAAACATACCTAAAGAGATATTTCCCGATGTCGAACTCGATAAAATAAGCGTTCTAGGCTCATACAGAGGGGCGAGTGCCAATGTCATGGATAAGATGGCAGTCCGCGATATAGAGGATGAGCTAAGCAATATAAGCGGGATCGACAAGACCGAGACAACGATCACGCCCGGGGCTTTTGCAATACTTCTGACCCTAAACGAGAGCGCCAACAGAGAGATAACGCTAGGGCGCGTAAAAGATGCAATAGCGCTTAGCAGACAGTATCTTCCCTCGGACATGAACGAGCCTGTTGCCAGACTTCTGGATAAAACAAGGTCTCTGATCAGACTTGCCGTCTCATCAGATGAGCTCTCAATAGGGGAACTCACCGTTATAGCGCAGGATGTTAAGTCTAAAATAGCAAAGCTTAACAATATCAGCGAGGTTTTGATCCGCGGCGATTCAAATGAAGAGGTTATTATTAAGATCAACTCCGAAGCGATCATAGCCTACGGGCTTGAACATGCGGGTGTGCAAAAAGCTATAGCAAATCTCTCATATATTTTTCCCGTCGGCAATATAGAGCAGAAGGGAAATTTTGCGTATGTCTCTACCGCAAACGGAAAATCGGATGCCGATGAGTACAAAGAAGCCATCTTGGACGTCGGTGGAAGATTTATCAGGCTTGGTGATATAGCCGAAGTGAGCATCGAGTACCCGCAGACGGATACGCTTGCCACTTACAACAACAAAAAGACCATATCTCTAGTGATCTCAAAAGGTGTCAGTGGAGACTCTCTTACCCTCTCCAAGGAGCTCAGAGAGTATGTAAAGGGCATAGAAAAAGATTACAAGGGTGCGAGTTTTGATTTTTACCAAGATACATCAAAGCCTGTAAAAGAGAGACTAGACACAATTATTTCAAACTTGATGTTTGGTCTGATACTCGTATTTTTATCTATGTACATACTGATAAACCTAAGGATCGCCATAATCGTAGCTCTGGGTATTCCGTTCTCTTTTATCATAGGGCTTTTAAGCATCTACTATCTGGGCTATTCGATCAATATAGTCTCTCTTCTTGGAGGGCTTATTGTAATAGGTATCGTCGTCGATGATGCGATCGTAGTAAGTGAAAATATTCAGCGCTATATAGATGAGGGAATGAATAACTATGATGCAGCAATTGCCGGCGTTAAAGAGATGATCCTCCCTGTTACACTTGCAACGATCACCACCGTAGTGGCATTTTTGCCTATATTTATGATGCAGGGCGAGATAGCTCTTTTTATTTTACTTATTCCTATCACGGTCATTATCATCTTAATGGGCTCTTTGATCGAGAGTTTTCTTTTTCTGCCGCTTCATGCGCAGGAGTTTTTGAAAAAAAGCAACAACATGATAAGCTGGGAGCCGTTTCAAAAACTATATATGAGAGTTATCCTCTATTTTCTGCACTACAAAAAACTCTCGCTTCTTCTTTTCATAATATTGATCCCGCTTGCAACCTTCTACACTGCAAAATCTATGAAGTTTCAGTTTTTTCCGAATTTTGACGGAAATTATCTCTATATCTCAGGAAAAGTGGACATAAACACACCACTGGAGGATACATACGCCATATCTAAAGAGATCGAAGCGAAGCTGATGGAGCATGCAGATGAGTTTTCTCTAAAAGCGATCTCATCGGTTGTCGGTTACAGAAGAAGCCTCTCAGGTGATACTCAGAGAAACAACGGTGTATTTATGATAACCATGGAGCTCTATGACAGGGCAGAGACAAACTGGGTAGACAAGTATGTAAATCCTGTTCTAAATTTTAGTTTTGAGTTTGACAATCCCCAGAAGATAAGGCAGAAACAGACATTTGAGCTATCTCCTCGGGCTCAGGAGATAATCAGCGTTTATAGAGAGAAGTATAAGATGGAAGATCTCGGGGTTATGGAGGATAAACCGGGACTTATCAGAAGCGATATTCAGATCAACCTCTCAGGAAACAATGACAGCGTGCTTCAAAGCGGAATAAAGCTCTTGGAGGAGAAGCTCTCTAATATGGAGCATATAAGGGATTACAGCGATAATATCAAATACGGCAAGATGGAGTATAAGATCAAGGTCAATTCATACGGGGAGAGCTTGGGACTTAGCGAAGCGTCCGTTGCAAGGACACTAAGCGCATACTTTATGGAGCAGAAACAGGGAACTACATTTAACGACCTTGGTATTATGGAGATAAAGACGCAAGAGGATGCAAAGGACAGCATCTCTTCATTTTTAAACTTCAATATAGCACTTAGCGACGGCAGATACGTAAGGCTCTCCGATATTGCAGAGATCACTCAGGTCAGGGATTATGAGAAGATAAACAAGCTTAACGGCAACATCATAAAAACAGTTTTTGCAAATGTGGATAAGAGAAACATTACCTCTGAAGAGATACTCGAGAAGTTAAAACCAACACTTGATGAGATCAGAAAACTTGGCGTGAACGTTGAGCTTCTGGGTGAGAAAGAGAAGAACGAACAGCTCAAAAACGATATGAAAAAAGCGGTTTTCTTTGCTATCTTTCTGATATTTTTAACTCTTCTTCTTATATTTCCGAAAATAAAGTATGTTCTGATGGTAATGAGCGTTATTCCTCTCTCCGCTCTCGGCGCGCTCCTTGGGCATAAGCTTCTGGGCATAAACCTTACCATGCCTTCTATCATAGGAATCTTGGGACTTGCCGGTGTTGTAATAAACGACGGCATCATAATGGTTGACTTTTTACGAGGAACGCACAAGTTAGAGGAGTTCTTGGAGCGTGCAAAACTGAGACTCAGACCTATTGTCATTACTTCGGTTACAACATTTCTGGGACTTTTGACTCTGATATTTTACGCAAGCGGGCAGGCGGTTATACTTCAGCCTATCGCAATATCTTTAGGGTTTGGACTTCTTTGGGGAACTTTTTTAAACCTTATATATCTGCCTACACTCTATGCCATGGTAAACAAGATAGAGCCGCCTTTAGATAAAAATAGCGTACAAAAGAGCCCAGAGTAAAAAAGCGATAAGTGCAATAACGGCGAAGATGACCGTTACTCTGGTTATGAAGTAGAAGAGGAATTTTAAAAACTGCAAGGTCTTTATAGAGTGCTTTTAGTTTGATCTATATGGAAGAATCGGGAGCCTCATATATTTTGCATATACGATACCGCTTTTAAGATTTATTACATCATATCCCAGTTTCTGAGATAAGAACTGCGCCAATATTTTTGTTCTGCTTCCAGTTCTGCAGATAAGGGCAAACGGTTTTTTTGTGTCTACCGCACTGTTTAGTTTCTCTAAAAAATCCTTAAGGTCATAATTGCCTTTCTCATCAAAGAGCATAATAGGGATAGAGCCTTTAAGCAACCCCGTCTCTTTCCACTCCCCTGGTGTTCTTATGTCAACGATCGGTATGTTTGAATTTAGCAGTTCGTAAGATGCTTCTTGGTTCTGCATAGAGCCAAAAAGAGATGCCGATAAAATAAAAACAGTTAAAAAAAATTTCTTCAAATAAACGCTCCACGCTAAAAATTA
This sequence comes from Sulfurimonas sp., assembly GCF_034005705.1. Lineage (GTDB taxonomy): Bacteria > Campylobacterota > Campylobacteria > Campylobacterales > Sulfurimonadaceae > Sulfurimonas. The sequence continues at coordinate 78,426 of NZ_JAVEUF010000006.1, read as the reverse complement.
AGTGTATAATTGTATCAAAAATTGAATAATAGGTAGAAAATGGCATCACAAAAAGCGATAGACAATGCAATGAGACTCCGCTACATTAGGGCGCTAGAGAGATTTCACAAAGGTATTGTCTCTTATTTGTCTACAACATCTAACATTTCTAAAGAGGGATATGACAAAAAAATAGAGAACTCTCTAAAAGTGCTTCAAAGGGTAGATGAGATATCCCTTTATAAAGGTGAGCTTCAAGATCTGCAAAAATTGGTTAAAAAGATCATATCTTACAAAGAGAGCGATAAAGATATTGTGGACATAAAGGAGGAGATCCTTTATGAGTCAAATCAGCTTGAGAAGAGCAAAAACGCAAGGCGTTATAAAAAAGATAAGCACTCAAGCTCCAAATTTGAGGAGTGGGAGTAAAGGAGGCGAACTTATTCTTTTAACATCTTATCGAGTAGTTCAAATACCTCTGAAGATACCTTCTCCATCTCATCAAAGTTCTTGATTATCTTATCTGCATTTTTTATAGTTTCTATCTCTGCATCTTTTTCAAGATAGCTTAGGTTCTCATGAACTTTTTTGCTTACAGTTGTGCGAGGAGCTTCGAGTTTTGCAAAGGTTTGTGTGTGGGCAAATCTTCTTTGACCTTCGTCGGAACACCACTCTCCAAGGCGGCACTTGTCTCCCGGTTTTGACGGCACTACGTTTTTAAGAGAAATTATTGAGTTGTAAGCACGGGACTTAAATAGTATCTGATCTAGTTTTGCAAGGACAATAAATATGCTGTTCTCCATCCCGTAAGAGTAGTCGACTATTTTAGAAGAGTTTTCGCTCAGTTCGACCAGGGTGTTCTCAAACCCGTTTATCTTCTGTGTAGAACCCTCCACAGTCTGCTTCATATTGTCTGAGCTTGTCTGTATCTCGCTCATGTTCTGCTGCAGAGATTTGATGGAGACAGATATCTCTCCAGTCGCCTTGTGTGTTCTTTCTGCCAGTTTTCTGACCTCGTCAGCGACAACTGCGAACCCTCGTCCATGCTCACCCGCACGAGCCGCTTCGATAGCAGCATTTAGTGCAAGCAGGTTTGTCTGGTCTGCAATATCTGTGATCAGCTGGATCACGGATGTGATCTCATTTGCCTGATTTGCTATTTCACTGATGCTGTCGTTGTTGATATTTACCTGTTCGTTAAGGGCATTTAGCTCGGTTGTTATATCTGTTATATCGTTTCTTGAGTTGTTTGCCAGCTCTGACGCCTGTTTTGTTGCAGATGTAACAGATTTTATGTCGTTGAGGTTCTCATCCAGATCAGATATTATCATAGATAGAGACTCAGTTACCATAACGCTCTTGGTGCTGATCTTTGAGTTAAAGACATCTCTTTGCGCTTTAATATGCTGTGCCTTCATAAACTCGATGCTTTTGCCGACACTCTCTATGGCATCCACAAACTCTCCGCTCATGCCCTCAGAAGAGATACGGTGCGTAAAGATACCCTTCGAAGCGTCAGTAATAGTAGTGTTTATTTCGTGAATAAGGTCTTTTGTGTGCTTGATAAGCTCAGTAAGCTCATACCCCATAATGCCAAGTTCGGTATTTCTGTCCACCGTTGTGGCCTGATGGCTGAAATCACCTTTTGAGACATGGCTGATGAGCTTAGTAAAGTCGTTGATACCGCCGGTTATAGACTTTCTTATGATCGTTGCCAAAATCAAGACTATCACGCCTACTACGATACCTGCGATAAGAGCTAGGAATTTAAAGAAGTTGATCTCTGTCGCAAGACCCATCGAGTCTTTTTCCAGTTCTGCTGCTTTTAGTTCGACAAGTTTTGCGAAAGATTCTCTAGAAGCATTTGCAAATGGAGTGAGCTTTTTTGAGTAGTTCGCATATATGGCATCTTTGCTATGTGCTATTTCTTGAGAGTCCAGTGATTTCATCATCTCAAGTGTGTTCTGTAAAAATAGCATGGTCGAGTTCTTAGCCTCTTGAACCATAGAGAGAGAGGACTCTTTTTCCATTAGTTTTTCAAGAAGAGTAAAATGCTCCTCTATCTCTTTTAGTGTTGCTTCAAGCTTTTGCATATTTTTATCATAATTACCGCCGAGCATAATATCTCTGGAGAGTCTGCTCGTATAATTGAGATTTTTTTCTATTTTAAGGGTTGTAAGACCGCCTATCATCGAGTTGTGATGCAGATGTTCATACTTTTTTTCAATATGACCCATTGCCAAAAAAATAGATATTGCGGCAGAAAATACCGAGACCGCCACCATGGCAATAAAGTAATTCATCTTTTTATGAATACTTAGGTTCTTAAACATTGAGATTCCTTGTTATGGCAATTAATGAGATAAAAATATCACATTCTATAACAATGATTTTAAATATGTCCTTAATTTGTGAATTTAAATATACATAAATTGAGAGAGCAAAATAATTATTACGACCAGAGCAAAAGGAAAAAAGTGGCTCTTAAAGACCCACGGATTTATTTTAAAGAGTTTTTGATTTATTCCCCTAAGACCCAGCCACAAACCTAAAAATGCTTTTATCGCCAGAAGTGTTTGAAAGTGCGAAAGCGAACCGCCTTCAATCTTGCCGAAAACCTGTGAAAAAAGATAGGCTCCGCTTGCAACGGCTACCATCAAAGCGTAAGGGACAACTTTTCTTACATGCATCATAATAGCCTCTCTGGCTTTTACATGCTCTTCATCGCTAAGCGCTTGGCTCATTTTGGATAAAAAGAGGATGTCTACAAACAGAAATCCGCCGTAGATAAAAACTGAAAATATATGAATAGTATGAAGAATTGTGTAAGTAATGGGAGATCCTTTTTTCATGAAATTCTAACATAAAATAGAAGCAAAAATTTTGTTTTGCATCAATGCAAGAGCCTTTTTTGGTCTATTTTTGTATAATTGCACAATTTATTTAAGGTGAGGAAAAAATGGATCTATCTCAAGAAAATATGAAAAAGATTTTAGTTGGTGATTGTGCGCAAAACAATGTTTTTTTTCAAGCCGTTCAAGAGGTTGTATCCTCAATTGCACCGTTACTAAATTCTGATGAGAGTTACGCAAAACATTCAGTTTTAGAGAGACTCATTGTTCCAGATAGAGTGATAAAATTTAAAGTGAGCTGGTTGGATGACAATAATGTGATTAGGGTAAATACCGGTTATAGAATTCAATTTAACAACACCCTTGGGCCATACAAAGGAGGTCTTCGTTTCCATCCAAGCGTCAATGAAGGCGTTTTGAAGTTTTTGGCATTTGAGCAGATACTGAAAAACTCGCTTACAGGCTTGCCGATTGGCGGCGGAAAAGGTGGAAGTGATTTTGATCCCAAAGGCAAAAGCGATTTTGAAATCATGAAATTCTGCTCCGCCTTTATGACAGAGCTTCATAAATATATAGGTCCGCGAATTGACGTTCCTGCGGGAGACATTGGAGTCGGGGCAAGAGAGATAGGGTATCTTTTTGGAGAGTATAAAAAAATAACATCTTCGTATGACGGTGTTTTGACGGGCAAACCGTATATGTTCGGAGGCTCTTTGATGAGACCTGAAGCTACCGGTTACGGCGTCGTATATTTCACGCAAACTATGCTAGAACTTGAGGGCAAAGAGGGTCTTGCGGGCAAGATATGTACTGTAAGCGGGGCAGGAAACGTAGCGCTTCACGCGATAGAGAAACTTTTTCAGATAGGGGCTATCCCTGTTACATGCAGCGACTCAAGAGGTATGATATATGATCCAAGAGGCGTCGATCTGCCGCTTTTAAAAGAGCTAAAGCTTGAAAAAAGAGCCTCATTGGAGCTCTATTTAGAGACTCATCCGGACGCCAAATATACTCCTGTGTGTGACTATGCGGATGGTGAACATGCGGTGTGGGGAGTTGAGTGTTATGCTGCATTTCCTTGTGCAACGCAAAATGAGCTTAATGAAGCAGATGCCAAGAATTTAATAGCAAATGGATGCGTGAGTGTGAGCGAGGGGGCAAATATGCCATCAACTCCAGAGGCTATAGCTGCGCTTGTGAACCACAATGTATGTTTTGCCCCTGCAAAAGCTGCAAATGCTGGAGGAGTGGTCGTCAGTGAGTTTGAGATGAGCCAGAACGCTTCAATGCAGAGATGGCACTTTGAAAAAATAGATGTAAAGCTTAGATTTATAATGGAGCAGATCTGTAAAAGAGTAGTCCTTACGGCAAAAGATTACGGAGTCGAGGGTAATTATGTAGACGGAGCAAACATAGCTGGGTTTAAGCGGGTTGCAGATGCCATGATAGCGGAGGGGATATAACAAGTTGTTTTCCCTAACCATACATTTAGACTTTTGCGATAGAATTACGGGTTAAAAATCAATACAAAGTACATAAAATATGCAAAATACGAAAGCAAGATCTAACATCTACGCACTATTATCCCGCGTCTTATTGCAAGAGCTGGATGAAAAAACGTTGATGATGATAAAGAGTGATGAAAACATTTTAGATTTTTTTCCCACACTAAAAGAGTGGGCTCCGCTTAAAGAAGTGCCTAATGAAAAGCTTCTTCAAGAGTATCTAAATCCGGATTTTGTCAACCTCTCTCTTTTGCACCTTATTCCGTACGAGACCTTTTACACAAGAGAAGACCAAAAGATAGAGACCGGCGGGGCAAATCCGGTAACGGATATCTACAGCGCATACAACTTTATGGTCGATTTTGAAGTTGCACGTACGATCTCGGCAGATCACATCGGTGTAGAGCTTGAGTTTATGCACCATCTTGTAGAAGCAGAGATGAAAGCCCTTCAAGAGGATGACGCCCAAGCTGCAAAGGAGCTCAGAGGGATCCAGAGCGAGTTTTTAAACAAGCATCTTTTAAAGTGGGCACCGCTCTATCTTATAAATGTAAAATATGAGGCAAGAACACCTCTGTATTATGATGCTGCGGATATGGCTTTGGAGTTTATGCTCAGCGATAACGAGTATTTGGCCAAGGAGCTAAATCTCTAAATGATACAGCTCAAAGCCAGCCGTTGTGTCCGCTCACTCTCTAAAGAGAGCGAGTGCAACAGATGTGAACTTATCTGTCCCACTGAAGCTATAGTGGTAGGCTCTAACCCGCTGCCAAGCATCAACTTCTCGGCATGTGTAGGATGCGGTGCATGTGATGCGGTATGTCCAAACGAGGCGCTCTCTTTGGATGACTTTAGTGCTACCGAGTTCTTTTTTAGCTTTATGGAAGATAGCGAGAATCTTATATCGTGCAGAAAAAACGTTCCGTGCATAGCTGCTTTAAATGTTGAAAATATCATATCGATGGCGCTTCTTAAAAAGGAGATGGTCTTTGACATGGGGCACTGTGATGAGTGTGCGATAGCACATAAATGCAGACCAGAGATAGAGAAAAATCACGAAGAGGCATCTTATGTGCTCGAAGCTATGCAAAGCGGCGTGGTTATAAAACTTGAAGATGTTAAGTATGAGAAAGAGAGCAGTGGCGAAGAGAACTCTGCAAACAGGAGAGAGTTCTTTAGCAAGGTCAACCTGGCAGGAGCAATCAAGGCAAAACAGCAGTTTGAAAAAGAGATACAAAAAGCTACCGATGAGCTTGTAGAACACACTCTGCAAAAAAGCGATATTGCTCTTTTGAAACAAAAACGCATAACAGACAGAAGAAAGCTTTTCTTTACGGCGCTTAAAAGAGTCGAGAAGCCGGAGGTCTATCATATTATTGAAGCAGATGAACTGACGTTCACATCTTCAAAAGAGATAAACAGCGAGACATGTACTGCTTGCCAGATGTGCTACAGAGTCTGTCCAAGCGGCGCACTTAGTTCGGATATTAAGAACTCCAAGATAGAGTTTGACCCGTTTTTGTGCATAAAGTGTCATATTTGTCATGATGTTTGCGTACCAGAAGCGATCACGCTATCATCTACGTATAGAGTAAAAGAGTTTTTTGAGCCTGAGGTTCACAGTCTTATAAAGTTTAATGTCAGAAGATGTGACGAGTGCAATGTCATCTTTAGTACAAATTCAGATGAGAGACTCTGCTACAGATGCAAGGCAGAGGAAGAAGAGGCTAGGGCACTTTGGGGAATATGAGGAGATTTAAGAGATGATGAACAACGGCAATGAGATATCGCATCACACGAAGCTTTACGGCTTTATAGGGGAGTATGCAGGGCAGAGCAGTATCTCAGCCACTCTAAACAAGCTCTTTAAAGCAAACAATAAAGATGCGATGATGATCCCTATGAACATAAGAGAGGATGACTTCTACTTTACTGTAGTAAATATGAAAAAGTCTCACGTAAACGGTGCTCTGATTGCTAACGAGTATGCTAAAAATGTAGTAGAGCTGCTCGATGAAGCAAGCGAGGCGGTCAGATTCTCAGGTATCTGCGATATCGTGCTAAGGGATGAGCAGAGGCTTGTCGGCGATCTATTGGGGATGAGGGTGCTTTGTGACTTTTTAAAAGAGAGAGGCTGCAAAAAAGTAGCTCTTTTGGGGATCGGCAGCAGAGCAAAAGCATTCTGCTATGAGGCAAAAGAGTTTGAGATAAGCTACTTCTATGATGAGCTGGAGAGATTGATGGCTTTTGTGGAAGAGATCGGTGCCAAAGATGCGGATATAAACCGCTTGGCAGACGGGATGGAAGTTGACCTCTCATCTTATGATGCGGTTGTTGATTTTTCAGATTTTGGCACTCTTAGCTCTATAAGGAAGCTCAGCAGCCTAAATTTGGATATGAAGCAAAGAAAAGAGTTCTCGCCGCTTAAGGTAAGGGCTAATGAGCTGGAAGCTTCCTATCTGGGTTTTGAAAATATTTTAGATGAGCTCTCAAGAGCTGTTTTTGATTTTTTCAAGCAGAGCGGGCATCTGGATCATGACAAAAGCGATATGAGATTTTAACTTTTACAAGAAATAATTTAGTTATTTCTTGCATCAGGTTTTAACCTAGAAGTGCCATAGCGGCTAGTAAAAAAATTAAGGAAGAGATATGAAGCAAAATGATTTAAGCGATTTAAGAGCAGAGTTTGACAAGTTTGTAAAAGATAGCTGTTCAATGGACCCTGAGGATCTAAAAAGAGGTCAGGATGAGCAAGACAAAGAGGATGAAGAGCCTGTTCCACAGTTTGTAGATGCATTGACATCAAAGCTTTTGGCTCCTGCTATCAGCGGAGTCTATCTATCAAGGCTGGACATTAAAAGAATTGCAGAAGCTATAGATGAGTCTCTGCCGATCAAAGAGCGTGTAAGAATGATAAGGTCTCTATTTAGGCACACAAACTCCAAAAAGTATCTAGAAGATGCTTTTGGCGAGATAAACAGACATATCAACGGTCGTATTTTGATCTATAATGAACTAGGTGAAGCGTTTCCTTCATCAAAAGCGATATTTAATGAGTATATAGATAAATCTAAAAAAATTATGAAGATGTTTGAGCAGATCATTGAGGATTTTGAAGAGATAGAGCCGTCATCCGACCCACTCTTTATCTAAATTTTATGCGTAAGTAACCAGAATTAAAATAGCAACGCATTTTCTGCGTTGTTGCGCTCGTCACATACTTCAAGTATGCTTCCTCGCACACGCCTTGAAACGGCATCACTCTTTTAATCCATATAAGGGCTCTTTTTTTGGGAAAAACTAAAACAGATTTTGAATCTGTAACCATCCCTGCCATATCACCGCACTTAAAATCCCGGCTGTAAAACCTGCGACAATATCATCTGCCATAACGCCGACGCCGCCTTTTGCTTCACGGTCAAGTCTGCCTATTATGGAAGGTTTTGCTATGTCAAAGTATCTAAAGAGAACAAACGAAAGCAAACTTTGAACTAAAAATCCGTTTTGTAAGTCGGTTACTTCGCTCAAACTTACACTTATTGCAGGTGCAACGCTAAGTGCGAACCACATTCCGGCAAGTTCGTCTATAACAATACGCTTGTCGTCATGGATGCCGCTTTTTTCTTCATATCTGTTTATCTCACGAATGGCAATTATAGAGATCAGAAGAGTTGCCAAAAACAGGGTCTGTGCACCTAGATATATAAGAATCAGCATCCCAAGAGGAAGCGAAACAAGTGTTCCGACAGTTCCGGGAGCTTTTGGAGAAAGACCGCTATATCCTAATGTAATAAAAAACCAATTCATATTTTTCCTTGTATATAGAAACAGAAGATGAAAACTTTTTAAGTCAGTGACGTTGTTTGATAGAGCTTCATAAGCTCCAGATAAAAATCATTTTCGGTGTGCTCTTCTAACAGCCCCTCTACCGGAAGAATATCGTAGTAGAGTTTTTCTAGGTTCTTAAATCTGTTTGGATGCAGTTTTGAGAGTATTACCGCCGATATCTCTTTTCGCATCAAAATGGTCGGAGGCAGGATGCCAAGCTCCAAGAGTTCAAGAATCGAGTTTGAGTGGTATGAGATCTGGTGGTGCTGACCGTGAGGGCAGGTGTTTTTGCTAACAAGCGTCGTACACTTGTCACAGTAGACATATTCGCTCGCAACGGTTATCTCGATATCTATACCGATAACTTTGTCGATTATGGATTTATTTGAGTTGCAGTCGTAAAACATCCCGAGTCCAGCATGGTTTCGCCCTATTGTCAGCTTATTACAACCGTAATTTTTTGCTACAATTGCATCTAGGATGATCTCATTGTATCCTGCAAAAATATAGCTGTTCTCCAGAGGTACGACCACTACATGGTTCTTTGTCAGAAAGTTGTTTATAAAAAAATCAAGCGCCTTTTTTCTTATCTTATATGAGAGGTTTGATTCAGTATAAGGCTTTAGCAAAAAGATGACAAGCAGATCTGTGTTTTCAAGAGTCTGGCGAATAAGTCTCTCATGAGCACGGTGAAGAGGGTTGGCCGCCATTACAAGAGCGGTAGTATGTTTTGCATCAATGAGTTTTTTCGCATCTTCTATTATCTGTTTGTTCGTATTGCTCGATTCGTTTAAAAGAGTGTACTCACCGCTTACCGCAAGAGAGCCGATCCTCTTAAACGTTGCCATCACGCCCGGGTGAGAGATATCATCCGTTCCGTATATCTGCTTTATTCTATCGCTTGGGTCAATATGAAAAACTTCATCTACGATCAGCGTAGCAAAGGGTTTTTTCTCAAAAAGTATGGTTACCTCTTCGTCTTTTTTAAGAGAAGCAAGTACCTCTGAATTCATCTTTCCTGCAGGTGCAAGCAGAAAAGGAAATGGAAAAGATTTTCCGTTGATGAGCCCGGTTTTTAAAACACTTTTGCTCTGCTCCTCGTTCATCAAAGACTCAACGGGAGAGAGCAGTCCGTCTTTTAATAACTCCAGTGCAGAAGCCGCCTCTTTATCTATTAAAAGTGTTTTATTTTTTCTTGACGATGTCATATTTCTTCCGTTTTTCCCATAGACTTTTGCGGCTAATGCCTAGTTTTTTTGATAGTTCCGTATCAGGAAATTTGTGTTGATAATTCAGTACGATAAACTTTACGTAATCTTCTATCGGAAGAATCTCCCCTTGGTCAAATATCTTGTTCTCGCTCTTGATCTCTATGACCTCATACTCGTCATCTTCGATCTTGTCCGTACTTGAGATTATTGCATTTTTATCTTCAAGCAGCGAGTATAGAGCCTTTCTGTCGCTCTTTTTAAGAGTCTGAAGATCGATTATATATATAAGTGAATTTCCGTTGATCGACTCAATTTCACTCATCGATTTTGGATCGCTAAGAGTTATAAAATGAAGAGGGAGATTTTTCTTTTTCGCGTACTCAAAAGCAAAAGAGTCCGCATACTTCTGGTAAGATGATGAGATAAAAAGCGGAAGTTCTATATTGTCAAAGTTGTGTTCATTGACCATAGATGAGAATGTATGCGTCAAGTATTTGTCATACGCCTCATTTCTTCTTTTGAGCTTCTCATAATCCTGATAGTGGTTTATCTTTCTGATAAGCTCTTCTATCATGAACGGCTTTAAGATGTAATCTTTCGCACCTGCAGAGAGTGGCTTTGAAACCGTATCGTTACTGATATATGAGACCATCAAAATGATGATCGACTTTTTAAAGGTCTCTATTACAGGGTTAAAATCCTGACCGTTTATATTGGTTGAGAGCAGAACGACATCGTAGTTGTTGCTTTTTATAGCATCTCTTGTTGAGGTGCACATCTCACATATGTGACCAAGCTCGCTGAGTTTTGTAGCAATACTTTGCGCCAAATAAACTTCATTTTCTATTATTAGTATCTTCAAATCTTTGTCCAATCAAAATATTTTAAATTTGCGTTCGCTATTACGCCGACACCTTCGCCTCTTCCTATAAAACCAAGTTTTTCAGTCGTTGTTGCTTTGATGTTTACTCTGTGTGCTTCAATGCCCAAGATTGAGCTAAGTGTTCTTCTTATCTCACTCTTGTAAGCGCCGAGTCTTGGTTTCTCTGCCGCCACGATAACATCGACATTAATTATAACAAATCCGAAGCTGCGTAGTTTTGCAACAACGACTTTTAAGAGCTCTTTTGAGTCTGCACCTTTGTAAGCATCATCATTGTCCGGGAACATCATGCCGATATCGCCCATTCCGGCAGCTCCAAGCAGTGCGTCAATAAGAGCGTGAATCGCTACATCGCCGTCACTGTGGGCTTTAAAACCATACTTCGACTCTATTTTCACGCCGCCAAGGTACATCTCACCCTTCTCATCAAAGGCGTGCACGTCAAATCCTGTTCCGCTTAGAGTATCATCCGATGGCGGTACAAGACAGGAGAGCTTTTTTAGATCAGCTATGCGCGTGATCTTATGAGCGTCCTCTTCTCCCAAAATAAACTCTCTACTGCCGCCGTTTGCTACTATAGCGCTGCTCTCATCCGTAAACTCGCCCTCTTGCACAAGAGCTGATCTAAGAGCCGAAGCAAGAGAGAGCTGAGGAGTTTGAACCCTTTTTACCTTCTCTCTGTCTATAGTTATGCCATCATATACAATGGTGTCCGTAACGCTAAGATAAGGAACGATGCAGTCGCTTTTTCCTCTGTGCGATATGATTCTTTGTAAAAAATCCTCACTGATACATGAGCGAGCAATATCGCTAACAAGTACATACTCAGTATCTACCTCTTTTAGAGCGTTTTTTAGGGATTCTTGTCTGCTCGCTCCACCCTCTACGAACGTAAAGTCCGAGTAGAGTTTCATAAACTCTATATCTTCGTTAGATGCAGCAATTATAATTTTTTCAAAATGGCCTGTTTTTTCACATTTTTCTGCTACAAATTGCCACAAAGGCTGGTTTGCGATTCTGAGCCACTGCTTTTTGACACCTAGTTCAAAACGCGAAGAACTACCTGCAGCAAGTAAAATAAGCGTCAAATTAGACAAAGAAACTCCTATAATCCATAAGTGTTACGAAATTATACACACCGAAAGCTTTTTTTTATCTTGAATAAATAAATTATTTTTCTAGATTTTCTAAATTATGAAATCAAATAATAAACTTAATATTATATTAACTTTATTTGATTATATTTTCATTACTTTAATAAAGCAGAGTATATAGAATTTAGGAGAAAATATGAGAACTTCATGGGTGCAAAAGCGCGAAAGCGACCCCGTTAAAACACAGATGTACTACGCAAAACAGGGCATAATAACTGAGGAGATGGAGTACGTAGCTAAAGTAGAAGATCTCTCTCCTGAGCTGGTTCGCAGCGAAATAGCAAGAGGGAGAATGATTATTCCCGCAAACGTAAATCACACCTCTCTTGAGCCTATGGCGATAGGGCTTGCTGCAAGATGTAAGATCAATGCCAATATAGGCTCGTCTGCAATAGCATCCGACGTTCAGGGCGAAGTTGAGAAGATGCAGGTCTCTCAGCACTATAAAGCAGATACTGCGATGGACCTCTCAACGGGCGGTGATCTCGATGAGATACGAAAAGCGGTGATCGCATCTTCAAAGATCCCGATAGGAACGGTTCCTATTTATCAGATACTTCATGATGTGGGAAATAAGATAGAGGATTTGAGCATAGACGTTATGCTTGAGGTTTTAGAGCGTCAGGCAAAACAGGGGGTGAGCTACTTTACGATTCACGCCGGTTTCTTGCTTGAGACCATGCCAAAGATCGCCAAAAGAAAGATGGGTATCGTGAGCCGCGGCGGAAGCTTGATGGCTGCTTGGATGATGCACTATCATAGAGAAAATCCTTTCTATACGGCGTTTGACGATATCTTGGATATCTGTGCAAAGTATGATGTCTCTCTATCACTTGGTGACTCTCTGCGTCCGGGATGTCTGGCTGATGCAAGTGATGATGCGCAGCTTGGAGAGTTGAAAGTCCTGGGAGAATTGACGCTCCGTGCATGGGAGAAGAATGTTCAGGTCATGATCGAGGGGCCAGGACACGTTCCTCTTAATCAGATAGAGCGCAATATGAAACTTCAGCGCGAACTTTGCCACGAGGCTCCGTTTTATATACTCGGACCTTTGGTTACCGATATCGCTGCAGGATACGATCATATCAGTTCGGCGATCGGTGCGGCTGTCGGTGGATGGCACGGAGCTTCTATGCTCTGTTATGTTACGCCAAAAGAGCATCTTGGGCTTCCAAATGCAAATGATGTCCGTGAGGGGATCATCGCTTACAAGATAGCGGCACATGCGGCGGATATCGCAAGGGGCCGCAAAGGGGCAAGAGATATAGATGATGAGATGAGCGATGCGAGATATACGTTTAACTGGGAGAAGCAGTTCGAGCTGGCACTTGACAGCGAACGCGCTCGTGAGTACCATGATGAGACCCTCCCTCAAGATGTATTCAAAGAGGCAGAGTTTTGTTCAATGTGCGGACCGAAATTTTGTTCGTACAAGATAACTCAAAACATTATGGACAATCCTGAAGCAATCGAGCAGATCGCAAGAGAAGCAAAAGAGAGAGAAGCGGTCTAGACTTTTTTAGCCGATGTAAAAAAACGGCTTAGAATTGATATAGGATAATTTTTGTCTTATTTTAATTATGGTAAAGTTACGAAAATGAAATTTATAAAGGAAATAAATAGAAATGACTAAAGATATTGTAAATTCAGCACTATCAAAAGTTCTATATCCGGGTTTTACAAAGGATATAGTGACTTTTGGTTTTGTAAATAGTATAGAGATCAACGGAAGTGATGTAAGCTTCAATGTAGAGATAACATCAAGCGCTCCTGAAGTCGCACAGCAGATAATCGATGATGCAACGGCAGAGCTCAAAGCTGTGGGCGCGGCAAATGTAACGGTCAACATCAAAGCTCCAAAGATGCCTGAAGCTCCAAAACCAAAGAGCAAGAACATAGCTCCTCATATTAAAAACTTTTTAATGGTAAGTTCTGGTAAGGGCGGGGTCGGAAAATCTACGACATCTGTTAATATCGCTATCGCACTTGCAGCTCAAGGTAAAAAAGTGGGACTTTTGGATGCCGATATCTACGGTCCTAATATTCCTCGTATGTTAGGCGTCTCAGATATCAAACCTGAGGTGACAGGAAACAAAGTTCTTCCGATCAAAGCTTACGGCATAGAGATGATGTCTATGGGTTCTCTTATGGAAGAGGGGCAGTCGCTTATTTGGCGCGGTGCTATGATCATGAAAGCAATTGAGCAGTTCTTAAGAGATATTCTTTGGAGCGATCTTGATGTTTTAGTTATTGATATGCCTCCTGGAACGGGTGATGCACAGCTTACATTGGCTCAAAGCGTACCTGTTACTGCAGGACTTACGGTTACAACTCCTCAGGCTGTATCTCTTGATGACTCTCGCCGTTCACTCGATATGTTTAAGAAGCTAAATATTCCAATCGCCGGAATCGTTGAGAATATGAGCGGCTTTATCGCTCCTGATACGGGTGTAGAGTATGATATATTCGGAAAAGGGACTTCAGAGCCTATGGCTAAAGAGTTCGATACCAAAATAATTGCCGAGATTCCGATCGAGCCAAGTATCAGAACGGGCGGAGATGAAGGAAAGCCTATTACATTCGTAAACCCTACAAGTGAGAGTGCAAAACGCTATATGGCTGCTGCCGAGTCTATCTGGGCAACCATAGAAGAGGTAAATGCAAAAGGCGGAGCAAGCAACGAAGATGTTCAGCCGACGACGCCTCCGGGTGTTAGTGCTTGCAGCACCAAGTAATAGTTTAAAATCAAAATAGCGGCGCATATTCTGCGTCGTTACGCTCGTCACATACTTTAAGTATGCTTCCTCACTAAACTTCTTGAATCTACACCACTCTTTTAATTTTTATGATTTTTTAATGCGTAGTATAAATTAATAAAGAAGAGGAAGATTAAAAATCCTCTCCTTGGAACATCTCAGGTTTAAACTCTACTATCTTGTTTCTTCCCGTATTTTTAGCTTCATACAGAGCCGTATCCGCATACTTGATACACTTCCAGATAGTATCGCCATCCGTCGGGAATTTTGCTATACCGATACTTAGCGTCTTTTTAAGGCTCTCTGCAGTTCCTACATCAAAAGAGAGTGCGCCGAAAGCAGAGTGTATTTTTCTGGCAACCTGCATGACCCCCTCATCGGTTGCATTGCTCAGAAGAACAAGGAACTCCTCGCCTCCGTAGCGTATTGCCAAGTCTGCTTCACGGATACTGTTTTTGAGCACCTTTGCAAGGGCGACTATCACTTTGTCGCCTATGTCATGTCCGTAAGTATCGTTTACCATCTTAAAGAAGTCGACATCAAGCATCATGACGGCATATGTCTCGTTATGTCTGTTGGCATGGCTCATGATCTTGTCTATTATCTCTTCAAGGAACCTTCTGTTATAAAGACCTGTCATACCGTCTCTTAAAGAGGTGTCTCTTAATTTCTCCATAAGTATCTGACTCTCTATAACAGGTTTAGCAGCTTCAAGATAGTGCTTGATACTTGAGATATTTTTCTTCATCTTCTCAACTTCGTCTCTATCCTCGGATGTCATAGAGACTGTAAGTGAGATGTCGTGATTGATGTTAAAAGGAATACATACATAGTTTACATCGACCGCAAGGCAAGCCTGACACAGATTCGGGAACTCTGTAGAGATAGTCACGCTGTTTGTTCTATGAGCTCTACACTCCATTGCGTTCTTGTTGGTCTTCTCAAAACAGATATTCTCATCTTCGGTGCTGTAGATCAGTTTTCTCTCCGTAGTTACGTTGTTGACTTCGTAGAATGCGAAGTGCCCGACCTGATACTTGAGCTTTAAAATATCTATTATCCTTGTATATACTTCATCTTTTGAACCGTCAAGCTCGATAGTCTTTTTAAACTTGTAGATGTCGGATAGTTCGCTGATAATAGTCTTTGCTTCATAAAGCGGATCGCTTGAGGATACACACCCCTGCGGTATAAATGTTGCAAGATTGTATTTTATATCGCCAAAAGTTTCCTGCATCTTTCTAAAAAGAGAGTTCATCTGATCTACGACGCTTCTGGCATCTCCACCGACCTTTGATACGAAATGGTGTGAAAAATCTCCGCTGTAAGCCTTTTTAATTCCGCTTTGCAGGTTGGAGAAAAGATTTAGATACGGTGTTACATAGTAGTTTATCAAAAAGAGAACCACGACAATAAATAGCAGATTTATTCCTAAGATCTTTAGGATAGTCAGCATCCCGCTGCTTCTCATATCGCTGATATCAAACTCCATGCTGATAACGCCAAGAGTATCGCCTCTTGCAACATTGTGGCATGACATACAGTTAGTGTTGTCCATAGGTGTAGAAGCTTTGTAAGGGATAGTGACTCTGAGTGTTGTTGCTTTTGTATTTTCTGTGATCTTTTGTACGCTCTCTCCGGTTCGCAGTACCTCTTTATCTATCTCGTCCCTGATAGCTTCGTTGCTTAGACCCTCTCCGTACTGCTGTATTACATTCTCGCCTCTGGCAATCCAGATAGATTTAATATTGTTGCTAGTTGCTATCTTGTCCAAGAAGTACTGTCTCTTATCCATCATATTGTTTACCATATGGGCGGTAAGTCCGTCTTTTACTATATTTGCAGCCAGCTGTGACTTCTCGACCGCGCTATTGATGCTATACTCTCTAAAGTTAAGTGAGATATTGACAATCGTTGCGGCGGTAAGTCCTAGCAGCATAAATGTAACTATCAGTAAAAGTCTGGATTTTGTTTTCATTATTGATCACTTTATGGTGGTGTATTGATTTTTTATAATAGCTAAGTAAATATAAATTTAGTTTGAAATATCAGCCAATTATTCGACAGTTACGCTTTTTGCTAAGTTTCTAGGCATATCGACGTCATTACCCAATCTTATAGATATCTCCAATGACAATAATTGCAGAACTACCATCATCTCAAAAAACTCAAGCATATAGTGATCGCACGCAGATATCTCTATAAAATCATCAGCCTTCTCAAACGCTATCTGACTGATAGCACAGATAGTAGAGTCCCTTGCACTCAGCTCTTCGACGTTGCTTTTTGCTTTTTCGTAGTGAAGATGTTTGGGAAGCAGCGCTATGGTAAATAGCTCAGGGTCTGCAAGCGCGATAGGACCGTGTTTCATCTCCCCGGCAGGATATCCCTCTGCATGCAGATAGGAGATCTCTTTGAGCTTCAAAGCACCCTCTAATGCAAGAGGATAGAATACATCTCTGCCGATAAAGAAAAAGCCGTGACCGTGAAGATATCTTTTTGACAATCTTTTAATGCGTTCATGCATCTCATCGCTTACTTTAACATGCGAAGGAATCTCGCGAAGAGTAGAGATGTGTGAAGCGATCTCTTTTTGTGTAAGCGAGTTTTTCAGTTTAGCTATATATAAAGATAGCATCCAAAAAACTGTCACCTGAGTAGCGAAAGCTTTTGTAGAAGCTACCCCTTTTTCTATTCCCGCTCTTGTGAGTATTGTCGCATCGGAGAGTCTTACCATAGATGAGTTGTCGACATTGCAGATGACCAGAGTCTTTAGACCCGCCGCCTTTGCCATCTTAAGAGTTTCAAGCGTATCGGCTGTCTCTCCGCTTTGGGAGATCACGACAAAAAGAGTCTCTTTTGTCATTATAGGGTCTCTGTAACGAAACTCGCTGGCGATCTCTAGGGAAGTCTTTATCTTTGAGTATCTCTCAAATAGGTATGACGCGCTCATTGCCGCGTGGTACGATGTCCCGCATGCACAGAGTTTTATCTCGTTTATGCCATCGAAGAGACTCTTGTCAAGCTCATCAAATATGATCTCATCATCGCTTAGTCTTCCCATAAGAGTATCGGAGATCACGACGCTCTGTTCATATATCTCTTTTTCCATAAAGAATCTGTAGCCGTCTTTTTGAGCAAGGAGCTTGTTTTGTGAAAGCTCACAGAACTTAGGCTCTTTTTGAGCTCCCTCTTTGTCAAAAATAGCTATTTTATCCGATGACGCATATCCGTAATCACCATCCTCAAAGTAGTTGACTCTCTGGCAGTGTCCTATGAGCGGCGTGTCTGAAGATGCAAAATACTTCTCGTTCTCTTCATTTACTCCGATAAGCATCGGTGAGCCGTGTTTTGCAAAAAATATTGTATCAGGCTCACTTTTTGTGACAAGCAAGATAGCATAGGCTCCGTGAAGTTCGCTTAGTGTCTTTTTAAAAGCTTCAAAACTGTTTTTGGCACTCTTTTGGTTTTTCTCGAACTGATGTACTATGACTTCCGTGTCTGTCTGGCTCAAAAATGTAACACCGCTTGATTGAAGCTCTTTTTTCAGAGCTGCGTAGTTCTCTATGATCCCGTTGTGTACGACGTAAGAGCCCTCTCCTAAGTGAGGATGTGCGTTTAGTTCAGTGGGTTTTCCGTGTGTCGCCCATCTTGTATGCCCGATACCTACTGCAAAACCATCTGTTTTAAAATCTTTGGTTTTTTCTTCTAAGTTTACAAGTTTTCCGACAGCTTTGTAGTTAGAGAACTTTTCGTCTTGCAAAACTGCGATCCCTGCAGAGTCATACCCGCGGTACTCAAGCTCTTTAAGTCCCTCTAATAAAATCTCTTTTGTATTTTTTTGTCCAAGATATCCCACAATTCCGCACATAGTAGATATTTCCTTTTATAATTAGCTATATTCAATATTTTACTCTGACGCCGTTAGGCGGCTAGCTTTAGTGCCTTAGCGGCTAGCGTAGCAGCGGAGGACTTTGTTCACCGCTGCGTAAAGTTAATAGCGCATAAATTTTTGCGACATTATTACATATATCGTTTTGTTTTTCTATTAAGAAGCTGTCCCTTACTCTATGTTTGGTACTGTGGATCTTTGCTGTGACGATATTTATGCCAAGCTCTTCAAAGCACTCCATGATGTATGCCAAAAGCCCTTTTTGGTTTTGGGTGTTGATCGTGACCTCTGCATGGGTGAGCGAGTGTTCACAATCAATGCCTATCTCATCTTCGCTGATACTCACCTCTTTTAGCTTTATATGCTTGCTCATATCAAAAGCGTTGTTGATGATATTTTCTATATGAATGGTCTCACTCTCATCAACATGTTCAATAAACTCTATTTTAAAATATTTCACACCGTCAAATAGTGTGAATATCTCCATAGATGCGACATCAAGATGACTTAGAGATGCCAGAAGATAGCCGATGTTCAGCGGTATCTTTCTGTATATCTCTATTACCAGAGAGCTCTGTGTGTCTATAGAAAAGTCATACTCTTTTGTCTTGGATGCTTTTTTTGCGATCTCAATAATATCATGAGGAGTGTGTTTTAGGAAAAAGAGATTTGACTCTACCCGCAGAAGTTTGCTCTGCAGCAGTTTTGGCAGCTCTATAAACTCTTGAAGCTTGGCTACACGCCTTTCGCTGTTTATCCTTTTTGATGCGTCGGTGATCCTTTGGCGGTTTTGTGCGACCTCAAGCGCATTTATATAGAGTTCGCGCAGAAGTTTTGAGGTAAAAGAGTTGTATACACCATCTCCGACACCGTTAATGTCCGCATAGGTAAGTACATAAAGAAGCTGCAGATTCTTCACATCTCCCACGTTTGACATAAACTTATAGAGCGTCTTTTCGTTGTGTATGTTCTCTCTAAGTGCGACATTGCTCATAGTAACATGCTGTTTTACCAACGTGATGCATCTCTCTTTCTCCTCCTCTTTTAGTTTCATTTTTTGGGTGAAAGCTGCGATTAGTTTGGCACCCACTTCGCTGTGGTCTTGGACTCTTCCCTTTCCGCTGTCATGAAAGAGAGTTACGATCTTTAAGAGAAGTTTTTCGTCGTTGCTAAACTCATCGTAGAGATTTTGAATAAACGGCTCTTTGATGTTTTCGAGCGCTTCAACGCACTTGATGGAGTGGATATCAACTGGGTAGTGATGGTAACCGTCAAACTGTGGCAGATGAAGAACTTTTTTAAAGGCGCCAAAGAGATGGTGAAGCACTCCCGCATCGTAAAAGAGTTTTAAAAAACTGTACATATATCTCTTTTTAAAGAGCTCTTTTAAAAGCGAATATGTCTTTGCCTGAAGCGGGTAGGATATTTTTACGTAGGTAAATTGACGCAAAAACCCTGCATCGAAATGGTACGGCTTGTCCTCAAGCAAAACTAAAGTCTCAAGAAGTTTGTTAAGCGGCTGAATAGGCAGATTGTATGAGGCGTAGATCCTGTTATCGATCTTGTATATGCCTCTGCTTAGACGATTTTTTCTAAAATTGCCAAGCTGTGACATATCGGCTATATATGGGCGAACCATCTTCTTTACGAATATCTGGGTAAAGTTGCTTATGCGCCACTGCGCTTCAAGAACTTTTGTGACCATCTTCTGCTGGTTTTTAAATCCTAAAAGTCTGCTCACTTCCGGGATAAACTCCAAAAGAAGCCTGTCCTCCTGTTTATTCGTAATAAGATGAAGAGCGCTTCTTGTACGAAAGAGCAGCTCAAGCGCTGCTCGGTACTCTTTGTACTCCTCATCCGAGAACAAAACACCAGCCAGATCTTTAAGCGTAGTCACTCCGTAGATAGTGTGTGCAATCCAAAATATAAAGTTTGAGTCGCGAAGCCCGCCGACACTCTCTTTAATATTGGGCTGCATTGATGTCGGGTACTTTTTACGTCTCTCCTGCGACTCTTTGATCTTCTCTAAAATAAACTCTTTTTGTTCGTACGTGCGTATTCTGCCAAGCTCTTTGCTTGTCTCATGCCATGTAAGCGTAGAGCCCGTTATAAATCTGGCTTCCATAAGCGCCGTTCTTATGGTGATATCCTCTTTGCTGGCCGCAAAAAGATCGTTCGTCTCATGGACCCTGTGCCCAAGTTTCAGTCCCGCATCAAGAGCGAGATAGAAAAACTTCTCGATTATAAGCTCACTGTTAAATCCGTCTACCTTTTCATATACTATAAGCAGATCCACGTCGCTGTGAACACAGAGCTGTTCGCGGCCGTAGCTGCCAAGTGCGACAATGGCTATGGGAATGGAGCTTCTCATGGGAAGGTAGTTGCCAAAGATACGCCTTAGAGTAGTTTTGTACATCAAAGTTATAATGGAGTCGAGCTGTTTTGTGTGGCGGACAAGAAAATCTTTTCCCTGATTTTTCTTAAAGAGCTCGCCAAGCGAGGTTTTGTACTCTTTTATAAAGGCTTTAAAGAGTTTTGATAGTTCAAAATCACTGCCGTTTTTTTCTATTAAATCTTCAATTTGCAGTATTAAATCCAATGTGAAACCCTTTTTTATAAATATTTTTCATAACCATACGAAGTGAACGATTCTGCAACGGAGGGGTCAAATATCGTTTGCGAGATTTGGGGCACCCACCGTGAAGCCTTAGTGAACGAGTATGAGTTGTGAAAAAAACTGGCATTATTATAGTCAAATTACCCATTTTTGCTATAATCGCTACGATTAAAATTTAAGCATAGGAAAATATAAGATGACGATAACAAAAAAAGTGACATTTATAGCAAAAAAAGATGGCGTAGAGAAGATGAAAGAGCTCTTAAGTGCGATGGTGGCACCAAGCAAAGCAGAGGACGGATGTATTTTTTACGACATTTTTCAGTGCAAGGATAGACCGGAGAAGTTTTTTGCAGTAGAGACATGGAGAGATGAAGCGGCACTTGACGGGCACAAAGCTTCAGAACACTATAAAATCTACAAATCAAGCTACGAGCAGTACTGCGAAGATAAATACAGCGATGAGCTGGAAGTATTAGGGTAGTATTTTGAACTACTTAATGGCGATAGATGCCGGAACCGGGAGTGTTAGAGCCGTTATCTTTGATACGATGGGCAATCAGATAAGCGTTGCTCAGCATGAGTGGGCGCACTTGGAGGAGGAGGGCGTGCCTAACTCCATGAGCTTTGATTTTGATGCAAACTGGATACTCGTGTGTGAGTGTATAAAAGAGTCGCTCTCCCTTGCAAAGCTAAGCGGCGAGGACATAGCAGCTCTTAGTGCGACGAGCATGCGTGAGGGGATAGTTCTTTACGACAGAGACGGCAGAGAGCTTTGGGCGGTCGCAAATGTCGATGCAAGGGCTGGCGAGGAAGTGCGCTTTTTAAAAGAGAACTTCAAAGGCATCGAAGAGGATTTCTACAAAGAGTCGGGGCAGACTTTTGCACTTGGGGCAATTCCCAGAATTTTATGGTTAAAAAATAACAGACCAGAGGTTTATGAGCGTGTCGCAAAAGTATCCATGATAGGTGATTGGATATTGGCACGGCTTTGCGGAGTTATTGCAACTGACCCGAGCAACGGCGGAACAACCGGAGTATTCTCTCTTAAAAATCGCACTTGGGCTCATGAGATGGCTGCAAAAGTAGGGTTGAAGGATGATATTTTTCCGCCTGTCTTGGAGGTAGGAACTCTTATGGGCAGCGTGAGCAAAGAGGCCGGTGTTGTCACGGGTCTATCAACAAAAACAAAAGTGGTCATGGGCGGCGGAGACGTTCAGCTAGGCTCTGCAGGGCTAGGTGTAGTAGATATCGGACAAGCTGCTATTTTGGGCGGCTCATTTTGGCAGCAGGTTGTAAATATAGACAAAAATACGCCTCCGCCAAAAAATATGAATATAAGAGTAAACCCGCATGTGATCCAAAATCAATCTCAAGCGGAGGGTATCACTTTTTTTAGCGGACTTGTTATGCGTTGGTTCAGAGACGCTTTTTGCGATATGGAGAAGCTTGAAGCTAAAGAGCAAGGAGTGGATGTTTATGCACTCATGGAAGAAAAAGCCTCAAAAGTTCCTGTAGGTTCATACGGTATTTTGCCGATCTTTTCAGACTCTATGAAGTATGGCAAATGGTATCATGCAGCACCCAGTTTTTTAAATCTAAACATAGATCCCTCTATTTGCAACCGCGCTTCGATGTTTAGAAGTCTACAGGAAAATGCCGCGATAGTCTCAGGCATAAACCTTGATAAGATCAGAGATTTTACGGGCGTAAAAATTGATGAAATTGTTTTTGCGGGAGGTGCAAGCAAAGGCAGGCTCTGGCCTCAAATAGTTGCAGATGTTACAGGGTGCAGAGTCAAGATTCCCAAAGTCACCGAAGCAACCGCGCTTGGGGCTGCAATGGCTGCGGGTGTAGGCGTTGGAGTTTATGGGAGTATGGCAGATGCGGCAAAAAAACTGGTTCTCTGGGATAGAGTTTATGAGCCGAATCTGGAGAACAAAAAGATTTACGATGAGATAAAAATAAGATTTGAAAAGGCATACGAAGTACAATTAAAGTTAGTAGATGATAATATTACGACTTCGATGTGGAAAGCGCCAGGTTTAGTCATATAAACAAAAATCAAGTGGCGTTTTGCAAACTAGTTATCTATAAATTTAAAAGCATGGCTTGCCATGCATGGGTCTTCTGCCGAAGAAAACCTAGCGTTAGCGTAGAATAAGGGGCTTTGCTCCTTATCGTGCTAAATTTATAGTAGCTGATAATAACTTAAGGAAACAGATGTATTTATTTACGAGTGAAGTAGTCAGTCCGGGGCATCCGGACAAGTGCGCTGACATTATAGCGGACAGTATAGTTGACAGATTGATAATAGGGGATCCAAGATCAAGAGTTGCATCAGAGGTTTTTGTTGCGGGAAAACATATCGTAATAGGTGGGGAAGTTACGTCAAAAACCAGAATAACGACTGAAGATTATAAAAAAATAGTTCATGATGCGCTTGTAAACATAGGCTATGACGGAAATCCGTACTTTACAAAAGAGGAGTGTCTCCATCCTGAGGATATAGAGCTTCAAGTGCTTTTAAATGCACAGTCTCCTGATATCAACCAAGGTGTTGATCAAGAGGACGGAGAGACCGGAGCGGGCGATCAGGGGATAATGTTCGGCTACGCAGACATTGAGACTAAAAACTATATGCCGAGTGCTATTACATACGCAAGAGTTTTGATGGAGAAGGTCTATAACTATGCAAAAGCAAACCCGTCTAAACTGGGTGTTGACATAAAGACTCAGGTCACCATGGATTACGGTACAAAAGAGAACTTTGAGAGCTGCAGACCGCAAAAGATCCATACGATCGTAGTCTCTGCTCCGTGCGTGAACACAATGGATATAAAAAGCGTAAGAGCTTTGATACAAGAGCTCATAGATGATGCAGCTCTTCCAAGTGAACTTTATGACAAAAGCAACTGTATCATTCACATAAACCCGACAGGCAAATATGTGTCGCACTCTTCGCTTCATGACTCTGGACTTACGGGAAGAAAGCTTATCGTTGACAGCTTTGGCGGTTATGCACCGATAGGCGGCGGAGCTCAAAGTTCAAAAGACTACACGAAAGTGGATAGAAGCGGACTTTATGCGGCACGCTACATTGCAAAACATATCGTAGCATCGGGACTTGCTAAAAAAGCGCTCGTTCAGATATCTTACGCGATAGGTGTTGCAAAGCCTACATCCGTGACGGTTGACACATACGGAACAGTCATTGATGGCATGGATGATAACAAGCTCTCTGAGTTTGTGCAGCAGAACTTCTCGCTTACTCCAAACTGGATAACAAGAAAGTTCAATCTTGACATGCCTTCAAAAGAGACATTTTTATACGCAGATGTCGCAGCTCGCGGGCAGGTAGGACAGAGTGATTATCCTTGGGAGCAGCTCGATGAGCTTGAGAAGTTCGAGGCTTTAAAATAGTTGATGAATTTAAAAGAGAAAATATTAGCAGGTCATAGAGTAAGCTTCGATGAGGCACTCTCTCTCTATGATATGGACCTTTTTGAGCTTGGTGAACTAGCAGATAATATCCGTAAAAAGAAGCACGGCAAAAAAACCTACTATAACATAAACCGCCATATAAATCCTACTAACGTCTGCGCTGATGTATGCAAGTTTTGTGCATATTCAGCAACGAGAAAAAATCCAAACCAGTACACGATGAGCCATGAGCAGATAATGGAGATCGTAAAAGATATCGACTCTAGAGGTGCCAAAGAGGTTCATATCGTCTCGGCGCACAATCCGGACACTGGCTTGGAGTGGTACTTGGAGATCTTTAAAAAGATAAAAACCGCTTACCCGGCTCTGCATGTAAAAGCTCTAACCGCAGCCGAGGTTGATTTTCTATCCCGCCATTACTCCAAAAGTTATGACGAGATTCTTGATTTGATGGTTGAATATGGCGTAGACTCCATGCCCGGAGGCGGTGCAGAGATATTTGACGAGAAGGTCAGAGACTATATCTGCAAAGGCAAAGTAACATCCGAGCAGTGGCTCGAAATACACAAAAAATGGCATGAGCGCGGTAAAAAGAGTAATGTTACCATGCTTTTTGGACATGTCGAGAGCCGTGCGAACAGAATAGACCACATGATGCGCATAAGAGAGCTGCAAGATGGGACAGGCGGTTTTAACTGCTTTATCCCTCTTGTTTACCAGACTGAAAATAACTACCTTAATATAAAAGAACCGATCACGGCAAACGAGATTTTGCGTACTATGGCGATCAGCCGCATAGTTTTGGACAATGTGCCAAATCTTAAAGCTTACTGGGTTACATCAACCGTCAATCTCGCACTCGTAGCGCAGGAGTTCGGTGCAAACGACTTGGACGGAACTATAGAAAAAGAGTCTATAAACTCCGCAGCAGGTGCAAAGAGTGCGAACGGCGTGAAGCTTGAAGAGTTCAGAGCACTCATAAAAAACAGCGGATTTATTCCCGTAGAGAGAGACAGTCTGTATAACGAGATATAACTAAAGGAAAAGCCGTGGGTACATTAAACAAAGAGACTAAAATAACGCTGCTCTATATTGCTGTAGCATTTCTCTTCTCGGTCGCTCTTAGGATGGTGTGGTTCTATCAGTTTGCAGATTATGAGCCTTTTAAGTTTAACGGTCAGTTTATGATAAACACCAATGACGGCTACTACTGGGCTGAGGGGGCAAGAGACATCTTAAGCGGCATGAGCCAGGAGAATGACCTCTCTCCTATAACTACTGCTGCTTCACAACTGACGGCTCTTTTTGCATTTGTTTTGCCTTTTTCCTTTGAGACTGTCATTCTTTTTATGCCTGTTTTTTTGGGCTCTCTTGTTGTTGTTCCCATAATACTTATAGCAAAAAGCCTAAACAATCAAGAGATGGGGCTTGTAGCCGCACTACTGGCGAGCATAGCAAACAGCTACTACAACAGGACGATGATCGGCTACTTTGACACAGATATGCTAAATATCGTGCTTCCCATGTTTCTTCTGTGGTCCATCATCTGGGCAATTAGAACAAATGAAAACAAGTATCTCATTATCACGGCAATTGATATTCTTATATACAGATGGTGGTATCCACAAAGCTACTCTCTGGAGTTCTCGTTCTTTGGACTTATTCTTCTTTACACCCTGATCTGGGATAGAAAAAATATCTACAACTACAAACTTCTATCTCTTATGATGCTTGCTATGATCGGTCTTGAGGGGTATATAAGAACTATTTTGGTAATCGCTGCCTTTTATATCTACACAAAAGAGAAGTTTGACAGGTATGTTTACTATATTTTTGGTGTGTCGATAGTTCTATTTTTTGCTTCAGGCGGGTTTAACCCTATCTGGGGACAGCTTAAAGGGTATGTATTTAAAGATGCTGTAACGGCTGGCAAAGAGGGGCTTGGGCTTCACTTCTATTCGGTTGTCCAGACCGTCAGAGAGGCGGGACATATTCCGTTTGATACTTTTGCAAATAGAATAAGCGGGCATGTTGTCACGTTTGTTCTCTCTGTAGGAGGATTTATATATCTGGCATATAAGCACAAGATCATGTTCTTTGGGCTTCCCCTTATAGGTCTTGGTTTTTTGGCGTATGTCGGAGGGCTTCGCTTTACCATCTATGCAGTTCCTGTTTTGGCATTTGGTGTCGCTTTTTTAATAACAGAAGCGGCAAGATTTATGCCGACTTCAAGATTGAAGTTTTTAACAATAGCTGCTCTTACATTGGCGATCTTGTATCCAAATATTCTCCACATACAAAACTACAGAGTTCCAACGGTCTTCAGTGCTGATGAGGTCAAGGTGCTTGATGAATTCAAAGATATAGCAGATAGAGAGGATTATGTGGTTGCATGGTGGGATTACGGCTATCCACTGAGATATTATAGCGATGTCAAAACACTGATCGACGGCGGTAAACACAGTGGAGTCGTGAATTTTCCGGTTAGTTTTATTTTGACACATCCTCAAGAAGCAGCGGCGAAGATGGCAAGACTCGATGTCGAGTACACTGAGAAGACCTTTAAATTCAAAGAAGAGAACATAGAGCTAATCAGAGATAAGAACCTCACAATATTCTCAAACATTGAGCAGATGACGAAAGATTACGGCTTTAGTGACATAAATGACTTCTTGCTCTCTTTAGAGGGTGATATGGAACTTCCAGAGAGGAGCAGAGATGTCTATCTCTATCTGCCGCACAGGATGATAGATATATATCCTACCGTTGAGAAGTTCTCAAGTATAGATCTAATGAGCGGCGAGATGAGAAAAAGCCCGCTCTTTTATGCTACAAGAATGTTTAAGCAGGAGCAAAATATTATCCATCTCGGCGGGGGCATTATATTTAATATTCAAAATGCCACTATAACCATCAGCAATCAGACAGTGCCGATAAAGAGGTTTGTTCAGACATCATACGATAAGAGTATGAAGTTTTCAAAAAACGTACAGACGGCAAACCTATCTGCCGATGTGACGATCATATATATGGCCACTCATAACACCTTTTTGGTCATGGATGAAAAAACATACGACTCGCTCTATATTCAGTTAAGTGTGCTTGGAGAGTATGACAAAACTCTCTTTGAAAAGGTTGTGGATACTCCTCAATCAAAGATATACAGGTTAAAGATTTAATATGTTTAAATTGGATAGAATCCAAATTAAAACAGACTTCTTGCAAAACTCAAAAAAGCTCATCTGTTTTGAGTTTAAGAATTTCAATACATCCCATTTAGGATAGAAGATGCCAAAAGATAGAACAAAAATTTCAAAATGCCTTTTTCCCGCAGCAGGGTACGGAACAAGATTTCTGCCTGCAACAAAAGCTATACCAAAAGAGATGCTTCCAGTGCTTACAAAGCCGCTGCTTCAGTATGGTGTAGAAGAGGCGATAAGTGCGGGAATTGATACCATGGCGATTGTTACAGGTCGTGGAAAACGTGCGATCGAGGATCATTTTGATATATCTTATGAGCTGGAGCATCAGATAAAAGGAACCTCAAAAGAGCACTATCTTACAGAGATAAGAGATGTTATTACAAAGTGCACCTTCTCATATACAAGACAGATCGAGATGAAGGGGCTAGGGCATGCAATTCTCAGTGGTGAGACGCTTATCGGAGATGAGCCTTTTGCGGTAGTGTTAGCCGATGACCTATGCGATAATAACGGAAGTTCCGTTTTGTCTCAGATGGTCACACTTTATGAGAAGTATCGCTGTTCTATCGTAGCAGTTGAAGAGATACCGCCGCAGGACAGCAACAAGTACGGAGTAATAGCAGGCGATGCAGAGGAAGATGGTGTTATAAGGGTAACCGATATGGTAGAAAAACCTGACCCAAAAGATGCTCCTTCAAATCTTGCGATCATAGGCAGATATATACTTACACCTGATATTTTTGACATCTTAAGAGATACAAAACCCGGAAAAGGCGGAGAGATACAGATAACCGACGCTCTGCTTGCTCAGGCAAAAGAGGGAAGGGTAATTGCTTACAGGTTTGAAGGAAAAAGATTTGACTGCGGAAGTGTAGACGGTTTTGTAGAGGCTACAAACTATTTTTATAAAAAGAGTAACTAAAAATCATGAAGTACCGACACAACTATAATCCCACCATATCGGATGAGGATATTTTTGAAGAGATAGTAAAAGAGAGAGAGGATATAGGCTACTATAATCTTGTCTTCAGTGACACCTCCAAGTATAAAGAGTATGCAAAGAGCGTAGTGCAAAAAAACATAGTAGTTATCGGTATAGGCGGAAGCACGCTCGGTACATACGCCATATACAAATTTTTAAAATACTCGAAAAACTTAAGCAAAAAGCTCTATTTCTTGGAGACCACGGACCCTATAGATATAAGATCAAAGCTTGAGAATATCGAGTTAGACGACACTCTTTTTGTAGTTATATCAAAGTCTGGCACGACTATAGAGACCATCTCTATTTTTAAATATATAAACTCCCTTATTAAGTGCGATAAAAACAATACGCTTGTAATAACCGAGAGTGACTCCAAACTGAGCGGATATGCAAAAGCAAACGGCATTACCAGTTTTGATATACCAAAAAATGTAGGCGGGAGATTTTCCGTATTTAGCGCAGTCGGTTTGGTTCCATTGGCAATCGTAGGAGTAGATATTGATCAGCTCCTAAGCGGTGCAAAAGAGATGTACGACTCTTTTTTTAATAAAACACTAACCTATGAGAGAGTGCTTAAAAAAGCCAGATTTTTTGTAGAGTACAAAAACAGTTTCAACATAAATGTAGTATTCTCCTACTCATCAAGACTTGACGGCTTCAACAAATGGTATATTCAACTTTGGGGCGAGAGTCTGGGCAAGATAGATATCAACAGCACAAGACAGGGACTTACACCGATTGGGATAATAGGGCCCATTGATCAGCACTCCTTTTTACAGCTAATAGTAGAGGGCAGGCGTGACAAGACGGTCACGGTCATAAAGGTCGAGGATTTTGACAGCAATTTAAAGATTCCGAGTGTAAAACTGGAGGGCTTAGAGGAACTTGATTATATTGACGGTATTGAGTTCTCATCGCTTATAAACGAGCAGGCAGATGCGACGATAGAGTCAATAAACAATCTTAATGATATCCCTTGTGATGTTATAACGATAGACAGCGTAAGTGAGAAGAGTATTGCGACACTGATGTATGAGTATGAGCTTCTGACATCGGTTTGCGCAAAATTTATGTATATAAATGCCTATGACCAGCCCGGAGTCGAGGCTGGAAAGCTAATCTTAAAACAGAAGCTTAAGAAGTAGAGTTCTTTAAATCTTGTAGGTCTACTTTATAACATGCCCTACAAATTTACTCATGTTGTTTAGTATTTCGCCGCCTTTTCTAAAGGCAAGACCGCAAGCTTCGTAAGCAAAGAAAACTCCCGCCTGATACTTCTCTTTGTCCTCATCGCTATTTAGCTCTACATACTCTTGGTATATTTTTTTGTAGTTGCCGTAAGGTCCATCCTGCTCATGCAACACACTTCCATCAGAGTCAACTATTTTTACGTTAGCACCCTCTCTGCCAAAGACACTCTTCTCTACTTGTTTTACGCCTTTTAGAGGTTCAAAAGATGTTTTTAAAAGATACGGTGATTCTGGAAAAAGGTCGCAGAGTATCTTTAACATACCTTTGGACTGAAAAAGCAGAGTATATGCAGGGTTTAGGATTATGGCACTCTGGTTTTGCATAATGTTACTCATAGTCGTCGCAAGCTCGGGTTCGTCTATGGCAATATCTTCCCATGGATAGAGCTTGAACCAGTACTCATACTGATTCTCATCTCTGTCATAGATCCCGTCTTCATCAAACTTTACATTCTGCAGATACTCAAACCCTGTGTTGAAACCTGCATCCGTCGCGATCTGTTGAAGCAGTCTTGTTGTTGCTTCTTCTTCGTCGTTTCCGTGGATCGAGGAGAAGAGTATTTTCCAGCCGTCATATCTCTCATTAAAGAGCTCTGTATCGTCAAAGAGCGTGATCAGACGTTTAAAATTCTCTTTTATAGCATCATAGACATTGTTAAACTGGCTCTGCTCATCAAGAGAGTTCTCTTTTAAAAGAGCCCACTGCAGAAGAGCGGTCTCAAAAAGCGATGTAGGTGTATCTGCATTGAACTCAATAAGTTTTATCGGCTTTCCGTCCAGACCGCCGGCTAGATCAAATCTGCCGTAGATATGCCAGTGAACGTCGTTTTCCCAGCTTTTTTTAATTGCGTCTATAAGGTTAAAAGGGATGCCGAGTTCAAAGAAGAGGTTGTTCTCTATAACATACTCGGCTGCTTCTGTATACATATCGTAGAGTTCATTTACGGCTTCATAATAAGCCTCTGCTTCCTCTTGTGTAATCTTGACCAGAGTCTCGCTTATATACTTGCTGCTGTCACTGTCCGTATGCCAAGTAAAACCAAGCTTCTCCAACTGCTCATTTTTCAGAGGCTTTATATTTTTCAGTCTCACCAATCTCAGCCGCCGTATGTAGAAGTTCTTGAAGTAGAAGCGGTAGAGTTTCCAAAAAAGCTTTTTTTGCCAGATGCAGTTGAGGCTCTTGCAGCGGCGGAGCGGCTGTAGGCACTTTTATTTACGGACGAGGATCTGGAGGCAAAGTTTTTGTTGTTCATCAAAGCGTTGCCTATCACATTGCCTAAAAGTGCTCCCGCAGCAACAGCAAGGATCGTACTCGCAAGCCCCATTCCCGCACTTGAGTCACTGCTCGACACTGCTTCTGAAGAGCCGTCTAGAGTCTTTACATACTCCTGTTCCGCCATTGCTCTCATCTCATCTTCGTTCATAAAACGCTCAACGGTATTGCCGTTCTCATCTTTTTCACGGATGATAGCTCTGTTTGGACCCTCTGTAGGCATCTCTTCGACCACTATATATTTTCCGTTTGAGAGCTGTTCGATGACAAGGTATCTGTTTTGAGGCTCCTGCTGCTGTGATGTACATCCGCTAAGAACACTCATCATAACTACTCCGGCACTTCCCAGTGCAACACCACTTTTTAGAGAAGAGATATGTCTCACTTTTTTAAATCCTTTTTACTTATTTTAATAATTTTGTTGAGATTACGTTCATAAAATGCAATCTGCTCTCTGCCGTCATAGAGAATATCACCGCTGTAGGTTCTCTTAGAGGTCTCTAAAACTTTATCTTTTTGCATAAACATAACTTCTCCAACACTATGACCTATGCTTTGAAAAAGCGTCAATAGAACAAGAAAAGAGAGCACGCCTACGGTTATCAGACTGACCTTATAGTTTTGAACATATACTACGATATAGCCCAGAATAATGCTTAGTCCAAAAAAGAGAAAGCCGTTTTGGTTGTCTGCAAAGAGAATATTGTAGTAAAGATCAATATTGTAATAGTTTATATAATTTAGCAAAATTCCCAGAAAGAGAAAGAAATCTAAAATAAACGTAATAAAGATACCGCTGAGAAGTGCTTGAATCGCTCTGTTCATCTTAGTTTTCTCCTCTTTGTAGAGTTTATTTTTATAAGAGACGATGAATCTTTTTCAACTAGAGAGTTAATATCCTCTACTATTATATCAGCTTTTGATTCGCAAAAATCCCTATTAAATCTCTCGGCACTTTTATTTGCCGAAGTTGAGTAGAACCAGGGAGTCTCTCTTAGTATCTGAGAATCAAGATGGGGATGTGCGACTCTGAAAGAGAAATTGTTGATAATGAATGTAGTCTTTTTTGAGCGGCGAACCAGATTTTTTCTTCCCTTTGAAACCCTGCCTCCATCCTGCTTAAAGCTTTTAAAGTCTTTGTAGACCTTGATGAACGGTTTTGTTTGCGGGCGGGATTTTATTTCGTAGAGTTTTTGCGTATTTTGTGACAAAAAACCGACGGTAGTGTCGGTTTGTGTTAGGATTACGGGCATATCTATGCTAGAAAATCTTGCAGCGCTTTGGAAGAAGACCATGAATCGTCTCTCATCTCATCAAGAGCAAGAATAAGCGCTCTTGCAGCACTAAGAGTAGTAAAGTAAGGTATATTTCTCTTAAGCACCTCTTGGCGTATAACGATGGCATCTTTTTTTGATGTGTTATTGTCAGATGTATTTATCGCCATATGTATAGCATCGTTTTTCATGCTGTCTTCTATGTTTGGGCGACCTTCAGAGATCTTAAGGACTACTTCACAAGGGATGCCTGCCGCTTCAATAACGGCTTGAGTCCCCTTTGTAGCAACAAGCTTAAATCCATGTCTATGAAGACCGCTTGCGATCTCCGGAGCATGTTTCTTGTCGGTATCCACAAAAGAGAGGAAACAGGTCCCTTCTCTTGCTATCTTATTGCCTGCGGCAATCTGAGCTTTTGCAAAACTGATACCGAAGTTTGAACTGATCCCCATGACTTCACCCGTTGATTTCATCTCAGGTCCTAAAACAAGATCCGCACCGTATAGCTTGTGGAAAGGGAAAACAGCCTCTTTTACCGAGATGTGCCCTTTTAGACGAGGCTTTAATAAGCCGTTCTCTTCCATAACGATATTGTACTTGTCGTAATATTTTAGAGCGTCTCTAAGAGTCTCGCCTACCATCACGCGTGTCGCTACTTTTGCAAGCGGCATACCCGTAGCCTTGCTTACAAAAGGAACGGTTCTTGAAGCTCTAGGGTTTACTTCTATAAGATATATCTCGTTCTCATATATAGCATACTGGACATTCATAAGTCCGCGTACACCAAGACCCAGCGCGATCGTTTTCGTCTGCTTCTCAACCTTGTCGATCATCTCTTTTGAGAGATTGACAGGAGGTAGTGAACAAGCGCTGTCACCTGAGTGGATGCCAGCCTCTTCGATATGCTGCATAACCGAGCCGATATAGACGTCTTTACCGTCGCATATCGCATCAACGTCAAGTTCTATTGCCTGATCCAAGAACTTGTCTATCAAAACCGGTGCGTTGTTTGAAACAGATACTGCAAGGTCCATATACTGCTTTAGCTCATCTTCACTGTATACGATTCTCATACCGCGTCCGCCAAGAACGAATGATGGACGAACAAGCACAGGGTATCCGAGTCTTTGCGCTATGACGTAAGACTCCTCTTTTGTACGCGCAAGACCGTTCGAGGGCTGTTTTAGTCCATGCTGATTTACGAAGTTTGCAAACTGCTCTCTATCTTCCGCCAGATCGATCACGCTGGAAGGAGTTCCCGCGATCTTTGCTCCTATCTTATTAAGCGAGTCTGCAAGTTTTAGCGGTGTCTGTCCTCCGAAGTGGACAATGATGCCGTCAGGCTGTTCGTTCTCTATCACTTCTCTTACGTGTTCAAAATCGATCGGTTCAAAGTAGAGAACGTCAGAGGTGTCGTAGTCTGTTGAAACCGTCTCTGGATTACAGTTGTACATGATCGTCTCTATGCCCATCTCTTTAAGCGCGAATGCAGCGTGAACACAGCAGTAGTCAAACTCAATACCCTGACCGATCCTGTTTGGCCCGCCGCCTAAAATAAGCACTTTTTTCTTATCGCTTACTCTGTTTTTTACATCTGGAAGTTTTGTGATGTTTGTCGTCGAGTAGAGGTATGGAGTAAGTGCTTCAAACTCTGCGGCACATGTATCTACCTCATTGTACTCAAGGTTTACTCCCAGAGTTTTTTTAGCTTTATATACATCATCTTCGCTTATCTTTTTGCCTGAGTTTTGCGTTAAAAGCTGAGCGATCCTCTTGTCTGAAAAACCGTCAACTTTCACACTTCTCATATATTCGGCATCACTTAAGATGCTCTCATTCATACTGCTCTCTGTTTTTATGATCTCTTCAAGCTGATACAAGAACCAAGGGTCTATCTGACATGTCTCAAACATCTCCTCTACGCTCATTCCGCGGCGGAATCCTTCGGCAACATATAAAATTCTGTCAGCGTTTGGACGACGGATCTCATGCTTGATGAAATCCATATCGCCATCTACCTCGTCAAATCCGCAAAGACCGGTCTCAAGAGAGCAGAGCGCCTTTTGAATAGACTCTTTAAAAGTACGACCTATCGCCATTGCTTCGCCCACGGACTTCATGCTCGTGCTTAACGTATTTATAGCTTCGGGAAACTTCTCAAAAGTAAAACGCGGAACTTTTGTAACGACATAGTCTATAACAGGCTCGAACGATGCGGGAGTTCCCGTGATGTCGTTCGTGATCTCGTCAAGAGTAAAGCCGACCGCAAGAAGTGTTGCGACTTTTGCAATAGGATAACCCGTTGCTTTTGAAGCAAGAGCTGATGAGCGCGAAACTCGAGGATTCATCTCGATAACTATCATACGCCCTGTTTTTGGGTCGATTGAGAACTGTACGTTACTTCCGCCCGTATCAACACCGATCTCGCGTAAAATTGCAAAAGAGGCATCACGCATACGCTGATACTCTTTGTCTGTTAGAGTGAGTGCCGGAGCTACCGTGATAGAGTCTCCGGTATGAACACCCATCGGGTCGAAGTTTTCAATCGAACATACGATGATACAGTTGTCCGATTTGTCACGGATAACCTCCATCTCGTACTCTTTCCAGCCAAGCATAGACTCCATGATCTCGATCTCATTGATCGGCGATGCAGAGATACCCTCTTGCGCGAGCTTTTCAAACTCTTCCATATTGTATGCCACGCCGCTTCCGCCGCCGGCAAGGGTAAATGAAGCTCTTGATATTACCGGAAAGCCGATCTCGCGAGCCACTTCGATAGCCTCTTCAACGCTGTAAGCGTTTTTACTCTTTGGCAGGTCCATGCCGATCTTTATCATTGCTTCGTTAAATAGGTGTCTATCTTCCCCTTTGCTTATAGCTGTTGGATTTGCGCCTAAAAACTCAATACCTTCAAGCATACCTTTTTCATACATGCTCATAGCTACGTTGAGCGCGGTCTGTCCTCCCATGGTAGGTAAAATGGCATCTACTTTCTCATCTCTGATGATCTTGGCGATAACCTCTTCTTTTATAGGTTCTATATATGTTCTGTCTGCAAATTCCGGATCAGTCATGATAGTTGCCGGGTTAGAGTTTATAAGAATTACGCGGTAACCAAGCTCTTTTAGTGTTTTAACTGCTTGCGTTCCAGAGTAGTCAAATTCGCAGGCCTGGCCGATAATGATCGGACCCGAACCTATAAGTAAAATAGTGTGAATATCGGTGCGTTTTGGCATTGTTTACCTTTTTTGTTAGTACATAAAAAATTTGTTTATTATAGGTAAAAAGCACTTAATATTTGATGAGTTTATTTTATCTTTTTTATTATGTGGAAATAGTTTGGATCGTTAGCTTTATAGTATGGCTCAATAACGGCATTTTGATACCCTTGGGATGATGTTACCGAAAGAACTCTTCCGACTTTTAGCCCCTTGAAAAATATCTCATCTAGACCCGAAGTTATTACCTCATCGCCTATTTTTATATGATGCCACGCCGGTATGAATTTTACTACAAGATGTTCAGCACTGTTTCCGTGAGCTATGCCGGGAGCTCGCTCTTCACCTATATAAACTGCGTAGGAGCTCTTTATATCTCTATTTAAAAGCCCGAGTGCTCTTCCCTCTTGTGAGATAACGATCCCTGCAACAAGATCTTGGTATACAAGTCCGTAAACACGGGATGCGTTATAGTCGTCCACTTCAAGCCATACTCTGTTTAGATCGCCGAATTTCTGGTAGGAGAGGGTTCTTGTAAGTTCAACTCTCGGGTCTACTTTAAGTGTCGAGTTGTTCTCTGTAAAGAAGTCGTTTACCTCAGAGGAGAGCTGCTGCAATACCAGATGGCTGTTCTCATATTTCTTAAGCTTTTCGTTTAGCTCTTCTATATGTCTGGCCTGAAAAAAGTGTTTATCTATCAACTCTTGCATAAACTCTGTAGATGAGTGGTAGTTTGCTTTTATATTGTTAAGTGCCGAAATAAATGGCGCTTGAATAATGTTGGTATAGTATAGCGCACCCACAAGGAGTGCGGTGAACATTAGAAAAAAGCCGAGTAGACCCTTATTCATTTTCAAATAGTTCTTGCAGCAGGTCTATCTCTTCAAGTGCACGTCCTGTTCCTCGGGCAACTGCCAGAAGCGGCTCGTCTGCAACATAAACAGGGATCTTTACTATATCTGCCAAGAACTTGTCAAGCTGACGTATAAGTGCGCCTCCGCCTGTCAGTATGATACCGTGGTTTACTATATCACCCGCTAGATCAGGAGGCATCTGCTCCAGTACGTCACGTAGAGCTTCACCTATCTCTTTTAAAGGGTCTCTCATAGCTTCTCTTGCATCTTCGCTTGTCAGCTCCACTGAGCTTAAAAGCCCCTCTACCTGGTCTCTACCTGTGATTACCATCTTAAGCTCTTCATCTAACTGAACAGCTGTTCCTATTGCGATCTTGATCTCTTCGGCAACTCTCTCGCCTATAAGAAGGTTGTATTTTTTTCTGATAAAGTTCACAATTGCTTGGTCTATCTTGTCCCCTGCTGTACGGATAGATTTTGAAAGAACCAGACCTCCAAGAGAGACAACACCGATCTCGGTCGTTCCGCCTCCGATATCAACAACAAGGTTTCCTTGAGGTTCACGAATCTCAATTCCAGCTCCGATTGCCGCTGCCATAGGCTCTTCTATAAGGTAAACCTCTCTCGCACCTGCGCTAAGAGCAGATTCGCGTACGGCTTTGCGTTCAACCTGAGTCAGACCGTACGGTACGCAGATAATGACCCTAGGACTGATAAGAGAGCTTCTTCCATGCGCTTTTTCAATGAACTTTCTAATCATCTTCTCTGTAATGTCAAAGTCCGCGATGACACCGTCTCTCATAGGACGGATCGCTTTAATGTTGCCCGGAGTCTTACCGACCATCTCTTTTGCTTCTTGACCTACGGCTAGAACTCTTTGTCTTCCGTACTTCTCAGTTTTTACGGCAACAACGGAAGGTTCGTTTATTATAATGCCTCTGCCTTTTGCTATTACGATCGTGTTTGCAGTTCCCAAATCTATGGAAAGATCATTTGAAAATAGTCCAACTAATTTGTTAAGTATCATTATTCTGCCTTATGCTATTTGTTTAGAGTGTTTTTTTATGTAGACCGGAGCTTCCCCGTCGTCTATCACCGCTTTTGTTATTAGAACTTCATAACCGCTGTATTCAGGAAGTTCATACATGATATCTATCATATTCTCTTCTAAAATTGCGCGAAGTCCGCGAGCACCGGTTTTTCTTTTTATAGATTTTTTTGCGATGGCTCTTAGCGCATCCTCTTCAAAGTTAAGCTCAACATTGTCTATTGAGAAGAGTTTTTTGTACTGCTTTATAATCGAGTTCTTCGGTTCTGTTAAAATGCGTACCATATCATCTTCGGTTATCTCGTTTAAAGAAGCTATGATCGGGAGACGGCCTACAAGCTCAGGAATAAGACCGTAGTTTACCAAATCATCTGGCTCGACCATATCGTAGCTAAGTTTCTGTTCGTTTTTGCTCTTCTTTTCATGACCGAAACCAAGAACGTTCTCGCCCTGCTTCTTCTTTAGTATCTCGTCAAGACCGTCAAATGCACCACCGCAGATAAAAAGAATACCCGTCGTATCAACTGCAATAAACTCTTGATTAGGGTGCTTTCTGCCTCCCTTTGGCGGGATATTGACTACCGCTCCCTCGATGATCTTAAGAAGTGCCTGTTGCACCCCTTCACCGGATACGTCACGGGTAATAGAGCGGTTTTCGCTCATGCGGGATATCTTGTCGATCTCATCAATAAATACTATCCCTCTTTGCGCTTTTTCAACGTCGCCGTCAGCCGCTTGAAGCAGTTTTGTAAGAATGTTCTCAACATCTTCACCGACGTAACCGGCTTCAGTGAGGCTTGTAGCGTCCGCTATAGCAATAGGGACATTAAGCACTCTGGCAATTGTTTGAGCCATAAGCGTTTTTCCGCTTCCCGTAGGTCCTATTAGAAGAATATTGGATTTTGATATCTCTGTATCGTCGTCTTTAACATCTTGATTTTTAAAAATTCTTTTGTAGTGGTTGTAAACAGCTACACTAAGAAGTTTTCTGGCACGCTCCTGCCCAATGATATACTCTCCGAGAAATTCGTTTAGCTCTTTTGGAGTCATCAGTTTTGTGACTGCATCGACAAGCTCTTCGCTCTTTGATGATGCACTTTCATCTCCGAACATTATCTTGTAGGCAGAGACTACACAGTTTTTACATATATATACGCCGTTTCCGGCAATAAGAGGATTTTCATCGCTCTCCTGGGTGCCGCAAAAGCTACAGGCTCTATGAATCATAAATTTTTCCTCTCATTAGTTTATTACGGTATCCGGAGTAATTCCGCTACCTACGTTAACACTTGGTTCTCTTCGGCAGAGAGCCCAAAGCACTTGTGCTTTTTTAGTCATCGTTTTTCTTTCTTTCGTATGGTATTCCACGCTTTGTCTTTAGAATAAAGTTGCAAAGAGCTTGAACATGGTGGTTCTTACTTTTTTCAAGAAGTTCGTTCGCGACATCTTTTAGCGGTTTTCCTGCCTCAAAAAGATCTCTGTATGCGGACTTTAGTTCATCTATATCTTCACGCTCCAGATGTCTTCTAAGCCCCGTAAGGTTCAGACCTCTAAGTGTCGCACGATTTCCCTCCGCCATACAAAAAGGAGGTACGTCTTGAGCCAGAGCAGACGCACCAGCTACCATTGCGTAGTCTCCGATATGTACAAACTGGTGAATCGGCGTCATCCCGCCAATAACGGCATAGTCGCCCATCTCTACGTGTCCCGCTAGCGTAGCGGCATTTGCAAGGATGCAGTGGTTGCCGATGATCACGTCATGACCTATATGCACATATCCCATAAACAGGTTGTGAGAGCCTATGATCGTCTTTGCGCCGCCGCCCTTTGTACCCGGATTAAAAAGGGTGAACTCTCTGATCTTATTGTTGTCGCCGATAATAAGCTCGACATCTTCGCCGGCAAATTTAAGGTCTTGGGGAACAGAACCTATGACAGCATGTGAGAAGATATGGTTGTTCTTGCCGATAGTCGTTTTTCCGTAGATAGAGCTGCTCTGTTCTATCTTCGTGCCGTCGCCGATGGTAGTGGCTGATGAGATGAAGCAGTATGGCCCTATCTCAACGTTGTCGCCTATAACCGCACCATCTTCAATGATTGCCAAGGGGGAGATTTTATTCAATTATTTGCCTTTTCTTACTTATCGACGATCATAGCTTTTAGTTCAGCTTCCGATACTAAAACATCATCAACATAAGCTTTGCCGTCAAGTACCCAGATCTGGCCTTTGTTTTTTATAACGCTTATGCGGTACTCAAGTCTGTCACCCGGTTTTACGGGGTTGCGGAATTTTGCTTTGTCGATGCTCATAAAGTAGACCACTTTGTTTGCCGCTTCCTCTTCCGTCATTGTGCCCATGCTCTTAAATGCCAAGATACCGCCTGCTTGCGCCATCCCTTCTAAGATCATAACGCCCGGATATATAGGATGTCCGGGAAAGTGACCTTGAAATACGTTATCGCCGATAGTTACATTTTTAAACCCTATAAGAGACTCATTTTCTTTAATCTCGGTGACTCTGTCTAAAAGTAAAAAGGGGTAACGGTGAGGTATAATTTTTTGAATTTCCACAACATCCATAATCATCAGTAAAACCTTTGTAGTTTAATAAATTCGGTTATTCTACCAAAAAAAATATTATAGAATCATTAGTTTTTCTCTGGTGTCCTCATAAGTTTTGGCATCAAGCTCCACGCTCAGCTTTGTCTGGGGTATTTCATCCATAATAATTATCGGGCTTAGGTTGTGGTTTGTGTCTGTTAAAACATCTCTGAATTTTAGCTCTTTTTCAAAACTCGGAGGATTGAAGATGAGCTCTTTTGTGCTTTTGTAGTTTAAGCCGCACTCTGAGTTAAAGTGCTTTAGGGTTACAAACTTTATCTCTTCACGGTTAAAGTAACCGACGTTATTATGCAAAAAGTCAACTCTGCCCTGAGCTTTTTTTCTTGGAAGAGTTGAGTAGAAGAGTGCATGAGCGTCAATGACCTCCGTTTTACCCGATATGACTTTTAGGCTAAAGAGGCGGTAGTTTAAAAACTTCTCTCTTATGATCTTGTAGGCGATGTTTTTCTCTTCAAGCTCATTTCGGCGAGAGTATAGCTCAAGCCTCTCCTCTATGGAAGCGGGTAGAATTTGATTGGAAATTGGGGAGAACATCTCATCCATAAGACGTTCCTGCTGTTCGCGCTGCATGGTTAGCCCGTAGATGCAGCCGCAGTAGTCTTGACGGTAGAGCTGCTCCTCTTTCGTCACACGGCTCTGCTCCTGCGTTCCTCCATCTGCGCGGTAATCAAACGATATAAACTCTACTCCATGCTTTTTAAAGAACTCTTCGCCGCTGCGCGTAAGTTGCTCTTGCGATTTGAGAGGACTTACAAGAAGTGTTGTCGTGAAGCTTTTTTCGCCAAGTTCAAGCGCTTTTTTTGCACTCACTTCAAAGCGTTTGTCAAAGCAGACCTCGCATCTTTTGCCTTTTTCCGGCTCTCTCTCGAGCCCTCTTACCGCTTCTACCCAGTTCTCAAAATCATACTCTCCCTCAAGCAGTTCGATGCCGAGCATTTTACATGAGCGCTGTACGTCAAGAAGTCGAAGTTTATACTCTGAGTATGGATGGATGTTTGGGTCGTAGAAGAAGCCAGTGAGCTTCTCATGAGGGTAGTCATGCTGCAGCTTTTGTAGAAAAAAGTGGGAGTCTACGCTGCAGCAGATGTGTACTAACATTTAGTTTTAAATGTCTTACTGGCGAGTTTGGAAAATTTCAACAGACTCTATCGTGTCCTGACCTTTAATAGAGTCAAGAGTCGCAAAACTCTCTGCATCATTCTCTTCGATAGCGCCAAAAACAGTATGAACGCCGTCAAGGTGAGGAGTAGCTACAAAAGTGATGAAAAATTGGCTTCCGCCAGTGTTCGGTCCTGCATGAGCCATAGAGAGTGCTCCTCTTCTGTGCTTGGTTACATTTGTTTTGGTCTCGCAAGGGATCACCCAGTCAGGTCCGCCTGTTCCTGTTCCGTGAGGACATCCACCCTGAGCCATAAAGCCCGGGATCACACGGTGAAAATTAAGACCGTTGTAAAAGCCCGACTCTGCAAGATGCGCAAAGTTTGCAACCGTGTTTGGAGCTTCATCAGGAAGCAGCTTTATCCAGATATCGCCTTTGTTTGTCGATATCTTTGCCCACTGTAGCTTGTTTACCTCTTCATCGCTTAACTCGTATCTTCTTAATTTTCTGCCAAACATTTTTTGCCTTTTGTTATAAAAATTTTCGTAATTATAGTGAAATATTTTAAATAAGAGTTCTATTAAAAAATAAATGAGTGTATAATCCTAGATATGAAAATCAGATCACTATTTCAAAATATGACCATAAAACAGGCGGATATTTTTACCATCATAGTGATATTTCTGCTGAGTATGGTTTTTGTCGCTCTTTTTGTCGATGAGATGTACCAAGATTATGAGAGAGCCCTACAGAGCAGTTCGCTTATAAACAACGAGAAGCTTTTAAATCCCGAGCTGATAGAAGAGAACAAAAAAAAGTTAAAGTCTCTTCTGGTGAGAACCGCTCTTGCAGTCGTCACTCTCTCTTTTATAATTTTTGCGATATTCCTTGGCATAAACAATATCTTTAACAAGTTTTTACAAAGAGATACACAGACCTTCTTGAACTTTTTTAAAAAAGCGGTCGACCATGAAGAGGCGATAAACCCCGATGCCATATTTTTTCAGGACTTCAAAGAGATGGTCGGTTATGCAAATGAGATGGTAAGCAAGATAAATGAGCAGAAAAAAAGCCTAAAAGAGCTCAACCTTGGACTTGAAGAGAGGGTAAAGAAGAAAACGGCGGCGCTTTTGGAGATAAACAAGAACCTTGAGGAGCAGAAGTCCTTTTCGCAGGAGCTTCTAAAGGCGCAAAAGGAGTTTTTGCGCTATACCGTTCATGAGACGAACACGCCGCTTAGCGTGATACTTACAAGCATTGAGCTCTACCTTATGAAACATCCAAAAGACAGGGACCTCTCAAAAATAGAGGCTGCCGCAAAGAATATTTTCAGTATCTACGACGATCTGAGCTATCTGGTTAAAAAAGATCATATAGAGTATAAAAAAACGGTCGTAAATCTCAACAACTTTTTAAGCAGCAGAATAGATTTTTTTAGAGAGGTTGCAGAGTTTTCAAGAATAAGATTTAATTACAGCAACCAGGATGCGGAGCTGCATATATACTTTAACGAGACCAAGCTTCAGCGAGTTGTAGACAACACTTTGACAAATGCCATAAAATATACGCTTCCGGGTGAGGATGTAGATGTAAAACTTATAAAGACAGGTCCTTTTATAGAGTTTTTGGTAAGCAGCAGGTCAAAGATCATAGAGGACACAAGAAAAGTTTTTGAAGCCTACTACAGAGAAGAGAAGCAAAAAGAGGGCTTTGGGCTTGGTCTTAGACTAGTTAAGAGCATCTGCGATGAAGAGGGCGTTGAGGTGAGAGTAAGTTCAGACAATGAAAAGACCATTTTTAGCTATAGGTTTAAAGCGATGGGAGATTGATGAAGATACTGCTTTTGGAAGATGAGGTGATGCTGAGTGAGTCAATATGCGAATATCTTGAGAGTGAAGGCCATCACATAGAGAGTTTTTTTGACGGACTAAAAGCACTGGAAGCCATAAAAGAGAACGCCTACGACCTGCTTATCCTGGACATCACGGTTCCCGGACTTGACGGTCTGAGCTTCTTGGAGAAGATACATGATATGAAGATTCATGTACCTGCTATATATATAAGCGCTCTGGTTGACATAGAGGACATTTCGCGTGCTTATGATCTGGGATGCAACGACTACCTAAAAAAGCCGTTTCACCTTAAGGAACTTTCCCTTAGGGTAGAGAGGGTAAAGATACTCGATACAACGCCAAGAGTGCACCTGAGACTCTCAAAAAACTACAGCTACGACCAGGAACACTCAACGCTTCTCTTTAATCAAGAGACGCAGATACTCACTAAAAGGCAGTCCCAGATCATAGACCTTCTCTCAAGAAACAGAGGGCGCATAGTTGATTTTGAACAGTTTCAAAACTACGTCTGGAGCGAGCAGATAGTCGACAACGCCACCATCCGCGCCGAGATAAACCGCCTCAAAAAAAATCTCAAAGAGGACTTCATAATCAACGTCCGCGGGATGGGGTATATGATAGATAAGCCGTAATAATCCGCGCGGTTTATCTCTCTACTCATCCTCTTTTGGGGTTGCTTCTTGAATGGTCTTATAAAAATAGCCAAGCCCCACAAACATAATAGTTGTACCTATGAGCAGATAAAAAGCCGAGATCATATTTGAGAGGTCTTCAAGTGCGATCTTAAACACCACCATCAGGGTCTCTATGGAGAGGGCTATAATTATCGAGATAAGAAATTTTCCAAGTACCTTATACTGCTTATCTTCGGATTTATGAAATGACTGGTACATAACTTCATGCTCAAATATCTGTTTTGCAAGGTCGTAGATCGCCAATCCAAGCGTTATTGATATGATCGATCTAAATATGTCGTGTAAAAAATCTGATGCTTGCAAA
Source organism: Sulfurimonas sp. (assembly GCF_034005705.1). Taxonomy (GTDB): domain Bacteria; phylum Campylobacterota; class Campylobacteria; order Campylobacterales; family Sulfurimonadaceae; genus Sulfurimonas. Next base: position 34,624 of record NZ_JAVEUF010000006.1, on the reverse strand, counting down.
GATGACATAAGAATAAAAAAGACAAACACGCCATAAGCGATTAGAGCTACAGAGACCAGTGCCAATGCAGTGGAACCAAAAAAGTATATAACGCGTTTTACTTTATCATGAAAGCTGTTGTACTCAATGAACTTTAGCTCCTCCAAAAGAAGAATTAGATCTATATCGAAAATAAAGTATGTGGAATCCACAAAATGAACTACCGAAATACTTGCTTTACCTGTTTTGTAATGGATATATGGATTTGAGATATAGATTCCGTTCTCATCCAGATGAAGCTTCATAAAGTAGTGGCTTTTGTCACTATTTATATGTGAAGAGTCAGCTCCTTTTTTGCACATAATAGGAGTTATCTGTCTGTACTCGGAGTTTACGCCGTACATAAGCTGAATATAGCGGTACTGTTTTAGTATGCTTTGTGCTTCTGTCATGTAGTCCTTTGGCAGACTGTCTATAAGTCTTTTGACAAAAGAGTCTACATTGATTTTTTGTTTTCTATATATATTGATAACTTCTTTCATCTTGAACCTTTCATTAAATATTAAGATCTCATTACAGATTCTCGCCAAAAAACCATTATAGTGTAAATATATTAGAGTTTTTTTCTGTTTGATGCAGAAGAGTTTTTCTTAAGCTAAATTAAAAATAGAAAAGAGTTACTGTTTTACACACTTTGCAGAACTAAAAATTCAAACTTTAATAATTAATGCTAATGCTACGTTCATGCTATTTTTCTATTTTAGGATTATGTTGTTTAATATAAAGGGAGAAGTATGAAAAAGGAGATAGCGCTTAGTATCGCGGCAATAGGATTTGTCGCATCTACTACTGCTCTTGGCGCGGCAGAAGATCTAAACTCGATGTTTAGCGAAGGAAAAGCAAGCGGTCAGGTTCGTATGTTCTATATAGATAGAGAGTATCAGGGTAGTGCGGGAAATAAAACGCACAGAGGTTCAACTGCTATAGGCGGGCATCTCAAATATGAAACAGCCTCTTTAAACGGACTAAGTTTGGGTGCGGCATTTTACACAACGCATGAGATAGATTCACGCAACACTGTAGACCCTACACTTTTTGGCAAAGATGATGATGGATACTCGATCCTCGGCGAGGCTTATTTGCAGTACAAGTACAAAAACACTACATTCAAAGGCGGACGTCAAAAGCTTGTCACTCCGATGCTCGGCGATGATGATGCGAGAATGATCCCAAATCTCTTTGAGGCGTATGTGCTTACAAACAAAGATATCGCAAACACGACATTGACACTCGGTCATGTGACAAAATTTGCGCAGGGAACTTTTGGTAGAAGTTATAATGCTGCAGCTGATGCTCCAAATGCGCTTTTGTCTGTAACGTCAGGTTACTCTTATGATGACAGTAAAAATCATGTCGGAAGTTTTACAAATGTAGGGACCTACGCGTTTGATGAAAAAACAGACGGCATAACCATGGCATCTGTTGTCTATACAGGCATCGAAAATCTTAAACTGCAGCTTTGGGACTACTATGCGCACGACATTATGAACATTATCTACGGTGAAGCAAACTACTCATGGAAATGTCTTGTAACGGATGCGCTTAAGCCTTACGCAGATGTGCAGATCATCAAAGAGGACTCTGTAGGCGATGAGTTTGCAGGAGAGATAGACAGTACATACGTCGCAGCAAAATTCGGTTTTAAGGTAGAGAATTTTGATCTTTCGTTCGCATACTCTAAAATAGGAGAAAATAGTGCGGCGGAACTTGCAGATGGCGGTTTGGCAAATGCTATAGTTACTCCATGGGGCGGTATGCCGGCATATACGCAGGGGATGGTGACACGCCATATGTTTATAGCGGGAACGGAAGCGGCAAAAGTGGCGGCATCATACAATTTCAAAGATATGGGTGCTAATCTTACGACAGTTGCATACTATACTGAGTTTGATATGGATGCAAACAGCGGATACGGTGTAGAGAGAACGGCGAGTGAAGCGGGATTTGATGCCATCTACAACCCTAAAGTTGTTAAAAACCTGCAACTTCGCCTACGCGGAAACTTTCCGAGAGCTTATGCCGAATCTGCAAGCGGAAAAACAGGTTGGAATGAGTATAGATTTATAGTAAACTATAATTTTTAAGGAGAATTAGATGCATAAAGATATAGTAGAAGTGGTCAAGAATGACCCGAATTATAAAGAGTTGGTGGCAAAAAGAACATCATTTTCAGTGATGCTCTCTATTATCATGCTTGTGGTTTATTTTGGATTTATTATGATGATAGCCTATTTTCCAGAGGTTTTAGGAACTCCGCTTTTCAAGGGTTCTGTAACGACGGTAGGGATTCCCGTGGGTATGGGAGTTATCTTCTTTGCCTTTATAATTACGGGCATTTATACTAAAAGAGCAAACGGCGAGTTTGATGACTTAAACAATAAAATCAAAGAGAAAGTGAAGGGAATGTAGATGATAAATAGAGTATTTTTATTTTTAATCCTCGGCTCTATCGCAGTATTTGCTTCTGGTGCCGCAACGGCGCCAAAAGAGCTTAATGTCTCTGCCATAGTTATGTTTCTTATCTTTGTTGGTGCTACTTTAGGTATCACTTACTGGGCAGCAAAACGTACAAAGAGCGCAAAAGATTTCTACACGGCGGGCGGTGGAATTACAGGTTTTCAAAACGGTATGGCTATAGCGGGTGACTATATGTCAGCGGCATCTTTTCTCGGTATATCTGGACTTGTTTATGCAAGCGGATATGACGGGCTTATCTACTCGATAGGGTTCTTGGTCGGCTGGCCTGTGATCCTCTTTATGATAGCGGAGCCTCTTCGTAACTTGGGAAAATATACATTTGCAGACGTTGCTTCGTATAGATTGCGCCAAACTCCTGTTCGTATACTTGCGGCGTTTGGTTCTATTACGACCGTTATTCTTTACCTTATAGCTCAGATGGTCGGCTCAGGAAAACTTATTCAGCTTCTTTTTGGTCTCAACTATGAAGTGGCGGTTTTCATCGTCGGTATTTTGATGATACTTTACGTAACGTTCGGCGGTATGCTAGCAACAACTTGGGTACAGATTATCAAAGCTTTCTTGCTTCTCTCGGGTGCTACGTTTATGTCAATCGCTGTTATGGCGCACTACAACTTCAACTTCGGGGAGCTTTTTGCGCATGCGGTCGAGCTTAAAGATGTCTCTATCATGGCTCCGGGTAAACTTGTAAGCGACCCGATCTCGGCCATATCACTTGCGGTCGCACTAATCTTCGGTGTTGCCGGACTGCCTCATATTCTTATGAGATTTTTTACGGTAAGCGATGCAAAAGAGGCGAGAAAATCAGTTTTCTATGCGACAGGATTTATCGGTTACTTCTATATCCTGACTTTCATCATCGGTTTTGGTGCTATCGTTATGGTTCTTGGCAAGCCGGAGTACTTAGACCTTGCAAAACAGGCTATTAGCGGCGGTTCTCCAATCCTTGGTGGCAACAACATGGCGGCTATTCACTTAAGCCACGCGGTAGGCGGCGACTTCTTCCTAGGCTTTATCTCGGCGGTTGCGTTTGCTACCATCTTGGCGGTAGTTTCAGGTCTTACACTCGCAGGTGCTTCGGCGATCAGCCATGACCTTTACTCTTCAGTTATTAAAAAAGGGCAGGTTGATTCGATTACCGAGATGAAGGTCTCAAAAATAGCGACAGTTGCTCTTGGAATCGTTGCGATTTTACTGGGAATTGCATTTGAGAGCCAAAATATCGCGTTTGTTGTAGGTCTTGCGTTTGCTATTGCGGCATCTGCGAACTTCCCGATCCTATTCCTTTCAATGTACTGGAGAGGTTTAACAACTCGCGGTGCGGTTATCGGCGGAAGCATAGGACTTGCAACTGCAGTAGTACTGCTTATACTCGGGCCTGCTGTTTGGGTGGATGTACTTGGAAATGCAGAGGCGATATTCCCGTATAAATATCCGGCACTTTTCTCTATGACTGTGGCATTTATAGCGACTTACTTCTTCTCTGTAACAGATAGTTCGCAGAGTGCCAAAGATGAGAAAGAGAAGTTTGAAGCGCAGTTTATTCGCTCGCAGACAGGTATCGGTGCAGAGGGTGCGGCTGAGCACTAAAATGAGAGTGAAAAATAGAGAGGGAGGATTTGATTTATGAGTATACTTGATCAGAGAAAGCTTATAGAGTCCATCCACCCTTTTGAGCTTTTAAACCCTATAACTATGGACAATCTTATGAAAAAGATCGACATAGCCTACTACCCAAAAGAGACTCTTCTCATCTCAAAAAATCTCCCATCCGTAGCTTTTTATATCATCATAAAAGGCTCGGTAAAAGAGATAATAGACGGTGAGATACATACACTTTTTAATGCCGGTGACAGTTTTGATGCAGATGCGCTCATCTATGAGAAGGCAAACGGAGATTTCATAGTAGAAGAGGACCTTATCTGCTACGAGATAAAAAAAGAGGACTTTATAGACCTTATGCAGGACAAAAGCGTTCAAGGCTACTTCTTAAAAGACTTCATCACTCGTCATCAGCATCTTAAAAACTACGCGACCCAAAGCGAACTGACGCCGTTTTTGATATCTCGGGTCTCAGATATTTTTCTGCACAAAGCATGTATAGTGGATGAAAAAGAGACAGTTTTAAACTCACTGAAGAAACAAAAAGAGTTAAAGACAAATGTCATAATAGTAAGATCGAAAGATGCTCTTGGCATCGTTACCGATACCAATCTAAGAGAGAGAGTCTTGCTTGAAGGAATCTCCATCGAAGATGAGATCGGCAAGATCGCTACGCCTAATCTCATCACTATAGAGAAGAGCGACTTTTTGTTTAACGCGCTTTTGCTGATGACGCAAAATGAGATAAAGAGAGTCGTGGTCATAGAGGGCGATGAGATAGTCGGAGTTTTGGAGCAGCTTGATCTGCTTAGCTACTTTGCTAACCACTCGCATCTTATAGCGGTTCAGATAGACAAAGCGCAAAATCTGGATGACCTAAAAGCCCTCGGAGGAGATTTTAAAAATCTTATAGTCTCGCTTAGGACAAAAGGGGTTAAGGTAAGATACATCACAAAACTCCTCTCATCTCTAAATGAGAAGATATATAAAAAACTCTTTGAGATGTGCGTAGACAAAGAGCTGCAAAAAGATTGCGCGCTTATTCTTATGGGGAGCGAAGGCAGGGAAGAGCAGACCGTAAAAAGCGATCAGGATAACGCTCTTGTTATCAGAGACGGCGTAGATGTCGAGCTCTACAGAGAGCCGATGATGGAGCTAAACAGAAATCTTCTTGAACTTGGGTTTCCGAAGTGCAGCGGAGATGTGATGGTAAGCAACGAGTTTTGGAGAAGAGATGTAAGCTCCTACAAGTCGCTAATAGATAAATGGACCTATGATATGAGCGATGAGAGCGTTCAGAACTTGAGCATATTTTTTGACTCAAAGTGTGTAGCCGGAGATTGTGCGCTGCTTAAAGAGCTGCGTTCTCATCTTCATCACAACTTCTATGCAAGAGATGATGTTTTGGCGCACATCGCAAAAGCAATACTAAATTTTGAGACGCCGCTCTCCATATTTTCCGGATTTGTAATAGAAAAAGAGCACAATAACAGGCTTGATCTAAAAAAAGGGGGCATCTTTGCCCTGGTTCACGGCATTAGAACTCTAAGTCTAAAGCATGCTATCGACGAGACGAACACTATAGAGAGGATCAAAGAGCTCAACAACATAGGGGTCATAGACAAAACATTTGCAACAGAGCTAATAGAGAGTTTTGACACTCTAAGTTCCATCCGTCTAAAGGCGATGCTGGAGGCAAAAAACATCGAGGAGAGCAACTATATCAACCCTAAGAACTTGGAGAAGATCGAGAGGGACCTGCTCAAAGACAGTTTTAAGATCATAAATAAGTTTAAAAAATTTATGAGCTTTCATTTTCATCTTAATATGGTCTCGTAACGATGCTCTCCTCTTTTATCTCAAAGCTAAAAGCAAAAGCAAATCGCTCAAAACTAAAAGACAGGAGCTTTGAGTTTCTGTTTGAAGAGGACAGAAGCGGAGAGTATGTGGTAATAGATACGGAGACCACCGGGCTTGATATAAAAGAGGATGAGATTCTCTCGATTGGTGCGGTCAAGATAAAAGATAACAAGATATTGACGTCACAGACCTTTGAGGTTTTTTTAAAAAACTCAAAAGAGATAAGTTCAAACAGCATAAAGATCCACAGGATCCGCCCGTTTGACCTAAAAGACGCAAAAACAACAAAGGAGGGCATTGTAGAGTTTTTAAAATTTATTGGTTCAAGACCGCTTATAGGATATTATCTGGAGTTTGATGTTGGCATGATAAATAAATACACAAAAGATATGCTTGGCATAACACTTCCAAATAGGATGATCGAGGTATCTGAAATATACTTTGACAAATCAATTTCTTTGATTCCTCAAGGAAATATTGATTTACGGTTTGATACAATACTTAAGAATTGCAATATCCCGAACATGGGAGCACACAATGCCGTCAATGACGCTATTATGACGGCTATGATATATTTAAAATTAACAAAAGGAAGTAAATGATGAATAGAGAAGTTTTTAAACCAAACCCAGAGTTTGCCAAAGAAGCAAGAATAAAAAATATGTGTGAATATCAGGCATTGCAGGATGAAGCAATAAGAGATTATGAGGGCTTTTGGGGCAGATTTGCAAAAGAGAAGTTAGAGTGGATAGAGCCTTTTCATACAGTGCTTGATGAGAGCAACTACCCGTTTGTTAAGTGGTTTGAGGGCGGAAAACTAAATGTTTCTTCTCAGTGTATAGATAGACACTTAAAGAGCAGAAAAAATAAAGCTGCGATAATTTTCGAGGGTGACAGAGGCGATAAGCAGATCATCACATATTTGGAACTTTACTATAATGTAAACCGTTTTGCAAACCTGCTTAAAAATGAGTTTGGCGTACAAAAAGGCGATCGTGTCGTCATCTACATGCCGATGATTCCTGAAGCTGCTTACGCGATGCTTGCATGTGCTCGTATCGGGGCTATTCACTCTATCGTTTTTGGTGGTTTCTCGGCTGAAGCACTACGTGATAGAATTGTTGATGCAGAGGCAAAAGTGGTTATTACTGCAGATGGTGCCTACAGAAAAGATAAGCCATATATGCTAAAGCCTGTTGTTGATACAGCGCTTGAGGGTGAAACACCGGTGAAAAAAGTTTTAGTTGTTGAGAGAAATGGTGAGGATATCACATGGGTTGCAGGGCGTGACTACTCTTACAATGAGCTTATCAAGCATCAAGAGGTTACTTGTGAGCCTGAGGTGATGGACGCTGAAGACCCTCTTTTCCTTCTCTATACATCAGGAAGTACGGGCAAACCAAAAGGTGTACAGCACAATCAGGCAGGTTATATCCTGTGGGCGCAAATGACTATGGAGTGGGTTTTTGATGTAAAAGAGAACGACACTTACTGGTGTACGGCCGATGTAGGCTGGATCACAGGACATACATATATAGTTTACGGACCGCTAGCAATGGGCGCGACGACCATTATGTTCGAGGGAGTTCCGACATATCCTGATGCAGGACGTCCGTGGAAAATGGTTGAAGAATATAAGGTTAACCAATTCTATACGGCACCTACAGCTATTAGAGTTCTGCACAAAACGGGTGAGCATGAACCATCAAAGTATGACCTCTCAAGCCTAAAAGTTCTGGGAACAGTTGGAGAGCCGATCGATCCGCCGGCATGGAAATGGTACTATGAAGCTATCGGCGGCGGCAAATGTGCGATCGTTGATACTTACTGGCAGACTGAAACAGGCGGGCATATCGTATCTCCTCTGCCTGGTGCGACACCTATCAAACCTGCGTGCGCAACATTCCCTCTTCCCGGTATCATAGCTGAGATACTAGACGAGAATGGAGCAAAAGCAGAGGTTGGCGAGAAAGGATTTATGTGTGTGACACGTCCATGGCCGTCTATGATAAGAAATATCTGGGGAGATAATGAGAGATTTGTAAAATCATACTTCGGTGATGTTAAAAAAGAGGGCAAGCCTGTTTACTTTACAGGCGATGGCGCTATGTACGATGAAGAGGGTTACATCACTATCACAGGCAGAACTGATGACGTCATCAATGTAAGCGGTCACAGAATGGGTACTGCAGAGGTAGAAGCAGCTATCAAGAAGCATCCAAACGTAGCGGATGTCGCAGTTGTCGGTAAGCCGCATGAGATAAAAGGCGAAGGTATCTTCGCGTATATCGTACTAAAATCAGACAGCGGTATAGCGGATGAGGTAGAAGAGGTAAAAGCTATCAACAAAGTTATCCAAAAAGAGATAGGAAATATCGCTCTTTGTGATGATGTCGTCTTTGTTCCGGGCTTGCCAAAGACACGCTCAGGTAAAATTATGAGACGTATTTTGCGCTCAATCGCAAAAGGCGAAGAGATCACTCAAGATACCTCTACTCTTGAGGACCCATCAATAGTTGGTACTATCATTACTGCAGTTCAATCTTGCAAACTCTAAAACTGTAGAGTAGAACTTTCTACTCTACAGCCTTCTTCAAATAGATTCACCAAAATAAAAATGGTACAATTTCATCTAAATATCAATTTAAAAGAGAACTTATGCAACTTTGCGTAGCACTTGACTTACCCACAAAAGAAGAAAATCTAGACTTAATTCATAAGATCAAAGAGTACGATATCTGGCTAAAAGTCGGACTTCGATCATATATTCGCGACGGAGAAGAGTTTTTAAAAGAGATTAAAAAGATAAATCCTGATTTCAAGATATTTTTGGATCTGAAGCTCTATGATATTCCAAATACTATGGCAGATGCCGCAGAGTCTATTATGGGGCTTGGCGTTGATATGTTTAATGTTCATGCAAGTGCCGGAAAAAGAGCGATGCAAGAGGTTATGAGCAGGCTTGAGAAGTACGAAGATCGTCCGATCGTTTTGGCAGTAACGGCTCTTACATCTTTTAGCGAAGAGGAGTTCGCCCAGGTTTATGACGCCTCGATCTCAAAAAAAGCAGACCAATTTGCAAAGGATGCGTATGAGAGCGGACTTGACGGAGTAGTCTGCTCCGCCTATGAGAGTCTGTCTATAAAAAATATCACAAACAAAGATTTTATGACTCTCACACCGGGGATACGCCCGTTTGGAGAGGATGCCGGAGATCAGCAAAGAGTAGCAGATGTTGCGTATGCAAAGAGTGCAGATGTAGATTTTATAGTTGTAGGACGCCCGATATATAAGTCTGATACCCCTTCAGAGGTGGTTAGAAAAATATTGAAGCAATTTTAAGTTATATATTATCTATATGTGACTATAATTGCACCCTCTAACGGATAGGTGGGTGAGCGGCTGAAACCACATCCCTGCTAAGGATGCGTACGGGTAACTGTACCGAGGGTTCAAATCCCTCCCTATCCACCACCAAAAATATCCAACTCCATCTATAAAAATCAATAAAATTTGTGAAAATAAGCTATACTTATGAGAATAGTTATGTTCTTGTTATATTTATAAACTATTATTAATTTTATAAAAAATAAAAATTTTAGGGTGCGTTATGTTTGTAAAAGATATGAAGATGCTTATAAAGTATGCAATCGAGCTGGACATTTCAGGACTGGAGTGTAAAATAGGCTATAAAGGGGATGCCATTTTAAGACTAAGTTCAAGTGATCCTGATACTTTGCAAAAGATCCAGTCATTTTGCTCAAAAGCAGATATAGAGTACAAGGTAAGCTATAACAAAGCAAGGGCGACCACTGATATATTTTGCGTTTTTCCTGCTGATACATATGATCTAAAATAGTAAAAGAGATCAATTTCCGTCCATAATGATAAATACTCTTTGTGATATAATCCCCTCTACTAAAAAAAGACAAAAGTGATTTATGTTTGCATCCGAGATAAACTCTATTTTAAACAACAAAGAGAAGCTTCTTACTCAAGTATATTTTGATCTGCAGAGGCACTTTGAGGATAAATACGGGCAAGATACCGTTGTTTTTATGGAGATAGGGACCTTCTTTGAAGTCTATGAGATAAACAACGATGAAGAGCAGGTCGGAAAAGCAAAAGAGATCGCCGAACTCTTAAATATTCAGCTGACCAAAAAAAATAAGAACATCATAGAAAACAGCGACAAAAATCCTCTCTTGGCAGGAGTTCCCGCCGTCTCTTTTGAGAGATACTTAAGCCGTCTTATTTCGGAGCAGAAGTATACGGTAGTGGTTATAAAGCAGAAGGGGAACCCTCCAAAGATAAGCCGCTATGTATCGCAGATCGTATCTCCTGGAACAAATTTTGACTACATCATCGACAATGACGACAACTATATAGTATCAATACTAGTTGACAAGCATAAAGGCATCTACACCGTAGGCTACAGCGCGATCGACGTAACTACAGGAAAAACGTGGCTTTATGAGAGTCACGGAACAAGTGAAGACCCCTCTTATGCGCTGGACGAGCTTTTTAATCTGCTAAACACCTACCGCACCTCAGAGGTCGTTGTGACATTTTTGGACGGAGTTGATGACCAGCGTCACGTCATACACTATCTTGAGATCCCGGAACACTACAACTACAGCGTTAACAACAAAAGACAAAAGATAGAGTTTCAAAACAAGCTCTTTAAAGAAGTGTATCAGATACAATCGCTCCTCTCTGCCATAGAGCATCTGGATCTTGAGAGAAGCCCTATGATTACCGAGTCGCTTGCCATACTCATTGACTTTGTGATCGAACATGACATACACATTATCCAGAAACTGGACTACCCTAAAATTATAGACAACCGCCGTTTTATGTATCTTGGCAACAGCGCGCTTGAACAGATGGGCGTTATATCAAGAGACAAAAAAGAGTTCACGCTTCTAAAGATGCTTGATAAGAGTGCGACGGCAATAGGGCGCAGACTTTTAAAAGAGAGACTCTTAAACCCTATTATGGAGAGGGAGGAGCTTGAGAGAAGATACGACCTCATAGAGAAGGTCTCATCCCACACAAGGTATCTTGATGAGATAATGCGCGGAGTTTATGATCTTGAGAGGCTCTCGCGCAGACTTGATCTTGGTAAACTGCACCCCTTTGAGATGAACCATATCTATGACTCTATGCTGAGTGTAAAAGAGCTGATAAGATATGCAAAAAAACATAAGATACAAAAGATTCCCTTTCATGAGAGCGAGGTCGATGAGTTCTTAAGAGAGATCACAAAGAGCATAGATCTTGATGTCTCCCGCCGTTTTACGAATGCAACGGTTGATGAAAACTTTTTGATGAGCGGCGTCGATGAGGCGATAGACACTTTGGTAAAAGAGAACAGGACTTTTTACAGTGCATTTGAAGATATTGTGGCAAAGATCGAACTTATGCTTGAGGGCGCAAATGCGCTTAGTGGCTCCAAGCTGGTCACTTTAGGCTTTTTGGAGAAAGAGGGGTACTATATCTCTCTTAGCAAAAACAGATTTTCGATGATAGAGAGTGAGTTTAAAAGATCTGAGGATTTTAAAGATTTTGCGGTTAAAAAACTGACAAACAACGTAAAGATAACATCTAGCTTTACCGATGAGATATCAGACACCATTATGAAAAACCGCCGCAAGATAATCACTCTTGCAAAAGAGAGGTTTGTTCAGCTTCAAGGGGTTTATGAGAGGAGATACTCTCTTCTTTTTGACAGAGTGATAAACTATGTAGCGGATCTGGATGTCGGTGTGAGCTCATCCAAGGTCGCCGAGATGTACAAACACTCAAGACCTATGATAGTAGATGTTGAGGCAGATGAGAATTTTATGCAGATAATGCAGCTTCGCCATCCGCTTATAGAGATCCAGCAAAACTGCGGTATCTATGTTCCAAATGACATAGTCATGGGAGAGCGTTCATACATGGACCTTCCTCATCCTACTACCGTTATGCTCGACTCTTCACTGCATGACGGACATCAGATCAACGGGGTCTTGCTCTACGGCATAAACTCAAGCGGAAAATCTTCGCTTATGAAAAGTATCGGACTTGCGACGCTCATGGCTCAAGCCGGTTTTTTTGTAAGTGCCTCGGTTATGAAGTTCTCCCTTTTTGATTCACTATTTACAAGGATCGTATCAAGAGACAACCTTGCAAAAGGACTCTCTACTTTTGCAGTTGAGATGCTGGAGCTTAAAAACATATTTAACCGTGCAACCGTGCGCTCACTGATCCTTGGAGATGAGATAAGTCATGGAACAGAGACGCTATCTGGCGTTGCCATAGTCTCAAGCGCCATCATAAAGCTTTCATCTCTGCGATCTGTGTTTCTCTTTGCTACGCATCTTCATCAGCTCTCGACCATGCAGGAGATAAGAGCGCTTAAAAATGTCGTAGACCTGCATCTTAGCGTTGAGTATGATGAGATGGCAGATAAGCTTATATTTAACAGAGTCCTTCAAGCAGGAAGCGGAAGCAGTATATACGGGCTGGAGTTTGCAAAGTCTCTTCACATGGACAGTGAGTTTTTGGATACTGCAAACAGGATCAGAAAAAGACTTGCAAATGACTTTGATGAGCTAGAGCTTCTTGTAAAGAAAAAAACAAGCAAATACAACAAAGAGCTCTATGTGACCAAATGTATTATCTGCGGTGCAATGGCCGAGGATGTGCATCATATAAACCATAAGTCATTAGCAGATGCCAAAGGTTTTATTGATCACTTTCACAAGGACTCCAAGCATAATCTTGTTCCGCTGTGCAAAGAGCACCATAAAGCGATACATGAGGGTAAAATAAGGGTAGATGGGTTTGTTATGACAAGCAACGGCTTAGAGTTGAAGTATGAGGAGCAGCTGCGCCAAAAAAGTGAGCAAAAAGATATTGAACCCGAGATAAACGAGAAAAAAGGGGAGACAAATCCAAAAGGATTCGCCTTGGATGATTGGGATTAGATCAGCTTATGGCAGACAGTTTGTTCTCTACTTCGATATTATAAAGAAACTCTTCGAGCGTATCAAAGAGATAGTTTGTCATTTTTGAAGCGCTCTCGTACTCTATAGATGTAATTACTTCCATATAGAGATCCTCGTTGAGACAACTCTCTTCAACCTGATTTTGCAGATTTAAAGCAGCTCTTTGCGAAGATTCGGAATCAATGCAGTCAAAAACAACACAAGAGAGATTTTTATCTAAAGATATATACTTGTCAGTTTTTCTTTTAATGTCTATTATCTCTCTAAGATCGATATTTTTAGTACAGTAGACAATGGCAACTGCAAAATTTATGTGATATCTCTTGCTTCTGTAGGAGTATTCATCTAAATTGTCTATAATCTTTTCAACGTAGTTTTGACGGTTCTCTTTAATTTCTGCTAGCATAACGAATAGATCCTCAAATAATTTTGTCAATATATTAGCATAAAAGAGCTTCATTAAAAACTATTAGTAACAGCTTTTTGATTTAGAAGCTGTTATAATCAACAAAGTGTGAAAAATAATAACAAAAAGAATATATAGTATAATTCGCGATCAGTTAAAAAGATTAGGCAATATATGAAAACATTAGAACTTTTTAAATACATGATAGAGCAAAAGAGTGAAACACCTGATGACGGCGGGCTTTTGGATTTTATTGAGAGCTATTTAGACGATTTTAAGGCTGTGCGTGTAGATGTCGAGGGTGTTAAAAACCTCTTTATTTATAAAAAATTCTCAGAGGGGGAACATCTCTGTTTTGCTGGGCATGTGGATGTAGTTCCTGCGGGGAGCGGCTGGGATACAAACCCTTATGAAGCCGTGGAAAAGGACGGTTATATCTACGGCCGCGGCACACAGGATATGAAAAGCGGCGTTGCTGCATTTGTTCAAGCCCTAAAAGAGACAAAAGATTTTAAAGGAACCCTCTCTGCGATTTTAACATCTGATGAAGAGGGCGAGGGGACTTACGGAACTATAGAGGTTTTAAAATACCTAAAAGAGAGCTCCATGCTTCCGGATGCCGCAGTCGTGGCAGAGCCTACGTGTGAGAGAGAGTTTGGCGACGCCATAAAAGTCGGACGCAGAGGCTCAATAAACGGTTATATAACTATAAAGGGCAAGCAGGGGCATGCTGCCTATCCTGAGAAATCTGTAAACCCGATAGACCTTATTGCTCCGAGGCTATCAAACATGGCGGGAGTGGATATTGACGGCGGAGATGAGTTCTTTGCACCGAGCAAATTTGTTATTACAGACATACGTGCGGGTATGCAGGTGACAAACGTAACCCCGAATGAGCTTAAATTGATGTTTAACGTCAGAAACACTACTCTTACATCTCAAAAAGAGGTGAGAGAGTTTGTCGCTAAAAACCTTGACGGTTTGGATTATGAGCTAAAACTCACTCAAGGCTCATACCCCTTTAAAACAGATACGGAGACAAAGCTTGTCAGAAATATAGACAGTGCGATAGAGAAAGTAACACGTATAAGACCGAAACACTCCACCGCAGGCGGAACTTCGGATGCAAGGCATATGGCTCCGATGGGCATTGACGTTGTGGAGTTTGGCGTAATAAATGATACAATTCACGCTGTAAATGAGAGAACGACCGCAAAAGAGGTCGAGTCTCTTTATGAAGTCTTTAAAAATCTAATAGATACGTGGGAGTAAGAGATGATTAAAAAATTACTTTTGGCGGCAGCACTTTTTCTAAATCTCAACGCTTTTGATTGGCCGAGTGATTATGAAGAATCATTAGCGGAGGCAAAAAAAGAGCAAAAAGATATCTACCTCTTTATAGGTTCTGAGTACTGCAGATATTGTGAAAAATTTGAAAAAGAGGTTCTCTCTCAAGAAGAGGTGATACAGAGGCTTAAAAAGAGTTATGTGCTTATCTATCTCTCAAGAGATATAGATGACATTCCGAGCCATCTTGAGACAACCCCTGTTCCAAGACACTACTTTTTGACAAAAGATGGCAAAGTGATCTTAACGACGATCGGCGGCAGAAGCGTTGAGGGTTTTTACGAACTCTTGGATGAGGTAAAAGAGGCAAAAGAGTTTTAAAATATAGATGGTTTGTGCAAAATTTAAAACACGCTCACTGAGGACAACGCTAAGCTGCAGAATCGTTCGCTTAGTTTTATTTTGCAGGAACTTTAATAAACTAATAAAAAGGATACAAAACACAATGAAATTCGTACAAACAAACAAGGCACCATCGGCAATAGGTCCATACTCTCAGGCGGTAGTAGCAAACGGTATGGTTTTCACATCGGGTCAAATTGCACTTACTCCCGAGGGCGTTATGCTTGAGAATGATGTGGTCGTTCAGACAAAACAGGTACTGAAAAATCTTCAGGCAGTTTTAGAAGAGGCGGGCGCTTCAATGCAAAGCGTTATTAAAACTACTATATTTCTGGACTCTATGGATGATTTTGCAACGGTCAATGAGATATATGCTCAGGCTTTTGGTTCTCACAAACCCGCACGCTCAACGGTCGCAGTTAAGACATTACCAAAAAATGCACTTGTAGAGATCGATGCAGTAGCGCTGGTAAAATGATAAAACTCCTCTTTTTGATGCTGCCTTTTCTTTCGGCGGCAGAGAGCCTGCAATCTATTTTAGAGTATGCTTATCAAAATAACAACAATATAAAATCTTCAAAATATATAAAAGAGTCAAAACTTCAAGAGGTCGAATCACAAAAGAGCGGCTATCTCCCTGCCGTAGATATCGGCGCCTCCTACACTAATACAAGTAACAGAACAGTTTTTCAGATAAAAGATGTCTATGCAGGATATGCCAAAGCAGAGTTTGATATTTATGACGGTGGAGCAAGATCGGCACTAGTGCAAAAAGCCAAAGATGAGTTCTCATCAAGCCTTCATGATGAAGAGAGCCTAAAACAAGAGCTCTCTTTGGAGATAGTCGGAGATTTTTACACAATACTTAGTCTAAAAGCGAGCCTCAAAGCAAAAGAGGACGCAAAAAGATCACTGCAAGAACAACTTGAGAGAGTAAAGCAGTTTCGAGGCGCGGGACTGGCTACAGAGGATGATGTAGAGAGGCTTAGGGCATCTTATGAGAGAGCTCTTTATGAGATAGAGTCGCTCAGCTACGAGCTCCTTGAGCGTAAAAGCTCTCTGGAGCTGAAAGTCGGCAGAGAGATAGAGAGTTTTGATGCGTCATATTTTAAAAAGGCGGACATTAGCGATATTGAGACTCAAGATGCCGTAAAGTCGCTTATATACAAAGAGAGAGCGCTTAAAAAAAGTGCAGATGCCATTGAGAGCATCTACTATCCAAACATAAAAGCCGAGGATGTCTATACGGTCTATGAGTATGGAGATATAGCCGATGATCATTTTGCAAAGATAGATAGGCAAAACGTATTTATGCTTACTCTCAATATGAGGATCTTTGACTATGGCGCTACAAGAGAGGCAAGGGAGTCCATGCTTCTGAATGCAAAGGCTCTGAATGAGAAGATAAAATATATGTCAAAAGAGCAGAAGCTCCGTTATGAGCTCTCCATCGACAGGATTAAGAGTGTAAAAGTTAAGATAAAGAGCGCAAAAAGTGCTTTGGTCGCCGCATCAAGCGCTTTTGAGACCATAAACGAGAAGTACAGTGCCGGCTTGGTCGACTACGTTGTCTATCTGGATGCGCTAAGTACTAAAACAGATGCTGATGCTCTTTATGAGAGCTCATTGAATGAGTTGCAGACAGCATATGCCGCGTACTACTTCTACAGCGGCAGAAATTTAGAGGAGTTTATACAGTGATTAAGATATTATTTGGTGTGCTTTTTAGCCTCTTAAGCCTTAGTGCCGAGGATGTTTATGCAAACTTTTTCGTAGAGCCTCTTAAAGATACAGCTTTGGCGTTTCATGCAGGCGGTATTGTCAAAGAGGTACGTGTAGAGGTCTCTAGCAGTGTAAAAAAGGGAGACCTGCTTGCAGTGCTTGCTAATGACGACATAAAAGCGCTCTTGGATGTTGCAAAAGCAGAGTTGGCAAATGCGGAGGTTGAGCATAAGTATGCCGCAAGAGATTATGAGAGACAACAAAAAGTCCGCCATCTCATCGATGAGGCAAGATTTGATATCTACGCTCTTGCCTATGAGAAGTCAAAATCAGCTCTAGAGCTTGCAAAAGCGAACCTTGCCTACCAAGAGGCGCTTTATAAAAAAACCATGCTTTATGCTCCCTTTGACGGTGTTATATATGAAAAGAGCGTAGAAACGGGGGATGTCGTGACCGAGATGTCGCCAAAGGTCATCTTAAAACTCCAAAGCAAGGTGGAGAGAAAACTTGTTTTGGAGTTTGACCAGAAGTATTGGCAGGATGTAAAGATAGGAGAGAGTTTCAGATACAAGGTTGACGGGGATGAGAAAGAGCATAGAGGCGTCATTACAAAACTCTACCCGCAGGTAGACAAACAGAGCAGAAAACTACGCGCTGAGGTCGAGGTAAAGGGTTTTGCCGCAGGGCTCTTCGGTGACGGCTATATTGAGACCAAAAAGTAGCCTCTATGTATAAACTAGCCATAAAAAGACCGATCGCGACTCTTATGTATGTTGTCACGTTGGCAATATTTGGCTTTATGAGCTACAAGTCAATGCCCTCGGCACTCTTTCCAAATGTCGATTTTCCCATAGTTACCATCCAGACAAACTATCCGGGTGCGGAAGCGGGCACGATCGAGTCGCAGGTCACCGATGAGATAGAGGATGCCATATCTAGGATCGGCGGAATAGACAGCATAATATCAAGCAGCAGCGACGGTGTGAGCGTAGTCACGGTAAAGTTTTTTCTAGAGCGTGATATTGACGAAGCGACAAATGACGTAAGAGACAAGGTCTCAGCCGTAAAACTCCCAAATGATGCACAGACCCCGCTTGTTAGCAAACTGGATATCGGCTCAGCGCCAATTATCAACATATTTTTAACCGCAAAGGGCGATACTCTTCAAAATCTTATGCTCTTTGCTGATGAGAAAGTAAAACCCTCCGTTCAAAAGATAAACGGTGTGGGTGCGATCAATATCGTCGGCTACAAAGATAGAGAGATCAAGATATTTCCAAATACAAAAGAGTTGAACAAATACGCTATAACTATCTCGGAGCTAAACTCGGCGGTAGCCAGAGAGAATGTAAAGATAGGAGGTGCAAAGCTTATAACAAAAGAGCAGGAGCTTACACTTAAAACAAAAGCGGATGCGCTAAGCATTGAAGAGCTAAAGAACATAAAGATAAAAGACAACATTAGATTAAGAGATATCGCCGAGGTCAAAGACTCTCTAAGCGATGCAAAAAGCTACGCTTCGTACAACGGTGTGGAGGGTGTTATGCTTGAGGTTCAAAAGATCTCGGGTACAAATACTCTGGGCATTGTAGAGCGCGTAAAAAGTGTAGTTCCGCAGCTTGAAGCAATGGCTGCAGATAGATTTGAGGTAAAGGTTTTAAATGACACCTCGCCATTTATCGTCAACTCATTAAAAGATGTAGAGTTTGACCTTATCTACGGTGCGATCTTAGCCGCGGTTATCGTTTTTATCTTTTTAAGAAATTTTACCATCACCTTTGTCTCTGCTCTCTCTATACCATCATCTATTTTAGGCACTTTTGCGCTTATGAACTACATGGGATTCGATCTCAACAAAATGACTCTTATCGGTCTTACTCTTGCAATCGGCATCATCATAGATGACGCTATCGTGGTTATTGAGAACATCTACAAAAAGATGGAAGCGGGCATGAGCAAGTTTGAGGCGGCTTACGAGGGTACAAAAGAGATGGCTTTTACCATATTGGCTATTTCCGCGATGCTTTTGGCGGTCTTTGTCCCTGTCTCGTTCATGAGCGGAATAGTCGGTAAGTTCTTTGAGAGCTTTGCCATGACCGTCGGGTTTGCCATCATCATCTCCTACACTATTGCTCTTAGTTTTATCCCGAGTTTGAGTGCTAGGGTTTTAAAGGGAGGCGAGAGCAGATTCTATAACATTACGGAGCCTATTTTCAGATCTCTGGAGCGCATCTATGAAGCGATGCTCAAAGTGGTTCTCAGATTTAAAACTATTACTCTTATTTTTGTGCTTATACTCTTTTTCGGCTCGCTCTCTCTTTTTCCAAAGATCGGTATGGATTTTATACCAAAAGAGGATAAGTCTGAGTTTGAGATAAAGATAAAAGCAGATGCGGGAATCTCGCTTGAAGAGATGATTAAAAAATCCAAAAAGGTGGAGGAGTTGGTGCGAGCAAATCCTCATGTGGAGTACACGACCTTAAATGTAGGCTACAACACAAACCAGGAGAAGCATAAAGCGCTCATCTATGTAAAACTTAGCCCAAAAGATAAAAGAGAGCCAAGCCAAGAGGAGATCATTCAGGATTTTAGGCAGAAGCTTGAGGTTTTTAAAAAAGATATGTTCATAACCGCTTCGGCAATTCCCGACATAAAAGGTGCTGGCGTATCGGTTCCTTATCAGATAGTATTAAAGTCAGACTCGTTTGACGATCTGCAGAGGGCCAAGAAAAATTTGGTTGAGTATCTCTCAAAAAAAGAGGGATTTGTTGATATTGACACGGATTTGGATGAGCCAAAACCGCAGATAGATATAAATATATTAAGGGAGAACGCTTCAAGTCTTGGCGTCTCTGCGTCGGACATAGCAGAGGCAATATCCATAGCCTTTTCAAGCGATCTGGAGATATCCTATTTTGAAGAGGACGGTAAACAGTACAACATCACGCTGAGATTTAGCGATGAAGAGAGAGTCTCTTTGGATGATGTCAAAAAACTTCAAATAAGGTCTAAAGATGACGTGCTTGTCTATCTTGACGGCTTGGTCACATTTACAAAGAGCCAAACGCTTGCTACGATAAACCACTTTGACAGAGAAAGAGAAGTGACTGTTTTTGCAGACCTTTTCGGACTTGACCTAGGCGGTGCGGTCTCCTACACTGAAGAGGAGATTGAAAAACTGCTGCCAAAAGGGGTGACATACAGATTTACGGGATTTGCAGAAGAGATGGTAAAGACGGCGGATGCTTTTGCGGCAGCCATTGCTTTGAGCGTTATCTTGATGTTTATTATCTTGGCAATTTTGTACGAATCGCTCATTCAGCCTATAATCATAATGGTCGCACTTCCTCTTAGCATAATCGGCGTCATGCTCTCCCTCTACATGTCGGGACTTCAATTCAGTCTTTTTGTTATGATCGGGTTTATGCTGCTTATGGGAATGGTAGGTAAAAATGCGGTGTTGCTTGTTGATTTTGCAAACCATGCTATGCAAAACGGCAAAAATGCGGATGAGGCACTTATAGAAGCGGGAGAGAAAAGACTCCGCCCGATACTTATGACCACAATCGCAATGGTATTTGCCATGCTTCCTCTCGCCCTTGGAGAGGGGCTTGGAAGCGAGACCAAAGCACCGATGGCGATCTCGATCATCGGAGGGCTTTTAAGCTCAATGGTTCTTACTCTTTTTGTCGTGCCGGTTATATATAGATTTATAGCTCCGCTCGATTTATGGTTAAAAAAGTTCTATGAGAGTAAAAATATTGAAATATAATTTTATGATTAAACAATACTTAAAACTTTTGACCCTATTTTATGGGTTTTAAATTAGTTTGTACCGCTTTTGTACCTTTTTTCTAGAAAAGAAATTTTCATCTTTTCTTTTTTTGGTATAAAGTGAGTATATATACTTAGAGTGATTTGCAAATTTTCGTGACCCAAAGTTGCAGATACCCAAAGAGCATCAATACCATTATTTAACATTATACTAGCGAATGTATGCCTAGTGTTATGTAAGCTTCTTTTTTCTAAATTTAACTCTTCTAGAACTTTTTGATAACTTTTATAAAAATTATCGTTTGAACTAAAATAGTTATTTTTTTTATTTAGAAAAATAAAACTATTTTTTAAACCGCTCTCTAGCTGTTGAGCTTTTAAAAACTCTCTAGCTTTTGGCAATATTTCAATATCTCTCTCACTAGATTTTGTTTTAGCAGAGTTTATTACGCCTTGAGCAACTGTTTTATTTATTGTAATGGTATCAGTTGCAAAATCTATATCACTCCACTTTAAAGCCAAAATTTCGCCAGAACGCATACCAGTAAAAAAACTCAATCCCAAAAAATTTCTAACCTGACCTGTTGCAGCAGATAAAATTAAATCTATCTCATCTAGTGTAAAAGGCTTTTGTTTCTCTTTTTTATAATTGATTTTAGGCATACCTACCATTGTTACTGGATTAATAGATATTGTTTCGCTTAAAATTGCTAAGTCAAAGACCTCTTTTAGAAGTATTCTAGCTAACTGAATACTCTCTTTTTTTAAACCTTTTTCTACCATACCATCTTGAAATTTCTTTATTTCAATAGGTTTTATTTGAGTAACCATTTTATCGCCAAAATATGGTAGAATATGGTTTTTAACAGATGAACGATAAGCAATCATAGACTTATGTTTTAAGTGCTTACTCTTTTCTAAGATTATGTTTTGAAGTAGGTTTTTAACAGTGGGTGACTGTCTCTCTTCAAAATGTAACTCTTCGTCCATTTCCCCACGATTGTATTTGCCAATAATGATATTTTTATTTATGTTGGTATATTTCATTTTAGATGATATGAACTTACCATCTATACCAAAGTACAAAATACCATTACGATTTTTAAATCGTAACTTTTTCATCTAACTATTCCTTTATTTAGATAATCTCTAAATTCCAAAATAGCTTCCTCTATAAACACGATTATTTTATCACTTTTTCTATAAAAATGATAGTTCTCCTTTAAGTAGCCATTAGATATATAGTTGTTTATAGTTCTTGGGGTCACATTTAAAAATTTAGCCACTTCTTTTTTAGTAGTTAACGGAGGAGTGAATTTTTTAAGTCTCTCTTCCATAGCTTCAATTTTGTTTAGCAGCTTTGGGATCAGCTCTAAATTTTCAAATGCTCTTAAATCCATTATGCAGCCTTTTTATACTCATTTATAGTATGGACTTCTATATTTTCATTACGCATATATAAAAGCTCGTTATCATCCCATATCTCCATTATTTTGTCACTATCAATAGTCACTAATACTTTTAAACTGTTACCTTTTCTAACTTGTGTTAAAGCATAGAGAGTAAATCTATGATGTAATAATCTATGAAGATACAGCGGAGCGGTTGAGCGACTGGCACAAAATCTGTTTATACGGTTTTTTATATACCACGCATTAAGATATTCGTCATCCTGTGTTATCTGTTCTTTTGATTTTGGAAGCGTTTTATTGATATATTTCATAATGTAACTTTTAGCGTTTTGTATGTCTTTTACAAATTTGTTCGATTCTGAAAAATAGAAGCGATTAAAAGCTTTTTCGACTTTTTCTATCCTATCAGCTGGAATAAATAAGAGTATATGAGCGTGAGGCGTTCCGTCTTTGTGAGGCTCGTTTACTCTGTAATACATTCTTTTATTTTTTGGTAAATCTTTTAGTGACCTATCTTGTCTAAGTTTAGCCCACATCTTGGTTAATATCTTTGTGGCTTCTCTCGGCTCTGTGCCATTATATTTTGGATTTTTAATAAGTGTAGTATCATACTCTGACCTTTGCTTCATCGGATGAAACTCGCTAGGCAGAGTAATAGTCAAAAATACGGGAGTAAGATTTGAGTTCTCTGCTTCTCTTTGCAAGGTGTCTATGCGATTTTGAATTTCAGCGTAATATCTTTGAGGATTATGATTTGATGATATTATGCACTCTTGAAGAGAAAAAGTATTGCCAGTTGTTTTGTCTTTGATGTAGCTATACTTTAAAAAGTCCTCTTGCTTTTGAATTTTGAGCCTCACTGACGCCAAGTCGCTTTTTGAAACCCCGTACTTTTTTAAATTGTCCACATCTTTTTTATAATTAGTCAAGGAGCGACTCTCGCGCAAGTCCTTTTGTGCGTTACCGCACAAAGAGGCTCGCTCGATTTCGCTCATATTACTACAAAAATATGATGAAGTCATTTTATACTTCTTGTAAGGCTTTTATTTCTGGAAATGCGCCTTTTAAATAATCCGTTATGATGGTGTAATCATCTAAATCTAATGAGCCGTGAGCATTTAACCCGTCTAAGACTTTGACTAGGTTTTTTATTTTTGACTCTAAAGCAGTATTTGAGTTTTTAAACTCTTTTTTTGTATCATTCATTGTTTCTTTCCTTTAGTGAGGTTTTGAAATACCATAGGGAGTTTTCCGCCAAGATTCACTCTCTATGTGTTATGATTAGCTCCATTAGTAGCAACATAAAAGAAAAAATATAATGTTCTATTTCAAACATCTTTCTAACGCCCTCATTTCATTCGGTTGTTCCCACATTTTTTATAGATAAAAAATCGTGGCTTAATTGCTTACGAAGAAACTTACACTAGATTTAGACATAAAACTACATGGAACTTGTATTTTTTTGCCTACTTTGTCTTTATATTCAGATATTTTTTCAATGGGAACGGTAATATCTTGCATCTCCTGTTTAATGCTTCCATTTGACAGTTCTGTATCTACTAAAACTTGTAATACTGGTTTGCCTTTTGTAACCTCCCCGCTGTCCTTGTCTTTAAAGTCCGGTTTAACATATGTTGATAGCAACATTCCTTCGATTATTACTTTCATTTATTGCCTTTTGCTTTGAAATTTTTTAGAGTAATATCCATATACTCTTCTTGAACAGCGTTAAACTCATCTTTTTTGTTCATATTACTAGAAATTCTTCTTATATAAGACCTTGCGGACTCTAACATATTTAAAGCTTCGTGCATATATAAATATTCGCCAAATATATCAGTTTTAAAGTGTTCTTTGAATTCATCTATACCCAATGCAAGTTCTAAATCAATTTTCATAAGTTTTTTAAACTCATCTTCTGAAACTGTTTTAGAAAACATTGGATTATCACTAGCTATAGGATTAGGTATAAAAATAGCCTCACTATTAAGAACTTTTTTTAAATCAAATAAAGCGCTTTCAATTTTAGAAATAGCGGTTAAATATGACTCAATCAAACTTACTTCCATCAAAGATATAATCATTGATGTTACAGTTACATTGTCTTGTTTGCATTGATTTTCAAATTCAGACTTTAAATTACTTGGGATTTGTAGATTAAATCCAACTTTTTTAATTTCAGCACTTTGTGCTTTTTTAATAGCTTCTTTGTACATTTATTCTCCTTTTGTGTATATTTAATGTGTACATAGAAATTGTACATTCATTTTTTTTAAAAGTCAAGTAGTCAATATTATTTTGTACCGTTTTTGTACCTCTTTTTTTCAAGGGCTTTTCAATATTAATGAGAAATGTTGTTTATAGAATTAGCTAATATTTGTAATTTAGGTATATAAATTGAAAACTTTTCAAGGCACTTAAACAATACTTAAAGCTTGTAAGAGTATAATTCCGAACTTTTTGTAGAAACAAAACCAATGGGAATGTAGATTAAAGCGCCCACGGGGACCCAAGTATTTAAAGATTTAAGGAATTGTAGATGTACGCAATTATCAAAAACGGTGGCAAGCAGTATAAAGTTCAAGAGGGCGATATTTTATTATTAGATAAAATGTCTCTTGAGCCTAAAGCTTCTATCGAGATTAAAGAAGTTCTGGCTGTTAATGCAGGCGAACTTAAAGTTGGAGCACCATTCGTAGAGGGTGCTGTTGTAACTGCTGAGGTTATCAATGAAGGTCGTGAGAAGAAAGTCGTGACTTTTAAAAAGCGTCGCCGTAAAGACTCTAAAGTAAAAAGAGGCTTTAGAAGAGATTATACGCGCGTTCGTATTACAAACATAGCGGCATAAGCTAAAAAAACTCAAGGAGATTTAAGATGGCACATAAGAAAGGTCAAGGTAGTACACAGAATAATCGTGACTCGGCTGGTAGAAGACTAGGTGTAAAGAAATATGGTGGGGAGACTGTAGTAGCAGGTAATATCATTATCCGCCAAAGAGGAACTAAGATCCACCCTGGTAAAAATGTCGGTATGGGAAAAGACCATACGATTTTTGCATTGGTTGACGGAGTTGTATCATTTCACAGAAAAGATAAAAAACGTCAACAAGTTTCAATAATCCCCGCTGCATAATTCTACATCTATTTGAGCTTCGGCTCAAATATTTCTACTTCAACCATTAGGTTAACTGCCTAAGAAAATTTAAAATATTTAACAATTTACTTTTTATTGTCAATAGTAAATTCTTAAGTATTAACTGATTAAACATCTTATGGTTCTCGAAAAACAAAATTTTTCGTAGCTTTAGTGTGTAAATCAGATATTTAAACATCAAGGAAAATATATGTTTACAGATAGCGTAGAGCTAACGGTCTCTTCAGGCAAAGGCGGTCCGGGATGTGTTGCATTTCGTCGTGAAAAATTTGTAGTAAACGGCGGTCCGAACGGCGGTGACGGCGGCAAAGGCGG
Source organism: Sulfurimonas sp. (assembly GCF_034005705.1). Lineage (GTDB taxonomy): Bacteria > Campylobacterota > Campylobacteria > Campylobacterales > Sulfurimonadaceae > Sulfurimonas. The sequence continues at coordinate 9,179 of NZ_JAVEUF010000006.1, read as the reverse complement.
CGATATCTGGTTTAAGTGCGACAACAACACACACACTCTCTCTCATTTTCAAAAAAAGATGCATATAAAAGCGGATAACGGCGCTCCTGGTGAGAGCTCGAACATGACCGGAAAATCGGGTGCAAAAAAAGTCATCATAGTGCCTCCCGGAACGCAGATCATAGATATGGACAGCGGTGAGATCATTTTTGATATGCTAAAAGACGGACAGGAAGAGCTTTTTATAACCGGCGGAAAAGGCGGACTTGGAAATACACACTTTAAGTCATCTACAAACCAAAGACCTACATATGCACAGCCTGGGGAGAAGGGCGAGACAAGAAGGATCAAGCTTGATCTTAAACTTATAGCCGATGTCGGTCTGGTAGGTTTTCCAAATGTTGGAAAATCGACTCTTATCTCTACCGTTTCAAATGCACGTCCGGAGATCGCAAACTATGAGTTTACTACACTTACTCCAAAGCTTGGTCAGGTCAACATAGGTGATTTCGAATCGTTTATCATGGCAGATATTCCGGGAATTATCGGCGGAGCGCATGAGGGAAAAGGGCTTGGAATAGAGTTCTTAAGACATATCGAGAGAACAGAGATCCTTCTTTTTATGGTGGACTTGGCTTCATACAGAGACCTAAGAGAGCAGATAGAGACACTAAAAGCAGAAGTGGCAGCGTTTTCGGATAAACTTGCACACAGTAAATACGCAATAGCGTTAACAAGAGCTGATGTAATCTCACCTGATGAGATATCTGATCTAGTTAAGAGCTTTTTGGATATAGTAGGCGTAGAAGCTACTACAAGCAGCGATATAGCATTTGATCCGTCAATGCCTTATTTTATTCAAAAGAGCGCAGATGAGACGCTTGGCTATAACAGAGAGCTTCCATATTTTGTAGCACCGATATCATCAGCTGCAAATAAAAATATTGAGCCGCTGAAAAATGCCCTCTTCAAACTTGTTCAATCAAAAAGATCAGAGCACTGAAAATGAGAAGAGTTGTCGTAAAAGTAGGGAGTGCGGTTCTTACGCAAAATGACTCTATTGCATTGGATAGGATGAGAGAACTTGTTGACTTTTTGTGTGAACTCAGAAAGAACAACGAGGTAATACTGGTCTCCTCAGGTGCGGTTGCTGCAGGCTATACTGCATTAAAGCTTGATAGAAGCGTATTGCAGAACAAGCAGGCTTTGGCAGCTATAGGGCAGCCTATACTTATGAACAAGTACAGCAAGAAATTTGGAACGCACGACGTGTTGACTGCTCAGGTTTTGGTTACTGCCGCAAACCTTCAAAGAGATGATGAGATACAGAGGATCAAAGATACTGTAAACACGCTTCTCTCAAACGGGGTTATTCCTATTGTCAATGAGAATGATGCCACATCTACAAAAGAGCTTGTTGTAGGTGACAATGACCAGCTCTCGGCTTACATCACAAAACATACCGATTCTGATCTGCTGATAATCCTCTCAGACATTGATGCTTACTATGACAAAGACCCAAGAAAATTCTCGGACGCAAATATATTGAAAGTAGTAAACAGCATAGATGAGGATGAGCTTGAAAAAGAGGCTACTCCACACGGTGCTTTTGCAACGGGCGGAATATTGACAAAGCTAAAAGCGGCAAATTATCTTTTGGGACACGGGATCGATATGGTCCTTACCAGCGGGTATGATTTAAACGATATAAAGAGCCTAATGCTTCAGGACAGACACATAGGCGGAACGATTTTCACCAAGGCGAAGTAATGAAAATAATCTTTATGGGCACACCTGAGTATGCAGGGCGCATTCTAGAAAAAGTTATTAACACAAACGGTATTGATGTCGTTGCCGTATATACACAGCCCGACAAACCGGTGGGGCGCAAAAAGATCCTCACTCCTCCGATCGTCAAGACAATAGCGCTTCAAAACAACATTGAGGTCTATCAGCCAAATCGATTGAGAGACGAGAGCGTCGTTAAAGAGCTTAAAGAGATAGAGTGTGATTATATAGTCGTGGCAGCTTACGGCCAGATACTTCCGCGTGAAATACTAGAGCATGCCCCATGTATAAATCTTCACGCTTCTATACTTCCGCAGTATCGAGGAGCAAGCCCAATACAGCAGACTCTCTTAAACGGAGATGACAAAACAGGCGTGAGTGCTATGTTGATGGATGAGGGGTTAGATACGGGAGATATCATAAAGATAGAAGAGATAGATGTCTCTAAAGATGAGATGGCGGAGTCGCTCTTTGAGAGATTGACCGATGTCGCATCTGAACTTACCGTTGATGTGCTTCAAAATTTTGATAAATATACTCCTCTCAAGCAGGATGAGGCTAAATCATCTCACTGCAAAAAGATCACCAAACAAGACGGTGAGGTAGAGTTTGAAGAGGCAGAGACTCTTTTTAACAAGTACCGTGCGTTTACACCGTGGCCCGGTATCTACCTATCTTCAGGGCTTAAACTAAAGAGGATAGAGTTTTTGGAAAATGAGACGCAAAACGAGAGCGGCAAAATACTGAAAATAGAAAAAGACTCAATCATAGTCGGATGCAAAAAGGGTACGATCAGAGTCTATGCGGTGCAGCCTGAGTCAAAAAAAGAGATGGACATCCTCTCATATATAAACGGGAAAAGGATAGGGGTTGCAGATACTCTATCTTGAGAGTGTGGATTCAACTCAAAAATATCTAAAAGAGCTGATAAAAGAGGGAAAAATTTCTTCTCCTTATGCAGTAGTGGCAGACTCTCAAACGGCAGGAGTAGGCAGCAGGGGAAACTCTTGGAGTGGAGTTAAAGATAATCTTTTTTTATCATTTGCCATTTCGCTGCAGCAGCTGCCGCAAGATCTGAAACTCGAATCCGCATCTATATACTTCTCCTATATTTTAAAAGAGACACTTGAAGAGTTCGGCTCAAAGGTATGGCTTAAGTGGCCTAACGATTTTTATATAAAAGAACGTAAATTAGGCGGTATGATCACTAATGTTGTTGGGAAGAGTATCGTGTGCGGAGTCGGATTGAATATTGCAGAGGCACCTGAGGGTTTTGAAAAATTGGATGTAGATTTAAAGAGAGAAGAGCTAATAGAGAGATATTTTGCAAATCTTGAAAAAAAGAGTTCATGGAAGCAAGTTTTTAGTAAATATAAGTTAGAATTTTACAGAAATCAAAACTTTTATACACATGGTAAAAATTTAAGAATTTCTTTAGAAGGGGCGTCGCTGGAGAGTGACGGCTCTGTTGTAGTCAACGGAGAGAGGATATACAGTTTAAGATGAGTGAAGTAATTGTAATTGCAAATCAAAAGGGTGGTGTGGGCAAAACGACAACAGCCGTAAACCTAGCTGCCTCGCTTGCCGTTGCAGAAAAAAAAGTGCTCTTAATAGACTCAGACCCGCAGGCTAATGCCACTACATCTTTGGGATTTCACAGAAACGATTATGAGTTCAATATCTATCATGTTCTTATCGGAACAAAGAAGCTAAAAGATATTATATTAAAGTCAGAACTTCCGACTCTTCATCTAGCCCCTTCAAACATCGGACTTGTAGGAATAGAAAAAGAGTACTATGATGCTCAAAACTCAAAAGGCCGTGAGCTGGTTCTAAAAAAAGCGATAGCGAATGTCCTAAAGGATTATGACTACATTATAATCGACTCTCCTCCGGCGCTCGGACCTATGACCATAAATGCGCTCTCGGCTTCAAACTCCGTGATAATACCTATCCAGTGTGAATTTTTTGCACTTGAAGGGCTGGCGCAGCTTTTAAACACTGTGAAACTGGTTAGAAAATCTATAAATCAAAAACTTAGCATTAAAGGTTTTCTTCCTACGATGTTCAGCGCACAGAACAATCTCTCAAAACAGGTTTTTGCAGATTTAAAGCAGCATTTCGATTCCAAGCTCTTCAAAGATGCAAGCGGAGAGATAATAGTAGTTCCAAGGAACGTAAAACTTGCAGAATCACCGTCTTTCGGCAAGCCTGCAATACTCTATGATGTAAAATCCATTGGATCTGTATCATATCAAAATTTAGCACAAGCGATTATGGAAGTATGAAGTCACAAAAATTAGGCAGAGGATTAGGGGCACTTTTAGGCGAGATAGATGAGGCTTATGAAAATGAGGTCTCTCAAAAAGACTCAATTGTAGAGTTACCTTTAAAGGATATAAGACCAAATCCTTTTCAACCTAGAAAGCACTTTGAAGAGAGCTCTCTTTATGAACTAAGCGAGTCGATCAAAAATGACGGACTGCTTCAGCCGATAGTAGTTACCGAGGATGTTGACGGGTATGTGCTGATAGCGGGTGAGAGAAGACTTCGCGCATCAAAACTTGCAAAACTAAAAACCATCCGCGCCATTATTTTAAACAGCGACGATCAGAAGATGAGACAGTTCGCTCTTATCGAGAATATTCAAAGAGATGAGCTAAACTCTATCGAACTTGCACACGCTTACGGAGAGCTTATAAAGCTTCATAACATTACACAAGAAGAGCTCTCAACAAGAATACATAAAAGCAGAACGCACATTACAAATACTATAAGACTTCTTCAGCTCTCACAAAAAACACAAAGAGCGCTCATAGAGAAGAAGATAAGCACAGGTCATGCAAAGGTCTTGGTCGGACTTGACGAAAAGCAGCAGCAGCTTATAGTCAACTCTATCATAGGACAGAAGCTCAGCGTAAGAGAAGTAGAAGCAACTATCAAGAGCATGAAAAGCTCAAAAACAGAGAGATCCGAGAAACCAGCAGCTCCTTCATATGATTTTAAAGAGATCAAAGAGAAGCTTTTTGAACTTGGTTTTAACAGTAAAAGTTCAAACAAGAGCCTGACCATAGATTTTGACGATAAAGATCAGCTCGAAGAGTTTTTAAGCCTCATTGAGAGATAGCTCTTCAAAAACCTAAATAAATTCAAATTCTTTTATGAAAAATATAAAAAAAGTTTAAAAATTTCCCCACTTTAACAAATCTTTTAATTTTAACATAGTATAATCACGCAACTTTTAGGAGGTGCTATGTTAGATATAAATCCGATACTACTCGTAGCTACATTAATCGTGTTTCTTACGCTTATTGCCGTTCTAAACAGTTGGCTTTACAATCCATTATTCGCTTATATGAGTAAAAGAGATGAAGACATCAAAAAAGACCTTGAAAAAATAGGCTCGAATGATGAAGAGATCAAAGAACTTGAATTAAAAGCGCAATCAATAATTGCAAATGCAAAACTGGAAGCTGCGGCCTTAAGAGAGAAGGTTATTACGGATGCTAAAGAGTTAGCAGAGAGTAAGATAGAAGCAAAACGTGCTGAACTGGCTAGTCAGTACTTAGAGTTTGAGCAGTTACTTGCTAAGACTCGCGAACAGTTAAGCAGTGATTTAAAATCACAGATCCCGCTGTTCAAAGAAGCTGTTAAAGCTAAATTTAGTCAAATATAAGGATGTAATGTGAGTAGAGTTTTAGTATTTATGCTAATGATATCAACCTTTGCATTTGCATCTAGCGGCAATGCAGAGAGTGCAGGCACCGATATAGTACAAAGAACGGTAAACTTCATACTGTTTGCAGGGCTTATCTGGTATCTTGTTGCTGAACCTGTAAAAAACTATTTTGCATCAAGAAGTCAGTCTATTGCAGACGAGATGAAAAAGGTACAAGAGAAGTTAAGAGAGACGGCAGCTCTTAAAAAAGATGCTTTGGCTAAGATCGCAGCGGCTGAAAAATTCGCTCAAGACCTTGCTGTTAGCTCAAAAAAAGAGAACAAAGTCGTCAATGACAATATTATGGCTCAGTGTGATGCCGATATTGAGATCATGACGAAGCAGCAGGCTGTTTTAGTAGAGTTCGAGCAGAGAAAAATGGTTAGAAGCGTTGTAGAAGATACGCTCAAAGAGGTGCTTGCTCAAAGTGATGAAAGCTTTGACAAAGAAGCAATGGCAAATGTTATCTTAAAGAAGGTGGCATAAATGGAAGAGTTGATTGCAAAAAGATATATAAAAGCTCTCAAAAAGAGTTCTGACGTAGAGAAGATGCAGGAGATAACTTCTATATTCTCTATATTGGCCGAAGCTTTTAAAGATGAAAAGTTTATTCAAATCATCAACAATCCTGACGTTAGCAAAAGCCAAAAGTCGGAGATTTTGCTTGATGCTGTAAAATCTGCAGAATCTAAAGATGTTGATAATTTAATTAAACTCTTAGCTGAACACAATCGCATAAGCATTCTCCCTGCATTAGCAGAGGTTATGAGAAAAGATATAGCCGTTACGACAAAAAGTTATGCCGGAGTCGTATACAGCAATAGCGATATAGAAGCAAAAGTTATAGAAGATTTAAGCAGCGGCCTAGGCAGCAAGTTTGATTCAAAAATATCTTTAAAGTTTGAAAAAAGCAGCTTTAACGGAATAAAAGTAGATGTACAGGATCTAGGTGTTGAGATCAGTTTCTCAAAATCAAGAATCAATAGTCAAATTATAGAACATATTGCAAAAGCAATTTAACTTTCAACGAGAGGAGATGTGTAGTGGTAGCAAAAATTCAGGCTGATGAAATCAGCTCAATAATCAAAGAGCGTATCGATAACTTCGAACTAAGTGTCGATATAAATGAGACGGGTAAAATTGTCTCTTATGCTGACGGTGTTGCTCAGGTTTACGGACTTAGCAATGTTATGGCAGGAGAGATGGTAGAGTTCGAGGACGGGACTAGAGGTCTTGTTATGAACCTTGAGGAGAGCACTGTAGGTGTTGTTATCCTTGGAATCGGGTCAATGTTAAAAGAGGGTATGTCTGTAAAAAGATTAGGCAAACTTCTTAAAGTTCCGGTTGGTGATGCACTTCTTGGGCGTGTCGTAAACGCACTTGGTGAGCCAATTGACGGTAAAGGTCCGATCGAGACAACTGAGACTCGTTTTGTTGAGGAAAAAGCTCCTGGAATCATGAGCAGAAAATCTGTTCATGAGCCTTTAGCGACTGGTATTAAAGCAATTGATGCTCTTGTGCCGATCGGTAGAGGTCAAAGAGAGCTTATTATCGGTGATAGACAAACAGGAAAAACAACGGTTGCTCTTGATGCTATTATCAACCAAAAAGGCAACGGCGTTGTATGTATCTATGTTGCAGTCGGTCAAAAAGAGTCGACTGTTGCACAGATCATCCGTCGTTTAGAGGAGCACGGTGCTCTAGAGTACACTATTATAGTATCTGCAACTGCATCTGAAGCGGCAGCACTTCAATTTTTGGCTCCTTATACAGGTGTTACAATGGGTGAGTACTTCCGTGACAACGCTAGACACGGTCTGATCGTATATGATGACCTATCTAAGCATGCAGTTGCTTACCGTGAGATGTCACTTATTCTTCGCCGTCCTCCGGGCCGTGAAGCATACCCTGGTGATGTTTTCTATATTCACTCTCGTCTTCTTGAGAGAGCTGCGAAGCTTTCTGATGAGAAGGGTGCAGGTTCTTTAACTGCTCTTCCTATTATTGAAACTCAAGCCGGTGACGTTGCTGCGTATATTCCGACAAACGTTATCTCTATTACAGATGGTCAGATCTTCCTTGAGACTGAACTTTTCAACTCGGGTATCCGCCCTGCGATCAACGTAGGTCTTTCGGTTTCACGTGTCGGTGGTGCTGCTCAGATCAAAGCTACTAAGCAGGTTGCAGGTACTCTAAGACTTGACCTTGCTCAGTATCGTGAACTTCAGGCGTTTGCTCAGTTCGCATCTGATCTAGATGAGACTTCTCGTAATCAGCTAGAGCGTGGACAAAGAATGGTAGAGGTTCTTAAGCAGCCTCCATTCTCTCCGCTTTCTGCTGAGAAGCAAGTTCTAATAATATTTGCAGGTAACGAAGGTTTCCTAGATGATATGGATCCTTCAAATGTTGTTCGTTTTGAAGCGGAGATGTATCCGTTCATTGAAGCATCTTACCCTCAAATATTTGAGAGTATCAGAAGCACTTCTAAAGTAGATGACGATACTAAAGCACTAATGATGAAAGCACTTGAAGAGTTCAAAGCTAGCTTCGTAGTAGCGTAAGGAAAACTTATGGCAAACTTGAAAGATATTCAAAGACAGATCAAGAGTGTTTCTAACACTCAAAAGACGACTCGTGCGATGAAGCTCGTATCTACTGCTAAGCTTCGCCGTGCAGAAGAGCTTGCTAAGCGTTCTCGTCTTTATGCTGCAAAAATGAATCAGGTACTTGCCGAAATAGCTGGACGTATTAAATGCAACAAAGTAGGAGGTTTGGACAATCGATGTTTTGTCGAGATCGAAGATCCAAAAACTGTTGACATCGTTTTTGTTACTGCTGACAAGGGTTTATGCGGCGGTTTTAATATTCAAACTATTAAAGCTGTTAAGAAACTTTTAGCAGAGTACAAATCAAAAAATGTAAAAGTGCGTTTACGTGGAGTCGGTAAAAAAGGTATTGAGTTTTTTAAATATAACGAAGTTGAACTTTTTGACGCAGTTGCTAACCTTAGCTCAAATCCGGACAAAAATCGCTCGGATGAGTTTATAATCTCTTCTATTGAAGATTTTAAAGAGGGCAAGATCGATGCTCTTCACATTGTCTATAACGGCTATAAGAACATGATAACTCAAGAGTTGCATGTAAATAAGCTGTTGCCTGTAGACTCAACTCAATTTGAGTGTGATGAAACAGAAAAATCGATGCTTGAGATAGAGTCTGATGATGAAGAGAAGATGTTGGATTCTTTGGTAAATAGATACGTTCAGTATGCTATGTACTACTCATTGATCGATTCTGTTGCTGCTGAGCATAGTGCAAGAATGCAGGCTATGGATGCGGCTACAAACAATGCAAAAGAGATGGTTAGGTCATTAAATGTTCAATTTAATAAAGCAAGACAAGCAGCAATTACTACAGAGCTTATAGAGATTATAAGCGGCGTGGAGTCTATGAAATAATGGAGAAAAATATGATTGGTAAAATTAGCCAGGTTATGGGTCCGGTTGTTGATGTTGATTTTGATGGATATCTTCCTGTTATCAACGAGGCGATCGAAGTTAATATACATTTAGAAGGCACAGTAACTCGTTTAGTACTTGAAGTTGCAGCGCACTTAGGCGACGGTCGTGTTAGAACGATCGCAATGGATATGAGTGAAGGTTTAGTTCGTGGTATGGATGCAAAAGCTACAGGT
>NZ_JAVEUF010000043.1:0-2705 GCF_034005705.1 Sulfurimonas sp. | reverse complement strand
GAGTGCGACAGCTCCCATAGCATAGACCAACGGTTCTGTTATCGCGTTGCCGTCGCTTACGATTTTTTGAGGATATTTGCTATCGGCTGCTATAAAAACGTCATACTCAAATCCGTTTGTAAACTGTGCATACGCTTTGCCCGTAGCGGAGTAGATCACTACGATCTCATCTTCTGGGTTGTGCTTTTTAAACTCCTCGGTTATCTCCTGCATAGCGAGTTTCGTACTGCTTGCCGCAAATACTTTAATGGTATCTGCAAGCATCACGCCGTTTAATCCAAGGAGCAGTATCAAAGCGGTTGTAAATTTTTTCATATTTTCAACCCCTTAGAACAGATAGTTGATCTCTAAACGTGAATCCAGAGAATCTGCATATAGCTCTTTGGTGTCCGTATAACCGAGTCTAAGGCGCCACTGCAAATCCGACATAGACGGAATATTTTGGATAAAACCTATATAGTAGTAGTTCTCATCAAAGTACCCCTTTGATTCATCGGCATCGGTATGTAGAAACGATAGCTGAGTGACCAGGTCTTCATATGCTCCCGATTGGTTAGAGTTGATCGTCAGCTGGGCGCGGTAACTTTTAGTATTTGCCATCCAGTTGTATCTTGCCATAGAGCGAGTATATCCAGCTGTCGGAAATCCTCTCCAAGGAGTCACAAGGTCGGCTTCATCCAAAACATTGCTATATCCTAGGTTTATGTTGTAGTTTTTATAAATCCCGACAAGGCGCGCCGCTATCATCTGTGAATCCAGTGAGCTTGCATCTTTGTATCCGCTGCTTGCTCCGCTTACTCCTGCAAGGTTGCCGTTGTAGCTTGCTCCGCCTATCTCTCCGGCACCGTTGTCAAACTGTTTTATGTATCTTATGCCGGGAGTTATAACGATCTTCCCTACCTTGGCTCTGTAGTTTGCTTCTGCCATTGCTTGAGAGAGCAGGTCTGGCACTACGTAAAACGACGCATCCAGTTTAAGGTTTTCTATGTATCTGTTGCTGAAATCACCTGTAATAAGCGGAGCGTCGGTCTCTTTTCCAGCTGCTGTAAGGTTTGTGTAAGAGAGCCCTTTGTGCATTGCCGAATCGTCATTGCCGTTCCATGTCGACTTGTTAGCCGTATCTGAGTCGTCGTACATTAAAACAGAGTGCGAAGTTGTATGGTCTCTTAGCTTCTGTTTTGTAAGATATGCGATCTTTAGAGCCGTGTTTGGGATTGTTCTGTTTTTTACGACAACTCCGTCAAACGTGTTTGGGATCATCTTTGTATCGTTTGACTTTGTGTAAAAGGTCTCTACAAGTTGGCGTCCTACACGAATCTCTGTCTCAGGAAGACCTTTATAGCTTAGATATGCCTGACCCAAAACTGCCATTGCTCTTCCGTCGCCTTTGCTATAATCATAGCGGTTTAAAAGGTCTTTGCCTGATTTTAAAGAGCTCACGCTGTCGCTATCCTCGTCAAAAAAAGCTTTTGAGTAGTAAAGGCCTGCAGTCAGGTCTGTATCTAAAAAGGTAGCTGTCTTGTATACCAAAGAACCGCCGATCCCTGTTATGAAATGGGAGTTTTGTGAAGCTGTCTCCTCTTCCCAGTTGTAGAGAAAAGTGTTTGAGCGAAGCCGTCCGTAAAACATACCATCGGTAAACATATCAGATATCGTCTGGACATAGTTTGGAGAGTCATAAACAAGTTGATAATTTTTTTTAAGTATATGTTTATAGTCTCCTTCATCGGCACCTGCTATAGATGATATCAGGAACAACAGAGGTAATACGCTATTTAATTTAATGTTTCTTTTCATTATCTTCCTTTATATATTTTTTTGTTATAATTCTTTTGCTTCTTCGTAAGCACTTGTCTTGCAGTTGCCGCTGCAAGGCTATTTTTCATTATTTATCAACTACGCCTCCTTGCTTTTGATTTGTAAACTTCTGCATTTAAAAAGATCATCTTTTACCATCTGCCCAAAATAATACTTTTTGGTTCGCAAAAAGCACTGACCTGTTTTCCAATTTTAAGATCTAATTTTTTAAGTATCTCTATAGGCAAGGTCGAGCAAACAGTGTTTGAACCGTTTAACTCAATAACGACCTCCGCGCTTAGATTGTCATGCTCAATTCTGATGATCTTTCCTCTAAAGCTGTTCATCTCGCTGCCCTCAGCTAAAGCGCTCTTACAGATTATCAGAGCATTTGCTTTAAAGAGGGCATACAACTCAACTCCTATATCTATCTCAAGAGAATCCAGCGAGTCATTCGTGATGATCGCCGTTATGGTCTCTTTGTTTCCAAGTTCAAGTAATACCTTGCTCTCGACAATCCCTTTTTTAACAGCAGTTACTTTTGTCTTTAACTGGTTTCTGGCACTGATGCGAACATCCAAGCTCTTTAAAATATTGATATGACCGTTTTTTTCACTGACACGTTTTGATAGATTTTCTAAAAATTGCTGATGCTCCTCTTGAAGTATCTTGTAGGTCTCTATAAGCTCTTTTGCGTATTGGCTAAGGCGTGTTCCGCCGCCGCCTTTGCCGCCTTTTGCGCTTATGACAAGCGGGAACTCCGAGAGGTTGTTCATGGCATCTACGGCGTCCCATGCGGCTTTGTAGCTCATCTTCATCGCCTTTGAGGCTTTTGTGATAGAACCCTCCTGTTCTATATGCATCAAAAGCTCCATTCGGCCTTGCCCTAGAAAAGATCGGAAGAGCGT
>NZ_JAVEUF010000028.1:0-11728 GCF_034005705.1 Sulfurimonas sp. | reverse complement strand
TGCTCTTCCGATCTCCATCATGATACAAATGGTATCAAAAGGGGTAGAAGACAACATAGTCCAAGAAGCAATTTTTGCCGCTTCTACTGAACTTATGGAATCGACATCATACTATTGGGATGCAAACTCTATGCAAGACAATAACCTTAGCAATCTGGAGAGAGTTATCAACATAAACAATGTTTGTGAAGACAATGCTTCTAACCCAAGATATGGACTGGCACTAGGTCATATAGCACAACCCTACCATAGAAGATGTTTGGAAGATAGCACAACAAATCCAGCCGATGCAAATAGTACTCTTTTCCCTAACTTGGATAATGCGGAGCATGTAGATGACCTCATGTTCACAGACGACACAGCGGATTCGGTAGGCTACAAAGAGGATTATCACAGTACCGTAGACGTTACTAGAACGAACGATGTTAAAGTGATAACCATAACAATTAGACCTTCAGGTGGTGGAGATATAATCACGCGCTTAAGAACTTACAGTGCCAACATCGGCGAAGTTGACTTTTACAAGAGGAGACTTTAATGCGTAGAGCGGCTTTTACTCTTCTAGAGCTTATTTTTGTCATAGTTATCATGGGAATCTTGGCAAGATTTGGTATTGAACTTCTCTCTCAGGCCTATAAAAGTTTTATATTTTCAAGCGTTAATAATGCACTACAATCCCAAAGCGCAGCAGCGGTTGAGACCATTGCTGCAAGACTTCAGTACCGTATAAAAGATTCAGTCATAGCAAGAGAAGCAGACGATGACTTTTTTGGACTCGCAGGATATACCGCAGACAATGCACCGATCTTAGAGTGGGTCGGCATGGATGCCGATGGCCTGAGGGGAGATAGTGCGCAAACTACACCGCTATGGAGTGGTATAATTGACCTACAAGCATCAACTGCCGCTGCTTTAAGTTTGCCACAGACTGACACCGGCAAAATCGGTACTTTAATTAATACTCTATCAAATGGCGGAAGCAGTTACAATGATGTAGCCTTTTATTTCATAGGCTCAGACAGTGATGTGCAAAATGGTTATGGCTGGACTATAGGAGGTGGAGGCATATCCGATCAAAATCATACTATGCACCCGGTTACAGATCCTGCGGGCAACAATATATTTAACTTTTCAAATATAGATGTGTACGAGTACTACCAACTTGCATGGACTGCTTATGCCGTTGTTCATAACAGTGCAGATGACACACTTTGGCTGCATTACGACTATCAGCCATGGAAGGGTGAGAACTATAATAACGCCAATACAAAAAAAGTTAAAATCATGGACAATGTAGATACATTTCAGTTTATAGCGGCTGGATCGATAGTAAAAATTCAAGTATGTGTAAATTCTGATTTGATGGAGGATTATTCGTTATGCAAAGAAAAAACAGTATTTTAAGAATAAACCCTCGCAAGAAACGCTCGGGCTTTGCCATGATAATGGCCATAGCCGTTATTGTGGTCATCTCGACCATTATGGCTCTCTCCCTTTCTCTTACCACAGAGACAACAAAAAGAACCGTTGACCTCTACCTTTATGAGCAAGCTGAGTTGGTAGCAAAAAGTGCGGTAGAATTAACTCTGTTAGAGATTGCAAAGAGAGACCCTGTCACAAACTGCTTAAACATATATGGAACAAGTACAACACCATCGATTCCTTTTGATGCTAACATCACTAACCTTTTTGATGTAAATGTCAGTGTACAATATGTTTTCACCGGAGCCGTTGTAGGATGTACTCCATATAGTCCTGGTGGTGCTCCGATGTATATAACAACTGCTGAACAAAACGGTTCTGTCTTAATGGATGTTGTCGTTTCAACAAAAGCAGATATCACCACCGAACCTATCCGCTACTTTAGAAGAACCATTCAAAAGCTCTAGATTGTAACTATTCTAAACTATTTAATGATATAATAATTTACAATTACAATCAAAAGGATTTACTATGAATATATCATTAACAGGAAGACATGTGGAGCTTACAGAGCCTATAAAAGCACACATGAATGCATCGATAGAAACACTTAGCAAATACAATATGGACATCATATCCGTAAATCTAATCGCAACAAGTCAAACAAAAAAGGGGAAGCCTCTATCTGTCATAGAGTTTGTTATAAACTTGGCGCATAAAAACTCAGTGGTTATCAAACAAAGTGATGAAGATCTTTACGCTGCTATCGACTTGGCAACAGCAAGAGCGCAAAAAGCACTCCGCCGTATGCATGACAAAGATAACCATCACCATAAAGACGGCATTAACGAAGCAAAAAGCGAAGCGAGTAATGGCATAGACCTTCATGAAGCAAGCGAAGCTATGGAAGATGAGATCGTTCCTGTTGAGCTTTCACTATATAAGCCTCGTGAAGTTGAAGATGTCTTAAATGATATAAAAGAGAACAAAAAGCTCTTTGAGATATTCATAGACAACGACGGAAAAACAAGAGTTCTTTACAAGAGAAACGACGGAAAGTTCGGACTATACTAATCTGGAGTCCTGCAAAAGGAGTTTACTTCCTTTTGCCCAAATCCCCTTTTACACTTTTTACTATATCTTCATCCTCTGCAAGATCGACCCACTTAAACTGACTTCCGCTCTGGTTATGTCCTTTTAGCAGATCACCGCCTTTTCTAAACTTCAGGTCCAAGTTTGCGATGTCAAAACCGCTTGTCGTCTGCACAAATCTATCCAGACGCTCAGATGAGTTTTGATTCGTATATAAAAAACAGTGTCCTTTAAGACCTGTGCGGCTTACACGCCCACGGAGCTGATGCAGAGTTGAGAGTCCCAGTCTCTCGGCTCCTACTATAACGACCGTGCTAAGACGAGGCAGAGAGATACCGACCTCCACGACCGTAGTGGCTATGAGAACATCTCCATTTTTGCTAAACTCAAGCAAGATCTCCTCTTTCTCCTTGTCTTTGCCGTGAGTGACATAGACATTGGAAAATCTCTTCTCCCAAAACCCTCTTGCCTCATCGATGCTCTGATACTCCAAAACTTCGCTCTGCTCTACCAGCGGGTAGACAAGCAGGACTTGATTGCCTCTTTGTATCTCATCTTTTATATGCTCCAAAAGCTCTTTAAAATCCTCTTTATGTATCACTCTGCTTGTTATATCTTTTACAAACGGTGTAGATGTTATAAGCGAGACATCTATGTGTGCCGTCTCTATCATTGCCTGTGTTCTAGGTATTGGCGTAGCAGAAAATTGCAAGAAATGTGGTTTTCTCTCTCCTGAGCTCACCAACTTCTCAAGCAGATTTCTCTGAGCTGTTCCAAAACGGTGCTGCTCGTCTACCATTACAAGAGAGGCACATGGGAGCTCCCTGTAAAGCAGAGCGTGTGTTCCGATAATGAAGTCATACTCATCCAGATCTATGGCTTTTGTTCTGTTTGTAACAAGCGCTATTTGCATTATGGGAAGAAACTTTTTCGCCTCCTCATAGAGCTGGTTTGCAAGTATGGTCGTTGGTGCCATCAGAATTGAGCGATTTGGATAGTTCATAAACGCAGATGCCAAGATCACCATTGTTTTTCCGCTGCCTACATCTCCTACTATCATCCGTCTGGCAGAGACCTCTTGGCTAACATCTCTTTTTATATCCTCTATGACTTGTATCTGTTCATTCGTTAGACGAAATGGAAGAATTGACGCCCACTCCGTGTAATCCCTAGGAGAAGAAGTCAGTGCCTTGAAGTATCTTCTTTTGTTTGAGAGCTGCTTCATATAGCTGAATAGTTCGCTATATTTAAGAGCATAAAGTGTTTTAGCATCCAAATCTCTTAAATTTGGTGTTGTTTGCGTAGGAAAATGAAGTCTTAAAAGCTCCTCTGCTATCTCCTCTTTTAGCCCCTCCGATACAAGATTCTCTTTTGTAAGAGCGCTTTTCATAAGCCGAAGCATAACATCGCTTCTGAGTGGTGATCTGTACTTTGGAGTTATCTCGCCTATGTTGATTACTTTTTTTGGCATGCCAAGAGTGCAAAAGCCGTTTTTACACTCAATCATTCCATAGTAGTAATCTCTCTCGCCTGCTTTAAACTGGTGAATCATATATGGTTTTGGACGGAATATCACGCCTGTAATGGTGTGTCCGAAATTGTGTGCAAAGAAGGTTATCTGAAGTGAGTTTGGAGCTCTATAGACCGACTCTACTGTCGCATCTATAAGCTGCATAGAGTGGATTTGAAGTTTATCGCCAACCCTTAGATCTTCGTAAGAGCTAGGTACCATAAGAGCAAGCTCTATATAACTACTCAATCCAAGTTTTTTAAACTTCTCTTCCTGCTCTTTTGTAATCTTCATCTTCAATCCTCGCTACTGTTATAATAGCGATTTTATTTAGAGCTGCTGCAAAATATTGCAAAATGCAATATAAAGACTTGGTATTACTATTTGGTTACTATTGAAAAGCTCATATCTAGTATCTCTTTGTGCTCTTTAATGAACTCATTTAGATCTTTTAACTTCAGTTTCTCTATCTTTTCAAGCTCTCTAAAAGAGTGCCCGATCTCATGGCCATTGTAAAACTCCATAAAGGTTCTATGAAGTCTCTGGCTCATGGTCTCGACTCTCAGCGGCTCGCTTCCAAGCAGAAACTTTTTCGTCTGCTCAAGCTCCTCTTTTGTAACGCCACTCTTTACGAAATCCTCTACTACATACTTTACCGTCTCTTTGGCATCTTCAAGAGATTCAAGTTTTGTCTGCAGATAGCCGCTCATGAACGAGCTTGACTTTGTGACATCAAGCCTTGCATACGCCGAATATGCAAGCCCTTTTTTTACTCTTATCTCTTCCATAAGTCTTGAACCGAAACCGCCTGCCCCGAGTATAAAAACGGCAACTCTCGCTTTGTAGTAATCCTCTGACTCTACGCTTATGTTATATGGTGAGCCAAAATAGATATATGCCTGCTGCGTCTCTTTTAAAAGCACTTTCTCTTTTGCATCTTTGGAGGCTTCATACTTTATAAGCTCGTTTGATCTGCCTTTTGGGAGCAGCTCTATTATCTTGGATATCTTCTCTCTGCTCGTCTCAAGGTCAACATCGCCACCGATAGCGACTATGAGCTTTGAAGCTACTAGATTTTTTGAGAGAAACTCTTTTACATCTTTTAACTCTATACTCTTGACGCTCTCAATCGTTCCTGCAGACGGGTTTGCAAGCACGCTTCCCTCAAATAGAAGCGCTTTTAGCTCGTTTGACGCAATATAGTCAAAGTCATTCTCTTTTCTTGCAAGAGAGCCAAGAGTAGTAGTTTTTACCTTCTTGATCGTCTCTTCGCTAAGATTCGGATCACTTAGCAGCATCCCGAAATATTTAAGACCTTCGTCAAGTTCCTCTTTTAAGCAGCTAAGTTCCAGAACAAAGGTCTCTCGTCCGGTTGAAGCAGAAATATGGATCGCTCTGCTCTCAAGTGCTTCGGCAAATTTGCTTGAGCCAAGCTTTTTCGTCCCCTCGTTCATCACTCTTGAGCTAAACTTTGCCAATCCGGCTTTTGAACCATCAGCAACGCTTCCGCTGTTTTTAAAAATAAACTGCATAGTAACCAGAGGAAGTCTTTTATCCTCTTCAAAAATCAGAGGGATTTTCGAACTCTTTACTTTTATCTCATCTATTGTCGCTGCCATCATTATATTTCCTAAAATCAGTAGTATTAAAGCTATCTTCTTCATTCTATGCAAATTTCTCTAAGATCTCATACGCCGTATTTCGCACCGCAGGGATCTCGCCTACATCTCTTATGAGGTGAACCATCTCGCTCTTTGCCATCTTGTACGCCGCACCCGCAGAGCTTACAACATTCTCTTCCATCATGGTTGAGCCAAGATCGTTTGCGCCGAACATTAGAGCCATCTGCCCTATGTACGGCCCCTGTGTCACCCATGAACTTTGGATATTCGGCACATTGTCAAGGTAGAGTCTTGCAACGGCAAGAAGTCTTAGGTAGCGGTTTGAAGAGGGTTTTTCCATATCAGGTATCTGACGCAGCAGCTCCGTATTTTCTCCCTGAAAACTCCACATAATGAACGCTCTAAAACCATGTGTCTCATCCTGAAGCCTGCGAACCATATCAAAATGCTCTATGATGTCTTCATCACTCTCAACCGTTCCGTACATCATCGTAGCAGTTGACATAATGCCTAGTTTATGAGCTTTTCTGTGAATATCTATCCAGACATCGGAGTCGATCTTTTTTGGAGCGATTATGTCGCGTACTTTATCGCTCAGTATCTCAGCCCCTGCCCCCGGAATAGAAGCCAGACCTTTGGCATGCAGCCTCTCTAAAACCTCTTCAACGCTTATGCGTGAGACCTTTGCTATAAAGTCTATCTCGATGGATGAGAAGCCGTGAATAGTGATAGTTGGATATTTTTTATGAATATGCTCTACAAGATCTTCGTACCACTCTATTTTGAGCTTTGGATGAACGCCGCCTTGAAAAAGTATCTGCGTTCCACCGATCTCAAGCAGTTCATCTATCTTCGCATCTATCTCATCAAAAGTAAGAACATAAGCATCCGCATCTTTTTCATGTCTGTAAAATGCGCAAAATTTGCAGTCAACCCAGCAGATATTTGTGTAGTTGATATTTCTATCCACTACAAAAGTGGTGATATTGTCAGGATGGAGCTCTTTTTTGCGCGCTGTTGCCATTCGACCAAGCTCTTTTAAATCTGCATTTTTTATAAGATCTAGAGCCTCTTCTTTTGTCAATCTTTTCATTTTTTACTTATCTTTAGAAATTGCGTCTAAAACACCGTTTATAAACTTCGGCGACTGCTCCGTTCCAAATGCTTTTGTGATCTCGACCGCTTCGTTGATGACCACCGCAGAGTCAAGTTCGCCGTAAAGTATCTCATAAGTAGCAAGCCTGAGCGTTGCCCTCTCGATAGCTCCAAGTCTCTCAAAATCCCAATCTACCAAGTGTTTTATGATAGCTTGATCTATAGATTTTAAATTTTGCATAACACCCTCGTAAAGAGTGAGCGCGAAATCTCTCTGCTTGTTTCTAATCTTCTTCTCTTCTAAGATCTCATCAGTATGCTCAGCTATATTACCGTTGCCAAGATCAAATGCATACAATAAGCTTACAACTGCCATTCTGGCTTGATGTCTAGTGGCCATCATTTTTCCTTATTTTATTTCGTAAAAATGAAGGGAGCCCTTCATTTATTTATCACGGTATCGGAAGTAATTCCGCTACCTACGCTAACGCTAAGTTTCCTTCGGCAGGAAGCCCGCGACACTAGTGTCTTTTATAGATTCTCGTAAAGGTCTAGCATCTCGATAACGGTTGTCATCGCTTCAAAGCCTTTATTTCCGGCCTTTGTACCTGCTCTCTCTATAGCCTGCTCAATTGTGTCAGTCGTTAACAACCCGAATGAAACAGGTTTTTGATACTTAAGGCTCATTGTAGCGATACCTTTTGTAGCCTCTGCAGAGACATAATCAAAGTGAGGAGTCGCTCCGCGGATAACAGCGCCCAAAGCACAGATAGCATCATATTTGCCGTTAGCCAAAAGCTGATCCACTATCATTGGAAGTTCAAACGCACCTGGAACCAAAACGTGTGTCAGATCTGCGTCATCACCGCCATGTCTCGCAAATGCATCCTTAGCACCCTCTACCAGTCTGTCAACTATGAAGTGATTCCATCTTGTACTTACTATTGCTATCTTCTTGCCGTTTACTACTTTTAACTGACCTTCAATTAACTTCATCTATATCTCCTGTATCTTTTTAATTTTGTTTATTAGAGCTTCAAGCTCATCGAGTTTTATCATATTCGGACCATCACTAAGAGCAATGCTTGGATCAAAGTGCGTCTCAAAGAAAAAGCCGTCAACTCCGACAGCTGCCGCTGCACTTGCCAAGTATGGAACCATCGTTCTGTCTCCGCCCGTTTTTCCGCCAAGCGCACCCGGTGCCTGAACAGAGTGGGTTGCATCAAAAATGGTAGGCGCAAACTCTCTCATAATAACCAAAGAGCGCATATCTACTACGATATTACCGTAACCGAACGAGCTTCCTCTCTCACAGAGGTAGACTCCGTGTTTTTTGGAAGCTTCGTAACTTACCTCATCGCAGCCCCGTGTTTTGAGCACTTTTGCAACAGAGTATTTCATATCGGGCGGATTTATGAACTGCCCTTTTTTTATGTTCACCTCTTTGTCCGTCTCTGCACAAGCGACAAGCAGGTCTGTTTGACGGCATAAAAACGCGGGGATCTGAAGCATATCGACAACTTCGGCCACAGCAGGAACTTGATGCGACTCATGCACATCCGTAACCACTTTGTAGCCAAAATCGTTTTTTACCTTCTCTAAAATTCTAAGCCCCTCATCTATCCCCAAACCGCGGAAACTGTCCAGCGATGTGCGGTTAGCTTTGTCAAAACTTGATTTAAAATAGAAATCGATTGTCTTGTCGTTTTGATAAACCTCTAAAGCCTTAGCGATCTTAAAAATATTCTCTTCGCTCTCTATGACGCAAGGTCCGGCGAGTAATTTCATCTGTTTGCCTTGTAAAAAATAGAAGGAGATTATAGCATAACGGATTTAATATAATTCTTTCATAACCGTACTCATTCATTTAGGCTTCACGATGGGTGCCCCAAAGCTGAAGCTTTGACCCTCTCGTTGCAGAATCATTCATTTCGTGCGGTTATATAAAAATCTAATCTCACTTTCCTCTTGCCACCATGATTCCGGCCGCAACAATAAGAAGTATCCCGCATGCAGTTACTATGGTTGGAAGAGAGTCACCGAGCATAACCCCGACCAAGATCGCAAAGACTATATTCGTATAGCTCACCGCTCCTACAATTCCCGCTTTTGTCTCGCCGTAAGCTTTTGTCATATAGTATTGAGAGAGTGTTCCAAGCACTCCAAGCCCGATTACGTAGAGCCATACAACTCCGCTTGGAACAACAAACTCTCCCATCATAAAATCTAGCTCGGCTATATAAAAATAGTGCGAAAGGGCAAAAAGCAGAATTGGGCCTACGGTTCCTACCAGTGTGAAAGAGAGGACTATCATTCTTGTATCGTAGTAGTTTCTAAGCTCTCTAACGGATGTATATGCAAGTGCGGCTCCAACTCCGCTAAAGATCCCAAGCAGGTCATATTTGCTAAAGCCGATCCCGCTTGGCTGAGCTATAAGGATTATTCCCAAAAAACCTATGAACACAGCGATCCAAGAGCCAAAAGAGAGCTTTTCGCTTAAAAAAAGCCATGCAAAAATCGCCGTAAAAATAGGTGCGGTTTTTGAGTATGTCACTGCATCTCCAAGCGGTATATGGGCAATATTGTAAAAATAAGCCAAAAGTGCCAAAAATCCCATCAAGCCTCTAAATAAAAGCAAAAGAGGCTTACCGCCCTTGCTTACCATCGGGGTCTTATAAAGTGCATAACCTATAAATATAACGCCGAATATATTTCTAAAAAACACTACTTCAAGCGAGCTCATATGTTCTGAGGCTAGTTTTGCGAACGCGCCCATAATTGCAAACAAAAATGATGCAAATAGCATATATTTTACACCGTTATCTAATTCTTTTATATATTTCATGGACGAAAGTATACCAATCTTTTTTATTTCAAATAGGTTATAATATCTTATATATGCAAAGGAAGTTGTATGTCACTACGAGTTATGGCTCTTTTAATTTCCCCTTTTCTGGCCATTTTTGCAATAGCTCAAGAGACTGCAACAGAGCGCAGCACTGAAGAGTACATAGATGAAAAGCATAAACAGTTTTCAAATTATGTTGTTGAAGTCTTTGACGATATCGACAGCAGCATCAGCCGCTGGGTCCAAGACTCAGACGACAATGAAACAGGCGAAGATGAAGCAATAACCAACATAGACAAATTTTTCAAAGACGAGAAGTTTATCGAAGAGACCGAGAGGAGTTTTTTGCGTATTCGTCTTGGCGCCGAATTTCAGTCAAAAGATGATGAAGACTACAACTATAAAATAAGAGCGCAGATCCCTCTTAACAGAACAAAAAAGAGTTTTCAGCTCTTTATTGAAGATGTCGAAAAAAGCTACTTTGATCCTGAGAGCTCAACGGAAGTAAAAGAGACGAATACCGCAGTTGGGATAAACTTTTTTGCTCCCATATATAAAGATATAAAATCAAAATATTCCATAGGTATTAGCAGTTTGACACCATATGCAAAAGCTAGATACTCCAAAGATTTTAAGGTCGATACTTGGGTCATTCAACCGACACAGCAGTTTAAATACTCTCTTAAATCAGAGTGGAGCGAAGAGACAAATCTCTACTTTAATAGAGCGCTTGATGAGCGATCTCTCTTTAGAACGACCCTGCATCGTAAAACACAATCGCATGTAGACGGATTTGACTATGCGGTTATTTTTTCCTACTATCTGACACTATCAAGCAAAAAAGGTTTTAGCATATCACAGCAATTTTGGGGCAACTCAAAATATAAGTGCGAAGTAGCTCCCGAAGAGTATAACGGCATAAGCAACTACTCCACCTCTCTCTCGTGGCGACAAAATATTTTCAAACAGTGGATCTCTCTGGAACTTGGTCCCGGTATAAGTTTTCACAGGCAGTATGAGTATGAGCCGAATTACCTCTTTATGTTTAATGTGGATTTTTATTTTGGAAATATTTAAATATATTCTATAGTATAATTTCATATTATAATAAAATATAAATTTTGATATAATACAAGAACATATAAAGGAGTTTTTTATGAGATACGTTTTAATACTTTTTTTACTTATAAGCTCTGCTTTTTCAAAAGATATTTCAACGCGATACGACGTGCATGTAAGCCTTTTGGGAAATGTGGGCTACGCAGATGTAACGCTAAGAGAGTCGGGGGAGACATACGAGATAAAACTTGTAGCAAACACCATTGGAGTTGCGGCCGCACTTTTAAAAGATAGGGTCGAGACCTTTATAAGCAGGGGCAGAGTTGTTGATGGAAGATATGTTCCGGATATTTTCACCGCTTCAAAAGTAACAACAAAAAGGTCAAGAGTCCAGACCTACTACTTTGATCATGAAAAAAAAGAGATCAAGCTGATAGAAGAGAAAAGCAAACTAGTGACCAAAACAAGATTTGACCCCAAAACATTTAAGGTAAGATCAGAAGAGATAAATGAAAACTCCGTAGAAGAGACTATTTTGGATGTTTACAAAGATGCAGATGTGCTCAGCTCTTATCTTAATACAAAAACCACCTGCAACTCTGAACAAAAATTTTACAAACTCATAGCAGTGGGAGCTCATGATGAAAAGAACAATATTACCGTCTCCTGTCTAAAAGGGCTGGAGAGAGAAGAAGCAATACTAAACTTTTCCGAGGGCATCCAAGATATATACAACCTAAACGTAGAGCCGTTTGACAAAGATGATGAAATAGTCGACGTGCTTGTTGCATTTGATAATGACGGGCTTTTAAAAGAGGCTCTTTTGGGAGAAATATTCTGGGTAGGAAAAATCACTGCAAAAAGAGTATACCACAAGATAAGCAGCAACTAACTGCCAATAAATTAAAAGGATAATAATGGGAAATATAATTGTACTGGCTCTATTAGCCGCATTTTTTTACTGGATATTTAAGAGCTACTCAAGGTATACAGTCTACTCTCAAGAGGCATTTAAGAACTTCTCTATCTCCAAAGAGTCTCTTCAAAACAGCGAGCTTGGTCTATTTGTAGCACTTGTCG
>NZ_JAVEUF010000042.1:0-2897 GCF_034005705.1 Sulfurimonas sp. | reverse complement strand
GAAAAAGTTTGTCTGGACAGAAGTTTGAGCTAAGATATATAAAAAAGAGCAGGTTTGGATGAAAAAACCAGATAGATATGTAATTGCAACGATAAAAAAGGCAAGAAAGGGAAAGAGAGTCCTCTGGCTTGTAACCGGATGTTTGATTCTGCTTTTCTTGATCTCATGTGGTAGTGACAGCAGTGTATTATCACCTGAAGACAATTACGATCCTTATTTGATTGAAGAGATGCAAATCAATGGTAACACTCTCGAATTGGTTGCTGCTAAACCTGTCGATATGCAATTCACCTACTACAATGTCGAAGATAGTGAAGAACGGTACAAAGGGTTCTCAACAGACAGTAGATCAGAAAGTAAAGTTTTTACTCTCCCTGTTAATGGAAGTAATCTCTATTATGAGATAGAGATCATGGTTATCAGCAACGTTTCTCATAAGGACACTCTTCTCTATTTTTACAGTAGTGAAAACGACACTGATTTTCTCCGGGTGGACTTTGTCGATGTTGCCCAGGGTGACGGTCATCTGATCAGAACACCGGAAGGACATGCGATCGCTGTAGATGGCGGTTATGGAACATATTCGCCGGGCTGGGCACCAGAACAGGAATGGAATGGAGCTGGTCAGCCATTGATGTTGAATTATGTCCAGAACGAAGATGTGCAACATTTTTCCTTTCTGGTTGAAACTCATCGCCATTCAGACCACTGGGGTGGACTACAGGATATTATTGATGCCGGGATTGAATATGACTACTATCTCTCTCCCCAATACACTATGGGTTATCAAAGGGGTGATTTTCTTGACCTCGATTCCGAGGTCAGCCTGCAGATACTCAATATAGGATACCCACCTGAGGCTATCGGAACAGGTGTCAATAATACCTCGATAGTTTTGAAAATAATTTACGGTTCGACAGAATATCTCCTGACCGGGGATGCAGAACGAGAGGTTGAGCTATTTTTAGTTAACAGTGGTTATAACCTCTCTAGCAACGTTCTGAAGGCCGGGCATCACGGCAGCCGAACCTCCTCTAGTTCTGTATTTCTTGCGGCAGTATTGAACCAGTTTGCCAGGGTAGTTACACTCAGTTTCGGGACCGATAATCCATACGGGCATCCACACAGCCCTTCCCGATTCAACAGTTATGAAACTTTTGGAACAAATCGACCGGCATCGAGTTATGCAGGGAGTAACTTCCATTTCGATATAGGGACGATAAAGACCTATAGCGATGGGAATGTCGTTATTATAAAATATTAAGAATGGATAGCTAATGATAATAAAACGATTCAGTCTTATAGCAGTTATAGTTCTGTTGGTTTTACTGGCCAGTTGTGGAGAGAACAGGACTACAGGAGGAGACAACGGCAACAATGAACCTCCCGAGATTGTAGGAGTTATATCAGTTCCTGACACGGTCTCTATCAATAGTTTTTTTGTTGCATCAATAGTTGTCAATGATCCTCAGGATCTCGATGTTCAGGTCCGGTTCAACTGGGGGAATGGCGTGTATTCCGAGTATACCGCATTTGCACCGAGTGGTTCTACATTGACAATGCCTTATGCTTATCAGAGCAGCGGTGTTTACACTATCTCCGTTACTGCAAGAAATCGAGCTGGTCTGACTATCAGCAACGAATCATCGACTCGTCAGATAAGCATCATTACTAAAGAGTATTCCACCCTGATAAATGATCTTCTGATCCATGACAACAGGTTGTTCATGACAACCGGTTCTGAAGTCAAGCTATCACTCTCCTATCAGAGAGATAACTTGCAAGGAAGGTCTTATAAGGGTTATTCTGCCCGCTACAAACGTAGTTATGTCGATTTTCCCCTGCCGGTAGAGGGGAGTAATATTAACTATCAATTGCATCTGGAATTACATGATAATACAACTCTTTTTGATACTCTCCTGGTTTTTACTTCCACAAGTAGCGAGTACCCGATGCTCAGAGTCGATTTTGTCGACGTCAAGCAGGGTGATGGAACGCTGATTCAGACTCCGGAAGGCGAAGTAATAGCGGTTGATGGAGGGTATGGAACGAATGTTCCTCCATTCTCCAATCCGAATGCTCCCTGGCATGGTGCCGGATATCCCTACATGCTCGATTATGTCCTGAACGAGAACATTGGAAGATTCCGCTTTCTGGTCGAGACGCATAGACATATGGATCACTGGGGTGGTCTGCAGGATATTATCGACTACAATATTCCTTACGACTACTATCTTTCACCGGATACACCCCTGAATTATGAAGTGGGTGATTTCCTCGATATCAGTTCGGCTGTCAGTTTTCAAATCCTCAACCTGGACTTTCCACCCGGTGTGAGCCAGACCAATGAGAATAACCGTTCTATCGTATTGAGGATCGAATACGGAGAGATAGTATATCTGTTAACCGGAGATATGGAACACCCGGTAGAGAACTATCTGGTTAATAATAACTTCCCACTCTCGGCCGATGTCCTCAAAATAGGACATCACGGAAGTCAAACCTCTTCTCGAGATTACTTCCTTCAGGAGGTTTTTACCCGTCACGCCAGAATAGGGGTTATCAGTTTCGGAACGGGAAATCCATATAATCATCCTCATGATCTGCAGCGGTTCGCTGACTATGAGATCTTTGGGACCAATCTCCCCTCAGAACCGTATCAGGGTGATAATTATCATTTCGATACAGGTGATGTAAAAACCTTTTCAGACGGCTATATAATCATCGTAAGCTATGACAATAACTAACTGTCTTTAAGATCATTAATTTGCTCTTTTAAGTTCAGACAGCCCTGTCCGGACAGTCGTTTGATGCTCTTCTACATCAATGATGTGGGGTCGATATCGACTTCGAGCTTAATCGATTTACTCAATTTGAGGTTATTTACCAGATATTTT
>NZ_JAVEUF010000027.1:0-11898 GCF_034005705.1 Sulfurimonas sp. | reverse complement strand
CTTCCGATCTGGATGTTGGTATTTCCGCCCATAAACGGATGAAGATTGTATCTTGCATACTGCTCTCTCCAGAGCTCCATTCCGCCGCCAAAAAGCATCCATGAGTTTATCTCTTCTGCCGTAAAGCCAAAAGGGATGCCGCTGTAGAGTGAAAAAGCGCTATTTTTTCCTTTCCAGTAGTAAGGTCCTGAGTGAAAAGCATCTATCTGACCGCTAGAACAAGCGTCAAAGACTGCCAGGTCAGGTATGAGAACATTTTTAGGATATATTTTGACATCTAAAGAGCCGCCGCTTATATCGTTTAATCTTTTTGCCAGTCTCTCTACGCCAATACCCATTATAGGAAAGCTTGCCGGCCAGCTTGTTGCAAGCTTAATAGTCGTTTTTTTATTTTTGTTTACATTTACTCTTTTTTCACCGCTATCTTTTTTGCCAGGATGTTTTGAGTAGTCTATAGCTTCTCTGTTGCTATCATTGCATCCGCTAAGCGCTATTGCGCCCGTAGAAACGGTAGCCGCAGTTAAAAAATCTCTACGATTCATAATTGATTTTGCCTTAATATCTGTAGTTTAATCCAAGTTGCATATTGTACCAAAAATTTATCTCGCTCAAAGTGTGAACAAAAACACAATACGCTTTTTAGTATAATTCGAAAAAATCACATATTTGTGCATAAAAAAAGGAAATAACAACGATGATAAACCCGATAAAATCAGCCCTGGCGACAGTTTTGCTACTCACATCTTTAAATGCCAAAGATATTGCTTCAGATGAGATACTAAACAAGATGATAAACGTATATGGCGGAGAGAAAAATATTACAAAAATGAACAGTTATGAGCAGGTTTGGCTTATTGAAGCAAAAACCGGCAACAGCAATGGGACAGACCACAGAAAAGTATCGCTGCCAAGCTCGCTTAGTACTGAACTTACCTATCCGGATAAAAAAGAGTCAAGGACTCTAATTAATGGTTATGGTGTAAAAGAGTTCGGCGATAAAAAAGTAGTGGCAAGCGGTCCGATGCTTGATGCTATGAAACTGCAGCTTATGCGTCTTTATAATCCATTAATACTTAAAAACAGAGCGCAAAACATAGAAGCGGCCAGTGACGATGCAAATTATATACTAACACTCAAAGAGGGAGGGCTTGAGACAAAATATTTTGTCTCAAAGAGAGAGTATTTAATTGAAAAAGTAGTTGGAAAACTATCTTTTGGCGCTCAAAGTATGGAGTTTGTAACACTTTATAAAAACTATGAAAAGCAAAATGGTGTAATGATGCCGACTACAGAGGTAAAATATGCAGGAGATGTCAACACTGCAGTTATGAAGCTTCAAGCTCTAAAAGCGATCAATAATTAGAGCAGGGGTTTAAAAATCCATTATAAGCTGAGTCTGCTTGGGAAGCGGCTTGTTTAATATGGATTTATCGACACCCGCAACCAGAGCAAAATGAAAACTGTTGCTCTTTAGTATGTTTATGATATCTTTCTCTCTCTTGTAGGTAAAAATATTTTCGCTTCTTTCATCTTCTGGACTAGACGGAACTATAAAGATAATATTTGCCCAAGAAGCGTGACGCTTTAAAAAAAGTATCTGTGAATCTATAAGAGAGACATTTGGCTCGAAAATAAGCACTTTATCGCTTGTTCCGAAATTTTTAACCTCAAGCTTTTTGTTTGTAAAGACAGCTTCAAAATGCTCTATCGGAGTGAATTTTTTGAGCTTATAGTTTATCTTTGCCGTTTTAAAAAAGTGCAGCAGCTCCTCTAAGTAGGAGATAAAAAAAGGAGATATCAGCTGTCTCTCGTAAAATATGTCATCATATATGAATGATGTCTCAAAAAGTGTCTGCTCCATTATCTCGATGGGAGCAAAAGGTCTCTTTGGCATTGTTTTTACTGTAGCAAATATCGCAGAGTCCGTTAAAGCAGGGCAGAAAAGCACGATGCTTCTACTCTCTATATCCCACAGGCTCTTAAAAAGTGATCTCAGATCACCCTTGATAGGCAGAAAATTTGTCTCTGTGATCACCTGCATAGAGAGCTTCAGTACTATCTCATTGCACTCATAAGCTATCACCTCTTTTTCGATCATCTTAAATCGAAGCAGTTTTTTCAGAGCCGTATCTAGAGAATCAACTCTTATCCATGCAATTTCAGGATCGATTATATCGGTTTTGTTTTCAAATACGATCCCGTAAGCACCGTTTTGAACAGCCAAAGGGATATCATCATGGTCAAAAGCAAAAAAGAGGTCGCCCCTCTTTACTTTTGAAGCTTCAAAAACGATATTTTCAAAGCTGTATATGCATGGTTCGTTAAGAAGAGCGGCTTGTGTAAGTGCTAGGAAATTTTCAAGTCTCATCCAATAGGCGTGCCTGCTTTTTTAGGTTTTTCAGGTCTGACTAAACATAGACCATCTTCATCTTTGGCAGCAAGAAGCATTCCCTCAGAGATCATACCCATAAGCTTTGCAGGTTTTAGGTTTGCTACGACGCAAACCTGCGTATTTAGCAGAGATTCAGGAGTGTAAAACTCTCTAATGCCAGCAACAACCTGTCTTGGCTTCTCCTCGCCAAGATCGACTTGAAGCTTTAGAAGTTTTTTGCTTTTTGGAACCTCCTCGGCCTCTACGACAACCCCGACCTTTAGCGAAGTCTCAAAAAATTGTCCTATCTCGATAAGGTTGTCTTCCTCTTTTTTGCTCTCATCTTCGACTTTTACGCTCTCTTCGCTGACATTTGGATGAGCCAGAGGAGCTTCCGCCATTAAAGGCTCTTCAACACGCGGGAATAGGGGAGGAACAGGTTTAATATTAAATAATTTTAGCAGTTTTTTATATTTGATAAGCTCTTTGTAGCTCTCATGGTCGATAGTAAAACTCAAAGCATCTGCAATAGTGTTTGTTGTTTTTGGCATAACAGGGGAGAGCATAATAGAGGCTTTTGCCAAAATATTCGCTACAAGGGCTACCGTAGCGAGCGCTTGATCTTTTTTATCCTCTTTCATCTTAACCCACGGAGCGTGCTCCTCTATAGCCTTATTTCCGATCGAGAATAGCTTCCACAGCTCCTCAAGATATCTGTGAGTCTGCAGATTCTCCATATAAGCATCAAGAGAGTCCAAGACCGTGTTCATCGCATCACACTCTTTTGTGTGGTACTTTAAGACATCCGCGCTGTCTATCTCGAAATCCGAGTATTTGCCGCTCATCCCTATAATACGGTTTAGAAGGTTACCCAGATCGTTGCTTAGTTCAGAGTTGATCCTGTCGATAAACGCTCTTTGGGAGAAGTCTCCGTCCTGTCCAAAAGGGACCTCTCTAAGCATAAAGTATCTTAAGTTCTCAACTCCGTAAGCATCTGCGACTTCTCTGGGAGAGACTACGTTTCCTTTTGATTTGCTCATCTTCTCGCCGTCTCTTGTCCACCATCCATGCGCACCGATATGCTGCGGAAGAGGGAGGTCCAGGCTCATTAAAAATGCTGGCCAGTAGATAGCGTGAAAGCGGAGAATGTCTTTGCCTACAAACTGAACAGAAGCCGGCCAGTAACGCATATTTGCCTCATCTTTGCCATATCCCAGAGCGGTTATATAGTTTAAAAGCGCATCAAGCCAGACATACATAACATGCTTATCGTCTTTGATCGACTCGGGCATCTTTACACCCCATGTAAAAGATGTTCTGGTCACGGAGAGGTCACGAAGGCCGCCCTTTACGAAGTTAATAACCTCGTTTGCACGTGAACGCGGCATAATGAAATCAGGATTGTCCGCATAGTGCTTTAGAAGCGCATCCTCATATTTTGAGAGCCTGAAAAAGTAGCTCTCCTCTTTGATGATATTAGTGCTTCTTCCACAGTCAGGACAAAACTCTCCGTCAACAAGCTGAGTCTCTGTAAAAAAGGTCTCACAACTTACACAGTAGTGTCCCTCATAAAAATCTTTGTAAATATCACCCTTGTTATACATAACTTCAAAAGCTTTTTGAACACCTATCTTATGTTCTTCGTCCGTTGTGCGGATAAATTTGTCGTAGCTTATCTCAAAATCATCCCACAGATTTTTAAAGCCGGCACTTATCTCATCGGCGAACTGCTGGGTCGGCTTGTTGTTTTTTTGAGCAGACTCCTCTATCTTTTGGCCATGCTCGTCCGTACCTGTCAAAAAGTAGGTGTCTTCGCCCTTTAGCTTCTCGTATCTAGCCATAGAGTCCGCTATAAAAGTAGTGTAAGCATGCCCGATATGCGCTTCGCCGTTAACGTAATAGATTGGTGTCGTTATATATTTGCTCAATTTTTATCCTTTTTTACTTATTTAAAACTCAAATCCGCCGGTATCGCCCTTGGACATACTGTTGTAAACCGCTTTGACATAGTCGCTTCTAAGTTCGCAACTCAGATAGAACTCGCAGCTACTGCAGCTTGTAAGAGCTCTCTCTTCTTGGCACTTCTGCAGTTTTAGCATCATCTCGTCTAGATGAAGCTCAAATCTGTCCATTTCAACCGCGCTGTTACTTGTCTGCATAAACTTCTTTTACTCTTTTTATCTCATATTTTGAACCGAAAAAACATGGAGAGGTGTCATGAATATG
This sequence comes from Sulfurimonas sp., assembly GCF_034005705.1. Lineage (GTDB taxonomy): Bacteria > Campylobacterota > Campylobacteria > Campylobacterales > Sulfurimonadaceae > Sulfurimonas. Next base: position 7,301 of record NZ_JAVEUF010000027.1, on the reverse strand, counting down.
CGCGAAGCCCAGCTCCATAAGATCGTTTTTGCCGTCAATCGCCTCTCCGCCTGCAGTTTTATATATAAACGCAAAAGGAAATACTTCAAAAAGCTTGCGAAGTTTGCCATCCGGTTTGTCAGAAGTTCCCGGATAACTAAAAAGTCCGCCCCCTTTTAAAAGGATCTGATGCAGGTCAGGCACCATTCCGCCGGAGTATCTTAGACGATAACCCTCTGCAAAGAAGCTCTCTACCAGCTCTTTATGATACGGCTTCCAGTTCTGCTGCGTACCGCCCGGTGCGTTTAGCTTCCCTTTTTCATTAAGGCGTATCTCTTTTACAAATTCAAACTCTTTGCCTTGAAGCAGGTGAAGCTTTGTCTTGTTATGTGCAAAGACCATCTCTACGCGCGGTCCAAAAACTACATAGCATGATGCTACCATATTTTGCGCGCCAAAACCGTTCTCATATATGCCGAAGATCGAGCCCACGCTCAGGTTTACATCTATCAAAGAGGAGCCGTCAAGTGGATCGTAAGCAATAAAGTATCTACCGTCTTCATGAAGCGTAAGCTCTTTCTCTTTTTCCTCGCTTGCTATCGTATGAATAGAAGCTACATTTGAGAACTCCTCCTCAATGATCATATCGCACTTTATATCAAGCTGAAGCTGAGTCTCGCCGGAGCTGTTCTCCTGCTGTGAATAACCGATATCTTTCGTATCTATCGCATCTTTAATTCTAATTGCCGTTCTTTGTATGGCGCTAAATATATCAGTCATATATATTACACTTCCTTCGCATTTTTAAATATCCAAGATATTACATCTTCGCAGTTGTTTATATCTAGAATCTCCACATTTTTTGGTAGTTCATAATCACTAAAGTTTATACTTCCGTCAGTAGCCAAAGCGTCCATATAAGGGAAGTAGTCACTGTCCAGCTCATCTCTAAATACGCTTATTCTCGGAAGAGGGAGGTTTTTGAGCCCCTCTACCAGCAAGATGTCAAAGTCGTTGAAGAGCCTTACCATCTCATCAAGCTCTTTGCGTCTGTGCGAAAAATAGGTCGTGCGGTTTGGAGATGTCACGATCACCTCTGCACCGGTATCTGAGAACTTGTAGCTGTCTTTTCCTTCAACATCAAAACGAGCTTTGTCCTTAGGGTCGTGCTTGATAATAGCAACCTCTTTTTTAAAGTCGTGAATAAGCTTTCTGGCGACTTTTAAAATAAGTGTCGTTTTTCCGCTGTTTGAGGGACCGGTAAATGCAACCGCTAATCTTTTTTTCAATTTTGTTACTTTGTGAAAATTTAGGTGATTATACAAAATAGTCGTTAAAAGCTTGTTTAATAAGATATAATTCTGCGATTATTTAGAGGAATTTGAATGAAAACTTTTTTGAGTATTTTAACTTTTTTAACGATTTTTAGCGGCTGTTCGAGCAAGGACGCTTTTTTTGGATTTGATATGGACAAGGCTCAAAAATTGAGCGCTTCAAGCCTGCAAAGCTCAAAAATAGTATCAAAAAATGCGGAAGTAAAAGGCACGGTCTCGGTCATATATCTAAACGAGGTATATCCTAAGTCGTTTAATGGGCATGAGTACTTCTACGTCTTTATTTTTACAAAAGAGCCAAAGAAGCTTTATGATCCAAAAGAGCCATCAGAGTCGGACATGAAGTTAAAACTAAACTCTGAGCTTCCGATCAAGGTCGAGAGACTTGCAGCAGAGAACAGATTCTCTCATCTTGTTGATACAAAAAACGAGTGGAATCAATACTACCTAGTAGCTTTTAATCCATCCGAATCCATAGAGCTTCTGCTTGAAGATATCGAGGACTCCAACTCATCCTCAGAAGCTATAAAGTATGACAAAGAGTAAGAAAAACAGTAGAAGAGGGTGCTCTTTAAAGAGCACGTAAAACAGAGCTTAGCAGAACGCTTATTACCTGCAGTCCTATTATTATTACCAACGGCGCCAGATCAAGACCATTGAAGTTGGTTCTTATGTATCTTCTTACCAATGAATAAGCAGGATTTGTAACTCTATATAGAAACTGAACGATCGGATTGAACGGGTCAGGGTTAACAAAGCTCAAAAGAGCCGTTATGATAACTACCCACATATATATATTTATAAGGGTAAGGGCTATTGCCCCTAAACCCTGAACTATATCTATCAAAATACTCATTTTACGATCTCACCTATGTAATTTTTAATATACTTATAGACCAAAGCAATATCGGGACCATCTTCAGCGCCTGTTAAAAGAAGCCTCAGAAGTTTAACAAAACTTTCACCATTAAGCCCCGTCTCTTTCATTATATGATTTTTAAAATTCTCATACTCTTCAAAGTAGGGAGCGCCTTTAATACTCTCAGATACTCTTTTTGCATCTTCTGCAAACTCTTTTGGTAGCTCTTTTTTTGCAAAAATAGCACCTATTTTGGATTTTAACTCTTTTGTAGTTGAGGCTTCCCCAAGATAGAGACGTGCCAGTTCGCCGATCTCTGCATCTGCAAAACCAACATATCTGGAGAGCTCTTTTGTATCCAAACTTCTTAGGTGTTCTTTGTTGATATCTCTTAACACATCAACCTCAAAACACTCAGGCTCTTTTGATATGTTTTTAAGATCAAACCACTCTACGGCATCCTCTATATTAAATATCTTTTTTGTAGGTCTGTTTCCGATCAAAATAAGATAGTTCGCAATAGCTGATGGAAGATAACCCTCTTCAAGAAGACATTTAACGCTTAGATCAGCATTTTCGCCTGCTATGGAAGGCAGATGTGCATATTCGATCTTCTTTTCATAACCAAGCGACCTACGGATACTCTCCTCTTTTGGAGCATCATCCATATACTTTTCATCACGGATGATTAAAGATATGTCACTTAACATATCATCAATCCCGCAGGCAAAGTTATAAGTAGGCGTCTTATCCTCTCTCATTATGATAAAACTCTCTATATCTTCAGGCTTGAAAGTCATCTCACCCTTTATATGGTCTTTTATTACTATCGGTTCATCTGATTTTTTTATTCTGACAGTAAATGGATTTTCATTGTCGATTACGAGTTCTGCGGGCAAATTTCTGCATGCATCGTCATATTTGTATGCTTTGTTGTTGTTTTTTGCCTCTTCATGCTTCTTTTCAAGCCACTCTGGAGAGCAAAAACAGTTAAACGCCTTAGCTTCATGCAAAAGCTGTAGAGCCATAGCTGCATGAAAACGGAAATTTTGGCTCTGGTATACAACATTGGAGTAGCTGATACCAAAGAGCTCCAAAATACCAAGTGTCTCTTGCTCTTTTTGCTCTATGTTTCTCTCTTTGTCCGTATCTTCCACGCGAATGATCAGACCTTCGCCTCTCTGCTTTGAGACAATATAGTTAAATATGGCAACTCTTAAATCACCAATGTGCATATCGCCTGTAGGGCTGAACGCAAATCTTAGCATTTATATTCCTGCATAATGTAATTTTTGAATTCTATCAAGTTTTAGCTAAAGCTCTGATTTGATAGAATACACTTAATAAAAGTTTTAAGATGAAAAGGTTTGGCAGATAATGAGTGAACACAAAGATTTTTTACGTACAATAGTTGAAAAGGACCTAAAATCAGGCAAATATAAAAAAATTGTTACAAGATTTCCGCCGGAGCCAAACGGTTTTCCTCATATTGGACATGCTAAATCTATCGCTATAAATTTCGGTATTGCCCGTGATTATAACGGTCGCTGTAACCTTAGAATGGACGATACCAATCCGACCACTGAAGACACTGCGTACGTTGAAGCACTTAAAGATGCCGTAGAGTGGCTTGGGTTTAAGTGGGATGGCGATGTACGTTATACATCTGATTATTTCGACAAACTTTATGAGTGGGCAATTGAACTTGTCAAGATGGGCAAAGCTTACGTTGACAGCTTGGATGAAGAGACTATGCGCGAATACCGCGGCAGTGTCACAGAACCGGGAAAAAGAAGCAAATTTGCCCAAAGAAGCATAGAAGAGAACCTTGACCTTTTAGAGAGAATGAAAAACGGCGAATTTAAAGACGGCGAGCATGTTCTTCGTGCCAAGATCGATATGTCTGCTTCAAATATGAAGATGCGTGATCCTCTCTTGTACCGAATACGCCATGCACACCACTATAGAGCAGGGGACAAGTGGGCGATTTACCCTATGTATGATTTTGGGCACTGCCTGTCTGATTATATTGAAGGTGTCACCCACTCTATCTGTACGCTAGAGTTTGAAAACAACCGTGATATCTACGACTGGGTGTTAGACACTTTAGGCTTAGAGCCGCCACGCCCTTATCAGCATGAGTTTGCAAGACTTGGGATCAACTATACCGTCATGAGCAAAAGAAAACTTCTGGAGCTGGTCAACGAAAAAAGGGTAAACGGATGGGATGACCCTCGTATGCCTACTATTGCAGGGTTCAGAAGAAGAGGTTATACGCCTGAATCCATTTTAAACTTCTGCGATCAGATCGGTATTGCAAAAGCAAACTCCACAGTTGATGTCTCACAGCTCGAGTTCTGCATCAGAGATGATCTAAATACAAAAGTACCGCGCGTTATGTGTGTGCTTGACCCCCTAAAAGTAACCATAGAGAACTACGAGGGCAGCGAAGAACTTGATGCGTCGTATTATCCTGAAGATATATCAAAAGAGGGCTCAAGAAAAGTTCCTTTTTCAAAAGAGATATATATTGAGCGTGATGATTTTTCACAAAACCCTCCAAAAGGCTACTTCCGTCTCACACCCGAGCAGCCTGTGCGTCTTAAGCATGCTTATATCATCAAGTGTAAAGAGGTTAAAAAAGATGAGAACGGCAATATAACCGAGATAATAGCAGAGTATCTTCCAGAGTCAAAAAGCGGACAGGACACAAGCGGCATAAAAGTCAAAAGTGCCATCCAATGGGTAGATGCAAAGAGTTCAAAAACAGTTGAAGTAAGGCTCTATGACAGACTCTACTCTTGTGAAAACCCAGATGGCATAGAAGACCTAAACCCTGATTCTTTAAAAATAATAAAAAATGCTCTTGTTGAACCTGCCGTTGTGACGGAAAAGCCGGATGTTAGATTCCAATTTGAAAGACACGGGTACTTTTATGCCGATCCTATTGACTATACGGACGCAAACCCCGTATTTAACAAAATAGTAGGTCTTAAAGACTCTTATACTAAAAATAAAAAAATACCTAAAAGCGAATCCAAACACCAAGTTAAAAAAGTTCAGATAGATGGCGAAACAGAGCCTATGAGCGAAGCCGAACAACTACTGTTTAACAAATACACCGACGAACTTGGACTAAACAGCATGGTTGCGGACATTTTAGCCAGAGATGAAAAGCTCTCATCTTTTTATGAGGAAATACTCTCGCTTAACAATTCTGCAGTAACTATTGCTAATATCGTGGCAAACGAGGTGGCAAGAGAGTTAAAGGAAAAAGAAGTGCATGAGCTTCTATTTAATGCATCTGATGTAGCTAAACTTGTGCAAATGCTAGATGATGACACTATCTCAAATAAAATCGCTAAAGAGGTTTTTGAAGAGATGGCTAAAAGCGGAGAAGACCCAAAGCGAATAGTTGAGGCAAAAGGACTTGTGCAGATAAGCGATGCGAGCGTTATCGAGCCTACCATCGATGAGATAATTGCAAAAAATCCGGACAATGTAGAAAAGTTTAGGGCAGGGAACACCAATCTGCTTGGCTTTTTTGTAGGGCAGGTTCTAAAAGCTACAGGCGGCAAAGCAAACCCAAAAGTGGTAAATGAACTTGTTGCACAGAAGTTAAAACACTAAACCGATAAAAAGGTTGGTGAAGAACCAGCCTTCACGGTTCTGTTACATTTATGCAAGTATTTATGATCTATTTGTGATTGTTTTTTTGTTGATGAAGTGGTGACCCCGAGGAGAATCGAACTCCTGTAACCAGGATGAAAACCTGGGATCCTGACCGCTAGACGACGGGGCCACTTGTCAGTCTTGTTTACTGAGCCGAAATTATATAGATTTATTTCTTAATAAAATATAAAATTGACTCAACTCAGCAAACAAAATATATTTACTCGTAAAAATTACGTAAAGCTCTTATAATAACGGCATTTTTAGAGATACTCTCAGCTTTTGCATTTTCGTTTACGATCTCGTAAAGATCTAGTGGAAGCGAAATAGAGAATGTTTTAGTCTCTATCTTCTTCTTTTTGTTTATCATAGCGACAACGCTTGAGAGCAGCTCAATAATCTTCTTTGTGTCTATAGGTTTTTGTATAAAACTGTTTACACCGACCTCTATTGATTCTGATATCTTCTCAATGTCATTACTTGCAGAGATAACGATAATGATCTGATTTGGATTTATTTCACGAATTTTACGTGAAAGTTCAATTCCGTCCATCTCAGCCATAATAATATCTACAAAAACGATATCAGGTGCTGATTTTGAGTAAGCTTCAAGAGCCTCTTTTCCGTTAAAACACGACTTTACGTCAGCGAAAAAGTTCTTAAAAGTAGAGCTAAGAAGCTCATTTGCAACTTTTTCATCCTCAACAACCATAGCAGTTAACTTTTTTGTCTCTTCCGTCAATTGAACCAGATCTACATTAGACATACAAAATCCTTCATTAAAATATGCGGAATTATATCAGATATTTGGGTAACAAATCAAACAGTTTATAATTAAATTAATTTAAAACATAACTAAAAAGCACAAAGCAGGGCGCTGTTAGTCATATTTTTTAAATTTTTCAAGCCACTCTATGTCGGACTCCTTTGAGAACTCTTTTTGTCTTAAAAGGGAATCTATAATGCTCACCAGCGTATCTTCATCCATAAATTCAAGTAAATTAGGATTTATTGAGGTTTTATGAACTCCCTCATAACTGTTTAGTAGGTTTTGAATGTCCTGTATCAATTTATCTTTTCTGCTCATATATGTTCACTTGTTTATGGTCTTATTTATATAGTATATGGAAGTGTATAAAAATGATTCTGTGGTCTTGATTATATTAACAAAAGTAGCTTGGTTAACATAATGTAAATTCTCTTGAAAATAACTTTCTTCTATTTAGGACAATTCTGCCCTAATATTAAAAAGTATGAGTCTAATTATAGGCACAACATAAGCCGAGTTTTGTTTTGATAGTATTAATCTACTTTACTATTTGCATAGTAACTCTAGCGAAACAGTAGCAAAGAGATCTGCGCAGAGCGCAAATCCCCACATAAGAGGCTGACCATCTGTTTCTTGCTGCCATGTTGGGTTTACAAGCTCTCTATATTGCTATAGAGACTGGTGGTCT
>NZ_JAVEUF010000001.1:0-262426 GCF_034005705.1 Sulfurimonas sp. | reverse complement strand
GCAGCTATTTTATCCGCTGTGATGAACAATATGCCTACCATTATGATTATGGATATAGCACTAAGGGATATTGCAAATGATGCGATGATATATGCAAACATTATAGGTTGTAATCTAGGTCCAAAAATGACACCTTTTGGCTCGCTTGCCACACTTTTATGGCTTCATACGCTAGAGAAAAAAGGGATAAAAATTGATTACTACTCATATACAAAATTTGGACTTCTAGTAACTCCTATAGTTTTGTTAGTTGTCCTACTCTCACTGCTCTAAAGACGATATAATGGCAACCTTATTTCTCAAGCACTTTGAGATAGACGGAATTACAAGGAAACTACATGCAACAAAACGAACACTTAGAACTAGGTATCATTAACACTCTCAGAATTGATAGATTCACTCCACATGGAATCTTTTTAGAAGCACTTGATGGTAAGGATGTTCTTCTGCCACAAGCTTATGTAACAGAGGGCATGCAAGAAGATGAGCTTTTAGAGGTATTTTTATATACGGATTCTGAAGATAGATTAGTGGCAACTACACTCTCACCAAAAGCTATGCTAGATGGGTTTGGCCTATTTGAAGTAGTCGATATTGCACCATTTGGCGCATTTGTAAACTGGGGTTTGCCAAAAGATCTCTTTGTTCCTAAAATGTTTCAAAAAGAGCCATTTAAAGTTGGAGACAAAAGATTTTTAAAAGTCGTTTATGATGATAGAACTCACAGACTTGTAGGAACAGAAAAGTTGGGAGATTTTTTTGAGCGTAGAGTAAAGGGTTTGGTGCAGCATAAAGAGGCAGATATCCTTATCATCGCAAAAACTCCACTTGGATATAAGTGTATAGTTGAGGGAAAGTACGAAGGATTAATTTATCATAATGAGATTTTTGAAAAGATAGAGATAGGCAATCAAAAAAAAGCTTTTGTAAAAAATATTAGAAAAGATGGCTGTATAGATTTATCGCTTCAACAAAGCAGTGCAAAGAGAAAAGATGCTTCGGTAGAAAAAGTTCTTACACTTTTAAACGAAAATGGTGGCAGTATGCCTTATAACTACAAGAGTGATGCAGAACTGGTAAAAGATGTTTTTGAACTAAGTAAAAAAGAGTTTAAACGCTCTTTGACTGCGCTTGTAGATAGCAACGTTATTGAAGTTAGAGAAAACGGTATATACCTAAAGAGCTAAGATGGCAAAAAACAAGAAGAGTATAGAACTACATGAGAGAAAAATATCATTTAAACTTGAGAATGTTTCTTATGATGTTATAAGATTTTATCCAACAAAAATGACACTTGATGTTATGGTTTTTGAAAATGGTATAAAAGAGGGAATTAAAACACTCCCTTTTGCTCATCTGCCAAAAGAGATAAAAAAAATTATAAAGCCAAACTAAGGGGTAGCTTTGACACTAAATCAGATAAAAATAGCAATTTATGCGATATTTTTAACCAACTATTATGGATTTAAACTCACACGCTTAAAAGATTCAAAAGATAAAAAGAGGTTAAGAGTTGAGTATGCTAGTAAATTACTTGGTAAGTTAAATATAAAAATAAACATCATCAACAAAGAGAAGCTTCCACAAAATGGCCAATATCTTTTAATCTCAAACCATAGAACCATTATCGATCCTCTTATAGTTGAAATTGCCACAAAAGATAGCTCTATATTTGGTTATTGGATAGCAAAAAAAGAGCTTTATAACTCACTGTTTTTTGGAAAATTCACTAAAAATGCTGGGACTATTTTACTAGATAGAGAAGCTTCTCAAATGAGTGGTTTTTTTAAAGATATAAAGCAGCGCACAAAAGAGGGAAACTCTATTTTTATATTTCCTGAGGGAACAAGAAATAGCTCAGATTCACCTCTAGCTGAGTTTAAAGAGGGCTCTGAGATTATTGCAATTAAAAACAGACTTCCAATTCTTCCTCTTTATATACGCTCCAGAGCAGAAAATATTTTATTATCTGCTATCAAAGATTCAAAACAAGAGCGTATTATAGAAGTAGAAATAGGTGATATACTTGATTATAAAAATAGAGATTTGTCACTTCAAGAGGCTTATATAAGAGCTTTTAATATAGTTGAGTAATCAACTTATTATCTCTTTTTAGATAACATACTTTACTACAAATGGAGAATAAAATGTCAAAAGTAAAAAAATGCAACTCTCTGCAAGAGATAAGAAGTGAGATTGATAAAATTGATGATTCATTAGTGGAATTAATTTCTCAAAGAAGTCACCTTGTTCGCCAAGCAGCACAGTTTAAAAATAGTATTGAAGAGGTCAAGGCTGAAGATAGGGTTGATTATATCTTACAAAAAGTACGTCATTCTGCCATTAAAGCTGATGTCTCTCCTAACATGATTTCTGACCTTTTTAGAATCATGATTAATGAAATGGTTGAGACAGAAATATCAGAATTTAGAAATACACAGACATTTTAACTACTATGAAATTTATACTAATACTTCTTTTTGCTATACATCTAGCTGCTTATGACGCTTTTATAAAACCAGAGCAGTTACATAATATCTTAGAAGAAAAAAATCTTATCCTCCTAGATGTAAGCGACTATTCATCTTATGATCAAAGCCATATTTCTGGTGCTATCCATGTTGATATCTCTAAGTTTAAAAAAAGTAAGTATGCAAGACTTGCTGTAAACTATAGTAAAAAAGTAGAAGATGCTATGAGTAAGCTCGGCATAAATAACGACTCAAACGTAGTTATTTATTCAAGAACAAATAGTAATGATTATCTAAATACAACCTATTTAGCATCTATATTTTTACAGCATGGATTTAATAACGTATCTATACTAGATGGTGGATATATGGCATGGGTCTTTAAATATAACGATATAGTTACCTCTAAAGAGTCAAAATCTTTACAAAAAGGTAATTTTAAAGTGCTCTCTAATCCTCTTGTATTAGTAGGTGATGAGTACTTAAATCAAGGTTCAGAAATAATTCCAGCTAAGAGTGTTAAAGAAATTTTCTTTGATGATTTGACGCTAAAGAATGAGCTAGAGCTAAAAAAACTCTTTGCAGACGAACTCTCTTTATCTAAAGATAACAAGGTTGTCATATACGGTGATACCCTTTTAACCTCTTGCGCTAATTGGTATGTGTTATATCAAATGTTTGATTTAAAAAATATGAAGATTTATAAAAGTTCTACGGAGTAAGTATTTTTAAAAAAGAGGCTTGCACCCCCTTTTTTTATTTGTATCTATAAGTGATACGCCCTTTATCTAAAGAGTATGGTGTTAGCTCTAGTTTTACTTTATCGCCTGGTAATATCTTTATATAGTGCATACGCATTTTTCCTGCGATATGACATAAAATGATATGTCCATTTTCTAACTCAACACGGAATGTTGCATTTGGCAAAGCCTCTATAATCTTGCCATCAACTTCGATAACATCTGATTTAGCCATTTTAATCCTTTTTTTCTCAAGCCAGAGATAAAATTTCAGCTTTACCATTGACAACTGCAACAGTATGCTCGTAGTGTGAACCGCGTAAACCATCGGCACTAACAACATCCCACTTATTTTCTAAGATAAGAGGTTTTGAATCCTTTTGACAAACCATAGGCTCCAAGCAAAAAACCATCCCGTTTTTAATCTTAGGACCGCCCTTTGCATCTTTTGCTTCCAAGTAGTTAGGGATCTCAGGCTCCTCATGAGGTTTCTTACCGATACCGTGACCGCAGAAACTGTGAAGCGGCACAAAGCCTCTTGAGCGGATGGAGTTCTCCAGTACCGCAGAGAGCTCTTTAAATCTCATACCTACTTTTATAGCCTCAATAGCCTCATAAAGAGAGTCTCTAGCACAAGCAATAAGCGCTTCATCTTGGGGAGTTATCTTGCCCACGGCTACCGTTATTGCCGCATCGCCGAACCACCCATCAAGTTCCGTTCCGATATCATAACCGATAATATCGCCCTCTTGGAGCTTATAATCAGTCGGGATGCCGTGAATGATAACTTGATTGAGTGATGTGCAAACGGAGTTCGGAAAGCCGTAGAGACCCTTAAAAGATGGCTTTGCACCGTGAGAGCGGATATACTCCTCAGCCATAGCGTCAAGCTCTTTTAAAGAGACTCCGGGTTTTGTGTTTTGACGAAGTAGTTCTAACGCGCCGCCGACAATCTTGTTAGCAGCGCGAAGTTTCTCTATCTCTAGAGGTTTTCTAAGCGCAATGGCCATTTTTTAAAGACCAACCGCGCTTAATGTTTGATACTTACTCATATAAACCTGAGCCTCGATCTTTCTCATAGTGTCAAGTGCAACCTGAACAACGATAAGAACCGCAGTACCGCCGAAGAAGAATGGAACACCCATCCCTTTTATTATCATGAACGGTAAAGTTGCAACAAGACCTAGATATAGTGCACCCGTAAATGTAAGATTACTTGCAGTAGTGTTTAAGAACTCTGCCGTTGCATTTCCTGTACGGATACCGGGAATAAAACCACCCTGCTTTTTCAAGTTTTCAGATATATCTTTTGAGTTGAAAGTGATCGATGCATAGAAAAATGCAAAGAAAACAACAAAAAGAAATGTCAAAAAGTTAAAGAAATAACTATTAGGGTTCAAATAATCTGCAATTGCAAGTACAGTAGGATTGCTGCTGCTTGATAAAACAGTCATTGGGAACATAAGTATCGCACTAGCAAAGATAACCGGAATTACACCCGATAGGTTTACTTTAATAGGAATATAGTTCATAACTCTTTTATTTTGATTCTGCATCATAACTTTTTTAGCGTAAGTAACAGGTACACGGCGCTCACCAAGTTCAACATAGATAATAATGCCTACTGTTGCCAATATTAGAGCAAGGATCGCTATTACAGTCAAGAAACTCATAGCTCCAGTATTTACCATAGTGATCGTCTGACCGATCGCGCTTGGAATTGCTGAGACGATTCCAGCGAAGATGATCAATGATATACCGTTACCGATACCACTTTGTGTAATCTGTTCACCAATCCACATCAGAAGCATAGTTCCTGCCACCATTGATACGGCAGATACAAGTATAAATGTGTTGTGATCGATTAATATTGCGCTGTTACCGTTAGGCCCTGTAAGACTCTGAAGTCCGACACTGATACCTATTGCTTGAATGATTGTAATTACGATTGTCGCATAGCGGATAATCTGCATATACTTAACCATTCCGTCACGCTCTTTTTTCATCTGACCAAGAGGTGCAAATGTAGCCGCTAAAAGTTCCATAATAATGGAAGCGGTGATATATGGCATGATTCCAAGAGCTATGATTGACATTCTCTCAACAGCATTACCGCTAAACATATTGAATAAGCCTAGTGCATCTGATTGATGTGAGTCGAAGAATGAAGCGATAACAGAAGCGTCTACGCCCGGAACCGGCACGTATGCCAGTAGGCGATAAATAAATAAAAACCCGATAGTAATAAGTATCTTATTTACTAGATTTTTATTCACGACTATTTACCTGTAGTAGTAACGTTGTCGTCTTTAATTTTTGATGCTAGATCTTTAGCAGTAGCACCAACCAACTTGACTTTAGTAACACAAGCAGCTATTTTATGAACACCACGGATACTATCCATAGTAATTTCAGAAAGCTCAGCAACTGCTTTTATTTTCTCAACGTTGATTACGTACGGCTTGATTACACGAGAAGTAAATCCAATTTTTGGAAGTCTTCTTGCAAGTGGCTGCTGTCCACCCTCAAAGTTTCTTTTTCTGCTGTAACCAGTACGAGCTTTTTGACCTTTAGATCCGCGAGCTGCAGTCTTACCAGTTCCCGAACCTTGTCCGCGACCGACTCTTTTACGGCTCTTTACAGAACCTTCTGCCGGTGTTAAATTTTCAATACCCATCATCTATCCTTTTAAGCGACCTAGTGCTTCGACCGTAGCGCGCACTAGTGTACCTGGATTGTTTGAACCTATTGACTTTGTAAGTATGTCTTGAATACCTGCAAGCTCAAGAACAGGACGAGTAGCACCACCCGCGATTACACCTGTACCTTCTGATGCCGGCTTTAAAAGAACACGACTTGCATTGTACTTATGTTCAATGTCATGTGCAATTGTAGTACCTTTGATACTAACTTTACTTAGGTTTTTAAACGCATTATCTACCGCTTTTTTAATAGCGTCCGGAACTTCTTTCGCTTTTCCGGCACCAAAACCGATAGTACCTTTTTTATCACCAACAACTACAAGTGCTGTAAAACGAAAACGACGTCCACCTTTTACAACTTTTGTAACACGGCCTATATTAACAATTGATTCTTCAAAATCTTCTCTATTGATTTCCATCTTAACCCCTAGAACTTAATTTCGTTTGCACGAAGTGCGTCACCAAATGCAGCTATAACACCGTGGTATTGGTAACCATTACGATCAAATACAATTGAAGTGATGTTAGCTGCCTTTAGCGTAGCAGCAAATGCCGCACCTAGTGCAGCTGCACCATCTTTGTTTGCTTTTTGACCTATTGCTTTTGAATTTAGCGCACACAATGTCGTAGCGGTTGCATCATCAATAGCCTGAACACTCAAATAACGATTTGAACGAAACACAGAAACACGAGGAAGTGAAGCACATCCAGATATTTTTGCACGAATACGACGCTTTCTTTTTAAGCGATTAGCAATTTTGCTTTTTAGTACTTTTGCTTTCATCTATACTCCTCCCTTATTTCTTAGAAGTTTTACCGGCTTTACGCACGATATGTTCTTCCATGTATTTAACACCTTTACCTTTGTAAGGCTCTGGCGGACGGAATCCTCTAACTTCAGCAGCAACTTGACCAAGCGCTTGCTTGTCATGGCTCTTTAGAGTAATAACGTTCTTCTCAACACTAGCTTCGATCGCCTCTGGCAATTCGTAGTTGATATCGTGAGAGAAACCAAGCTGCAGGTTAAGCACTTTGCCGTTTACGGCTGCACGGTAACCAACACCGTTGATCTCCAGCTGCTTAGTGTAACCAGTTGTTAGACCGATAACAATATTTTGAGCCAATGCACGATATGTTCCCCAGAACGCTCTGTGTTCACGAGAATCTGAAAGAGTAGCAAAAGTTAAAACATTACCGTCTATGTTGAACGCAACGTTTCCTTTTGTATCTAAATCAACACTATTTTTGCCTTTAGCAAAAGTTATAACATTTCCGTTTGCACTAACTTTGATATCAGATGCAAACTCTACAGGTAATTTACCAATTCTTGACATGCTATCTCCCTACCAAACCGTACACATTACTTCACCGCCGATACCAAGCTCGTAAGCTTTATCGTTTGGTAAAATACCGCGTGATGTACTAACAATAATAGTTCCGTAACCATTCTTGAAACGCTTTATCTCATCTCTGCCTTTGTAGACGCGACGTCCAGGCTTAGATACTCTTTTCATTTCATTGATAACAGATTTACCGTTTTCACCATACTTCAATACAACATTGATCGTTTTTTTAACGCCGTCTTCAACAACGTTGCTGCTCTCAATGTAACCTTTTTCAACTAAAATGTTTGCCATTGCCTCAACACTCTTAGAGTGAACAAGCGTAGTAACATCCAATCTTCTCATACCAGCATTACGAATACGTGTTAACGCATCCGATACTAAATCATTTATCATCTATTTTTCCTTTGCTAATCATTAGAAGTTTCAAGCGGCAGCTTTTGCTTACCAGCTTGACTTTCTAACGCCTGGGATTAATCCCTCATTTGCCATTTTTCTAAAACACACACGACAGATTCCAAAGTCGCGAAGAACAGAGTGTGGACGACCACAGATCTGACATCTTGTGTAAGCGCGAACTTTGAACTTTGGCTCTCTTGCTGCTTTAGCAATCATCGATTTCTTAGCCATTAGTTGCTCCCTTTAGTAAAAGGCATACCCATTTTCTCTAAAAGAGCAAATCCTGCCTTATCAGAATCAGCAGTTGTAACAACTGTGATGTTCATACCATGTATTTGCATAATTGAATCGTAATTGATCTCCGGGAAAATCAACTGCTCCTGCACTCCAAAGTTGTAGTTTCCACGACCGTCGAAACCGTTTCTTGGTACTCCACGGAAGTCTTTTACACGTGGAAGAGCAAGAGATACAAGGCGATCAAAGAAGTTATACATCTTTTCACCGCGAAGTGTTACACGAACACCTACAGGCATACCTTCACGTACCTTGAAACCAGCAACTGATTTCTTAGCTATTACAGTACTTGCTTTTTGTCCTGCAATCGCAGTAATCGTGTCTTCGATATTTTGCATAAGTTTATTATCTTTCATTGCGAAACCCGCACCTACAGAAATAATGATCTTCTCTAATGCAGGTATCTGCATAGGGTTCTTTATTCCAAGGTCAGCCTGAAGTTCAGATTTTAAACCTAAATATTTTTCTTTCATACGAGCCATTGATTATGCCTCCACTTTACGAACATTTGAAACATCTATAGGCATCTCTTTATTGATATGTCCGCCTTTAGTGTTCTCTTCTGTTGGTTTGATTGCTTTTTTAGCTATTTTACAACCCTCAACTATTACCTTGTTTTTCTTCGGTAATACTTCAAGTACAGTAGCTTTTGTTCCGCGATCGTCACCGGCGATGATCTCTACAGTATCGCCTTTTTTGAATTTAAACTTTGCCATTAAACAACCTCCGGTGCAAGAGATACGATCTTCATAAAACCGCCGTAACGTACTTCACGAGCGATCGGGCCGAAAATACGAGTACCGATTGGCTCTCTCTTGTCATCAAGTATAACAGCTGCATTATCGTCAAAACGAATTAAAGAGCCGTTCTCACGGTGGATCTCTTTGCTTGTTCTAACAACAACAGCCTTTACAACTTTACCTTTTTTAACTTTAGCAGTAGGAGTCGCTTTTTTTACAGAAGCGATGATAACATCACCGACTCTTGCATAACGACGCTTAGAACCGCCAAGTACCTTAATACACATAACCTCTTTTGCACCTGTATTATCAGCTACATTTAAACGTGTAAAAGCTTGAATCATTACTCAGCTCCTGATACTACTGTTTTAAGTCTAAAAGATTTAGTCTTAGAAAGAGGACGACACTCGATTGCTATAATCTCATCACCCACTTTTAACTCATTGCGCTCATCGTGTACCAAGTACTTTTTGAAACGCTTTACAACTTTGTGGTAACGAGGGTGCATTACACGGCGCTCAACAACGATAGTCGCTGTTTTCTCACCTGCAATTTTAACTACATTACCTTGAATTTCACGTTTATGTGTCATTGCCAGCCCCTATTTCGCTGCACGAAGTGCAGTGTTGATTCTAGCAACATCTTTTTTAGCGATACGAAGTTCGCTAGTATTTTGTAGTTGCATCATCTGTTTTTTTATTTTTAAAGTAAAAAGCTCAGTTTTTCTCTCTTTAAGCATTGCTTGAAGTTCTGCTGTGCTTTTATCTGCTAAATCAGAATATTTCATTGCTCATCTCCGCAGTAATTATTTTTGTTTTGAAAGGCAATTTGTGCATAGCAAGAGTAAGTGCTTCACGAGCAAGCTCTTCAGGAACACCTGCCATTTCAAAAATTATACGACCTGGCTTAATATTCATAACCCATTGATCAACTGAACCTTTACCTTTACCCATACGAGTCTCAAGAGGCTTAGCAGTCAGTGGTTTAGCTGGAAACACACGAATCCAAATCTTACCATTTCTTTTAATGTGACGAGTAGCCGAAATACGAGCCGACTCGATCTGACGAGAGTTAATACGACCTGCTTCAACAGCTTTTATAGCTATATCACCAAATGCTAATGTATAACCCGAACGAGCGTAACCGCGGTTACGACCCTTCATTACTTTACGATATTTAGTTCTCTTAGGCATCAACATGATTATTCAGCCTTTCCGCTATTTTCGCGTTTTGGAGCACGTTTAGGGCGACGAGCACCCTCTTTTTGCTGCTCTTCTTTTACTTCTGCCGGGATACCTTTTGTGAGAACCTCACCTTTGAATATCCAAACTTTCACACCTATACAACCGTATGTAGTGTGAGCTTCAGCAAAACCGTAATCTATCTTTGCACGTAGTGTATGAAGAGGAACACGTCCCTCTAAGTACCACTCTGTACGAGCCATTTCAGCTCCGCCAAGACGACCGCTTACAGATATCTTGATACCTTTAGCTCCGCCTCTTTGTGCATTTTGCATAACTTTTTTCATAGCACGTCTAAATGCAACACGGCGCTCTAACTGAGTAGCTACGTTTTCTGCAACCAACTGAGCAGATATCTGAGCTTTCTTCTCCTCTTTGATGTTCACCGAAATTGGCTTACCAACAAGATTTTGAAGAGTCTCTTTAAGCTTCTCTATATCTGAACCTTTTTTACCGATAATGATACCGGGACGAGCAGCAACGATAGTAACACGAAGTCTCTTAACCGTTCTCTCTATGATAATGTTAGAAACACCTGCATAGTAAAGCTCTTTTTTCAAATATGTACGAATCTTGTGATCTTCACCTAAAGCTGCAGGTGCAGTTTTAAAGTTAGGGAACCAGCGGCTCTCCCAGTTACGGTTGATTCCAAGACGTAAACCAATAGGATTAACTTTTTGACCCATATTATTTACCCTCTACTTCTACTAAGATATGTGCTGTCGGTTTTCTGATACCAGATGCCATACCACGAGCTCTCGGACGGAATCTCTTAAGTACTGGACCGTTATCTACACGACATGACGTTACTGTACAATCACTAGCTTCATTACCACTGTTTGCAACTGCTGACGCAAGTACTTTGTAGATAATTTTTGCTGCTTTGTTTGGTGTAAACTCTAAAGCTGCCAATGCCTCTTCAGCGTTCATACCCTGAATCTCTCTTGCAATAAGACGAGATTTGATCGGTGAAACACGGATGAATTTTAATAATGCTCTAGCCATGATTAACCTTTCTTCTGTACAGAGCCCTTATGGCCCTTGAATGTACGAGTTGGTGCGAATTCACCTAGTTTATAACCAATATGGTTTTCTGTTACAAATACCGGAACAAATTTGCGACCATCATGAACGTTAAGAGTAAGGCCAACCATATCAGGAAGAACCATACTTCTGCGAGACCAAGTCTTGATAGGCTTTTTATTGCCTTCAGCTTTGGCTGCAGCTACTTTTTTCATTAAATGATCATCAACAAATGGACCTTTTTTTACACTTCTTGCCATTTAACTACCTCTTCGGATTAGATTTACGGCGAGTAATAATAAGTTTATCACTTGCTTTTTTACGACGAGTTTTTGAACCCTTCGTTGGTTTACCCCATGGAGTAACTGGATGACGACCTGAGTTCGTTTTACCTTCACCACCACCGTGCGGGTGATCGATTGGGTTCATCGCAGAACCACGAGTTTGAGGACGAATACCCATATGGCGAGAACGACCTGCTTTTGCTATTACGATGTTGATATACTCTTCATTTCCAACAACACCGACAGTAGCCATACACTCACCAAGAACTAAACGCATCTCGGAAGAAGGCATACGAAGTGAAACATATTTGCCGTCACGACCCATGATCTGAGCAGAAGTTCCAGCTGAACGAACCATCTGTCCGCCTTTGCCTACTTTTAACTCGATATTGTGAACCAGTGTACCGACAGGTATGTTCATAAGTTTCATCGCATTACCAGGTTTTACGTCAAGTCCAGACTCTGCAGCGATTACAGTATCGCCTACATTTAAACCTTTTGGTAAAAGGATATATCTCTTTTCACCGTCTGCATAAGTAACCAATGCTATACGGCAGTTACGGTACGGATCGTACTCAACTGTGCTAACAGTACCAGGAACATCATACTTATTTCTTTTGAAATCGATGATACGGTAAAGTTTTTTCGCACCCGCTTGCTTATGGCGAGATGTGATACGTCCGTTGTTGTTACGACCAGCGTGAGCAGGAAGTTTTACAAGAAGTGAACGAACACTTGCCTTTGCTGTTATATCGCTGCTTTCAACATTTGTATAAAAACGGCGAGACGGAGTTGTCGGTCTATAAGTTTTTATTGCCATGTTACACCGCCAAACTTTCTATTTGTGCACCCTCTGGAAGCTTTACATAGAACTTTTTAAAGTCATTTTGCTTACCCTGTACACCACGGAATCTTTTTGTTTTTCCGCTTTGATTAAGTGAGTTAACTCTTGCAGGAACGATCCCGAAGTACTCACGAAAAACCTCTTTAAGACCTGTTTTAGTCATACGCGGAGATGTTTGAACAACGATCATTCCATCTTCTTGCATACCTAATGTCTTCTCTGTATATAGTATAGATTTAATATCTGTAATATCTGCCATTATTTAGCCTCACCTACAAGATTTTCCCATACCGCTTTCTCGATCACTACTGAACGATAATTTGCAGCTAAATAAGCATTTAATTCATTCTCTTCAATCACATATGTGCTTGCAATGTTTTCAAATGCCAAATAAGTTTTTTCATCTAAGATCGTCTTTACAAAAAGAGTATCTCTTTGGTTTAACGCTTTAAACATTGCCGCAGCATCTTTTGTTTTACCAGATGCTATCTCAATGCTATCTACGATGAATAGACTACCGTTTTGCGCATGTTCTGCTAAAGCAAAGTTAAGAGCAAGTTTTTTCTGCTTCTTATTAACTTTAAGATCATAGTTACGATTGTTACTAGGACCGAATGCCTTACCACCACCGACAAATACCGGTGAACGACGTGAACCTGCGCGAGCACGTCCGCCGCCTTTTTGAGCCCATGGCTTTTTACCGCCGCCTCTAACTTGTGCACGTGTCAAAGCTGATGCGCTGTTTGCTCTCATAGCAGCTTGCGCAGACTTTACATACAGGTACAGGTTATGAGGATTGATACCGGAAAAACTCTCCGGCAAAGCTAACTCAGAAGCTTTTTCCATTTTTTCATTTAGAACTATTGCGCTCATTATTTAGCTACCTTTACACGACCTAAAGAACCGTTAGCTCCAGAAACTGAACCAATGACCGCTATGATCTTGTTTTCAGCGTCAAAAGAGATAATCTCGTTCTTAACACTATTTTGTGTATTTCCGTATTGTCCAGGCATTTTCTTACCCTTCATTACACGACCTGGCCACTCTGCATTACCGATCGAACCTGTTCTACGGCCAAATCTGTGACCGTGTTCAGCAGGACCACCGCCGAAATTCCAACGCTTCATAGCACCAGTAAAACCGCGACCCTTAGTAGTAAAAGTAGACTTTAAAACTTTAGCTTCTGCCAAAGGAGTTAAATCTAAATCACCAGCTTCAGTGTTTGCTACTTCTAAAGTAACAAAACGGTTAAACTCAGATGAAAGGCTGTATTTCTTTTGCTGACCTTCAATTGACTTATTCATTTTTTTACCGCTATTGTAAGCTACAATCGCGCCATTTTCGTTAACTTCACAGACCTTAGCGTCTAAAACTCTTAATAGAGTAACAGGCTTACTAGGAACTGAGATAGTACGGCTCATACCGATTTTTTCAACAATATATTCCATGATGACCTCCTACTTATCCATAGAGCGAACTTCAACGTCCACTTCCGGTGCAAGATCTAGTTTCATTAATGAATCTACAGTTTCCGGCGTTGCGGAGACGATATCAATAACTCTAGCGTGAGTACGAATTTCGAACTGCTCACGTGAGCTTTTATTGACGTGTGGAGATTTCAATACAGTATATTTACGAATCTTTGTTGGTAAAGGTATCGGACCACGAATTACCGCGCCTGTACGCTTAACAGCCTCTACGATTGACGCTACAGATCTATCAAGTACACGATGATCATAAGCTTTCAATTTCAAACGAATTTTTTCCATGTTTTTCCTTCTAAAGAACTCGTCAGGTCTTGCCTAACTATTTAAGGGAGCGGAATTGTATCCAAACTATCTCTATAATTCAAGGAAATAGGGGGCAAAAATTGAAATTTGTATAAATTTATTTCCTTTTAATAAGGAAGTGGTAAAATTGCAACATGGAAATTTTGCTAGAAGAGCTATATAAAACCGACCTTATTGTTGATAAATTTCACTTCAGAAAGCTGTTTTTGGACAATTCAAGTTATCAGATAAACGGAATAACGCAAAGCGGAAAGACAAAGCTTGTAAAAAACTACCTTTTGGGTCTTAAAAAAAACAGCTATCTATATATAGACTGCAGAGATATGCGTATAGAAAAAGATGCCTTGAACAAGAGCCTTCAAAGTTTTTGCACCAATAATACAATAAACACACTTGTTCTTGACAACTATACGCAAGATATAAAGATAGTAAATGTTCCTCAACTCATAATCTGCAGTGAAGTACACTATGATATAGAGTACCTAAAGAGCATAAGAGTCTATCCGCTTGATTATGAAGAGTTTTTGGCGTATGAACATAAGTACGACTCAACCGCGCTGAACCACTTTTTCCAACTCGGCGGTTTTCCTTTTATGCATAAAATAAACAGTGACGAGAGGGTCTCCTATCTGCAAAAAGCACTTAAGAGCACACTCGATGAAAAAGAGCTGGATATTCTCATCTTCTGTGCAAAGATGATGACGCAGAAGATATCCCCCTACTCTGTGTATGAGAGACTCAAACAGGTGCAAAAGATCTCTAAAGACAAACTTTACGACTCGTTTGAGAAGCTGAGCCAAAAAGGCTACATTCACCAGATGCAAAAAGTGGATCATCCAAAGGCGATCAGAAAAATATACCTCTGCGACATCTCTTTAAAGTCTGCACTGACAATAGATAAACATTTCGGCAGACTCTTTGAAAATATGATATATTTAGAGTTGCTAAAATCAGAGAGAGACTGTTTCTATGACGACGGGATAGATTTCTATATTCCAAGCGAAGGCGAGGTCATCTTGGCAACACCCTTTGCGGATGAGAGAGCTCTCTTTAAAAAGATAGAGGCTATTGAGTCATTTATTATAAGGTATCAGGTTAAGAAGATAACCGCCGTTACGATGAGCAGAGAGGGAAGCGTTAATCACCCCTTCTCCAGAGTAGAGATGATTCCGTTTGATATTTGGGCATTGGGAGATTAGATGAATAGTTTTAGAAAACTCTGTGGAATCGATGAGGCGGGTAGAGGTCCTATCGCCGGTGATCTTGTAGTTGCCGGTTGTATATTGAAATCTCATATAGAGGGGCTGCACGACTCAAAAAAACTGAGTGAAAAGAAGAGAGAGTCTCTCTATGAGACCATAACCAAAAACTCTCTCTACCATATAGTAGTGTTTTCTGCTAAAGATATCGACGATCACGGCATCTCAGCTTGTATTAAAAATGCTCTTTTGGAGATCATAGATACTCTTAAATGCAGCGAGTATCTTTTTGACGGAAACTCTGCTTTTGGCGTAGGCGGGCTTCAAACCATGGTAAAAGCTGATGGAAAAGTGCCCGAAGTCAGTGCCGCTTCAATACTGGCAAAAGTGACGCATGACAGAAATATCATTAAAGATGCAAAAAAATACCCGCAATATGAGTTTGAAAAGCACAAAGGGTATGGAACCTCAAGACACGTAGAGTTGATAAAAAAATATGGTTACTGCGATATCCACAGAAGAAGCTACAGGCTAAAAGCGCTTGAAAAAACGCTTTTTGACCTCTAGTCTATTGGAACAAAAGCGTAGCCATCATTTTGTGCATCGATAAGTCCGATCATTGCACTTGGAATAACTTCTACGAAATCCAGTATGTTGTCTTTTTTTATCTCTCTTGCTTTCATGCCGACACCGCACATTAAAAATTTTACACCGTAGGTATCTACGAGCGATGCAAGCTTCTTGTGTATCTCTTTTTCTTTTGCTTGGAGCTTTTTATCCTCTTTGCATTTTGTTTTTGAGACATCTTTTACAAAAAACTTGTAAGAGCCGCCATGAATAACGACTCTGATATCTACTCCGCCGCCAACGCTTTTGTAGTGTTTATTGCTAAATGCGATCCCGTTTATCAATCTTTTCTCAATAGTTGCAAGATCAGATGTCGTAAGGTCAAAGAGCGCCTTTTTAACATCACTATCAGCTTTTAAAACTCCTAAAAAAAGAACAAATACAAGAAGTAACTTTTTCATTTTAGCCTCACTATAAAAAATTTAAAAATTATCTAACAAGATAACATTTACGTATGTGCCCTGCTCCAGGTCTCCATCATCCTCGCCCGTTATCATCAGTGCGCTTGAGTCTAACATGTTAGTAAGTATCGCCGAGCTTCCGACCTTCTTATCTCTGAAGTTTACAAAATACTCGCCATCCTCTACGAGAACATTACATGCCGTAAACTCCGTCAACTTGCTTCTTTTTGTGAATTTTTCGCCGAGCTTTGCGGCTACTGTTTTATACGCGCTTTTACGCCCGAGCATTTTTGCGATCAGAGGAAGAACATAAAGTATGGCGGTGACGGTTGATGAGTATGCAAACCCGGGGAGCGCTAAAATAAACTTATCTTCTCTTTGAGCAACCATTATATGTTTGCCCGGTTTTATTGCCACACCTTTATAGACAACTTCTGCGCCTATTCGAGGCACTATATCTTTTACAAAGTCGTAGTCCCCTACGCTCACTCCGCCGGTGCTCACTAAAATATCAGCACTTAAGAGAGCGTTTTGAAACGTCTCCATAATGCCCTCTCTCTCATCGCCGATTGTTCCAAGCTGAACGGCCTCAGCTCCTGCTTGTTCAAAAAGAGCTGCAAGCGTATAGTTGTTAGAACTTCTTATTTGAGAAGGATTTGTACTGTTCACACCAAGATCCAAGATCTCGCTTCCAGTTGAGATAACAGCAACACGAGGTCTAATTGCAACTTTTACCATTACACGGTTTAGCGCAGCCATAACACCTATCTCGACAAATCCGATCTTCGTCCCTTTTTTGATAAGCACATCTCCGGCTCTGTACCCCTCTCCCACCGGACGAACCGCATTTCCGAGAGGAACTGTCTCATCTATGGTTATTTTACCGTTGTTTACGCTTACGTTCTCTATCTGGATAAGTGTATCCGCACCATTTGGCATCTTTGAGCCTGTAAATGTTTTTATGCACTCTCCGCTCTTTATGGTTCTCTTCTCATCGCTTCCGGCTGGATTGTCCCCTAAAATAGCTATCTCTTTGTTCTGTAGGTCACTATGCATAACCGCATAGCCGTCCATAGAAGCGGTAGGGAATTGAGGGTCGTTATACTCTGCAACGATATCCTGCGCCAAAACTCTTCCAAGAGATGCGCTAAGTGCCACATTCTCGGTTCTTGATGAGTTTACGTGCAGAAGATCAAGCATATTTTGACTGGTTTCGTAAGATAATAGACTCATTTCAATATTCCACTCCCTTTAATTGCTGTTGAGCGGTCCAGTGCATAGACTCTTTTGCCGCCTTTTAGATCATATTTCCAGATGGGAGCGGATGCTTTGAAATCCTCTACGAACTCATCTATAAACTCTAACGCTACGCGTCTTTTTGGAGAAAAAACTGCCGCTATGTAGGAAGACTCGTGAAGCATTACATCACCTCTTGAGTGCGCCATTTTTATAACCGCACCTTTAGCTTCAGCCTTTTTTTGCCACGCCTCGTACCAAGAGTTAAGTATCGGCTCATAGATGTCAAAACTAAGCCCCTCTATATTGTCTTCACTTCTAACGGTCCCCACAAAAGGGATATATGCGCCATAGTTGCTATTTGCTTCCTGCTCGTACCACTCTTTTAAAATTTTTGGAACGTCGAGAGCTCCGTCATAAAGGTAAAGCATCTATCACCCTCCGCAAACAGGCGGAAGAAGAACGACTCTGTCACCGTCTTTAAGCTCTACGTCCCTGCTGTTTACAAGCGTGTCGTTAACGGCAACCGCAGAGTTCTCAAGCCACTCTTTCATAGAGTCATCCCTCTGCAGTATCTTTGCCAACTCGTTTAAGTTTGTTATCTCTAACTCCAGAGGCTCTTTTTGTATTGGGCCTAAAAATTCTACTCGTACCAAAATACTACTCCCAAAACTATTTTTCATTGCTGTGATTATATCTAACTCATCTTTTTTATAAGTTAATACCTGTATAATTTTGACCATATTATCTTGGAGCAACTTTTGATTTTTGGAAAAATTGAGTATCTAAATCTTCTGCCTTTTCATGTCTTTATGAAACGTTTTACAAAGAGCTCCCAGCAGAGCATGAGCATGCACTACTACAGAGATGTTCCTGCAAAGACGAACAAAAAATTTATCTCCAAAAAGGTTGATGCGGCGTTTATATCAAGCATACGGGCAAAAAGACAAAAGCATGTAAACCTCGGAATAATCGCAAGAAAAGAGGTGCTTAGCGTTTTAGTGGTCCCAAGCGAAAATGACGTAAAAGATAAAGAGTCCGAGACATCAAACGTGCTCGCAAAAATTTTAAACGTCCAAGGTGAAGTTCTTATAGGCGACAAAGCTCTAAGGTACTACCTGCAAGAGAAGCCTCATACGGATCTGGCAAAAAAATGGAATGAAAAACACAACCTCCCATTTGTATTTGCACTTCTTTGCTACCACAAGGATAAAGCACTATATAAAAAAATTGAGAAGAATTTCTTAAAAAGAAGAGTAAAGATCCCAAGATATATTTTGGACGAAGCCTCTAAAAGAACCAATGTTGCACATGACGACATCTTGAACTACTTAAAACATATCTCGTACGATGTAGACAATAAAGCAAAAAAAGGGCTTAATAAGTTTTATAAAGAGGCTAAAAAAGTCAGTGTAAATAATAAAAGATAAGTTTTAGTAGTTCTAATTCAAGAAAAGGTACTGTATTTGATAATTTAACTTCTTAATAGTTGAACATTTTTGGTACAGTTTTGGAACAATTAGTTTTGAATTTTCTTTGAAGTATCGTATTTCAGGGGTTTTAAAGTAGATGGTGCGGATGAGAGGACTTGAACCTCCACACCTTACGGCACCAGATCCTAAGTCTGGCGTGTATACCAATTTCACCACATCCGCATATAAGTGTTTTACGTCTCTTCAGACAGGTGGTACGCCCTACACGATTCGAACGTGTGACCGATGCCTTAGAAGGGCATTGCTCTATCCAGCTGAGCTAAGGACGCATACATTTATAAAAATGGTGCGCCCGATAGGATTCGAACCTATAACCGTCGGATCCGAAGTCCGAAACTCTATCCAGTTGAGCCACGGACGCCACAAAATTTATTGTTATTATTAAGTTTTTATATCTAATTTATGGGGTGAGATACGGGATTCGAACCCGCGACCCCCGGCACCACAAACCAGTGCTCTAACCAGCTGAGCTAATCTCACCATACGTTTTTAAATATAAATTAGGTGGTCGGGGTGAAAGGACTCGAACCTTCGGCCCCTTGGTCCCAAACCAAGTACTCTAACCATACTGAGCTACACCCCGACTCTTTTCATTAAAACAACTCTGCAGCTGATTAATGAGGCGAAATTATAGTTAATTATTTTTAAAAAGTCAATACTATTTTTTGCATATTTAAAAACTTTCTAAATAGTGACACAAAAAGAGATTAAGATTAGTTTGTTACAATACATTATTATGGTTTTAAAGGGTTAGTTTTGGGTGAAATATTTAGCAGTATCAACTATTTTCTAGAGACGGTTCTATTTTTTGATATTCTTTTTGGCAGCGTAGAGGGTGTAACATTGCCATTTTTGGTCATATGGCTTATTTCCGGCGGTATCTACCTTACTATTTTGACGAGATTTATAAATTTAAGGATGCTAAAACACTCTTTTGACATTGTAAGAGGCAGATACAATACTATTGACGATGTCGGGCAGATATCCTCTTTTGGAGCTTTAACTACCGCTCTTAGTGCGACAGTAGGGCTTGGAAACATTGCCGGCGTTGCTCTTGCTATTGCAATCGGTGGCCC
The DNA here is from genome assembly GCF_034005705.1 of Sulfurimonas sp. Classification (GTDB taxonomy): domain Bacteria; phylum Campylobacterota; class Campylobacteria; order Campylobacterales; family Sulfurimonadaceae; genus Sulfurimonas. The sequence continues at coordinate 242,523 of NZ_JAVEUF010000001.1, read as the reverse complement.
GGGTGCTACATTTTGGATGATCGTTGCCGGTTTTTTAGGGATGAGCCTAAAGTTCACAGAAGTAACACTTTCGCTTCAATATAGAGAATTTTTAAAAGATGGTTCGGTTATGGGAGGTGCAATGGAGTACCTCTCCAAAGGATTGGCAAAAAAAGGGTATGCAAAGTTTGGCAAAGTCTTAGCGGTGATCTTTGCAGTATTTATGATCGGAGGTGCAATAGGCGGGGGAAACACTTTTCAAGTCTCGCAGGCTCTAAGTGCGATCTCTCAGGAGATACCGTTTTTCCAAGAGTTCCCCATAGTTTTTGGGATCATCATCGCTTCTTTGGTTGGCTTTGTCATCATAGGCGGCGTTACTAGAATTGCGCATATAACAGAAACCCTAGTTCCATTCATGGCTATAATATACATATCTGCTTCTTTATGGATATTAGGGGTTCATTTTGAGAAAATAGATGATGCTTTTAGCATTATATTAACAGAGGCCTTCTCAACGAGTGCGGTTTACGGCGGGATTGTCGGCTCTCTTATTCAGGGCTTTCAAAGAGCGGTATTCTCAAGTGAAGCCGGAATAGGTTCATCACCAGTCGCACACGCTCCCGTCAGAACAAAATACCCGGTCAGACAGGGTTTAGTTGCTCTTTATGAACCTTTTGTAGATACTATAGTCATCTGTACAATGACTGCGCTTGTTATTGTCATAACAGGTGTTTATGCGCATGACGGAGCTTATGTTGCCCTTATTGAAGCAAAACAGGGTGCTGCGCTTACAAGTGCCGCTTACGGAACGGTTATCGATTGGTTTCCGGTAATTCTCTCCATTAGCATTACTCTTTTTGCTTTCTCTACAATGATCTCTTGGTCATACTACGGTGAGAGAGCATGGGTTTATCTTTTTGGCTCTAAATTATCCATAATTTACAAAGTATTTTTTCTCTCTCTTACCGTTATAGGAACGGTTGTGAGCACAGGGCTGCTTGTAGATTTTAGCTTTATGCTTCTCTTGGCCATGGCGCTGCCCAATATTTTGGGACTTTTTATACTTAGCGGCGAAGTAAAAAAACTGCTTGACGTATACCTTAAAAAACTTAAAAGCGGTGAACTTGACGATGAGGCTATTAGATGAGCAAAACTAGAGAAAAGTGCATAGATTTTTTAGAAAAATACAATATCAATATTGATTCAGAGATAGACTTCGATGTTAACGGTGAAGTTCACACACTCTCTCTTAGGTATATTACAGATACTTTTATGATGGCTTCAGAGGAGTCACAACTAGTTTTTTTGAGTGCGCTGGAGAAATCTACTGACAGTAAAGACGGTATGGGGATAGAGAGATTTTTTGAGGGGATGGGACAGCTTTTGCTGCTTACCCATCTCTCAAAGAATATTGAAGTTTAAAACTGTATCAATCCATCTATCGGAGAAGATGCGGTCGCATAAGGCTTTTTAGGAATTCTTCCTGCAAGATAGCTCATACGGCCCGCTATCACGGCGTGCTTCATAGCCTCTGCCATCATCATCGGATTGCTTGCCTGAGCTATTGCCGTATTTGTCAAAACTCCCTCTGCGCCAAGTTCCATTGCATATGCGGCATCGCTTGCACAGCCTATTCCCGCATCTACGATAACCGGAACGCTTACAGCTTCACGGATAAAGACTATATTGTACGGATTTTGGATTCCCAGACCGCTCCCTATCGGTGCGGCAAGAGGCATGATCGCATGCGCGCCCGCATCTTCAAGACGTTTTGCCATAATAGGATCGTCCGAAGTGTACGCCATAATTGTAAAGCCCTCTTTAGAGAGTATTTCACACGCCTTGATGGTCTCTAGTACATCCGGATAGAGAGTCTTTTGCGTATCGCCGATAACTTCGAGCTTAATAAGGTCGATCCCGGTAGCCTCACGTGTCAGCCTAAAAGTGGTGATCGCCTCCTCCGCTGTAGTACATCCTGCGGAGTTTGGCAAAAATTTTACATTTGTCCCCGCAAAGGTATCTCGTAGATTCTCTTTATCCGGATCGGTTATGTTTAATCTTCGCACGGCAACTGTTATAAGCTCGCTCCCGCTTGCTAAGGTCGCCTCTTTTGTAGTTTGAAAATCTTTATATTTACCGCTCCCCACAATAAGGCGAGAGCCGAGTTCGTACTTCCCTATTTTTAAAATATTATCCATTATTTTGTTCCCTCTTTTTTAAATTGCTGTTTTATAACATATGCAATCTTATAGTTTGCATATCCCCTCTATCAAATCATCCGGCGTTAGCGAATAATCAGCTCCACTGTAATGAAGCGCTGCTTTAGTGTGCGCCAAAGAGCCGTTTATGGCAGCATCTAATGGGCTATAGCCCTGAGAGAGCAGTGATGCTATAAGGCCGCTTAGCACATCTCCGCTTCCCCCTTTTGCCAGCGCTTGAGTTCCGTGAGGATTGATGAAGCACTTATTGCCCCTGCCTATGATCACGTTTGCACCTTTTAAAAGAAGAGTCACATGCGGATACTTTTTGCAAAACATCTCTGCATACTTAAAACGCTCTTTTTGCAGCTCATCAACCGTTATATCCGCTATATTTGCTCTTTTTAATAGAGAGACGAACTCTTTTGCATGAGGTGTCAAGACTACATCTTCTCTTTTTAAAATATCCAAGACAGCCTGCATATGAAAGATATCCGCATCAGCGACAAGAGGCAGAGAGTTGTCCAAAAATTTTTCCAGCTCCAATGCGCTGAACTCTGCTCCAAGCCCCATCCCCAAAGCCAAAGCCGTTGCGTTTTTTGGCACCTCATGCGAGTACATCAGCGTGTAAGGTATCTCTATCTTTTCAAATCCCACAAGCGTCACAAGTCCGCTTCCGAATCTAAGAGCAGACAGCGCGCTCATGATACTTGCTCCGCTCATCTGTCCCGATGCTATGGCGAGATGGCCGTACGAGCCTTTATGCGAATCTTTTTTTGCCCTTGAGGGAAGTCTTAAATCATCCAGATCAAGCACTCTGCAGCTGCTCTCTTTCTCGTATATATCTCTGCTTACTCCGAGATCCAGAACTTTAATCTCTCCAAGCACATCTTTTGCGCTATCGAGAAACATACTCTTTTTGAGCGCACCCATAGTAAGCGTGACATCTGCGAAAAATCTATATCCCGAAGGAATGTCACAGGCGATCTTAAAAGCATCCAGAGCGTTCATATCTTCAATTATAGAAGTGATTTCTTTGCTGAACTCCCCGCTAAATCCCGTTCCGACAATAGCATCAACCAAAACGTCGCATGCCTCAAGCTCGGCAGACTCTCTTACGCCTATGGCAAGAGCCCTTTTTTGCTGCAGAAGCGCCATCTTTGAGGCGGGCTTTTTCGCATAGAAAAGACAAACGTCATAATCTGCATGCAGAAGCCTTGAGAGCGCGATTCCGTCAGCTCCGTTATTGCCGCTTCCGCAAACTATAACGATTTTTGAATTTTTTTCAAATTTGTTACGAATATACTCAGCCATACCGCCAGCGGCATGCTCCATCAATATATCTTCGCTTAAAAAAAACTCGTCGTAGCACCTTTTATCTAAAGAGGCCACTTCGTCAAAAAGTTTTTGCATAACTACTCTTCGATGACATACTCGTCTATCTCTACTATATTGCTCTTTATATCATTGAACAACAGCGTATGATAGTTCGTTCTATACTGATAGAAAAATCTGTTTTTAGGGAGCTTTTTAAGATTTGCCGTGTTGAAATACTCAAAGTTCGAACATCTTCCAAGATATAAGAAAGTAAAGAGAAGTTTTATCTGAGGGCTTTCAAAAGTGCTGTGCGGCTGTGCCAAAAATGTAAGACCGTACTTTTTAAGATTTAAAAAGTTAAGCATATAGAGCAAAAAGTCCTCAAATTTTGTGTAAAAACCGTTCAGGTTTTCAATATCATGGAAAAAGTAGTAGTAGTTTTCCAAAAGCCCTTTTATCTGAAGCGTCTCGGTCAGCTTGCTCTTTATATCCCTTTTGTTTGAGAAGTAAGCGGGATCAACTGCCATATAGATATGTTTTCTCTCATCTACCAGCTTATTGAACTCAACTTGAAACTCTTCGCTCTCATCAAATCTTATATAGTTAAAATGCTCGTCTTTGTATCTAAGCTCTATATCCTCTATTTCCGAGTTCGAAAAATCAAGATAGAGAGTTGCCACATTGCTGTCAATTATATAGTTTCTTATTCTGCATGCCAGATTTGTTTTACCCGCACCCTCTTCCGCCAAAATAAGCGTATTGAAATACAACACCCTCTCTTCAACTTTAAGCGTATTGATGCTGCTTACATATTTTCCTAATTTATCTCTCATTTTTTGCCCTCTAAAAAATTTTAGAATTATTATATCTTATCTCTAATAAATAAAGGCTATTTATTGACTTATTCAGCTGAGAGATATATGTTGGATTTATGAAAATAATATAAATTTGTTATACAGTTTTAAGCTAAATAAATGTAATATTTATGACAAATTTACACAAGGAATCATCATGTACAAGAGAACAGTTTTAACGGTAGCGCTTGCCGCTTCATCCCTTTTGGCTTCAGATTTAGCGACAGAGGCTAAAAAAGCCGGCCTAAAGCCTATTCCTTCAGATAAAAAAGAGCTTATGAAGCTTATTGACAATCCTAAAAACCCTATCACGGACGAAAAAGTGGAGCTTGGTAAAAAGCTCTATTTCGACCCAAGACTATCTAAGAGCGGTTTTATAAGCTGTAACAGCTGCCACAACCTAAGCGAGGGCGGAGATGACGGGATCCCTGCTGCAATAGGCCACAGATGGACGCAGAACCCGCATCACCTGAACTCACCTACCGTTTTTAACTCGGTCTTTTTCAACTCTCAGTTCTGGGATGGACGCGACCCTCACTTAGAGGCTCAGGCACAAGGTCCTATTCAGGCTGCACCTGAAATGGCCGCAACTCCAGAACATGTCGTAGCGACAGTTGTATCTATACCTGAATATGTGGCAGAGTTTAAAGAGGCATACGGCAAAGATGTCAAAATAACATTTCCAAAAGTAGCTGATACCATAGCGACTTTTGAGAGAACTCTTGTTACACCGTCTGCGTTTGACGACTACCTCAACGGTGATGAGAACGCTATGACAAAAGCACAGAAAGATGGCTTAAAGACATTTATGGACAAAGGGTGTGCGACATGTCATACCGGCATAGCTCTTGGCGGTGCGATGAATGCGTTTAACATCACGGGGACATACAAGTTTCAAGATGTGGGCGATTTTAAGGGTGACAAGAACGGTATGGTAAAAGTGCCTACTCTTAGAAATATCACACAGACCGCACCATACTTCCACAACGGTCAGATATGGGAGCTCAAAGATGCTATAAAAGAGATGGGGCGTATCCAGCTTGGGGCTGACATCAACGATGCAGAAGCCGCTTCTATCGAGGAGTTCCTAAAGGCGCTTGAGGGCAGAAAAGCAGATATAACTCTTCCTCTACTTCCTGCTTCTACATCTAAAACTCCAAAGCCTGATATTAAATAAACCTGCAATGCAATTTATACCCAAAAAGGGTATAATTGCATTATGAATTACAGACAAATAGCACAAGAAACCTTACAAATTGAAGCACAAACGCTACTAGATAGCGCCAAAAACATAAACGATGTGTTTGATAAAGCCGTCTCTGTCATACTTGCATGCAAAGGCAAGCTTATTGTTACAGGTGTGGGCAAATCTGGACTAATCGGTGCAAAGATGGCAGCTACATTTGCATCTACCGGAACCCCTAGTTTTTTTCTTCATCCAACCGAAGCCCTTCATGGTGATCTTGGAATGATAGGCAAAGACGATGTCGTTTTGGCTATCAGCTACAGCGGAGAGAGTGAAGAGTTAAGCTCAATACTTCCTCATATAAAAAGATTTGACATTCCTCTTATCGGCATGACGAAAAACCATAAGTCTACACTTGGAAGATATAGCGATATTGTAATAGATGTGGTCGTTGAAAAAGAGGCTTGCCCCTTAAACATCGCACCTACAAGTTCTACAACTCTCACACTTGCACTAGGCGATGCTTTGGCAGTCTGTCTCATGAGGGCAAAGAACTTTCAAAAGAGCGATTTTGCGTCGTTTCATCCAGGCGGAGCTTTGGGAAAACAGCTATTTGTAAAAGTTAAAGATTTGATGAGAACAAAAGATCTGCCGGTCATAACGGCAGATACAAATCTCAAAGATGCCATTGTAAAGATCAGCGAAGGCAGGATCGGAACGGTTTTAATCACCGATGAGTCAGGTAAACTTAAAGCACTTATAAGTGATGGGGACATACGCAGGGCACTGATGAGCGAAGATTTCTCTCTGCAGGACAATGTCTTAAAATATGCAACTCTGAATCCAAAAACAATTGATGATGAAAATATGCTTGCAAGCGAAGCACTTGTAATAATAGAGGATATGAAGATACAACTTTTGGTTGTAACTAACAGAGATAAGAGAGTAGTCGGAGTGCTTCACATCCACACTCTTATAGAAAAAGGTATATCGTGAGACTAAACAAATACATTGCCCACCACTCCAGCTACTCAAGAAGAGAAGCGGACAAGGCGATACAAGACGGCTACGTAAGAGTTGACGGAGAGATCCAGACAAACCCTGCAACAGATGTTATTGAGGGCGTAAACATTGTCTACGTTAGCGGCAAACAGGTTAGCCCCAGAGACAAATATACGGTAATTGTCTACAATAAACCAAAGGGAGAGCTTGTAACAAAGAGCGACCCAAAGGGCAGAAGAACAATCTATGACACTCTAAGCAAAGAGTATAGACACTACATCCCTGTCGGAAGGCTGGACTTCGCATCCGAGGGGCTGCTTCTTTTAACTGACGCCTCAAAGGTCGCATCTGCTCTTATGGAGTCTGACCTAGAGAGAATCTACAAGATAAAGATAAAAGGTGAAGTAACTCCGGATATGGAGGACGCGATGCTAAAAGGGTTAAAGCTTGAGGACGCAACCGCGGGCGGGCACTCACACTCTAAAATAAAAGAGATGGAGTTCAAGCCTTTTATAGGCTATAAGATCCAGAAGAACCAGCCTAACTACTCCATCTTAAAAGTGGCACTAAGCGAAGGGAAGAACCGTGAGCTGAGACGTTTTTTTGCACACTTTGGAGCTGAAGTGGTAGACCTTAAGAGAATCAGTTTTGCAGAGATCGAACTCAACAACCTTCCGGAGGGAAAAGTAAGATTTTTAAGCCGCAGCGAATACTCTGCTCTGGCAAAATTTCTAAAAGATGAGAAGAAGTCGGAACAAAAAGAGCAAAGAAGCAGCGAAAAGAGAGTCTTTAAAAAAGATGAGAGCAATAACTTTGCCAAAGATGAGAAAAAACCGGCCACCAAAAGCAAAAAGCCCATTAAAAAGAAGCGTTAGCGTTGAGTGATTTTACACATCTTTTACGTCCTAAGTCTTTTGACGAACTTATCGGACAAGAGCATCTAAGCTCTAAAGATGCCCCGCTTAGAGTCCTGTGCCAAAAGGGTTCTCTTGGGCACAGCTTCTTCTTCGGACCCTCAGGATGCGGAAAAACATCCATTGCCAGAATTATTGCAAAAGAGATGGGACTGCCGTTTTATGAATTTAATGCTACAAGTATCAAGATCGAACAGCTGAGAAAAATTTTTGATCAGTACAAGAACACTCTGCAAAGACCTCTTATTTTCATAGACGAAGTGCACCGCCTTGCAAAGAACCAACAAGAGGTTCTGCTTCCTGTAATGGAAAATAATTCCGTCTTAGTAATAGGTGCTTCTACAGAAAACCCGTTTTTCTCACTTACATCTGCGATCCGCTCGCGCTCTATGCTCTTTGAGCTATACCACATATCAAACGATGCGCTAAAAGAGCTTTTGCAAAAAGCGCTATCAACCGCTTCTATTAAATGTGACGAAGATGCCGCAGAGTATCTCTCTCTTAGCAGCGGCGGAGACGCAAGAGCAATGCTTAAACTGCTTGAATTTGCCTCAGATATAGACTCTCATATAACTCTTGAGATCTTAAAATCTCTCAGGCCCAATGCTCTAAGTGCAGGAAGCAGCGAAGCTGGTGTGCATTATGACCTGACAAGTGCGATGATAAAGTCGATAAGGGGCTCGGATATGGATGCCGCTATCTACTATCTTGCCCGTTTGATCGAAGGCGGAGAGAGTGCCGATTTTATTGCAAGACGTCTTGTCATACTTGCAAGCGAAGATATAGGAAATGCCAACCCGCAGGCACTTACTCTTGCCACCTCAACTTTGACAAGTGTGCTAAAGATCGGCTATCCTGAAGCTAGAATCATCTTGGCTCAATGCGTCATCTATCTAGCCTCGTCTCCCAAATCGAACTCCGCATATTTGGCTATAAACGAAGCTCAAAAAGCCATAAGAGAGGGTGTTATGCTAGATATACCGAAGAATATCACTCAAAACAGCAGCGGCTACCTCTATCCGCATGATTTTGGAGGGTATGTAAAGCAGAAGTATCTATCAAAGCCTTTGAAGTTTGTTCAGCTCAAAGAGATCGGCTACGAGCGAAAGATTAAGGAGTGGTTAAGCAATCTTTTTAATTTTTAGTTAACTTTAATTGTATTAATAATAAACTGCTGTAAAACAGAAAGAAACAAGGCATTAAAATGGAACTACAAATATCCGCAAACACTCTTGTCGTAACAGGCAACATAAAGAGTATTAGTGACTTTCAAGAGATAAAGCGAACCATTGACAATATGATCAGCGGACATAAGCATATTAACCTAAAGATCGTTGATTCTTTCTCCATTACATCGTCTGTAATAGGATACTTGAACAAACTTGTCCTAAAAGACAACATCGACCTCAATGTTATTGTCGGAAACGAGCAGCTTTATCATCTTTTGGATGATCTGAATCTGGTCTCGACATTTAAAGCAAAAAGGGGCTAGTATGACAATAAAATATAAATTAAATCTTATAACTGCAATAGTTGTCTCGTTCGCACTTATTATTATTGCAATAACTCTTAAAAACACACTTACAAATAATGCGATAATAGCTCAGGCACAGGAGCTGAACACTCTCTCCCAAAAGTTAAGCCTGGTTATTCATGAAACTCAAAAAGAGCGTGGTGCGAGTGCGGGCTTTATCGGTTCAAAGGGGAGCCAGTTCGGTGATATTCTGCCTAAGCAAAGAGTTGATACAACAAAAGAGTATGGCGAACTAGAAGCATACATAAAGGGTCTTGATCTTGACTCTTTCCCACAGGAGCTCAAAAGTGAAATAGCAGCTTTCAGTGCAGATATGAGCAAAGTTTCGAAGATACGCTCCGATGTCGACTCTCTGTCTATCGGTCTAGGTGATGTCGTGGCTTACTATACAGGTATGAACAAGAAGATACTCAATATAATTTCTCTGACCGCAAAACTTGCAAATACTCAGGAGCTGGTAAAAGCGCTGGACTCTTATACAAACTTTTTAAAGTCAAAAGAGCGTGCAGGAATCGAGAGAGCGGTTCTTAGCGGTACTTTTGCCGCCGATAAGTTTGGAGAGGGTATATTTGCAAAGTGGATCACTCTTGTGGCTGAACAGGATGCTTATCTGGACTCTTACCTATCTATGGCAACCGAGAGTTCCAAGGCTCTATATGCGCAAAAAATGAACTCTCCTGTTATAGAACAGGTCAACAAGATGAGAGACATTGCCAGAGCAAAGTCGCTTGAGGGCAACTTCGGAGTCAACAGCGTCGAGTGGTTTCAAACCATAACAAAAAAGATAAACCTTCTAAAAGAGGTTGATGACGAACTGGCTAAACAAAACAGCCTTCTTTTGGAGGAAGTGAAGTCTGAGCAAAATATGCTCGCACTACTCACACTCGCAGGTTATTCAATATTTGCTATAGTCATCTTTGCTATCATATTTATCGTCAGCAGAGGCGTCAACAGAAGTGTTAGAAGCTCTTTGGAGAAGATAGAGTGCGTATCTAGCAACCTAGATCTAACGTGCGATGTCGTGGTAGAGGGCAAAGATGAGATCTCCCAGATATCTAAAGCTCTGCATGTAATGATAGTCGCTTTCAAGCAGAGTGTATATCAGGCAAAAGATGTATCCGAGACAACATCAAAAGAGAGCAAGAACCTAAACGATATAGTTGAGGAACTTACCAAGAACGGTGAATTTGCCGATACAAAAATATCAAATATAAATGTATTGGTCAGCGAAGTGGGCGAACGCCTCGACGCCATTGAAGAGGCATCTATAACCGTTACTGAAGATTTGAAAAAGACCTTCAGCGTTCTGGACGGTTTCATAGAGAAACTCGACTCCGTCGTTGTTGCGATCGAAGTAGGCAATGAGAATCAGCAAGACCTTGTTCAAAAAGTCTCTTCACTTACAGAACAGGCTAAAAATATCAAGGATGTATTGGCTATCATCTCCGATATCGCAGACCAGACAAACCTGTTAGCACTCAATGCGGCTATCGAAGCGGCACGTGCCGGTGAGCATGGACGCGGGTTTGCAGTTGTTGCGGATGAAGTCAGAAAGCTTGCAGAGAGAACACAAAAAAGTCTTAGTGAGATCAGCGCGAACGTCAATCTTATCACTCAAAATGTTGTTGAGATCTCGGAAGAGACAAACAAAACTTCAGAGAGCATGGGCAATATAGCAAACTCTGCACAGGACCTAATAGCTTCTGCACAGACAACAAAAGAGAATCTCTCTATTACAACCGACAAGTCAAGCGATGTAATGTACCAAAGTACATATATCGCGACAAAAACCAAAGAGCTTATCCGCGACATGGATGAAGTTATAGAGATATCGCAGAAAAACACACAGCATAGAAACTTGGTTGACAATGCCGCTACAAAGCTCTCAGACGATGCACACAGACTACAAGACGAACTTAGTAAATTTAGAATTTAATGAACGGCACTATCGACAGTTCAATCCTAGTCTATTTAAAGTCTTTGACACTTCTTTGTGTTGAAGACAATAAAACCACACAGCTTCTTTATCAATCCATATTTGAAGACCTATTATCAAACGTCATCCTTGCAGATAACGGTGAAGACGGATATGAAAAATTTCAAAATCAAAAGATCGATCTAATCATCGTTGACTACGATATGCCAATACTAAACGGCATAGATATGATCAAAAAAATAAGAGACGTAGATAAAGAGATTCCGATCATCCTAGTCTCTGCCATACAGGATATTGACGTTATCGTTCAGGCTCTCCAGCTCAACGTCAACAACTTTTTAAAAAAACCCATAATCGTATCTGAAGTTATGCAGGCAATAGAGAATGTTTCAAAGCTTATCTTTGCCGGCAACTATCTCAAAGAGCAAAGAGAGAAAAAGATACGAGAGCTTGAGAGAAAAGAGGAGTATAACTCATACCAGGAGGATCTTGCCTTCTCAAAAGAGCTCAATATAGTAAGAAACGACTTTTACTATAAGATGCTGGATACAAAACGCACAACGTTGGTTGACTTTTTGTACAAACCGCTTGATATCTTAAGCGGAGATGCATACAGTGCGAGAAAAATATGTGATAAGAGGGTATTTTACTTTATTGTCGACGGAATGGGCAAAGGTCTCTCTGCATCGCTCAGCTCAATGCTTCTGACTGCTTATGTAAACCATGTTCTCGATAAGATGGTAGAAGATTTTTCTTTAGAAAAATTGATAAAATCGGCTCTTGAGTATATAAAACCGATCATACTTGATGAAGAGGCTCTCTCTGCAGAATTTATAGTTATGGACTATAAAAACTCTACTATGCAATACTCAAAATTTGCAATGCCGCCGTCACTGACCCAGTCCATTGACAACGAAGTAATAAAAATCAGATCAAACAATCCGCCTATGAGCAAGTTTACCGATGATTTTACTGTATCTCAAACAGATATTTCAAAAATCACTAAACTTCTATTTTACAGCGACGGATTGGTAGAGAACAGCGTGCGAGAGAAAGGGAAGCTGTATGCAAACTTTATTGAGAACGATTTTCTGCGCTCTTTTACAAAAGATGAACTAAAAGAGAAGCTTTTATACAAGATAGATGCCCAAGAAGATGATATGACCTTCATATTTATAAATCAGCTTCCTTCGAGCCAGAAAGAGAAACGTATTACAAAAACCTTTGAGAGCACTCTAAATGCAGTTGAGGAGGCTAATGACTGGTATACTGATATCTGGAGCGGTTTTACCACTAACTACAAGCTGGCATACAATGCAGGTGTGGTTTTCTCAGAACTCTTTATGAACGCTTATGAACACGGGAATCTCGGTCTTGATGCAAAAACAAAGCACAGGCTGCTAAGTGAAGATATCTATTTTACGACACTTGAGGAACTTCAGAGAAATTGTGATAAACAAATCACTGTGACCATTGACATCATAGAGGCAAACTCAAACAGATATATGGCTACGCTCATAAAAGATGAGGGTCAAGGCTTTAATACAAATATTTTACGTGAGATTTTTAAGGATAGGGATAATTTTAACGGAAGAGGTATCTATATCTCAAGACAATCCTCGCTCGGGCTCTATTATAACTCAGAGGGAACAAGCGTTCTTTTTTTGCATAAAGCGTAGCGCGACCGAAGTCACACTCTGCTTACTAACTCTACTTTGCTAATGCTGCTTTTGATGCTGTTGCAACTGCGCTGAAGCCTGCTGCGTCATTCATCGCCATATCAGCAAGTACTTTACGGTCAAGCTCGATGCCCGCTTTTTTCATACCGTTTATGAATGTTGAGTAGTTCATACCGTTAAGACGACATGCAGCATTGATACGGATGATCCATAGTTTACGGAAATCACGTTTCTTCTGCTTGCGGTCACGGAATGAGTAGTACATTGAGCGCTCTAGCTGCTCTTTTGCTTTACGGAAGTGTTTACGACGTCCGCTATAAAAACCTTTTGCAAGTTTTAATATTTTTTTGTGTCTTCTTCTACGAACAACACCTGTTTTTACTCTTGGCATTTTATTTCCTTTTTTCTTTACCCAGACACTCTCTCGTGTTCAAGGTGCCACATCTTAGGTGGTCTTGCCCAGCACTATATCGCTGGAGATTTAACAATCAACTAAAATTAGTTGATCATAGCCTTAATGTTTTTTTCATCAACTTTTGCAACGACTTTTGGTCTGTTTTGCTTTGTGCGAGTATCTGAATCTTGTTTTGTCAAGATATGGCTTCTAAACGCTGTACCGCGCTTAACAGTGCCGTTTTTCTTAACTTTAAAACGCTTTACAGCGCCTTTAACCGATTTCATCTTTGGCATCGAAACTCCTTTGTAAATTGAAGCGAAATTATACCCAAATTTTTTTAATTTTTGTTATACTCACACCATGAATTCAATTAAACATATAAATAACGCGCTGCAAGATCTGGATAAAGAGGTTGAGGCAATACTTATGGACATGAGCCTGCCGATGAATGAAAAAGACAACCGTATGCTGCCTCTTCTGCAGCAAAAAAGAGTTCTGGCACAGACGCTAGAAGATCTGACATACTTAAAGAACAATCCGCCAAAACCGAATCAGGCGTGCGGGATCTCAAAACATAGAAAAGATTGATTTTTTAAGATGATCGGTAGATAATTTTATTCAAATTCGAGGCAAAATTTTGTTTAATTGAGGAGTTTACTTGCGGTAAATGACGAAATTCAACCAAATTTTAACGAAGAAGTTGGATAAAAGTATCACCAGAAGACTTCCCTCCAGATACCTGCGGCACATAACACTCCAAGGCGTGCTGCTGTATTCCTACCCTGACACAGTACCTCAAAGCACCATTGCACAGGTCTAAAGAGAAGCGACGCAATTATAGCCAAAAAAGTTAAATTAAACAAAGGATCAAATAGATATCGTTCTTATGGCACTTTTGATGGCATCGAAATAGAGCTTATAATCAAACTCACTGTTTTGCTGGGCAGCTTCTTGCTCTATCTCTCTTGCCATCTCATAAATCTCATTAAATTTTATATTTCCCGCACTCCCCTTTATGGCATGTGCGTTTGATCTTATCTTGTCGTAATCCCCGCTCTGTATAGATTTTTCAAGAGTCTCTAGAATCGAGTCTGTCTCTTTTAAAAAACTCTCAACGATCATGGGAATATATCTGCTCTTCACTCCTATTAAGAGCGCCAGATTGTCATAGTCCAAATTTGAATAATCAACATTTAAAACAAGCATAACCAAATCCTTTCACCCTTTTATTATAAAAGCCTACATAGATAATTCTACCGTAAAAAACGGCATTTTTGATACAATACGCCATGCTATATATTGTAACAGCTCTAAAATCGGAAGCTCAGGCATTTGTTGAGAAATACAGCCTTACTAAAACAAGTTCTGATGGCTACACCATTTTTGAAAATGAGAACTTCAGAGTGATCGTTAGCGGAGTAGGCGTGGAGTCTGCAAAAAAAGCCGCCACATTTCTTTTAAAAAAGTTTTCTCACAGCAGCGAAGATAGGTTTATAAACGTAGGCATCTGCGGAGCAAATAAGAGTCATAAGATAGGTACTCTGCTCAATATCGGCTCAATTATATACAGAGGGGCAAGCCATACTCTCAACAGAAGCTCCCTGCACGCTATAACATGCGCTGATGAAGAGATATCCAAAGATCAATACGAGATAGTGGATATGGAGTCTTTCGGTTTTCATAAAGCTCTAAAAGAGAGGCAAAACCACTTCATCTTCAAGGTCGTCAGCGATCATTTTGAGCCCAACAAAGTTACAAAAGATGGTACTAAAAAATTGATATTTAATGTGATTGATGAGATTATCAAAGAGGTTGCAAGATGAGAAAAGTAGTGGTTACTGGGGCAAGCAGCGGCATAGGAAAAGAGATCGCAAGAAGATTACTGCTGCTGGGTTATGAGGTTATCGGGATCAGCAGAGGCATTAAAAAAGAGGATTTTGACTCCCAAAATTTTACGCCGCTTCAAGCAGACCTGGCAGATGAGAAATCAACACTTGCAACTTGCAAAAAACTATCAAACGAAGATATATATATGCTTGTAAACTGCGCCGGGTTCGGCAGGTTTGAACCTCATGAAGAGCTGGACAACAAAACTATCACCGACATGGTGTTTTTAAATCTTACCGCTCCGATGCTTCTGGCAAATGCCCTGCTTCGCAACTTGAAAAAAAACGGAGGATACCTTATAAACATAAACTCCATAGAAGCGCTCAGGTCAAGTAAATTCGCAGGGGTTTACGGCGCTACAAAAGCCGGGCTTAAAGCGTTTGGGGACTCTCTGTTTGAAGAGACCAGAAAGAGCTCTTTGAGCGTTACGAACATAAATCCAGATATGACGCACAGCAACTTTTACAATGATCTTCGATTCGAGACAAGCCAGCACGAAGATGAGAAGCTTCTCTCATCAGATATTGCAGATGCAGTTGAGCATATTCTTAGCATGAGAAAAGGTGCGGTTGTGAGTGAGTATACTATCAGAAGTCTGAATTTTGGGATATCTAAGAAAAAACTATGACTTTATGTCAAGTTTTTTTGATGTGGGGATGTCTGTAGAGCGCAGAAAATCAAGGTTTTTCTTTATCTGCTTCATTGAGGCTTTTGTCTCATCTTTGAGCCTCTCCATCAAAGAGGTCGCCTCTTTTAGGAGGTATATTGCCTCCTCAATCTCTTTTGGATCCTGAAGCTGCGGAACGTCATCCAACAGCTTTGCAAGTGCGTCAGGATTTTTCTCAACGATAGCTATTTTTAGCCTATTTAGCCACATTTGTGGTCTCTCTCCAAGCCTCTAGCAATCCTTTAAATACATTGCTAACCTCATCAATTTTTGACTCATCTTTCTTAAGGTTAGCCTCATTTAAAAGCTGTATCTCATAATTATAAAGCCCCTCCAGATATTGCGCAACCTGCCCGCCTTTCATATCTAAAACGGCAATAAGTTCAGTGATAACCGCGACAGAGCGGTTTATCCAATAAACCCTCTTCTCGATGTCACCATCTTTTATCGCCTTTTTTGCCTGAGCGTTAAAACGCAAAATCCCTTCGTACAACATCTCTATTAACTTTGCAGGAGACTCTATCCCGACATTGTTTTGTGCATAAATATTATGAGCTACATTACCGTACATTTCAAATCCTTTTGAATCATTTTCGTTCTTTTCATTCATATAAAGCAGATCGACTATTTCAAGATTTACTTTAGCGCCTCAGCCCTATTTTTAGGCTATTTTTGCGCCGCTTCAGAGTTTACCATGTTTGTAAACATTGTAGAGATACTGTTGAATTGGGTTATCATAGCATCATAAGCCGCAAACTGCTTTGCCATGATGTCATACTTAACATTAAGCCTCTCCATCGCTTTTGTTCTTTGCTCAGTCAAGCTCTCAAGTCTGCTATTAAGAAGATTCTCGTACTGATCTAACCCTGCATTATATTTTGTATATCTTGAGACACTCTCTTCCATCTGCACAAACGCGCCCTCAAGTGTAACCTCAGAACCATCACTTTTTGTAAATGTTCCGCCTGCAAAAAATGCCTGAACATTTGAAGGGTTTTCATCAAGCATGCTGTTTAGCTTTGAAGTATCAAGCTTTAAACTTCCGTCATCATTTACTTCAATGCCGTAGTCCTGAAGTCTTCCCACGCCTTCACCGACTTCGCCCAGCATATTTATTAGGTCTGACTTCATATTTTTAATAGTGCTCTCACCAGAAAATACACCCCTCTCTTCAACTTTTTCACTTGACTTCGTGTCTTGATTAAGCTGATAGAGTGCAGAGTTATATTTGCTTATAAAGTTCTCTACCTTTGATGCAATATTTTCTCTGTCTTGCTCAACCGAAATATTTGTGGTACCCGCTTCTTTAAGCGTAATAGTCACTCCCGAGAGCAGATCGCTCACAACATTACTGCTGCGGGTAATAGTCTGTCCATTGTACTTAAACTGAGCATCTACCGCATCTTGAACATTTGTCATTCCGGTTGTAAGTGCAGTGTTAAGAGTTGAGCCTCCAGTGCTATTGTCTGTTATTGATATATCCTGTCCTGTTCCGCTCTCTTTTGCATTTAAGAAAAGTCTGAAGTCGCCATCAGCAACTTGGACAATAGTCGCACTTACACTATCACCCGCTTCTTTGTTTATAAGATCTTTTAAACCCTCTAATGTTGTAGTTTCATCATATTCGATCGCAAATGTTTGGCTCCCGACCGCAAGTGTCAATGTTTCAGTTCCTGCACCGGTCGCAATAGTGGCATCTTTAGCTGCAAATGCCAACGGCGCACTCTGAACTATCTCTTTCGTCGCAAGGTTTAAAACCTCAATAGAGAAGTCCTGTATGTCGCTACTATCTGAAGCAGTTACCGTTGCTACATCCTCATTGCTGCTGCTTGTAGTTCTAGACTCAAAAACGCCATATTGCGTGAGAGTACCCAAACTTGACTCTACATTGTCCATATATGCCTCTATGATGTTAAAAGCATCCTGTTTTGCAGTTTCTGTCGCTTTTCTGGCATCGAGCGGATTGATGTACTGAGCCTTATCCGCTTCTTTAAGCTGATCTACAAGGTCTTGTGTAAGTATCCCGGCTCCTGCGCCTAATGAACTTATAGCCATGAAAAATCCTTTTTGAAATAACCTTACGTTATTAAATATCTTGTAGTCTATATCGACAATTACACGATTTAATTTAGCCTTATTTCTGATAAAAAATAGATTGAACCTGCTTTTCTAATTAGAGTTATACTGCACTGCCCTTTATTCTTTTCAAATACCCATCAGTAGCGACTGTGATTAAAATCTTATTTTCTATATTTTTATCAATTTCAAAGTCATCACACTCTTTGAGATACTCCCAAACTGCTGTTTTTGGATTATTGCCTTTATCCCAAGGTCTGTCATTAGAAAATTCACTTGGCATATCTTCTACAAGCGTATCAAAAACTATACAATAACTTCCAAGGCTAACCAAAGGTGAATATGCTCTTAACTCCGCTAATACATGTTCATGAGTATGATTGCTATCTAAACATACAAGTATCTTTCTACCTTGTTTGGCAAACTCATGTACTCTTGCTATCATCTCTTCATCTATGCTTGAGCCTTGATACATAGTGATTTTTTTACTCATCGGATGCGTTTGTATTGCTTTTTTATTGTGTTCCCTGATATCTATATCGATTCCAAGGACTTTTCCGTCTTCTATCTCCCCGCAAGCCTCTAGAAGCGTGAGCATAGAAGCGCTAAAGATAAGTGAACCGCCATGAGCGATACCAGTTTCTATAATCATATCTGGCTTTACTTTCCAGATAATCTCCTGCAGAGCAATCATATCTTGTGGACTTTGAATAATCGGTCTCCCCAGCCAAGAAAAGTTATAAACATACTGTTTCATCATACTTTCTTGTAGCCATTGAGCAGCCAAACTCTTCAACTCTTCATCGTTGCCATTTCTTTCAACTCTCTCTTCTCTATCTTTTTCAAACTGTTCTATCGCATCCATCATTTTTCCCCTTGTAAAATTGTATTTTTCAATCCGTCTTCAAAACCATATTTAAAATCAACAGAAAATTCTTTTCGTATTTTATTATTAGATATATTTGAATAGATAGGTTTTATTGTTTCATCACTCTCTATATTTAAATCTAAAATTTTTGAAATTTCATCCAGTGAATAACTCTTTCCGTAGGCCAAATTATATACATCTGTACTTTTTATATTTAACATAACATTTACAATATTTTGTACAGCATCATCTATATGAATATAATCTTTTGTTGAGTATCTATTTTGCCCAACACTTAAATTATCAAGAAATTCTCTCTTGTATCTAACTATCTTTTTGATTAAGGTCGCATCATCTAAAGAGTTAAACTTCCCGTAGACATTTGATAGTCTCAAGATCGCTATTTTATAATTTACTTTTCTTGCATAATTAAACAATAAGCTTTCTGCTAATTTTTTGCTTCCATCGTATATATAGTCCAAGCTCAAATTATTATAACAACTATATGAATCTTCGTCAAAAATTACACTATTTTCATCACAAGAGCCATAAACTCGACTAGAACTAATGTAAATATAACTATATTTTATTTTTGCATTTTCTAAAATATAACTATTTAAACCGATATTTGACTCTACTGTCTCTATCAATTGATCTCTAAAATTTCCACTATTTCCTGAAGTATTTATAAGATGGTCAAACTCCTCTTTTTTAAGAATATCTATATTTTTTCTGGTTATCGCCACAGTTTTCACATTGAGTCTTTTTAAATACTCTAATATATTGGAGCCTATATAGCCTATTCCTAAAATAGCTACTTTTCTATTTTTCAATTGAGACAAATTCATTATTATCTATAGCCAATTTTTCTACAAGGAGTGCCATAATTTATAGAATACTCTTCAATTTCACTATTTACAAGAGAATTAGCTCCAATGATAGCTCCGTGCCTAATTATCGCTCCATCAAGAATAACAACATTTGCACCGATCCAAACATCATCTTCAATTATAATCCCGCCTTTTGATTGCTTAAAGCCTTGTTCTCTAATTGGTTTATTTCTATTTCCAAATTCATGATTGGTCGGGGTAATTGAACAGTTAGGACCAATAAGAACATTATCGCCTATTGTTATGCCATTTCCTGAATATAAAACTGTTCCGGAATTTATATATACATTAGAGCCTATCTCAATGTTGCCCATTCCACCTGTAAATTTAATTTTTACAAACGAATCTACCATGGAATCTGCACCGATAATCAGCATTGAACCCTTTTTAGATATTTCAATGTCGCATAATGATGATATTTTAGCGGTTGAATCTATCCGATTCATTTAAAGATTATTCCTTGTCCAGTAGGAAGTTCAAGAACTTCATAGCCTCTTTTTGCAAGCCAAGGATCTTCAGCGAGCTTTTGTTCTCTGTAGCCTAGCCAACCATAATCATCCAAAATTAGTATACCACCTGGAGAGAGCCTATCAAATAAAATCTCAAGTGCTCCTATCTCTGCGGCAGCATTATTTAAATCAATATGCAAAAGAGAAACTTTTTGTGGTGAAACTTCGTGAAGAACGTTAGGCACATGGCCTTTTGTTACGATTACATTGGAAAGATCTGCAAAACGATTTTTTACTTGCTCAAAAAGTGTTGCGCTGTGCTCTGGCATTGCATGATGCATCATAGACTCGTCATGTTCAAAAAGATCATAAAGATAATAACTTTTTTCTTGTTTAGCAAAATCTACATAGTCGCTAACGATCCTTGCCGTAGTTCCTTTATAGCATGCACACTCTACAAAGTCACCAGGTATATTCCTAGAAATAACACTTTTTGCTGCCCATGCAACGACATATATTCTCCAGAGTATCGCTTTTTCTACTTCGGTAGTTACATGCTTGTTATAAGCATCCATAAAAGGTTTATTATTTAAAAAACTTAAATTTTTACTGAATGTAAAAAGATTGTCTCCTATATAAATACCTTGTTGAGGCGTATTATCTATTGCTTGCTGCATTGCCTCGAAAAAACCAGGGTTTTTAACTCCCCAAAACATTGATGATAGATGATTCATTTCTTTTTTCCTTTTATTTAATAACTTCTAATTTTGGCACTGCAACCACAAACTTACAATCCCACTCTTTCACATATCTTAGTTGCTCTATCACTTCATCTTTTATATTCCAAGGAAGTATTAAAACATACTCTGGCTTTGTTTCGCTTATTTTTTCTTCACTCACTACTGGAATATGACTCGCAGGTAGATATTTACCTTGCTTGTGAGGCGACTTATCTACGACAAACTCTATAAGGTCATTTTTTACCCCTGCGTAGTTTAGAAGTGTATTTCCTTTTGCGGCAGCTCCGTATGCTACTACTTTTTTATTCTCTTTTTTTGCTTCAAGCAAAAAAGCCAGCAAGTCGTACTTTACCCTGTTTGCTTTTTCTTGAAATCCTTTATAAATATCCATATCAATTAAACCAAAAGCTTTTTCTTCTTTTAAAAGATACTCGACACTTTGAGACACTTCTATATTGTTTTCTTGATGGGTTGCATAGATTCTTAAACTTCCTCCATGAGTTGAAAGTTTTTCTACATCGTAAAGCTTTAGTCCTTGTGCTTCAAAAATTTGTTTAACCGTATAAAAAGATAGATATGAAAAATGCTCATGATAAATAGTGTCAAACTGATTTTCTTCTATAAGCTTAAGTAGATGTGGAAACTCCATGGTAATAGTTCCATTTTCTTTTAAAGCTATTTTGAGACCTTTTACAAAGTCATTGATATCCGGAACGTGTGCTAAAACATTGTTTCCAAGAATCAAATCTGATTTTACTAAAGTTTGAGCCAAAGAACTTCCAAAAAAATCATCTATAACATCAATCTCTTTTTCTCGTGCAACATCTGCCGTGCTCTTTGTTGGCTCTATTCCAATACAGGGTATATTTTTTTCTTTAAAATATTGAAGCAGATAGCCGTCATTTGATGCTATTTCAGTAACTTGTGAGTTTTTATCCAGTGAGAGTCTCTTTGTTATCATCTCTACATAGTTCTTAGCATGTGCAAGCCAACTTGTAGAGTATGAACTAAAGTAAGCATAATCTTTATCGAAAATATCATCTGATTTTTTATACTCATCTATTTGCACAAGTTTACACTTTTGGCATACATAAATTTTCAGAGGGTAAAAAACTTCCGGTTCATCAAGCTGCTCTTTGGTCAAATATGAATTTGAAGCAGGAGAGTTGACTAAATCTACAAAAATATCATTGAGTTCTGTTTTGCAAAATCTACAGTTCATTTACTTCTACTCCTTCAAATTCATCGGTTAAATATGGGTGAGTTTCATCTCTTGCAGAAAGATTGATTATATTTAACGGCCACTTTATATTTAAGAGCGGGTCATCTATATTTAGCGCCCCCTCATTTGACGGGGTATAGACAGTGCTATGCAGATAAAGCAGCTCTGTATTATCTTTTAGCGTTTGAAAACCGTGGGCAAAACCTTTTGGAATATAGATCATCTTTTGATTTTGTTCTGTTAGTTCCACCGAAAAGTGCTGTAAAAAAGTCGGTGAATCTTTTCTTATATCTACTACGACATCCAAAACAGCTCCTTTGATACACTTTACCATCTTGATCTCCGCATATGGCTCATACTGAAAATGTAATCCTCTTACAGTTCCCTTCTCTTTGGTTAGAGAGTGATTTATCTGTTTGATATTAAATTTAAAGATATCTTTTAACTCATCTTCACAAAAGAGTCTGCCAAAAGCACCTCTCTCATCTTCAAAAAGATTAGGCTCAATTATGTATAATCCGCTAAACTCCGTAGGAATTATGCTTAGTTTTTTGTCCAAATAAGTCCCTTTTTTGCAGCATCTCTGATGTACTCGTCTAAATCGTCATTTGTCAAAATTTTTTGCTCTTCATAAAATGCTCTGTACCATTTAACAGTTTTTTCAAATGTTGTATCACTATCCCAAACATCTCTCCATTTAAGCAATACATGGGCTTTTGAACACTCTAGCTTCAAAAAATTAGCTTCATGCAGTTGATTTGGGTCACTCTTTATCTCGTACTCTATTTTATCCCAATGTTTTTTTACATTTTTTACCACTTCTTCTACGGTAATACTTCCTTCATCACTTGGTCCAAAATTCCAAGCTTCCCCAAACTCTACCTTTTCTTCAAGTAGTTTTTGCCCAATATGAAGATATCCGCTAAGCGGCTCAAGCACATGCTGCCATGGTCTGGTTGCTTTTGGATTTCGTATGCTTACTTTTTTAGCTGACGAAACAGAGAGCATGATGTCTGTTATAAGCCTGTCTTTTGCCCAGTCACCACCGCCTATAACATTTCCGGCTCTGCAAGATGCAAGGAGAGTAGTATGAGTTTTTTTATACTCTTTTGGATTAAAATATGAGCTTCTATAAGAGTTTGCAAGCAGATCGGCACACCCTTTGGATGAACTATACGGGTCATATCCTCCTAGTGGATCATTTTCTCTATATCCCCAGATCCATTCTCTGTTTTCGTAAGCTTTATCGCTTGTGATGTTGACTATAGCTTTAACATCTGCTTTTTTGCATGCTTCAAATACTTTTAGAGTTCCTATCACATTAGTTTCATATGTCTCTATTGGATTTTCATAGGAGAGTCTTACAAGCGACTGTGCGGCAAGATGAAAAACTATATCTGGTTTATATGTTTCAAATGTTTGATTTAATTTGTCTAAATCTCTTATGTCTCCAATAATAGAAATAATATCAAGATTTAAAAGGTCTATATGATTTGGATTTGTAGGAGCTTCGAGTGAATATCCTACAACTTTTGCTCCCATTTTCTTTAGCCAATATACAAGCCAAGAACCTTTAAAACCACTGTGCCCTGTTACTAGTACTGTTTTATCTTTGTAAATTCCGCCAAACAAAGACTTCATTACCAAGTTTTCCACGGAGCTTTCCCGCTGTTCCAAAGTTCGTTTAAGTACACTTTATCTCGTAACGTATCCATGCACTGCCAAAATCCATTGTGTTTATATGCACCAAGCTCTCCGTTTTTTGCAAGTGTTTGAAGGGGGTATTGCTCAAAAGTAGTAGAATCCGACTCGATCAGATCTAAAACTTCCGGTTCGCACACCATAAAACCACCGTTTATCCAGTTGCCATCACCGGCCGGTTTTTCTACAAATTCACGAATTAAATTTGAGTTAATATCCAGTGCACCGAACCTTCCGGCCGGTTGAATCGCTGTCATAGTCACTTTTGTTTTATTCTTTTTATGAAACGCTACAAGCTCTTTAATATTTACACTGCTAACGCCATCGCCATAAGTAAGCAAAAAAGTCTCATCTCCTATGAACTCTTTTGCTCTTTTAATTCTTCCGCCCGTCATACTATCAAGTCCGGTATCGAGCAGTGTTACCTTCCAAGGTTCACTAGCGTTGTTGTGTACTTCCATCTTTCCGTTTGCTATATCAAAAGTAACATCACTTTGGTGCAAATAATAGTTGGCAAAATACTCTTTAATGTAGTAACCTTTATAACCCAGAAGTATGATGAAGTCGTTAAATCCGTAATGACTATAAATTTTCATAATATGCCACAATATTGGCTTTCCACCGATCTCGACCATAGGTTTTGGACGAATATCTGTCTCTTCAGCAAGTCTAGTCCCATAACCTCCTGCTAAAATAACTGCTTTCATTTTTGCTCCTCGCACCAGAGTGTAAACATCTTTTGGTACGCTTCCTCGACTTTTCGGGCAAATCCAGCACCATCCATCAGCTTGCTCTGACGCATCTCATCTCGCAGTCCGGCACGTAGTTGTGAGAGTGCTGGAATATCACCGGAAATGGCCACCAGCTTCTCAATGTACTCCTCTTCACTGTTTGCTATCCACTCATCTCTTCCCAAACCATGCAGTATTGAACTGCCCAATCTCCCTACGCTTGGTCTGCCTAAAAGCGTGACATAAGGTATCCCCATATAAAGGGTTTCAAAGAGGGTTGTTCCTGAGTTGTGCGGAAAACAGTCTACACCGATATCAATACTACGCAAAACATCCCAAGGAGGAGAGCGGTACCCGATCTCCAACCGCTCTTTATCGATTTCATGCTCTCTAAAACGCTCCGCCAACTTCTCTTGCATGGCAGATGTTTGGTAATCTTTGCTGTTAATAATCAGTTTAGAATCTGGAACTCGTTTTAAAAGTTCTGCCCAAGCTTTTATGGTTCGATGGTTCACACGAATAGATCTTGTCAACGTTCCAAATGTAACATAACCTTTTTCAAGCGCAGGAAGCGGATTAACTTCTCCCATCCCAGCCGCAGGAGAGTACACAAAAGAAGGTTGATCCATTCTCCAAGGCTTTTCGGCGAAAAGGTGTTCACTCCCCAACGGAACACTGACCTCATCAGTTAAATAGTAATCAATCGCGCTTACGCCGGTAGTATAGCCGTATCCAAGCCATGACAAAGAGACAGGAGCGGGCTTTCGTGCGAACACCTCTAGACGGTTGCCGGCTGTCTGACCTGAGAGATCCACAAGAATATCGATTTCATCTTCTCTGATCTTCTCAGCCAAAGCGTCATTACTCATACCTGCTGTAGGAATCCAGTGGTCACAATAACTCTTATATTTTTGACTCATTTCATCCTCTTTGGTAAGCTCTGCATATGCATAAACTTCAACTGCCGTATGATTATGATTGGCTAAGAGCGGTTCAAGAAAAAAACGAACCGAATGGAGATTAAAATCACCGGAGACATACCCGACTTTCAGTCTTCGATTTGAATTTTTAACATTGTTATGTGTTTTGTGATATTTAGAGAATGGAAGTACAAAACGTTTGTTGTACTCTTTATAAGCCTCATATATCTCCTCGGGACTCTTATCTGGATGATAGTTCAATGAAAACAGAAGATTGCTAAACGCTCCTTCAAAGTCGGACTCCAACTCCAAAGCCTTGTTGAAATATCCATCCGCCTCGATAAACATCCCCTGATTACTAAGTGCAAAACCGATGTTGTTGTGGACCTTGTAAGTATCTGATTTTATAGAGAGAGCCTTTTCGTAAGCTGCAATTCCGCCTGCAAAATCACCCTGCTTTTGAAGTACCGTTCCAAGATTATTATGTGCCTCTAGGTAATCCGGCTTCATATCGATGGCTCTGCTATATGCTATAGCAGCTGCCTTTAGCATACCCAAAAGCTGAAAAGCAACTCCTATATTGTATGGGATTTCATGATCCTCAGGAAGTAGTTTGAGTGCTGTTTTGTTGATGCATAGTGATTCTATATACTGCTCTTTATCAATCAGAGTTATCCCAAGCGTCTTCCATGCCATACCGACTTTTGGATATTTTTTTATCATTTCTCGAGAGATTTTTTCGGCTTCTTTATGGTTCCCTTTATTATGCAGTTTTGACCATTTACCCAACTCTTTTTGAATCAGTTTTATGGAAGTTTGAGAAGATATTTTTGATGAGGCAGAGATATTTTTTTCATGTGCTTCAATAATTTTATATGCATCTATATATCCGAGATAATAGGCCTCTACTAAAGGACGATTATTGATGGCCGTCTCAAAAAAAGGAATAGACTCTTTGGCATACCCCATATCCAAAGCCAAAATACCAAAATTATAGTTAGCATCAGGATGATTTGGAGAGGCTTGCAGTATTGCTCTGTATAGTTTTTCGGCATCAGAAAAATTCCTCTTCTGATGATGCTCAATTGCAAGAGATAGAACTTCATTTATCGCTGCCTCATTGTAACTCATAGGTTTTAATACCGCTCCTCAAATATGACGAATAAATTTATTTTAGCTATTTAAATGTTAATGAGAGCTTTTGTGAGTTTATTGTTGTTAGCAAAAAGTTAAAGAGTAAATGAAAGAGAGTTTAAAAAGAAAAATTGAAGAACGAAGCAAGCAAATAAACCTGCTTGCTTCGTAAGATAAGAAGAATTAAAACTACTGAAGCAGTCTCAATACGTTTTCTAAAGAAATGTGCTCGTAGCCAAAGGCTACTTAATTTAGATTACTGAAGTAATCTAAGCACATTTTGTTGAACAGCATTTGCTTGACTCATAGCGTAAGCGCCAGACTGAGCAAGAATGTTGTGTTTTGCAAATTTAGCAGACTCTGCAGCAAAGTCAACATCACGGATCTGGCTCTCTGCCGCCGTAACGTTTACCTGAGTTACAGAGATGTTTCTGATAGTTGACTCTAACTGATTCTGAGTAGAACCGATGTTAGAACGAATTCTATCAAGCTGTGCTAAAGCATGGTCAGCTTTTTTTATTGTAAGCTGCGCAGCATCGTATGTCGTAACATCAGATGAAGATATCGCATTTCCTACTGAATAAGTAGTAGCCGTAAAACCACCAGCTGCCTCTGCACCACCACCGATAGTGATCGCATTGTCAGATTCAAGCTCTATAGTACCGCGAGAAACCACAGCTAGAGCAGCAGCAGCAGCACCGTTTAACTCAACAGTACTACCAGCACCAAACATCTTTGCAGTATCAGCTGCAGCAGCCACTGTTGTACCAGCTGCAGTAGTTGAAAGCGTGACATTGTTTCCATCAGCAGATGTTAACTGAAGTTTACCACCATCAACGATAGTAGCAGTAACACCGGTCTCGTTTGAGATACGGTTAAATGCAGCAGCCAATGTTCCAGAAGAGTCATTTGCAGAGAAAGTAACCTCACCCAAATCTACACCGTTTACAAATACGCTTCCAGCTGTTATAGTTCCACCTGCAACACCTGCTCCACCAACAAGTTCAGTGTTTGCATCTGCAGTAACACCTGTTGTGCTTGAGATACTGTTTATAATCTCAGCTTTTTGTCTAGCTGAATCCGCAGTCTGAGCAAGAGCATTGATGTTAGTATCAGTACCTGCAACAGATGCCGTAGTAGCAACACCGTTTACAGTAAAGTCAGCAGCACCAAAAGCATCAGACGTAACAGCTGTACCCTCTTTAAGTGCGAACTGACCAAGAGTTGCAGTACGAGTACTATCTATAGATACACCAACAGTTTCATTCGCATATGCGCCAACTTGGAAGTTTTTATCCATAAACGAACCATCAAGAAGAGCCTGACCATTAAACTGAGTTGTTTTTGCTATCGAATCTGCAGCTTCTAAAAGCTTGCTAATATCTCTCTGGATCGCCATACGAGAATCAGCATTTTGACCATCAGACGCAGCCTGAATAGCTTTGGTTCTTACAGTGTTGATGATATTTGTATATTCATCAAGCGCACCGTCAGCAGTTTGAGTAACACCGATACCGTCATTAGCATTGCTAATAGCTTGTCCAAGACCAGAAGCCTGAGCTTTTAGTGAGTTTGCAATAGCAAGACCAGAAGCATCGTCAGCAGAAGTGTTGATACGAAGACCTGAACTTAAAGACTTAAGACTTTTATCAAGTCCAACATTGTTCATTGTAGCATTTCTGTGTGCGTCCATCGCACCGATGTTTGTGTTAATTCTAAATCCCATAATAAATCCTTTTCGGGTAGAGCCTTACGCCCCAGTTAAATTTTTATCTCGGCTTCCTTGCCTTGATGTTAACTAGATCGACAGCAAAAAAAATAACTTTAATAAATTTATGAAATTTTTTTAAAAAGATACTATTTTTACAATTTATACTTTTTTTGCTACACTTCCAGACTTAAAAATAACTATACTATATATAATGTATAGCGCAATAGGAAAACTATTTGAACTTAATTATCGTCGAATCACCCGCTAAAGCCAAGACCATAAAAAACTTCCTCGGCAAAGATTATGAGGTCATCGCTTCTAAAGGCCACATAAGAGACCTTCCAAAATCACGTTTTGGGATCAGCGTGGATGAACAGAACCATCTCATACCGGCTTACAGCGTCGCAAAAGAGAACGCCGCAACGGTTAAAGAGATAAACGCTTTGGCAAAAAAGAGTGATACGATATACATCGCGACCGATGAGGACCGCGAGGGTGAGGCAATAGGATGGCATATAGCGCATGCGATCAAAAGAGACCCCGATACACTTCCTAGAATAGTTTTTCATGAGATAACCAAAACCGCTATCAACCACGCACTGGAGAATGCCCGCAAAATAGATATGGATATGGTAAATGCTCAGCAGGCACGCCGCATACTAGACCGTGTCGTGGGCTACAAACTCTCGCCGCTTCTTAGTTCAAAGATACAAAAAGGACTCTCTGCAGGCCGTGTTCAATCCTCAACGCTAAAGCTTGTCGTAGACCGCGAAAGAGAGATAAGAGCGTTTGTACCTGAAGAGTTCTGGACCATAGACACCCTCTTTAAAAAAGATATAGAGGCTACGCTCACACAACACAAACAAAACAAACTATCAAAGCTCTCTATAACCAACAAGGCTCAAGCAGATGCGATCGTAGAGAGTGTAAAAGCGGACTCGTTCGTCATCTCAAAGATAGAGACCAAAGAGAGAAAGAGTGCGACTCCTCCGCCGTTCATGACATCAACGCTTCAGCAGACGGCTTCAAGCAAACTCGGATTTACTCCCAAAAAGACCATGATGGTCGCACAAGCTCTCTATGAAGGCGTTAAGACTCCAAGCGGAACAAGCGGTGTAATTACATATATGAGAACAGACTCTCTTAACTTGGCTGCCGAAGCGGTTAGCGCTGTTCGCGGTGTAATTGAGAGCAGGTTCGGCAAAAAATATCTCCCTAAAGAGCCTAAGGTCTATACTAAAAAGGCAAAAGGCGCGCAAGAGGCTCACGAAGCTATCCGCCCGACAATGCTTCAATTTACTCCGGAGGTCGCGGCATCATTCCTAAAACCTGACGAGATAAAACTCTACCGTCTTATCTATGAGAGATTTATGGCTTGTCAGATGAACGACGCGCTTTTTGAGCAGCAGAGCATCATCTTTAGCGGAAAAGAGAACGAATACAGAGCTAGTGGGCGAAAGCTTATTTTCGACGGTTTTTATGCACTAACAGGAGCGGAAGACAAAGACAAACTTCTACCTGCACTCAAAGAGGGCGAAAATGCTGAAATACAAAAAATAAAACAGGAGCAGCACTTTACCGAACCACCTGCGCGCTACTCCGAAGCGGCACTTATCAAAAAGCTTGAGAGCGAGGGGATCGGTCGTCCTTCAACTTACGCTCCGACCATTGCCACTCTTAGCAACAGAACATACGTGACCATTGAGAAAAAGCAGATAATCCCGACAGATATGGCATTTACGGTAACTGAAATACTTGAAAAACACTTCCCAAATATTGTCGATGTATCTTTTACGGCAAATATGGAAGAGAAGCTAGATGAGATAGCAGAGGGAGAGAACGACTGGCAGAAACTGCTAAGTGATTTCTACTTTGAGTTTGACGAGAAGGTAAAAGAGGGTAAAGAGAAGATAGTCTCGCTAAAAGTTGCAAAACCGTTAGGCCGCGCTTGTCCAAAATGCGGTGAAGAGCTGCTTCTGCGCTCGGGAAGATTTGGAGAGTTCATCGCGTGCAGCGGCTTTCCAAAGTGTAAATATACAGAACAGGTTGAGGGCGAAAAAGAGGAGAAGGAGAAGTCAAACTCTGAATCAAGCAACGAGATATGCGATAAATGCGGCAAAGAGATGGTTGTCAAAACCGGCAGAAACGGTCCATTTTTAGCATGCAGCGGATATCCGGATTGTAAGAACACGAAAAGCATAAACGTAGAGGAGAAAGTAAGCGAGACACCGTGTCCTGAATGCGGCGGGAAAATAAGCCTTAAAAACTCCAGACGCGGTCCATTCTGGGGATGTGAGAACTACCCTAAATGTACCTTTATCTCCAAGTTCGAGCCTACAACCATAAAATGTAAAGAAAAGGGCTGCAACGGCGCTTTAGCAAGAAGAACATACAGAGGCAAAGAGGTTTACGAGTGTATAAAGTGTAAAACCAGAACACCGATAGAAGATATAGAGTAGAGACGAGTATGAAAATAGGTATCATTGCAGACACGCACACGAAGGTGAAAAAAGCCAAAAGAGCGATCGATACCCTCATAAAAGACGGTGCAGAGTTTATGCTGCATGCCGGCGATATTGTAGATGTGGAGGTTCTTCACCTCCTAAAAGAGAGCGGTTTGAGATACGAAGCGGTCTACGGAAACAATGATGCTCATCTCTCCCAGTTTCACAATCAGTTCAATCTCGTTCAAGAGCCGTACTACTTTAAACTCTCAAACACGACATTCAAACTTATGCATCTACCTTTTTATATGACCCCAGATACAGATGTCGTAATATTTGCACATACTCACGAGTTCTCCGTAGAGTTTACAGGCAATACCCTCTTTTTAAATTCCGGGGAGGTCTGTGCGAGAAACAAGCCTCTCTCGGAGTGGGCGATGCTTGAGATCAAAGATGACGAGTTTGTGGTTACAAGATATACAAGGGCAAACAAGAGTGATGAGATAAAAAAAGAAGAGTTTAACTATATAAGAGAAAAACAATGAATAAAGAGATATTTCTATGCTCCATCTGCAACATAAACAGCGGTACCTGCAATGAAGATTGCAAGTTTTGCTCTCAAAGCGTACGCTACAAAGCGGACATAGATAGATACAAACAAAAAGATATAGAGCTTATTTTAAAAGAGGCAAGAACTGCCGAGCAAAACGGCGCGTTAGGCTTTTGTCTCGTAACGGCAGACAAAGGGCTCAATGAAAAAACGCTCTCTTTTGTCTGCTCAATCGCCGAGATATTAACAAAAGAGGTACCGAAGCTCAGACTGATAGCATGCAACGGCACGGCAACGCTTGAACAGCTTCTTACC
Source organism: Sulfurimonas sp. (assembly GCF_034005705.1). Classification (GTDB taxonomy): domain Bacteria; phylum Campylobacterota; class Campylobacteria; order Campylobacterales; family Sulfurimonadaceae; genus Sulfurimonas. Next base: position 211,222 of record NZ_JAVEUF010000001.1, on the reverse strand, counting down.
CTCAAAAAAGCTGGTATAAAAGCCTATAACCACAACCTGGAGACCTCAAAAGAGTTCTACCCTCAGATCTGCACGACCCACTCTTGGGATGAGCGTTATGAGACTTGCAAAAACGTAAATGAAGCAGGTCTGGTTCTTATCAGCGGAGGGATTTTCGGACTTGGAGAGAGCCAGCAGGATAGAGTCTCGATGCTTGAGTCTTTAAAATCACTGAACCCGACATCAGTACCTATAAACTTCTACCACCACAACGAAGCGTTGGAGCTCAGACCCAACCCGCTAAGCGTAGATGAAGCTCTCTCTTTGGTAAAACTCACAAGAGAGATGATCCCTGACGCAGAGCGTATTATGATCGCCGGAGGCAGAGAGCTTATGTTTGGAGAGAGACAAAACGAGATTTTTTCACACGGGGCGAACTCCATAGTCATAGGAAACTACCTTACAACAAACGGACGCGAGATGAACAAAGATCTCGATATGCTAAGATCGCTCGGTCTTAAAATTGCAAAAGCTGTGAGATAGAACCATGCATGAAAACGTCTTGCTTGTAGTGACGATCTCTCTGATAATCATCTTTTCGCCGTTCTTTGCGAAGCTTCTAAAACTTCCGACCACCCCTATCGAGATCATCTTTGGAGCCATATTCGCATATATCGGCTTTTTGCATGAGGAGCACCTTTTTGCGATAGTCGCAGAGCTTGGATTTTTGTACCTGATGTTTATAGCCGGAACGGAGATCAATCTAAAAAACACACTTAAGACGCCAAGAGAGCTGATGAAAAAGATCATTATCTATCTTGCCATCTTATACGCATTCTCTATCGCCCTCTCTCTCTATCTTGATCTTGGAAAGATATTTATGGTGCTTATGCCGCTTATATCGGTCGGGCTTATTGCTACGCTCTCAAAAGAGTACGGCAAAACTCCTTGGCTCTCACTCTCGATGACTGCCGGGGCAATCGGCGAGATAGTAAGCATCGGTTTTTTGACCCTCACTTCTGCGGCTCTGCAGTCCGGTCTGGGAATGGGACTTATCAAGACCGTATTTGCACTTGCGCTCTTTTTGCTCTTTATGTTTTTGCTCTTTCGCGCTATGGAGCTTCTCTTTTGGTGGTTTCCACAGGTCTCTACATCTCTTATGCCCCATAACGACAACAAGGAACAGGATATCAGACTCTCTATGGGGATATTTTTCCTTCTTGTAGGCGCGATGCTCTATCTTGATCTTGAACTCGCCTTTGGTGCATTTTTGGCGGGGATATTCATCCCTACCTTTTTTGAACACAAGCATGAGCTTCCAGAAAAACTCGCCTCCTTCGGCTTTGGTTTTTTAGTACCCATATTTTTTATTCATATCGGAAGCTCTTTTAATCTGGAGATGCTCTTTATGGAGGGGCTTATAACAAAAGCGCTCTTTATAACGCTCGCTATGACGCTTATGAGGCTGGCGGCTTCATTGGTCTTTATCAAGGACCTGGGTTTTGTGGATGCGATCCTTATGGGACTCTCACACTCCATGCCGCTTACACTTCTTATCGCTATGGCGACTCTTGCCTATCACGCGAACAGTATAGATGAACTTCACTACTACGCACTTATTTTAGCTTCGCTTTTCCAAGCAATTGCTATAATGATCGTTATCAAGCTGATAAACAACTATAAAGTAAAAAAAGGCATAGAGTCTGCTTGATAATTTTGCCAACCCAATATAAAAGGGGTAGTCTATGAAAACTCTGCTAGCACTTTTACTTACCTTTTTAATAGCCTCTGCGCAAAGCTACAAAGAGTTTGCCAAAGAGATGGGCTATGAGACAAACTACCAAAAGGCACTTAAAAAAGCAAAAGATGAAAATAAAGAGCTTTTGGTAGTTATGATCACGAACAACTGCCCTTGGTGCATAAGGTTTGAAAAAACCACACTCTCGGATAAAACTATAGATGAACTTATAAAGAGGAGCTATATCCCCCTTATTCTTAACAAAAATGATGGAGGATTTCCGCCATACCTCAACACTCCCATAGTGCCTACAACCTACATTATAGACCCAAAAGACGAGAAGTCAGACTATGAGAGAATGGGTTTTATGGGCAAAGCAGAGTTTTTAGAGCTATTTGAAGAGCTAGAACTGGAGTAACTACCCCTCTTGCTCCTGTATATGGCATGCGATCGCATAGCCGTGGTTGAGCCCAAGAGCTATGCTGCCTCCCGACTCCTGTGTTATATCGCCGGCGACAAAAAGTCCTTTGATATTTGTCTCATAATTCTCGTCATGAACAGGTTTGCCATCCTCCTCTTTTATGCCCGAACTTGCCAAAAATGCGCTTGGAGTAGTACCGCCGATGGCATAAATAACTCTGTCAAAAGTTTGCGGCTCAATATCGTTAAAGATGACTTTGACCCTGCCCTCATCACTCTCTAACGAGACGATATCTATCCCTAAAATGGGTTCGACCTCTTTATGCGAAATTGCGTTTGCGATATCACGCTGGTTCGTAGGGTTGGCACGTCTAAATGTCTCTCTTCTGTAGCAGATAGTCACCTCATTTTTTGCACTCAGATCAACCGCGTACTCGATCGCGCTGTCCCCGCCGCCGACAACCAACACCTTCTCGCCGCCAACGCAGCCGTCTAACGTAAAGCCTACTCTGCTTTTTATCTCCGGCGGTATCTTATAGTCCGGCTTATTTGGTTTTCCCATTCTGCCTATCGTTACAACTACATACTTTGCCGTTATGCTGCCGCCTGCGATGAAAACCTCAAAGTAACCATCTCTTTTTTCTATCTTTTGAACTTCCGTATGGGTTTTAAGTTCGACAGAGTGGTTAACCAATATCTTGTCAAAAAAATCAAGAGTTGTCTCTTTTGTACCGTCAACAAAGTATATCCTGCCGTCAAGCTCCACTTTTTGACCCTTCCAATCCTTGTCTACCCTTTTGTTATCTTTGTAATATTTACGTATGGTGGAGTTGTGATTTTCATCCTTTTCAAGCAAAATGATGTCTCTTATGCCCAAGAGATAACTCTCAACCGCCGTTGCAATTCCCGCGGGACCTGCACCTATAATCGCAAGATTGTACATGTGACTCATAATAATTCCTTATAACATATTGTCAACATTCTAACATAATTAAAAAACAATCTAAATATTTTTTATACTATAATTCTAAAACTATATTACGGAAAAGCCATGCCCCGCGTTGACAGCCAAAAATTCTACTCATCAGCCATAGACAAGTACGGAATTACCGCAAAAGGTGTAAACTGGCACTCTAAAGAGTCTCAAAAGATCAGGTTTGATATTATTTTAGAGATGCTTCCGGATAAGCTAAGCTCATACAGCATTGCAGATGCGGGGTGCGGTTTTGGAGACTTGTACCTATATATGACAAAGAAAAAAAGAGCTCCAAGGGAGTATATAGGCATAGACTCTCTTGCTGATATGTACTCCATCGCAAGCGAAAGGACAGGGTGTGAGATACTCATAGCAGACATCTGCAAAGAGTCTCTCCCTGCGGCAGATTATTATGTCTGCAGCGGTGCGATGAATGTTTTGGAGGAGTTTGAGACGCATCTCTTTGTGCAAAACTGTTTTAACGCCTGCCGAGTAGGTTTTATATTTAACGTGCTTCACGGCGAGAAGAAAAGCGAGACTTACAACTACATCACAACCGCGCAGATAGAGCAGATGGCAGAACATCTTGGAGTTAAAAAAGTGGTTTTTAGAGATGATTATATGCAAGACGATATAACCGTTCTTTTTCTAAAAGAGGCTATCTGATGTGTGCTGTTTTTGGGATCTTAGGAGAGTATGACGCTACCGTCGCCAAAGCCGCTCTTGGCAGACTTACTCACAGAGGACCCGACTTTTGCGGGATAGTAGAGAGAGAAGAGCTCTTTTTTGCGCATCAGCGTCTTGGCATAATCGACACACATTCACGTTCAAACCAGCCGCTCTCGCATGATAAGATTCTGCTCTCATTTAACGGAGAGATATACAACTTCAAAGAGCTTAGAGATGAGCTAAAAGATGAGTTTGCCTTTAAATCTCAAAGTGAGGGCGAGGTCATAATAGCGGCGTATCTTAAGTGGGGAGTCGGTTTTGTAGAGCACTTGCGCGGTATGTTTGCGATCGCGCTTCTGGATGATGAGACTCTCTACCTCTTTCGCGACAGACTCGGCAAAAAACCGCTCTTTTACCTGCATGGAAAATCTTTTATATTCGCATCCGAGATAAAAGCGCTTCTGCCCTTTTTGCAAAAAGTTGAGATGGATGAGGATGCGCTTCTTAGCTACCTCTCATTTTTGGCTCCCACTCCGCCATTTACCTTTTTTAAAAACATCAAAAAATTGGCGGCGGGAGAGTATCTTACTTTTAGAGATAAAAAGGTCGAAATAAAACGCTACTTTGAGCTGCTTGAAAATAAGCCAAACCTCATAACGGACAGAGATGAGGCAGTATCTGTGTTGGAGAAGCTGCTTGAAGAGTCTATAAAAATCAGACTTAATGCGGATGTTCCCATGGCATCACTGCTCTCGGGCGGAATCGACAGCGCTTTGATAAACGCCTTTGCCCTAAAAAACGGAGTAAAACTGCAGACCTACACACTGGGCTACAAAAATTTTGCAAAATATGATGAGAGGCAAAATGCAAAAGAGAGCGCGGAATTTTTGGGTGTCTCAAATCAGGAGATCGAGATCTCCAAAAATGACTTTGTCAATGCTATGGATAAGACTTTTGATGCGCTTGATGAGCCGCTCAATGACCCTGCGGCAGTCCCGCTATACCTCCTTTTTGAGCACATTAAAAAAGATGGTTACAAGACGGTACTAAGCGGAGAGGGAAGCGATGAGCTCTTTTTGGGATACAGACAGTACTTTGAATTTTTGGACGTACAGTCGCTTACAAAAATTAAAAACAAAAACTGGCTCAGCAACTATTTTCACTCCAACTTCTCTATGAACAGGGAGTGGGAGAGGTACAAAAGGGTTTTTGACGACACGCTTCTGTTTCGTACAACAGGAGAGAGCTTTACGGACCTGCAGAAAAATATGCTTCTAAGAAGAAATGTAAGAGATAACGAATCACTCAAATACATAGAGAGCTATAGAGAGAGATTTGAGAAGTCACAACACCGTGATGAGAGCATCTGGTACAGCTATATTGACCTGCATCTTTTTCAGGCTGAACACTTCTTGGCTAAACTAGACCGTGTGAGCATGGCGCACTCCATCGAATCGCGCACCCCTTTTTTAGACCATAAGTTTGCATCCGCTCTATTCTCGATCGATCCAAAGCTGCGTTACGAAGATGGCACCACTAAGTCACTCTTAAAATCGATTGCAAAGCCATATCTGGGCGAAAAAATCCTCTCACGCAGAAAAAAAGGTTTCTCCAACCCATATATGGAGTATTTGGTAGAGAGCAAAAAAATAGAGCTCATTAGAGAGGTAAACGACAAGAGTGGGATTTTTAAAAAAGATGCTATCGAGGAGTATATACAAAAAGCCTCAAGAGGCAGTTTCAAACAGCATGTCTGGGGGCTTTACGTACTTAGTGTCTGGATAAAGAAGTACCTGCTCTAGCTCTCTTTTTTAAGAGCACTAAGCGGCAGAAACTGCGATATCTCAGGGTCATAGTACTCTATCTCTCCGCTCTCGATATCGTAAACCCAGCCGTGAATTGAGACCTCATCGCTATCGACCCTTTTTTTGACAGAAGGGTATGTTAATAGGTTTTCAAGCTGGGAGATGACGGATAGCTTTTCCGTCAGACGAAGAAGTGCTGTTTTGTCTGCGTTGGGACCAAGTGCTATAAGCGCTTGCGACTTTGCGCTCTCGCCAAGGGTCAGCCATGTTTTTGTATGGACAAGCTCGGGGTCATCGCTGCAGCTCTTGTTATGGATAGCCTCTATCGCCCCGCACTTTGTGTGACCGCACACTATAATGTTTTTCACTTTAAGAACGCTCACGGCATACTCGATAGCCGAAGCGGTAGAGTGAAAATCCTCATCAGGTTTATAGGGTGCGACAAAATTGCCTATGTTTCTCACGACAAAAAGATCACCAGGCGCGCTGTTTGTCATCAAGTCGGGCACTACTCTTGAATCGGAACACCCAATATAGAGCGCTTTTGGAGTCTGTCCTTTTGTAGCAAGCTCCAAAAACTCCTTTTCATGAGCCTTAAAGTAACTTTTGCGAAAGAGCTCGTTTCCCTCAATTATGTTGTCGTGAGTCATGGCAAAACCTTTTGTCTTTTGAGTCAAAATTATAGCTTAAGAAAGAAAATTAAGATTTTGCGATCTTTCTCGCACTTAAAAAGAGATAATCCTTCCCCGTTACCACTGCTCTGTACTTTTTTTGCTGTAGATACTTTTTGCAGAAGTGTATATCTTTTAGAACAAGACCAAGCTCGCTAAATGAGTAGTTAGGGGCTTTCGCACCGTAGATCATTTCGCCCTCAATCCATCTGCAGTTTGGAAAACCAAGCACCATTGAGCCGCCCTCTGCCAAGTAGTTTTGGTATATGGACATAAATGTAGAGTTAAAAGAGATATTTGAGCTTTGAAGCGTACCTATGGAGACGATAAGGTCAAATCTTCCTAACTCCAGTTCACTAAGAGCGTTTATATCGTGGCAGATAAACTCGACATTTTCATGTTGCGAAAACTCTTTTTTTGCATACTCGATCGCCGAGGCAGAGTAGTCAATGCCGACAAACTTGACAACACCAAACTCCTCATCCGTAAGCATATTTTTTATAACATCAAACTCATCCCCACGGTTTACGCCCAGATTTAAAACCCTCTTTTTGCTTTTTATGCCGACAAACTCAAGCGCTTTTTTATAGTGGTACAAAAAGCTGAATTCTCTTGTTTTATCGATCGTAAAAAAGTCGCTTTTTGTGCCGTATTTTTCACTGCTTTCATCCTCTGAGTTATGAAAAGAACTCTCGATATGCAGCTTTTGAAATCTTAAAAGAGTAGTCGCCTCATCTTTTTTTATAGGAGTGAGAAGCCTCATAAAATATAGCTGTGCAAGATCGACAAAAGACTTATATCCGATACTCTCTATATCGGACTCTAAAATCTCCACTTCAACAACTTCACCGCCATCTACTTGCAGAGCTTCAAAACACTCCAGAATCTCATTCGAGCTCTTGCCCCGCAGGTCTATAGTCATCTACTGTTTTACTGTGTTGTAAGAGCGGTCACCAGCATCCCCAAGCCCGGGAATGATAAACTTGTCGCTGTTAAGCCTCTCGTCTATCTGCGCTATGTAGATGTCTACCTCAGGGTACACCTTGCTTACTTTCTCCAAGCCCTCAGGCGAACCTATTATATTTAGCGTAACAATTTTAAGCGGTTCTCTGCTTTTGATAAGCTCTATGGCATCCATCATAGAGCCTCCTGTAGCCACCATCGGGTCGACCAAGATAACCGTTTTGCCCTTGCAATCCGGAAGCCTGTCATAGTAAAGAACGCTCTTGTGAGTGGTCTCGTCCCTCTTCATCGCCAAAAATCCTGCAGAGACCCCCGGCAGAAGGTCTACCGCGCTATCAAGCATCGGCATACCTGCCCGAAGAACCGTTGCGACCACAATGTTGTCCTCATCTATAACTTCATAACTCTCTTTGCCGCGCCATGTCGTTATGCTCTTTTGAGTAAAAACAGGCTCTTTTAACGCCTCATACATCAACTGCTTTGTAAGTTCGCCTACAGTATGTCTAAAGCGAAGCGCGTCGCTGCTCTGGTCTCTTAGATGCATAATTAACGTTTTTGTAACGGGGTTTGACAATTCATAAACCATTTTGTGCCCTTGATATAAGCTGTTGCTAAATTGTACTATTGCAAATATTCAATAGCTCTTAATCTCACAGATGGTTTTATTAAGTGCCGCGAGAAGATAATCAATATCGCTGATCTCTTGCGAAAAGTGGATACTGATGCGGAGCCATCCCGGTTTCTCATCTAGATCATGCTCATCCTCCAGCCCCAAAAGGTCATGCCCGTACGGTCCTGCGCAAGAGCAGCCTGCACGAGTCTGCAGACCGTTTTTGCTTGACATGCTTGAACATAGGCTATACGGGTCCACCCCCTCTATATTAAAAGAGACTATCCCTATATTCTCCTCTCTCATATTTCCGTAAATAGTGCAGCCTGGAATTTTCAGCAGACCATCTATGAGATGTTTCAGGAGTCTGTTCTTCTCATTTTTTATCCACGTAAACCCGATCTCGTTGCGAAGCTGATATGCTAATGCGGCGCGGATAAGCTGCAAAATTGGAGATGTTCCGGCATCCTCTCTTAACTCCTTTTCATCAATGAACTGATGAGAGGTGCGGTCAACGTATTCGACCGTTCCCCCGCCTGCAAAAGAGGGAGCGATACTCTCATCGATAAGAGATTTTCTGATAGCCAAAAGTCCGCAAGAACCGGGGCCTCCTATAAGTTTATGCCCAGAGAGGAACATCACGTCATAAAAAGTTGAGGGGATATTCATATACGGAGATGATGCGGCACCGTCAAAACAGACTGTTGCACCATATTTGCGAAGGAGCAGAGAGATCTTTTCGTAGGGGGTGATAATGCCCGTTACATTTGAAGCGATGCAAAAAGCCCCTATCTTCTCTCTATCTCTGTTTTTTTTTAAAACATCCTCAAGCTGCCCTGTATCGACCACCCCATTATCATCCAATCCGATGCGGACTATGTCACAGAGCGCTTCGCGGTAACTTACCTCGTTTGAGTGGTGCTCATACGGTCCTACTATTACCAAAGGGCGTGATCCGCCGCAGCTTTCAATCTTGAATCTTTTGCGAGTTGCAGGGGGGATATATATCCCTAGTATCTCCTGAAACCTTTTTATTGCCGCCGTTGCTCCGCAGCCTGAGGGCAGTATCGCAAAATCAGGTTCAAGCTTTAAAAAGCTCTTTAGATGTCTGCGTGCTTCTCTGTACAAAAGATCCGTTTTTGCTGCCATTGATGCCTCTTTTGAGTGCGTATTTGCATAACTCCTAAGCACCTCTGCCATACGAGACTCTATAGCTTTATATGCCAACCCCGAAGCGGTATAATCAAAATAGTACTTTTTATGAACCCCTATGATATTCTTCTTTATCTCATCTTTAAGACCTTTTTTATCTCTCGTAAGAAGCGGTCTGAATATATCTTTACTCATAAATTATTCCGTAAGCATAATCATAAAAGTTTTTATAGTGGCTTGCCTGATAACTCTCTACTATGCTCTCAACAACCCCAAACGTATCGTCTGCCGCAAATCTTATCCCCGTTTTTCTGCCAAAACTGCTCTGCTCTCCCTCCAGATTTCCCCCCAGAATAAGTTCAAACCCTGAAACACTCTCAGCACCGCGTTTTACTTTACAACCAAGAAGTCCAATATCTACTATGTGTGGATGTGCGCATGAGTTTGGACATCCGTTAACGCTAAAAGAGAGTCTCTCTTCAAAATACGGAAATTTACGCTCGAGATGTTCCACCAGTTTTGCTGCCAAATCTTTTGTCTCGGAGACGGCAAATTTACAAAAATTTATCCCCGTACAGGAGAGTGTTCTTGCTTTAAAAGGTGACGGCTCTGCGTCAATGCCTATCTCTTTTAACTCTTCTACCACAGAGACGGCATTTTCGCTGGGCAGATCGGTAATGACAAAATTCTGCGCCGTTGTCGCTCTTATACTTGTAATACCGTATTTTTTAGCTATCTTTATAAGCCCGCTCAACCCCTCGGCTCCGATTCTTCCACCGTTTATGGCACAACCGATATAGCTTCTTCCCTCTTTTATACTCTTGTGTATGCCGAAATGTTCTCTATTTACATAAGGAGTATATTTTTGCACGTCATCCAGTTGAAGTCTGAAATCTACTTTTGAGTGCAATATCTCGATAAATTGTTCAACCCCCAGAGCGTCGAGCAGATGCCCGAGTCTTGCTCTGTTTCTATTCTCCCTGTTGCCGTAGTCTCTGTATATCTGGGTAACCGCTTTGGCAACTGCTAAAACCTGATGCGGTTCCACATAACCCAAATGAGAAGCTATTCGTCTGTTTGATGCCAAGCCTCCGCCAACACTTACATCAAACAGCACTCTGCCATCTTCGTCTTTTTTTGCATTAAAACTCAGATCCTGGATCTCATGAGAGGCACAGTGTTTGGAACAACTGCTGATTCCCACCTTGTATTTTCGCGGCAAATTCGATATCTCTCTGTTTGCATCAAAGTAGTCGTTAACCTCTTTGGTTATCGCCTCCACGTCATAAAGGCGCTCTTTATCTACATCACTTACGGGGCATGTAACCACATTTCTGGCAACATCTCCGGCCGCAAAAGCTGTAGTAAGCCCCGCCTCGCTCAAACATGAAAAAATTGCAGGCAGATCCTCTACTTTGATAAAGTGAAACTGCAGATCCTGTCTTGTCGTAAAGTCCGCCGTGCCTCTTGCATATCTCTTTGAGACCTCTAGAGCCGCTTCAAGCTGATTTAAATCCATCCTGCCGCCCTCTAGCTTAACCCTTAACATAAAGTAGAGCGTCCTGTCCTCTCTCTCTTGAAGATTTCTGTTTTGCGTGTACAATCCGTACCACTTAAATCTGTCTATATCTTCGGGGTCGATCTCCTCGCCGCTCTTTGCATAGCGGTAGATATCCTCTAAAACGTCCAAACCGTCTTTTTCTCTTTTTATTCGTTCAACTCTTTGTGCTTTTGTCTCTTTTGACATACTCTTTTCCTAAAAAATCTCTTTTGCTTCCCAGTGCGGAAAATGTTTCCTTACAAGTGCATTTAGCTCTACCTCAAACTCTGAATATTCATGAGCTTTTGCTTTTGAATCTGTTTGAGATTTTTGAACGATCATCCCGGCCCCGACAGTGTTGTTTGTAACTCTGTCTATGATTATAAAGCTCCCCATTGCCTTGTTTTTAATGTATGGGTCATACGCAAGATGGCTCTCAAGGGAGAGTTTTGCGTGCCCTATCTCATTTAGGTTTAGCAAATTCGCGCTTTGGTGTTCAAGCGTGTTTACATCCGTTTTATAGTAAAAGCTCTCAATACTTCCCACAACCACGGAAGAAGCGCGTTTTATAAAATACTGCTTATGTTTAAGCAGCGGCTCTTCGCTCATCCAGACGATATTTACATCAAAAGCATCTGCACTGTCGGGCTGTTCGTCGCTCTTTACCATGATGTCCCCACGGCTGATATCTATCTCATCTTCAAGCGTAACGGTTACTGCCTGCTGCACGTAGGCATACTCTAAATTACCGTCATAAGTAACTATCTCTTTGACTCTTGAAGACTTGCCTGATGGCAAAACGGTAATGCTCTCTCCTACCTTTATAACACCTGAAGAGATCGTCCCGCAGTATCCTCTAAAGTCCAGATTCGGTCTGTTTACATACTGCACCGGCATCCTGAAATGAATCAGATCTCTGTCGTTTGCTATCTCTATATTCTCCAAAAGATGCAGAAGCGTCTCGCCTTTGTACCACGGAGTTTTTTGGCTTGGCTCAACTACATTATCCCCGTTTAGTGCAGATAACGGAATAAGCGTAATATCTTCGCTTAACTCTATCTCCTTTGCAAATGCCAAATACTCTTTTTTAATACCTTCATAAACATCCTCGGAAAAATCCATCAGATCCATTTTATTTACGGCAACTACAATATGCTTTATCCCAAGCAGTTTTGCTATAAAAGAGTGTCTTTTTGTCTGAGTCTGGATCCCGTATCTTGCATCGATGAGGATTATCGCCAGATCCGCCATACTTGCACCCGTTGCCATATTTCTAGTGTACTGCTCATGACCGGGAGTGTCTGCGATGATAAACTTTCGCTTGTCCGTCGTAAAATATCTGTAGGCAACATCGATTGTTATACCCTGCTCCCTCTCGCTCTGCAGACCGTCAACCAGAAGCGAGAGATCAAACTCCCCCTCCGTCGTTCCGCTCTTTTTGCTATCTTTTTTTATGGCTGAGAGCTGATCCTCGAAGATCATCTTCGAGTCGTGTAAAAGCCTCCCGATAAGAGTGCTTTTGCCGTCATCAACGCTTCCGCATGTAATAAATCTCAGCAGTTGTTTATTCTCATGCTCTTTTAGATAACTCTCTATATCCGCTGCTATTTTTCTCTCTAATACCGACATCTTAAAAATACCCCTCTATTTTTTTCTTCTCCATTGAGCCTGCAGAATCGTTATCGATAACACGTCCCTGCCTCTCGCTTGTCTTGGTTAAGAGCATCTCCTGAATGATCTCGCCCAGTGTCGTTGCGCTTGATTCAACCGCGCCCGTAAGCGGATAACACCCTAAAGTTCTAAAACGCACCGTCTCCTCTTTTATCTCTTCGCCCTCATGTATTGGCATTCTCTCATCATCGACCATTATCTTGACGCCGTCTCTCTCAACTACGGGTCTCTTTTTTGCAAAATAGAGCGGAACTATCGGGATATGCTCCAGGTAGATATATTGCCAGATATCAAGCTCCGTCCAGTTTGAAAGGGGAAAAATCCTTATGCTCTCTCCCTTGTGAAAGCGCGAGTTATAGATACTCCATAGCTCGGGCCTCTGGTTTTTAGGGTCCCATCTATGGTTCTTATCTCTAAAAGAGTAGATCCTCTCTTTTGCTCTGGATTTCTCTTCATCGCGTCTTGCTCCGCCAAAGACAGCGTCAAACTTGTACTTGTTTAGTGCCTGTTTTAGCCCCTGAGTCTTCATTATGTCGGTGTGAACAGCCGAACCGTGAACAAACGGGTTTATATCCATCTCTATGCCCTCAGGGTTGGTATGAACTAAAAGCTCAAACCCCTCATCTTTTGCTCTTTTGTCACGAAACTCAATCATCTCTCTAAACTTCCATCTGGTATCTACATGCAGAAGCGGAAACGGCAGTTTTGCAGGGAAAAAAGCTTTGAGTGCGAGATGAAGCATAACCGCCGAATCTTTGCCCACAGAGTACATCATCACGGGATTGTCAAACTCCGCAACCACCTCTCTAAGTATATGGATCGATTCGGCTTCAAGCTGTTTTAAATGTGTCAATCTCTTTGTATCTATCAATTTGTATCCTTTATGTGCAATCCGCACTCTTTATGTTCAGGGTTCTCCCACCACCATCTGCCGCTTCGTATATCTGCACCCGCTTGAACCGCTCTCGTACAAGGCTCACACCCAATGCTTGGGTATCCCTCGTTATGCAAGGCATTATACGGCACACCGTTTTCTTTGATGTAACTCCAGACATCGCTCTCGCTCCACGAAATAAGCGGGTTTAGTTTTATTACGCCGTTGCCCTCATCCCACTCCAACATCTGCATCTCTTCACGTGTCGGGCTCTGCTCGGCTCTAAGACCGGTGATCCAGACCTCAACTCCGCTGAGGGCTCTTTTAAGAGGTGCTATCTTTCTAACAAAACAGCACTCTTTTCTATTCTCTACTGAGTCGTAAAACCCGTTAGCCCCCTGTTTGTGGTAGAGTCTCTCTACATCTCTGCTATCTGGGAAGTAGAGCCTTATTTTTGTCTCATACTTTAAATTTGTTCTATGCATGACATCATAGGTCTGCTGCGGTAATCTGCCTGTATCGAGCGTAAATATCTGGGTATTTGCGTCTATTTTTAATATCATGTCAGTTAGTACCTGATCTTCCACTCCAAAACTAGACGATAGCGCGGTTTTGCCTCTGTACTCTTTTAAAAAATGCTCTAAGACGCTTTTTGCATCCAGATGTTTAAACTCTGCGTTTAGTTTTTGAACTTTCTCTCTCATAAAATCCCTTTTTTCTAAATATGATAATCACCGGCAACCGCTTTATGTCTGCCTATATCTATCTTGTTCCACGCTCTCTCGTGGTAGTAGTACAAGATCATCTTCGTTACTACCTCTATGGAGCCGATGGATGCCGCCATGACCAGATTGCCCGTTATAATATAGGAGATGACCATTGTGTCAATCGTCCCTAACGTTCTCCATGAGATGGTTTTAATAACCGATCTGTAAGCTTTTTCCTGCATCTTTACTCCCTGCCCCAGAGCCCAAAACTATACCTATTACATAACTCATAGTGATTCCAGCTCAATGTTTCTGCTCTTTAGCAGCTCGTAAAACTTGCACGCAAAACAGACATCTTTCGTTGCCTCTGCAATTTTCCATATGCTCAAACATCCGACCAGCAGATAAGCGATAGTCATCTCACCTAAAAGCTCTGCGCCCAGTGCCGCAAAGAGAAGTGTCAAACCGACATGAGAAGCAAACTCTTTTGCACTCTCATCCGCAGCCTCTCTCTTTAGTCCTGTAATCTTGACTAAAAAAGTAGAGATCAAATATATAGGGCTCATATGCGGCGCCATATATATTCTCATTAAGAAGTCATAGACCAAAATATATAAAACAGCTGTATTCGCACTTAGCATATAAACAGCCATCAAAGCTACTAGAAGTGCTGCATGCATGCGGGCCTGATTCTTGCAAAGAGAGTTTTTTTCTATATATTGACTCTGTGACATCTTAATTTTTCTCCGATCTTTAATTATTTGACGAAAGTATAATCTGTTTCAGAAACAAAGTCAAGTGATTTTGTTGTGTTATACTTTACTAAAATAGTATAGATTATAGATAAAAGCCTATAAATAGGGATATTTAATGAATTAATAAATTTATATTTAATTACGAGTAAATCACTTTACATTATTTTTAAAAAAGTGTATACTTCGTGTTGATAAAATAGATCTGGAGTAACAATGCCGTTAATATCAACAAAGGGGAGTTACGGTCTTGCCGCTATTTGCGAACTGAGCAAACATTACGGCGAGTCTGTGATGCAGATAAAAGAGATAGCAGCAAATGCCAATATTCCTCAAAACTATCTTGAGCAGCTGTTGGGGAAACTGAGGCGTGCCGGGATCGTAGAGAGCATAAGGGGTGCCAAAGGCGGCTATAAACTCGCCCGCGATCCGAAAAACATAAAAGTCCTGGATATTTTGATCGCTCTTGAAGATGATCTTAAAATAGTCGATGCAAAGATCGATCATCCGATTTTGAATCTATTTTTTGAAGAGTCGCGGGAGAGTCTAAAAGATATTTTTGATATTAGCATTATGGAACTCTCAAGTTATCAAAACAAATTTTTAAACTATACGATATAAAGGGGAAAACAGATGGGCTCTTGTCCTGTAATATTTAAAAAAGTAGATCAAAACGTAATCAGAGTGATGGCAGGTTTGGTCTCTGCGATAGCGGTTATATTTATAGTCTCTCCTCAGCTCTGGCTTTTAACACTTCTGCTATATGACTTTCTGGTACGCTCTTTGGACTACAAAAAAGCGAGCCCTCTTTTTCACATCGCAAAGATTATCGCCAAGATGCTAGGGCTTAAAAAAATCGAGATAGACGCGGGACCAAAAGAGTTTGCCCTCAAGATAGGGTTTGTGTTCGTGCTTATCTCTTTTATAATGTTTATTTTAGGAGAAGCACTCGCTGCGGTTTTAGTCATTGCCGTGCTTCTGGTCTGCGCATTTTTAGAAGTTACGTTTAACTACTGCATAGGGTGCCAGATATATAAGATTTTAAAGAAATTTACAAAACTTTTTTAAACCTCTCTCTATTTAAGAGAGGATATGTCTTAACTGCATCGCATACCAAAGCACTATAAGATTTAAAAGAAATATCATCATAGAGCTTGCGCGCGACACGATCTTCTGAACCATTGTACGCTCATTTTTATGAGTCTTTAGAGCGATTCTCATGTGAACGATAGTAAATATTGTTATAGCCGATACATAAAATAGTTTATGGCTCATCATATAGCCAAGCTTCGACTCATCAATGTCAAGCGTCAAAACATCGATCAGATTAAAATTAAAAAAGAGAAATGTTCCAGTACTTAGCAAAACTACCAGCCAGAATGTTTCAAAATAGCCATAAAGCGGCCCCAGATATTCGTATGTCTGCTCCTGTGCCTCTTTGCCCTTTAGCAGTATGCCGAGTGCGAACAACAACAATGATCCCCCGATCCAAGCGGTCGCCCCCAATATGTGAATATAAAGCACTACATCTACCATAAAATCCCCTTCCTATATCTGTTTTTTATACCTCTTTTATAACCATACGAAGCGAACGATTCTGCAACCTTAGGGTCAAATCTCGTGCAGGAGATTTGGGGTACCCAAGGTGAAGCCTAAGAGAGTAGGTATGGTTATAAAAATATTCATTTTTCAATTATAGTGTAAAATGCCGACAAAAAAGAGGTCAAAATGCAAGAAATAAAAATATGGCATAACCCCAAATGTTCAAAGTCACGCGAGGCTATGGAGATATTAAAAGAGAAAAAGTGTGATGCCGAGGTTGTGAAGTATCTGGAGGAGTCCCCAGATAAAGCTCAGATCAAGAGCATATTAAAGATGCTGGGCATTGCGCCAAGAGAGTTGATGAGAACTAAAGAGGATATATACAAAGAGCTGAATTTAAAAGATGCCAAAGATGACGAGGCTCTAATAGAAGCGATGGCAAAACATCCAAAGCTTATTGAACGCCCCATAATCATAAAGGGCGATAGAGCGATCATAGGAAGACCGACAGAGAGGATCGCGGAGTTTTTAGAGTCCTAAGATTTTTTCTTATCTTTCGTTACAAAGTGGCACTCGGTCGTCGAGTATGGGCAGGTTTTAACAATGCTCATCTCAAACTGCTCCTCATCTATGCCGCCTAGCTTTCTCTCATAATGACGCATTGCTGCACGAAATGAGGTAAGCACCATGTTTGCACTGTCTTGATGCTCTGTTGAGACCCGCTCGACCTGTTCGCCTTCTGGTTTTGTAGTATCTACTTTTGGGGCAGGAATAGCCGCATAACTCTCTTGAAGATCTTTCTCCAAATTTGACGTTATCTCAAGTGCCTCTTCTATGCTCTCGCCCTTTATCATTTCTGTAAATATAGAGCCAAGCGTAGTCGTGTCCTGATTTCCGTTTGTGCCGAATTTTACGTCCAGTATAGAGTTCTCGTCTCTATTTATATACATGATGACATAGCTTTTTGTCGCATGGTCGATCCCCACTCCGACACAAGTAGCATTCTCAAGTTTGCCGTAGTTTTCAGGCTGCATAAGATGTTTTCCTATCTCAGCCTCTAATGCTTTTTGTTCATCCATTTTCAACCTCTTTGACCCAGCATTTCAATGCTTACGTTGTTGTCTTTTATAAATTTTGAGATGATCTCTGAGTGATTATGCTCGTATGGTTTTAGATATACAATGCGTTTGATCCCGCTTGCTATGATGTTCTTGCTGCACTCGCTGCATGGCTCAAGCGTAACGTAAATTGTTGCGCCCTCTATGCTTATGCCTTTTCTTGCTGCCCAGATAATAGCGTTCATCTCAGCGTGTATCTCATAGGTCTTTGACCACTCGTGATGCTGCGATGTATACTCCCCATCCCAATGGTCGCGGCAGTTTATATACCCTGCAGGAGTCCCGTTATAGCCCGTGCTTAGTATTCTTCCGTCTTTAACGATTACCGCTCCGACCTGCTTGGAGACGCACTTTGAAGCGCTTGAGAGCTCCTTTGCTATGTTTATAAAATTTTCATCGCTCAACATCTTTTAGAGTTCTCTGATTATCTTTATGTCCGCGCTATTTCTGAGTCTTGCGAAGTAGTCGCTTAAAACCTGCTCTCTCTTTTGAGACATAATAAGGTTCATTATCTGATTTTTAACACCCTCATACTCCACGCTGCTTGGCGCTTTTATCTCTTTTAGGTAAAAACTCACGAACATTCCGTTTGCTTCAGAGACGACCGGGGTAAAACTGTTTATCTGAGTATTTTCTAGAAGTCTTGCAAGCTCTGGAGATATTCTGTCATACTCAAGTATCTGCTCATCCATCTTTATCTCATCTGAGTGAAACATGGGGATGGTCGTTTTTTTCTCAAGAGCACTTCTGCTTTTTGAGCTGTAGATGGTCACATCAAAAGCGCTCGGGCGTAAAAAGTCACCTTTGTGAAGCTCATAGTACTCTTTTAACTCATCCTCGCTTGGAGTGTCTATAGATGAGTAAGCGATCGCCGAGTAGAGTTTTTGCGAGAGAAGCTTCTCTTTAGTCCTATCTTTAAACTGTGCCGAAGTAAGTCCGTTCGAGTTTCTGACCGCCTCGTAAAGCTCATCTATGCTCATATTGTTTGTCATAGCGGTCTTTTTAATGTCATCATAAACTTCAGAACTCGTAACACTTATTTTTCGCTCTGCTATCTCTGCTTCTTCAAGCTTTTTTCTTATGAGACTGTCTGTAGCGCTCTGGGCATCGACTCTGGATATTTTCATCTCCTCTTTTATATCATAAAGAGTTATCGGCTCCCCTTTTACTACGACGCTAACACCGTTAATAAGCTCCGCGTTTAACATCGCACCAATAAAAAGAGATAAAAGTATCTTATACATATGTCATCCTATAAATTAAAAAGGGTATTTTACCCGCTTTTAACAAATGTTAGCCTAAAATTCCGTAACTATTTATACCAAATACAATTAACCATAGCCTCTTTAAGCAGTTGTGGTTAGTTGTATTTGGTAATCAAAGGATTTTTATGGTTGTTACCCGTTTTGCTCCAAGTCCTACAGGCTATCTACACATCGGCGGTCTAAGAACGGCTCTTTTTTCCTACCTCTGGGCTAGAAAAAATAGCGGCAAGTTTCTTCTTCGCATTGAAGACACCGACAAAGCAAGAAATTCAAAAGAAGCGGCAGATGCGATCGTAAATGCATTTCATTGGCTTGGTCTGGAGCATGACGGCGAGATAGTGTACCAATCTCAAAGAGATGAGATATATGCAGAGTATATAAATCAGCTTTTAGATGAGGGAAAAGCCTACAGATGCTATATGTCAAAAGAGGAGCTCGCAGAGCTTAGAGAGACTCAGATGGCGAACAAAGAGAGAACCAAATATGACGGCAAGTATCGTGACTTTACAGGCACTCCGCCTGAAGGAGTAGAGCCGGTCATCCGCATAAAAGCGCCGCTAAATGGAGAGATAGTCGTTTGTGACGGTGTCAAGGGCGACATTATTTTCAAAGCCGAAGATATTTTGGATGATTTTGTAATTGCCAGAGCTGACGGTTCGCCTACATACAACTTTGTTGTAGCTATCGATGACCATCTTATGGGCGTGACAGAGGTCATTCGCGGAGACGACCACCTCTCAAACACGCCAAAACAGATAGTGATCTATCAAGCGCTCGGTTTTAATATACCTAAGTTTCACCATGTCCCGATGATCCACAACCATGAAGGCAAAAAACTCTCAAAACGTGACGGCGCAACCGATGTTATGGCATACAAAGAGATGGGATACACTCCCGAAGCGTTGCTGAACTTTTTGGTACGCCTTGGATGGAGCCACGGAGATCAGGAGATATTCTCCATGGATGAGATGAGAGAGCTTTTTGACCCTAAGAACATCAACCGCTCGGCATCCATATACAACACGGAAAAGCTTGACTGGCTAAACTCTCACTATATCAAGAACACTCCAAACAGCGAGCTTGCAAAACTGCTTGAACAGTACGGGCTGCTCCTTACATCTCACGATAAAAAAGAGATCCTTCTAGATGCCATAAAAGAGCGCGCAAAAACTCTAAAAGAGATGGCGTCTCTTGTTTATGAGATCATAACGACTCCAAGCTACTACGACCAAAAAGCTGTAGAGAAGGCATTTAAAGGTGATGCTATCGAGATACTAAACGCTTTTGGCGCGAAGGTCTCTGCTGCAAAAGAGCTTCATCTCCCAAGCGATTACCACCACCTTATGCAAGAGGTCGTAGATGAGATGGGAATCGGCTTTGGCAAGATAGGACAGCCTCTTCGTGTCGCACTTTTGGGCAAGATGAGCGGTCCTGGACTTGACAGCGTCATGGCGATAATCGGCAGGGATGAGACCATGTTGCGCATAGCAAACGCCATTGCCGAGCACTCATAAAAAAATGAAGAGAGTTTTAATACTTCACGGCTGGGGCGGGAGTGATTTCCCGCACTGGCAGAGTTGGCTCTCAGGAGAGATCGCAAAAGATTACGGATGTGTAAGTTTTTTAAAGTTCAGCAATATCGACCTCCCGAACAAAGATGAGTGGATGAGCGAGTTAAAGCGTGAGCTTGAGGAGTTTAAACCAAACATCGTTATCTGCCACTCAGTTGCGAACATACTCTGGTTTCACGTCTGCAACGAAGGCGGCATCAAAGAGCTGGATAACCTTTTTCTCGTTGCCCCTCCAAGCCTTAAGTGCGACATCAAAGAGCTGAAGAGTTTTTTCCCGTGCAATATACCTACAAAGCTCTATGCAAAAAAACCGCTTCTTATCACCTCGACAAATGATCCGTATATGACGATGCAAGAGGCGGATGAGCTTCAAAAAGCGCTTGACATCGAGATGCTTGTTCTGCAAAATGCGGGACATATAAACAGCGATAGCGGATACGGAGAGTGGCCATGGATGTTAGAAGAGATAAAAAATACAAAATAATCTGCCGCTTTATGCGGCTAGCTTTAGTGCCTTAGCGGCTAGCGTAGCATAAAGGGACTTTGTTCCTTTATGCGTAATAAAATAAGAAAGTCTATGATACAGCTTATAAACATCTCCAAAAATTTTGCAAAGCAGGAACTCTTTAGCAACCTCAGCCTTAGGCTAAACTCCGGCAACAAGATAGGGCTTGTAGGTCGCAACGGAAGCGGCAAATCTACACTTTTTAAGATCATATTGGGCGAAGAGACTCCTGATAGCGGTGAGGTAATCATACCAAAAGGGTACAGGATAGGCGCGCTTAAACAGTATCTTGAGTTTAGCGAGAGCACGCTAAGAGAAGAGGCGGCACTAGCTCTTGAAGAGGATATGAAGTATGACCTATACAGAGTCGAGAAGATCCTCTTTGGACTCGGATTTACGCACGAAGACCTTGAAAAAGACCCTCTCTCCTTCTCGGGAGGCTATCAGATCCGCATAAACCTTGCAAAGCTGTTAGTTACCGAACCAAACCTTCTGCTTTTGGATGAGCCGACGAACTATCTTGACATCGTATCTCTTAGATGGCTGAAAAACTTTCTAAAAGCGTTTGAGGGCGAAGTGATACTAATCACGCACGATCGTAATTTTATGGATGGTGTAACTACCCATACAATGGGTATCATAAGAAAAAAACTAAATATAGTTCAAGGCGATACACACAAGTTTTATGGGCAGCTTAAAGCAGATGAGGAGCTTTATGAGAAACAGAAGATCTCGCAGGACAGAAAAGTAAAAGAGCTTGAGGAGTTCATTGCCAAAAACAAAGCTCGCGCCTCGACCGCCGCTCTTGCTCAGTCAAAAGTAAAACAGCTTGAGAAGATGGAGCTGCTTGAAGATCTTGGCTATGACTCCACGCTGAAGTTCGATTTTAGCTACAAAGATACGCCCGCAAAGGTTCTGCTTGACGTTAAAGAGCTAAGTTTCGGCTATACGCCTCATAACATCCTCTTTAAAAACATCTCTTTTGTACTACAAAAAGCGGAGTGTCTTGGCATCATCGGAAAGAACGGTAAGGGTAAGTCAACTCTTCTAAATACGATCGCAGGCGAGCTAAAACCGCTAAGCGGGGAGGTTCATATGCACCCTAGCACCTCTTTTGCACACTTCGGGCAGACAAATATTGCAAGACTCGACCAAAACAACAATGTCCTCGATGAGATACACTCAGCCAACACAAAGATATCAGCTCAGGCTGTTCGTGGCATTGCGGGGGCTATGATGTTTAGCGGTGAGAGTGCAGATAAAAAGGTCTCTCTTCTCTCGGGAGGCGAGAAGAGCCGTGTAATGCTCGGGCGTATCTTAGCACGCGACGTCAATCTTCTCTTTTTGGATGAGCCGACAAACCACTTGGATATGGACTCCATAGAGGCACTCACCATAGCCATCCAGAACTTTAAAGGCTCCACAATCATCGTAACGCACTCAGAGGAGCTGCTGCGCCGCACGTGTGACAGGCTCATTATATTCACCAAAGAGGGTGCAGAGTATTTTGACGGCGGATACGATCTCTTTTTAGAGAAGATAGGATGGGAAGAAGAGGAAGAAGAGAAGCCCAAAGAGAAGCCAAAAACAAACAACACCAAAGAGAGTAAAAAACTAAGAGCAGAGCTTGTAAGAGAGAGAAATACAGAGACATCGCCTCTGAGAAAGAGAGTTCAAAAGCTCGAAGACTCCATAATCAAAACAGAAGAGCTTCTCTCGCTTAACCACGATAAACTTACCTCAGCCTCAAACGAAGGCGACACCACAAAGATCATGGAGCTCTCAAAACTGGTTGCATCGCAGGAGAGCGAGATCGAAGAGTTTTTTGAACTTTTAGAAACTGCTCAGAGTGAACTGGATATGATTAATCAGAGATATGATGAAAAGATAGCTCTTCTTGATTGAACCAAAAAGATAATATTTTAAGGATAAAGACTTGACGTCAAAGTGTTACAACTCGCCCATATCATTTTCAAGAAAAGGTTTTGTCTATAACAGAGCTGCTGTTTTTCTGGTAATCCTGTTCTCGATCCTTGTTGCAGTAACCATCTGGTTTGCTGCACAGAACTTTCATAAATCTATTGCCGCGCAGAAGTTTGAAGACACTGTACATGAGAACATAGATATGATCAAAAACCGTATGCAAAAGTATGAGAACATTCTCCAAAGCGGAGTAGGATTCTTTCACGGAAGCGATCACGTAAACCGCAAAGAGTGGCACGACTTTGTAAAAGCCATCAATATTGAAAAGAACTACCCCGGTATGCAGGGGATCGGCTTTTCAAAGATGATAAAGCCACAAGATGTGGCAAAAGTAGAGCAGGAGATGAGAGACGATGGTTTTACGTCATTCTCTCTAAAGCCGGCAGGCAAACGTGATATATACAGCTCTATTCTTTACCTTGAGCCTATGGATGAGAGAAACACGGCGGCAATAGGCTACGATATGTTCTCAGAACCTACCCGCAGAGCTGCGATGCAGATAGCAATGGATAGCGGCGAGGCTGCAATTACAGGAAAGGTCACTCTGGTCCAAGAGATCGACAAGAATGTACAACCAGGTATTTTAATGTATCTGCCGCTCTATGAAAAGTGCGTAAACCTAGAGAGTCTAGACGATAGACGCAAAGCCATAATAGGGTTTATCTACAGCCCTTTTCGTATGAACGACCTTATGAACAAGATAGTTTTGGAGAAATCTGTTCTTAATTTTGATATATACGACAGCGCCAATACTTCAAGCGAACATCTCCTCTACAGATCTTATGAGCCATCATCATACAGATCGAAGTTTCATGCACAAAGAGTGCTAAAGCTAAACAACGTATCTTGGCATATAAACTTCTCAAGTACCAAAAAATTCGATATGTCCGTAGATACCATATACCCTCTTTTGATGACGGCGGCAGGTCTGGCTGTACAGTTCTTTTTACTATACATCGTCTTGACACTTTTTAAAAGCAGACACCTTCTTAATATTCAGGCTCAGGAGCTTTTAAAGCTCTCCCAAGCTATCGAGCAGAGCCCAAATACCATTGTCATTACCGATCTGGACGGAAACATAGAATATGTAAACAAGTCTTTTACAGAGATTACAGGCTATGAAAAACATGAAGCCATAGGGAAAAACCCGCGCTTTTTACAATCCGGCAAAACTGGAGCCCAGGCGTACGATGATATGTGGAGCAACCTGCAGCTTGGCAAAATCTGGCACGGGGAGTTTGTAAACAAGACCAAGAGCGGAGATGAGTATATCGAGGGCGTAAAAGCATCGCCGGTATTTAGGATAGACGGAACAATATCTCACTATATGGCCATAAAAGAGGACATAACCGATAAAAAACACTCGGAGGAGCGTATCCATTTTCTTGCGAACTTCGACTCTCTTACCGGACTTCCAAACAGGTTTCAACTGGAAGAGCGCCTTAACTACGCTATAAGCATGTCAAAACGTAACAACGAAAAACTAAGCGTCCTCTTTTTGGATCTTGACCGTTTCAAAGAGGTAAACGACACTCTGGGACATGATGCAGGCGATGCTCTTTTGATAGAGCTCTCAAACCGTTTCACCTCCATACTGCGTGAGGTGGATACGGTCTCTCGTCTGGGCGGAGACGAGTTTATCTTTTTGTTTCCGCATACAGATGCACAAGGCGCTTCGCATATAGCAGAGAAACTTCTTAAAATAATCGAGACGCCTTGTGAGTTTAACGGCAACAAGATGTTTGTTACCGGCTCTATCGGCATAGCTATCTACCCGGATGACGGACTTGATCAGCAGACGCTGTTCAAAAATGCAGACAGTGCGATGTATATGGCAAAAGAGAGCGGAAAAAACAGATACTGCTTCTTTGAAAAAAAGGATTGAATTAATCAATTCTCTTTATAAACTCTTTTATGCTCTCTTTCTCCTTTTGGGTTATGAGAGTAAAAGAGCACCCGTTTGTATAGATTTTATCCATCATCCTTTGCGCATTTGTCAAGTTGTCCACAAGATATATAAGCAATAAAGAGTCATCCTCCCAGCGTATAAGCATATCGTCTTGTCGTATAATGCCCTTAAAGTGCTTAACCAGCTCAGGCAGTTCAGACTCCGTTTTTGTCTCACACTTTATAAGTATGGCACTGATAATCTTCTTGTTAAAAGATGCCGCATCCTGATAACTTTGCGCAATATGCAAAAAGTAGTTTTTAGCATAAGCGCCGCTCTGCTGATCTATACTCGCATTGTTCTCGATCATTATGCGCTTAATAAGTGTTTGCGTAATATCCTCAAAGACTGCGATAACATACCCCTCAATCTTGCGCAGCTTTACTAAAAAAGCGTGCGGCTCGTAAGCAGATGTCATCATACTTACAATCCTCTCAGAATCGTCAAGTTCCAAGATGGCATCAACCCAGTTGCTCCCTTTTGCGATCTTCTCAGAGTGAAAATAGGATGGATGCGGAACAAAGTTGTTCACAAATGGACCGAACTCCTCTTTGTAATCATCCAGTGACGAGACCGCAAAAAACTTTTTAAACGCTCTGTTTATAACGATCGGTGCATCATCCTCAAAAACTACTATCAGATCCTGCTGCGAATCAGAAATGCTCTGAATAATTGCCAAACTTATCTCTTCTCTCATATCTTGCTCCTTCTGTTCTTAGTTCCACTCATCCATTTTGCCAAAAAGTTCCATCTGTGTCAGATAGAGCCTCAGGTCAAACTCCACTTGATGGTAAGATGGCTGCATATACTCGCATAGAGAGTAAAATGCCCTGTTGTGCTCTTTTTCTTTAAAATGGGAGAGCTCATGCACAACTATCATCTCCAAAAATTCCAAAGGCGCACTTTTAAACATAGAAGCGATGCGTATCTCGTTTTTGCTCTTTAGTTTTGCACCCTGAACCCTTGAGATAAAGTGATGCGTTCCAAGAGCATTATGTATAACGTTTATCTTGCCGTCGTAGAGAACTTTGCTAAGAGGGGGCGCGTTTTTGATGTGAGAAGCTTTAAGCTCATTCACATAGCCAAAGAGCGCCTTGTCCGTCTTTACGTTATGAGCAGACGGATACTTTTTTTTGAGATAGTAAGCCAATTTGTTCTGCGATATAAGCTCCAGCACCTGCTTCTTGGTCGATTCCGAGTAGTGATTGATATATTTTAAAGAATCCAAACCGAAAACTTCTTCCCTTTTATCTTTCCGCTCTTTAACTTATCGTGCGCCTCGTCAACTTTACAAGCCTCTATGGCGACGTAACTCTGTCTCTCATAGATATCTATCTTTCCGATAGAGCTGCCATTTAAGCCCGCTTCACCCGTAAGCGCTCCCAAAATATCGCCTGCGCGCACTTTGTCTTTTTTGCCGCCCTCGATGACAAGCGTTATGTTCTGCGGCTTCATCTCAAAACCGTTTACTACTTTTAAAGAGGCTGCAGATTCAAAAAGACGGCTCTCGTTTTTGTACTCATCTGCCTTGGGAGCTTCATAAGGGGTAAACAGCGTAAAAGCCAGCCCCTCTTCCCCCGCGCGGGCTGTTCTGCCTATGCGGTGCGTATATATCTCCTCACTGTGCGGCAAATCATAGTTTACGACCATGGAGAGCTCTTTAATGTCAAGTCCGCGCGCGGCAACGTCCGTTGCCACTAACACTCTGCAGCTTTTGTTAGCGAACTGTACTAACACGTCATTTCTCTCGTACTGCTCCAGATCCCCGTGAATAGCGAGCGCATCGATCCTGTTTTTTTGCAAGGTATCTGCAATTTCCTGAACTTCGGCTTTTGTGTTAGCAAACACGATAACGTTATCGGGCTTGAAACTGCCGAGGATTTTTATAAGCGTACTCATCTTCTGCGAATCTTCTGCCTCATAAAAACGCTCGGTTATCTTGTTGGCGACTTCTGTAGAAGTAGTCTTTATATTTATGGCACTGTTTTGGATCGATGTGCTGATCTCCATTATCTCATCGGTGTACGTAGCCGAGAAGAGAAGCGTCTGCCTGTGTTTTGGAACAAACTCCAAGACCTCGTTTATCTCCTCGCTAAAGCCCATATCCAGCATTCTGTCGGCTTCATCCAGAACCAGCATATCAACATCTTCGAGTGAGAGCGTCTCTTTTTTTAGATGCTTTAAAATTCTCCCCGGAGTCCCCACTACTATATGCGCGCCGTGACGAAGCGAGCCGAGCTGTGGACCAAAAGCCGCTCCGCCGCAGAGCGTCAATATCTTTACATTATGGGCAAATCTTGCAAGCATCCTAAGCTCACGCGCTACCTGATCCGCAAGTTCGCGTGTCGGGCATAATACCAAAGACTGGACTCTGAACTTTTTTACCTGAAGCTTGTAGAGCAGCCCGATGCCAAAGGCAGCCGTTTTACCGCTTCCCGTCTTTGCCTGAGCGATCACGTCCCTGCCCTCAAGTATATATGGCAGACTCTGTTCTTGAATGGGCGTCATCTCTTTATAGCCCATCTCGCTTAAGTTGTGAAGCATCTCTTTGCTAAGAGGCAGGTTTGAAAAATCTCTTTTGTTCATCAATATATCTTCTTTACTCTGCCGACTTCGCGGCTCATCAGACGGACTTTTATTCCGTGAGGATGTGTCGGTGATTTTGTTAAAATATCACGAACTATCCCATCTGTCAGTCTTCCTGTAGCCTGATCCTCTTTAAGTACGATTGCTACGCTCATACCGCTTCTTATATCCGCTCTTTTAGTTGGATCCATCTTTATCCTTCTATAGAAGAGAGTGCGACCTCAAATACCGCAACCTCTTTCATGCACTCTATCATTATCTTTCCTAAGACGCCGCTCTCTAGATCGTGTCTCTCTTCAAACTCCATCATAGCTTTTGGGTTAAACTCCTCTATATCTCTTATTAGTGCATATATTTCGCCCAAAATACCGCTATCTTTTAAGATTGCATCTCTCACGACATCATATACGTTCATCTCATCAAGTATCTTTTGCATATCATCTTCAAAGAGGACATCTATGAGTGATAACACGCCTACAAAGTAGGCCTGATCCATCATACTTTTTCCTGCGTCCGGTACCGCTTCTTTTAGAATTCTCTCCATCATAACAGTACGGTTCTTTACCATCAGCATAAGCGGTGACGTTTTTGGGTTTGGAACGTTTGCCATTGAATATATCACCAGCATCAGCCACTTTGAGAGTGGCTCCCTTCCCACAAGCGTCAATATATGATGGATCGAGGATATCTTGTTCTTAAAGTGAAACGCCCCCGAATTTATATACTTTAGAAGCAGAATGCTCACCGAGCTGTTTTTTTTGAACTCATTTACAATAACTTCAAAATCCGCATCGTTTGCAAGAAGAGAGTAGAGTTTTAGGATGTTTAGTCTCGGCGGCTTGCACTGATCCTCCTCGAACATCTTTGCTTTTGAGAAGTAGTAACCCTGAAAAAATAGGCAGCCGAGACTCTTTGCAAACCCATATCTGAGCTTGTCCGATACGTTTGTCGCAACAACGCTAACACCCCTCTCTTTTACTCTGGCAACCATCTCTTTGCTCTCTTCATTCACTAAAACGGTTCTGTTAAAGTCTATTTTGACAAATGATACCTCGTCTACTATCTTTGAGTATTTGCTCATTGACGCAGCGCTCGGCGCAAAATCGTCGATTGCCAAGATAAACCCTTTTTCATTGAGATCACGCACTCTTTTTATCACGTCTTCTCTTATCTCTATATCTGATGTTAATGCAAAAATAAAAAATTCGTGCGAGAGAGTATATATCTTAGCGCCCATCAGCAGATTCTCGTCTACTTTTATAAATGCTCTTCGCTTTCCCAAAACCGACTGTCTGCCGATCTTTTGCAAAGCTTCAAGAAGTGAACTCTCAAATATAAAACCGTTCCCTGCCTCCTGCGATTTTTGCGCTCTGAGCACTTCATAAAAATCAACCCTTGCTTCTCTGTTAAGAATCGGCTGGCGTGCGAAGTATAAGTTTTGCATACAAAATCCTCACTTTTTATAAAAGTAGATTATAGTATCTTTTTGCTACAATAAGCCAATAAATCGGGGAGTTTTTGAAATGGTTGAAGCTGTTTATGTTGGAGTGGGTCTCCTTTTTGGAATCATTGGAGTCTGGATAGCGGTGGTACAAACCCTTAAAAATCAGCTTCATCAAGAAAAAGAAAACTCAGCCGCACTTCTAAGCCAAAACGCCGTCCTGCAGGAGCGTATTGAGGGCATAAACGAAAAGAACAGAGAGAAGTTTGAACTGCTGGAGCAAAACAGAGAGCAGATGAGGCTTGAGTTTCAAGAACTTGCACAAAAGATCCTGGAGAATAACTCGCAGAAGTTCTCTCTGCAGAACCAAGAGAGTATCTCCAAGATGATAGCACCGATAAGGGAGCAGTTTAGTGAGTTTAAAAAGCAGATAGATGATGTCTATATCAAAGAGGCAAAAGACCGCTCCATGCTTCAAGCCGAGATAAGAAGCATCAAAGAGATAAACCATCAGATGAGCAAGGATGCCAAAAACCTAACAAAAGCGCTCAAAGGCGAGAGCAAAAAACAGGGAGTATGGGGTGAGATGGTCTTAGAGAGCGTGCTTGAGAGCTCCGGGCTAAGGCTTGGCAAAGAGTATGAGAGAGAGGTAAGTCTTGAGCATGAGAGCGACGGAAGCAGATATCGCCCCGATGTCTTGGTGCATCTGCCCGAGAACAGAGATATTATCATAGACGCAAAGACCTCCCTTACGGCATATGAGCGCTATGCTTCGGCTGAGAGCGAAGAGCAAAAAGAGCACTTCGCCATAGAGCATCTCTCTTCTATGAAAAAGCATATAAAAGAGCTCAGCGATAAAGATTACACAAACCTAAAGGGTATTAAAACGCTCGATTTCATATTTATGTTCATACCTATCGAGAGCGCGCTGCTTATGGCGATGGAGTATGACGGCTCGCTCTTTGACCACGCCTTTAAAAGAAATGTTATTTTGGTTGGTCCTACAACGCTGATGGTATCACTTCGTGCGGTCGAGAACAGCTGGAAGTATGAGAGACAGCAGAAAAATGCCCAAGAGATTGCAAAACGCGCGGGGCTTCTTTTTGACAAGTTCGCGGGATTCATTGAGAGTGTCGAGAAGCTCGGAAATCAGATAACTACCGTCCAAAAGACATACGACGAGACCTTTTCAAAACTGCACTCTGGAAGCGGAAGCATAACAAGCCAGTTTCAAAAGCTTCAAAAACTCGGAGCGGCGAACAGCAAAAATCTGCCACAGCATATGCTTGAAGATTAAATCTGCTTCTGTATAATTCTAAAAAAGAACAGGAGAATATATGAAAGATGAAGAGATATTAGGCGATACGGTTGAGTTTTTAGACGAAGAGCTCAAAAAAGCGCTTAACGAGATAGAGAATATCGCGGCAAAGGTCTATGAGAAGAAGATGGATGCCTACGAAGGGTTTTTGGAGACCGAAAAATACAACAAGATCGTAGTTGAGATAGGCAACAAGCTCAAAGAAAAAGGGATAGATATAACCAAGGTCAAAGAGTATGGGGAGTTTTAGCCCTTTTTGCTCACTTTGTATATAAAACTAAACACCTCTGCAACGGCTCTATAAAGAGTCTCCGGAACCTCTTTGTCAAGCTCCACTTTTGAGAGCAGCTCGATGAGATCCTCATCCTTTTTTATGGGCAGATTGTGAAGTTCGGCTATCTTTATGATATTCTCCGCACTCTTCCCCTGCCCCTTGGCAACTACGCGCGGCGCTTTCTCTTTTGTAGTGTCATATCTTAGGGCGGCTGCTTTTTTCATATCTTTACCTCAAACCCCATATCTATCTTTGAGTCGCTGTTTTCATACGCAGATGCAGGCGTACTTTTTGGCGTATCGAAAATGCGTATCTCTCTAGGCGTGATACTTGAGTCGATCAAGGCTGAGCGCAGAGAGGCTATATTTTCCCTGAGTATCTCTTTAAACTCCTTGTTCTGTGAATAGATATGGATATTTATCTGATTCTCTTCATAAAGGGCAAGTTTTAGCTTCAGCTCCCCGTACTCTTTTAGCTTCAGATCGATATCGCAGTAAAATGCGGAGTTTTTATCTTTTTTTATATTTATATTTCCCTCCTCCAGACTATCCCACGAAAAAGGAAGATACAAAGAGGAGGATGAAGAGAGATGAGAGAGCAGCTGGAAGTAGTCTATCTGAAGCAGCAGTTTATCTACATGTTTTAATATATCCGCCTGATTGGGGTGCTGTGACTTTGCGATCTCTTCGCCCGCTTTTAACAAGACGGACTTCAGATCCCCAGACAATATCTCTTTAATGTTGCTCTGCGCTTCCAATACCTGCGGAGCCGTAAAATGGGTCAATTTTGAGACAAGAGAAGTTACCTCTTTTGAAAAAATAGGGTCCGCCTTTTCAACGCCGCTCTTTAAAATATCTATAACCGTGCGGATATCTTGGGGGAGCTTCTTATCCACAAAAACATCCAGCGCCGCTTTTGGCGTAGGATTTTCAACAGTGATGACTTTTAGAGACTCCACGATCTTTACAAGCGCATCAAAGATACCTTTGACCTCCGGTTTTTGGCTCTGCATAAGCTGCGGGCTCTGCGCCATCTGAGTATTTAACTGCTTTAGAGCATCCACCAGCACTGCGGGTTTGAAATTCTCTGGGCTTAGCATCTTTTGAGAGACCAGATGCTCTACTTTTGAGAGTTGCCGCTCAAAACCTTTTGTAGTTATGATATCTGCGCTCTTTAGCTGCTCCGAGAGTTTTGAGACTATGTTCTCAACCCCTTTTGAGAGCTGCATCAAAGCTTCTTTATTGTCTTTTTGGGTCTGCATAAGAGCGCTATTTGTTGCCTCCTTTAGAGTCGGGGTGACAAGAAGCTCTTTTATGTTTTGAGTAAGCAGTTTTGCGTTTGGCATCTCGCTTTTTGCCAAACTCTTTTCAAGAGATGTCAGCAGATTTTTGAGCTCTAGCTGAGGATTTTGCACGTTTTTGAGTCTTGATTCCAAAAAAATGCCGGAATTTTGAAGCTTCTGCTTTAAAACAGGCTCATTCAGCTCTTTAATATCTACAAGAAATTTCCTAAGTGTCGTCTCAATAGGAAGAGGATTCTTTTCGCTCTTTAGCGCACCCAACAGCTCTTTTACCGTGCCTGTAATATTGCCCAGATCTTTTAGCGTGGGATTGTTCTTTGCAAGGTTTAAAAGGGTCTTGTTGGCATCTGCATTTACGCTGCTCTCTTTAAGCAGAGAGCCTATAACTGACTTTAGGTCTTTGTTCTTTAGAACCGCCTCCATCTCTTTAGGCGTCGCATCTTTTAAAATAACCGCTAACGCTTTGTTAGTGTTTGGAAGAATGATGCCGAGCTGCTTGTTTAGAGATGTATTGATCATGGCTAAAGTATATCATTTATCAAATAAAAATAGGAATAGGTTTTGCTCCTCTTTTTTTGTCTTAACTTTTGTATATGCGTAAAGGAGTCAAAATGACTCCTCTTGCCCTTAAGGGCAAAGCTTTAGTGACTGAATATAATTTGGACGGGTTCAAATTATATGAGATTTATTAGTAGGAGAAGTTATGAAAATAGAAAACTTTGTACTGGATTTACACTCTGAATCCTCAAGAAGCAGCTCAAGCACGGTTACAACTTTTACCAGCGAACTCCAAAACGAAAACTCAAAACGCCTCAAAGAGGTAGAAGCCCTCAATTCACAAGTAGCATTTTGCAAACGTCTTGAATTTGAGTTGATACAACAGCTTATTTTTAGACTAAACTCTAAGACATATAAATTCAAAGCTGTAGATGCAAGCGACTTTACAAAAAGAGAGGTCTCTGTGCATGAAGAGTATAGAGAGTCTCAGAGGCTTGATGTAAGCATGCAGGGCTTTATATACACATCAAACAGAAGAATAGAGCTAAATATCGACATCTCTATGTCACACTCTTTTGTCTCAAACCATGAGATCATACGCCAGCAATTTTACGATCCGCTGGTTCTAAACTTTGATGGCGAACTGCCTGATCTTGATAGCACGAACTTCTCCTTTGACATAGATGCGAACGGCGAGTGCGACCAGATCTCAACTCTTAAAAAAGGGAACGGATTTTTAGCGCTAGATAAAAACTCTAACAACAAAATAGATGACGGCTTGGAGCTCTTTGGCACGCTAAACGGCAACGGATTTGCGGATCTTAGACGATACGACAGCGACAACAACGGCTGGATAGATGAGAGCGACCCAATTTTTGAGGGTCTGCGCATCTGGCAAAAAAGTAAAGATGAAGATACTCTTGTAGCTCTTGGCGAAATCGGCATAGGCGCAATCTATCTAGGAAGTACGGACGGCAGGATCGATATTAAAAGCCAGAAGAACGAGACACTCGGACGCATAAGATCGACGGGTCTTTTTCTAAATGAAGACGGCACAAGCGGAGTAGTCTCTCAAATTGATTTTGCAAGGCAAAACTCACCCCTAAATGAGTTTTTAAAGACAATATAGATGGAGCGAAAAGCTCTGTCTTCTCAATTAATCCTCAATATTTTAGGGCACCTCTAAAAACTCTTACAATTTTTGCTTTAAGAGATTTTGAGTATATCAAGACGACGCGAAGAGTCATAGCCAAAGCTACGGCGATAAGCGGCAACGAAGATAGGCACAAAATCTATAAAGCCCGAAGAGAAGGCATCTTTTTAACTATTCCGTCGTCAGATTTTTCACTCTTAACTACGGTTAGGAGCTTCAAAATCTTGCCTTGTACTAGTTTAAAAATTTGCTCTTCAAAAATCAGTAAAGGGCTTTTAGAGGTGCCCTTTAGTATAATTTCAAAAAACAATCTAAAGGCTTCTTCATGGCAAAATACCCCACGCTTCTAGAGCAGTTCCGCTCCTTTTGCTATCAAAACAAGGCCGATGATATCCAAAAGGCACTAGAATACTTTTCGGTATTTGGCGGTATGAGCTGGAATATAGATCTAACCAAATCGCTTGAAGAGCTTATAGAGAGCAAGGTTTTAAAAAACTACACCTATATCCACGGCGATATTACCAAGATCACCCGAAGCGACAAGATAAGCCACGCACTCCTAAGCGCCGCGGCAACGGGTGATGGCAGAGTTCACTCTGCGCTAAAGAGAGCACGCATATCAAGAGCCGAGGGCGAAGAGGCGATTGATGCGCTCTGCAGCAAAAACATCCTAAGACGTGAATACTCGCTTGAGTCTCCACCGATCGAAGATGAGAAGATAGATGAAAAACTAAATTTCGGTACCCCTTTTATGCGTTTTTGGTTCGCTTTTGTCTCACCATATTTCAAGAGCATCAAAGATGGCGATTTCAAAGAGTCAAAAGAGGCATTTGCCAACCGAAAAAGCGAATTTTACGAACTTACTTTTAAAAAACTCTCACATGAGCTCATAAAAAAAAGCTTTAAAGACGACCCGATCATTGAGGTTGGAAGCTACTGGGACAGAAGGGCGCAGATAGATATCTTGGCAAAGACGAAGTCCGGAAAAGTCGTAGCCGGAATATGCAAATACTCCAACCAAAAAGCTAAAAAGAGCGAGCTTGGCAAACTTCAAGAGCAGTGCACTCAGGCCGAACTAACGCCTAACATCTA
Organism: Sulfurimonas sp.; assembly: GCF_034005705.1. Classification (GTDB taxonomy): domain Bacteria; phylum Campylobacterota; class Campylobacteria; order Campylobacterales; family Sulfurimonadaceae; genus Sulfurimonas. The sequence goes on along the minus strand of NZ_JAVEUF010000001.1, from coordinate 177,101 downwards.
TGTTATTGTCTCCAAAGGCGGTTTTTCAAATGAGTTAAAAGCCCTAAAAGGCAAAGATGTCAAACTACTTGCTCTTAAAAATTTTAAAACACTCCTAGAGGATATAAGCGAAAAAGATTTTATTGAGTGTGTAGGAAAAAAATATTAATAATTTAACAGACTTACTAACCAAAAAAACTGCTTTAAAAAAAGAACATGTAGAAAATATTCTGAAGCTTCTTGATGAGGGTGCTACCATCCCCTTTATCGCCCGCTACCGCAAAGAGATGACGGGCGGAGCGGATGATGAAGTGCTTCGTGAATTTGAGACCATCTTTCTTGGCTCCAAAAAACTCTTAGAGCGTAAAGAGGAGATTTTAAGGCTTATTGCCGAGAGAGCGACTTTGAGCGATGAGCTTAAAAAAATGATAGAAGATGCCGACAGTATGAGAGTTTTAGAGGATATCTACCGCCCCTACAAAGAGAAGAAGAACTCACGTGCGGCAACTGCCGTGCAAAACGGCCTGGCTCCTCTGGCAAACATTTTGCAAAAGGCGCAATTTAGCGAAGCTGAGTTCAAAACAAAAGCAAAAGAGTTTGTAAAAGGGAGTGTTGCTTCCGTAGATGAGGCCATAAAAGGTGCTCAGGACATCTTGGCGGAGCGTTATGCAGATATGCCGCGTGAGCGTGAAGCTATAAGAAACAATATGCTGCGTCACGGCGTTTTAGAAGTTAAAAAGACAAAGAGTTTTGATGAGAACGGACTCTTTAAAAACTTCGCCCAAAAGAGCGAAAAGGTCGCTTACATACCGTCCCACCGCTACCTTGCGATAATGCGCGGGGTACATGAAAAAGAGCTGAGCGTAAAGATAACTATCGACACCGACTACATAGAAGCAAATATAAAGCAGTACAAAATCCCCCGCAACGCTTCAACATCAAAGGAACTTCTTTTTGAAGCATACAAAGATGGCTTGAAACGGCTTTTGCTTCCATCGCTTGAGAGAGAAGTTCAAGCCGAGCTAAAAGAGAGAGCCGACACTGCTGCAATCGCAGTCTTTGGAAAAAACCTGAACCAGCTTCTCATGACTCCGCCTGTCACAAAAAGAGTTATACTAGGAGTTGACCCCGCTTTTAGAACGGGATGCAAACTGGCAGTCATTGATGAGAACGGCAACTATCTGGAGTCCTGCGTCATCTATCCGACAGAACCTCAGAGAGATTATGAAAACTCCAAAAATAGAGTACTAACACTAACAAAAAAGTATAACATCACGGGTGTGGCTATCGGAAACGGAACAGGCTCACGCGAAACGCAAGAGTTTTTTGCACGACTAAATAGGGACGAAGGCGCAAAACTAAACTTCACGGTCGTCTCCGAAGCGGGAGCGTCAGTCTATTCGGCTTCAAAGATAGCCACGCAGGAGTATCCTAACCTTGATGTGAGTATAAGGGGGGCGATCTCTATTGCTCAAAGGCTTCAAGACCCCATGGCGGCTCTTGTTAAAATAGACCCGAAAAGCTTGGGCATCGGACAGTATCAGCATGACGTTGACCAGAAACTTTTGGAGAAAAAACTGAGCGATGTCACCCAAGACCTCGTAAACCGCGTAGGTGTAGATATAAACTCCGCTTCACTATCACTTCTATCTTACGTTGCGGGCGTAGGCGCAAAAGTAGCTCAAAACATAATCGCTTTTAGAGAAGAAAACGGCCCTTTTAGAACAAAAGAGCAGCTTCTAAAAGTAAAAGGTCTTGGCAAAAAAGCGTACGAGCAGGCGGTGGGATTTATCCGCATCAAAAACTCCAAAAATATTTTTGACAACAGCGGGATTCACCCTGAAAGTTACGAAGTCGCAAAAAAACTTATCGGAGTTGATTTGGAGAGAGTTGACGTTAAACAAAAAGCTGCGGAGCTTGATGTCGGAGAAGAGACGCTAAAAGACATCATCAAAGAGCTTCGTAAGCCAGGTTTTGACCCAAGAGAAGAGCTCCCGCCAATTCCGTTTAAAGATGGAGTAACCGATATAAAGATGCTAAGCGTGGGAAATATTCTCTCAGGTGTTGTCAGAAACATTACTGATTTTGGGGCTTTTGTGGATATCGGGCTTAAAAATGACGGCATGATCCATATATCAAAGATGAGTGCAACAAAGATCTCTCATCCGCTTGAAGTTCTCTCTCTAAACCAGTACCTGCCGCAAATAGAGGTCGTATCAATAGATGAAGAGAAGGAGAAAGTGGGGCTTAGCCTTGTAGGCTAAGCAGTTAAAAACGAAGCATCAAACCTGCATAAATACCAGAGAAATCGATGTCAAGTTTTGCATCTACACCACTCTCATCTATATCTAGCTTTTGAACTCTGTAGCCAACCTCTAAAGCTGGCTGGACAACGGGAATAAAATCAAGCGTATAATCAACCTTTGCTCTTACGTCATAAACCGTAGAGTCGCCTGTCGTTACATACTTAACATCCGCCTCTAAACCGATGTTTGTAGCGGGTATTTCAACTCTTGTTCTTACATACAAAAGAGGGAGTGCAAAAGTCACGCTGTCGCTGTAACCAGTAAACGGAGCAGACGGTGCAGCCGTATAAGATGCATCGACTATTTTAATGTCAAGTCCCAGATCAAGAGTGATCCAAGCCGTGTTGTCAAGAATATTGTAGTATGGAATAATGTCATACTGCTTCATATCGTAAGAGAGCGTAGTCGTTGCTGCTCCGATATCAAAATCTTTAAATGTTCCGCTTGCAACGCCGCTGTCCTCGAGAGTTACATACTCTAACCTAAGATTTGGCAAAACAGGAATCGGATGTTTTATAAGAGCCCAGATATAGGTCTCGCTCTTATCATTTTCGCTTGAGGTATAGCTACCGTCAGCTCCGCCATCTGTATAAGAAGCATCTCCTTTTGGAGTCTGCATCCATGCTCCAGCACCCATCTCAAGACGAGTAAAATCAGCCATAACACCGGAAGCAAAAACTGCCCCTGTGGCAAATGTAAACAATAATTTTTTCATATGAAGTATCCTTCTATCTAAGATAGGATATTGTACCGAAGTTTTGCTTGATTGATATAGGGCAAAAGCCCTATATTTAAGGAAGGAGGATAGAAAATCGCTTATTTAACTGCAGCGATCGCAGCGTCGTAGTTTGGCTCTTCAGTAATTTCAGGAACGATCTCTTTGTAAGTTACAACACCGTTCTCATCAATTACGAAAATTGCTCTACAAGTAACACCTGCAAGAACAGAACCGCCAAGAAGTACACCGTAAGCGTTAGCGAAATCTTTGTTTCTGAAGTCAGATGCAACAGTTAACTTATCGATTCCCTCTGCAGCACAAAATCTGCCAGATGCAAATGGTAGGTCCATAGAAACAACAGTAGTTTTAACACCCTCTAATGAAGCTGCTTTTGCATTGAAGTTACGAGTCTCAGTAGCACATACACCAGTATCTAGTGAAGGAACAACGATTACAAGTTGCTTAACGCCTTGCGCGCCGCCAACTACCACATCGCCTAAACCGTCTGAGTTTACAACTTTTACTTCTGGTGCTTTATCACCAACATTTACCTGGTTTCCTAATAGTTCTACGTCTGTACCCTTGAATTTTGTAGTTGCCATTTTGGCTCCTTTTTTTGTTTTTTTAATTTGTGCGGGAAGTATATTTGAAATGGGATAATTCTGCTCTTAATTAGAAAAAATGCACTTATCGTTAAGGATTTCTTAAGCTAAATGACACTTTTTGGACAAACTTCTAACTCATCAAGCGAACTAAACAGACCATTTTTATACATCTCAACCCCGACTCTTCCTATCATCGCCGCATTGTCCGAACAATATTTTAACTCACTTAAAAGTAAATCCGCCTTATACGGTTTTAAGAGCTCTTCTATCTGCGAGCGGAGGTAGAGGTTGGCGCTCGCTCCGCCGACTATGGCAAACTTTTTTGGAGGCACATCTTTAAAGTACTTTTTGAGCTTCTGGATAATATGCGCAGCAGCCACACGTTCAAAAGAAGCGGCTATATCTTTGTAGTCACTCTTATGAGCTTTTTCAACCGCAAGTCTTACCGAGTTTTTCAAGCCCGAATATGAAAATGCTATAAGCGGAGATTGGTGCAGCGGAACGGTAAAGTCATACCTGTTTCTGTCTCCGTCCTTTGCCAGCTCTTGGATCAGAGGTCCGCCCGGATAGCCAAGATTCATCATCTTTGCTACTTTGTCGAAACTCTCTCCAAAGCTGTCGTCCATACTCTTTGCCACCGTTTTTATATCATTAAGGCTTTTTACTTCCATAACCTGCGTATGCCCGCCTGAGACAAGCAAAACGGTAAGAGGAAACTGTGCATCTTTTTCTATAAAGAGCGAGTAGATATGTCCTACCAGATGATTTACCCCGATGATTGGAATATTCAATGCAATGGAGATGGCTTTTGCCATGGTCACACCCTCAATAAGAGTCACTGTCAGCCCCGGTGAAGATGTAACGGCGACCGCTTTAAGAGAGGCAAAATATGGTCTACACTCCTCTAAAATCTTCGGCAGAGCTTCGGCGTGAAGTCTGGCTGCGAGTTCAGGAACCACGCCGCCGTAAACTGAGTGTTCAAGCTCTTGGGATATCTTCTTGTGAAAAAGAAGTTTCTTTGTCGCTATCTCAGTGATTGCTATCGCGCTGTCGTCACATGAACTCTCTATGCTTAGTATCATATTGCCCTCACAAAAGCTCTTACTTCTTCATCAAGCCCAAACACCTCATCAACGCTTTTGGGTGCCGTGTCAAACTTCTCATAGGCTCTTATAACACTTTTTGCTATATCCATAAAACCTATCTCACGGGCAATAAACTTCTCTATTGCCGCCTCGTTTGCCGCATTTACTACAACGCCTCTTGCGGGATTTTTAAGCAGTTCATCTTTTATCTGCCATAGAGGGTATCTCTGTGTAGTTATCTCACGAAACTCCAAAGAGCCCACTTTTAGCAGGTCTACATGCGGGAGGATATTCTCCTGCATCGCAGCATTTAGTGCAAAAGCGATCGGGAGCTGCATATTTGCATTGGCGAAGTGTGCAGTTGTTGAGCCGTCTTTAAAGTCGATTAGCGCGTGGATGAGCGATTTGGTCTCTATAATAGCGTCGTACACTATTTTTTTTTCTTTGCCCTCACCAAATAGCCATCTTGCCTCTAAGAGTTCAAACATCTTGTTCATCATGGTCGCACTGTCTATGGTTATCTTTTGCCCCATCGACCAGTTTGGGTGTTTTTGAGTGTCCGCCAAAGTTGCATTTTTAAGCCTCTCTATCTCCCAGTCTCTAAATGCTCCGCCGCTTGCCGTGATAATCATCTTATCAACAGGACGCTCTTGCATCAGGTACCAAAGACCGAAGTGTTCACTGTCTATGGGCTGAATCTTTGAAGTGTCTATAAATGCTCCGCACGCAACGAGTGATTCTTTATTTGCAAGAGCGACTCTTTTATTGCATTTAAGCGCTGTAAGTGTGGGGCGAAGTCCTAAAAAACCGACAAGCGCATTTACCACAAGCTCACTCTGTGACTCCTCTATTGCTCTTAAAATCGCCTCTTCACCGCTGAAAACGTTTTTATGCTCTACTTTATGCAGATCATTTCTGTTTGCAATAACGACTATTTTTGGATTGTGCTCTTTTATCTGGGTGTTAAGAAGTTCAATGTTGTTTCCCGCGACGAGCACATCAACCTCTATTGAGAACTTTTTTGCCACCTCTAAAGTGTTTACGCCGATCGAGCCTGTGGAGCCGAGAAGTATCAAACAAGCCCTCTAAGAAGTACTAGCATAACGATAGCTCCAAAAAGGTAGCCGTCTATGCGATCAAGCATACCGCCATGACCTGGCAAGATGTTTCCGCTGTCCTTTACGCCTGCACTGCGTTTTAGCGAACTCTCGAAGAGATCACCGAAGATGGAACTGAGGGCGACCATAAAAGAGATGATAAAAGAGACTCCCAGATCGACTATGCCAAGACCGACAAACATACCCGCCGTTGTTGCCACAACGACACCGCCTACGACTCCCTCCATAGTTTTGTTGGGAGATGTCGGGCTAAAAGGTGTCTTGCCGATGCTTTTGCCGACCGCATAAGCTCCGACATCTGTCATTGCAACGACCACCAAGAGCCACAGAAGCGATAGGACTCCATACTCCATGTACATAGTTAGCACAAAAAGCATTCCTGCCGTCGGGTAGATAAACGGAAAGAAATTTTTCCAGGTGAGCTCTCTGTTGTATGCGACGGCGCTTGCGTAAGCAACACCTGCCAAAACAAAAAGGTCGTCACCATAAGGATAGATAGCCGCAAGAAGCCATATGCCTACAGCGTAGTAGATAAGATCGCTGTTCTTTATCTCAAAAAGGTTCATCGCCTCTTTAAAGGCCAGAAGGTATACCGCCCCAAGAAAGAGCCACATAAGAAAAAAGTTGTCTATAAAACCTATGACAAGCACCCCTGCAACAAGTGCCAAGCCCGTAGTCACTCTCTCTTTGGAAGCCGTAAATATACTCATAAAATCCCTTTATTTAGAACAATATCACTTATTTAGCAGAACTCTGTTTTTGGATTTTTAAAAGTTGTTTTGAGCGGTTCGAGGGCTTGAAATTTTACACGATGTAAAATTTAGCGCTCGCCTCGGAAGTAGTTTCAAGGATGAAATTACGAGAATGAGCGACAAACAATCTATTTTAAAAATCTACGCACCATAAATTCTTTTAAAAGATTATATCAAATCAGACTTTAATATCTAGTATATGCAGCGGCGGGGAGCTCTCTTTTTCCTCTTCTTCTTGCTGTTGGCGCTTCTTGTTTCTTGCACTCTCCTGATCCGCCTCATTTTTTTCATGCTCACGATCTGGATTTATCTCTTGGTTCTCTTCTGTCGGACGAACTTCAAGAACCTCCCTCTCCTTCTCTTGGGCTGCCGCCTGAGCTACCATATTTTGAAACTCTACACGGTTGTTATGTGCATTTTGCAAAGCTGTAGCAGTTGCGGTCTGCTGATTCACATATATTGCATTTCCAACTAATCCTATTGCCATAACAACCCTTCATCTTTTTTCAACGATGTCGGAAGTAATTCCGCCATCTACGCTAGCCGCTGTGGCACTGAAGCTTGACACTTTCGTGTCAGAACTTACCTACCTTAGCGAGTATCTACCTCTATGGTCTTGTACTTATTGTACAACACATTCGCACCACTTTGAATGGTTACTTCTCTTCGTGGGGTATAATCGACCAAATACCTATCTTTTTGAAACATTGTAAAATCTACACAGAGTCTTGCTGCGCTCTCGATGACCGACATCGGTACGTTTTGTTTGTCTGTAGTGATGATGACATGGGCTGATGGGCGCTCTTTCATATGAAGCCAGATATCCTTTGCACGAGCCTTTTGAAGCAGTTCAATATTTCCCTTCTCGCTCTTTCCAAGGCTCACCTTATACCCGTCTACCCAAAAGGTCTCTATGGAGTCGTTTGTCTTTACCTTTTTTGCCTGAACATTTTTAGGAAAAAGAAGCTGTATCTTTGCCACGTCCTTTGCCTCTTCGACCGTGTGAATGAAAAGTTTCATATGCTCTATTTTTGACTCCAGTGACTCTCTCTCAATATGCAGGTGAGAGGCTCTCTGCTTCGCTTTTTTGCTTCTTGTAAAGAGAGAATCGGCCATTCTTGCAACGGAAGAGAACTCTTTATGAAGCTCGATTTTAACCTTTTGCCCGTCATAATCATCCACCTCTATAACTCTCTGGTAGGGCTTAATGCGGTGCATATTTGCAAGCAGCAGGTTCCCGAAGTGGCTAAGTTTCTGGGCTTCCTCTTTAAGTATCTTCTCATCGTCAAGCTTTTCGTAAAGCTTTTCCAACTTCTTTAGTTTCTTGTTTAGAAGCGAAAGCTTTTGCTTCTTCAAAGAGGAGAGTTTGTCATCCATCTCTTTTGCGTACTCATCATACAAGAACTGCTCTACATCCTCTATTGGGTACTCTTTTGCCTCAAATGGAGCAGTTGGCACATCTAAGAGCTTCTGTCCGACCCTTACCTCGCGAAACGAAGAGAAGAGGTCAACATGGCGGAGCGCCTCTAGCACTATCTCGTTCTCATCCAAAATAATAATGTTTGTATATTTTCCCGTAAATTCAAACTGCAGATATGTCGTCTCCTCTTTGTAGGCCGAAGCTACGGAGGTCTTAAACCTGACTATCTTATCGTCGCCGTAAAGCTCGACGTTTATGATATTGGCACGGTTAAAGCGTTTTGAGAGAAGTACGTCAAAGGGAGCGTTATAGACTTTTGAACGGGCATAGGAAGCGCATTTGAATATTCTGGAGTTTGAGCGCTGCATCTCAAAGTATAGTTCATCGTCTCTGTCGAAGACTACTTTTACTATGGTGTCACTGACTCTGTAAATAGCGGAAATCTTAGAGAATTTTTTTAAGTATTCGGTTATCTGTTTTAAGTGTGAAAGTTTCATAACAAGATTTTATCACACTTATAACAACTATTCTTGCAACAATTTCTCCATCTCGTCCATCGGCATCGGTTTAGCGTAGTAGTATCCTTGGATGGAGTCTATTTTGTTCTCTAGCAAAAAGCTGCGCTCCTCCTCGGTCTCAACGCCCTCTGCGAGTATATGTATGCCGAGCTCTTTTGCCAAAAATATAACCGTCTTTACGATTATCTGATTTTTAGGCTCCTCTCTTATGTTCATAATAAAAGACCTGTCGATCTTGAGTTTATTGATAGGGAGGTTTTTTAGATATGAGAGCGAGGAGTAGCCTGTACCAAAATCATCCATCGAGATGTAAAAGCCCATCCCTCTTAGCTCTCCCAGCAGACTGATAACTAGTTCGGGGTTTTCCAAAACAGAGCTCTCGGTGATCTCAAGCTCTATCCATGACGCTTCGCATCCGCTCTCTTTAAGCATATTTTTAAGCGTATTTATAAGATTGATATGTGTGAGCTGGCGTGCCGAGATGTTGATAGCCACCCTGCCCCAAAGGATTCCCATCTCATGCCACTTTTTCACAGTTTTAAAAGCGCTTCTCAGTACAAAATCCCCGATCTCGACTATCAGTCCGCTTCTCTCGGCCAGCGGTATAAAGACATCAGGCGATATCATCCTATCTTTATGCTTCCATCTTAGAAGAGCCTCAATGCCGACTATCTTTCCGCCCTCGGCTTCATTTTGAGGCTGAAAATATAGCTCTAGCTCACTCTTTTTAATAGCCTGCTTCAGGCTTGTCACCATCTGCGTATACTCCACTGCCTCTTTTTTGAGCTTCGAGCTATAAAAACTAAAACTGTTTTTGCCCAATCTTTTAGCGTTGTACATCGCCGTGTCCGCTGCCTGATACATCTCCTCCATGCTACCAACATCATCAGGGTAGATACATATCCCGGAACTTGCAGTGATATAAATATCTATCATATCTATCGTAAAAGGGCTGTCAAATTTGTGGTGCAGCCTATGCATCAGCTTCTCTATCTCACCTTTATCGCTCTGGTTTAGAGCTATTGCAAACTCATCCCCGCCCATGCGTGCTATAAATGCGCTCGAATCAAAGACCTCTACAAGAACTTTGGATATCTCATAAAGCAGTTTGTCCCCGAAACGGTGACCGTATGAGTCATTTACTATTTTAAACTCGTCAAGGTCTAGCAGAATAAGACAAAATGGAACTTTTTGAGAGCACTTCTCTACCAAAACTTCACTGATATGGAGCCTGTTTGGCAGTTTTGTAACCTTGTCTATGTGCGAGAGATTATAGAACTTCTCTTTTGACTCCTCTAAAAAATTCTCATGCTCTTTTTGGTTTGTTATATCTCTGGAGATTCCAAAAACTCCAAAAACTTTATTATCGTCATCTATCAAAGCTCCTTTGGTAGCCAGAACCGTTTTCAAAGTGCCGTCTTTCATAGTAAGTGTGCGCTCTGTAGTCGAGATCTCAGGGCTCTTCATTGTAGCTCTGTCTGCTATTTGGACTTTTTTTGCAGCCTCTATCTCAAATATCTCTTCATCACTTTTCCCCAATACATCCTGCACATCCGCATGCACCATCTTTGCCGCGGCTTCGTTAAAAAGAATATATTTTCCGTCCAGATCTTTGGCATAGATGGCGTCAGGGGAGCTATTTACTATGGTATTTAAGAGCGTATCATATTTGGAGAGCTTGCTTTTAGAGACCTCTAAAATCTCTTTGGTCTCTTTGTGCTTTGCAATATGTTCTAAATTTGCTTCATGCTGGGACTGCATCTTGCGAAAAAATCTATAGGTCAAAAAGTACAAAATAATAGTCGTAGCCGAAACAAAAAAGAGACCTTTGTAGATTCCTATCACTACTGCTTCATCAGCATTTTCAACTACGAATCCCACTGCATAGTCTGATATACCTATCCAAAGCAGAGCAGAGATAAAGTATATCAAAGAGATCTGAAATGCATTTTTACGACATCTCAAATGGTTATTTTGCACTTTATGCATCCTTAATTTAGAACTATTTAGAGACAATATTATACAGAATTACAAAACAATTGCAATGGCATCGAAAATTTCTTTTAGATTTATCCTGCTATAATTGCGAAAAATAAACACGTGAGATATCTGTGAGACTTCCAAAGGGCTTCGGCAAAAACTACTTTACGCTAAGAGCGATCACTGCGACCGTAAACCAAGTAACGCTTAATGCCCTCACTTCACGTGTGCAAAATTTCCATATGCTGCAGTTCTCAAGCGATGAACTTGAAGCGGAGCTAGAGGAAGAGGAGCTCGCCGCCACGCTCTGCACACCAGAGTTCTCTTCCAAACCTTGCCATTGTAACTGCTACTTTTTAAAAAAAACACGCAAAACACTTCTGCTGCACCCAAATCAAAACTACTTTTTCGACTACTTTAAAACTTTAAACAGCGCCATATCTCCGCCTTCACAAAGCCTTTCAGACAGCCTTTTTTCATTATCATACTACGCGAACGATTCTGCAACGGAAGGGTCAAATCTTGCATAACAAGATTTGGGGTACCCACCGTGAAGCCTAAGAGAGTGAGTATGAATAATGAAAAATCAATAACTTTAAAATTTAAATTATGGAAAATAATAATGAAAAAAAAGATACTTTTATCACTACTGGCTTCAACCGTATTAGTTGCTCAAAATATTGAGCTGTCACCACTGGAGATAACCTCAACCGCCATCAAAACAGATGAGTTAAAGTCAACCGATGCCATTGAGATATACAGCGCCGAAGATATAGAAAAAGCTCACGTTCAAAATGTTTACGAGTTTTTAAATCAACAGACCTCTGTTATCACGATGCCCTCTTACGGAAACCCGTTTTCCCAAAGGCTCGATGTGAGGGGTTACGGCATAGAGAACGGCTACCAGAACATAGTCGTGACAATTGACGGCAGAAAGATCAACAACATAGATATGGTCGCACCTCTGCTATCAGCCATCTCCCCTGCTTCCATAGAGAGACTGGAGATCATAAAATCAAGCGGCATTGTCGTTGGCGGTGACGGGGCAAATGCCGGAGTTATCAACATCATCACGAAGAAAAAAAATGCCAAAGAGATAACCGTATATATGGGAACGCATGGCACTGCAAGCGGCTCTTTTTATCTGGGTCATACGGACGAGAAGCTCTCAGTCTCTGCAAGCGGCGAGGCGCAGAAGAGTGATGGCGTGCGAAATATAAACAGCGGCGGAGATAAAGATGAGAGCTCTTTGACCACGGGAACTCTAAACATCTCTTACACCCCTGTTGATGAACTTGAACTCAAAGCTGGCGTCTCTTTTGCCAGAACCGATGTCATATATGCGAGCTACTTAACACTTGATGAGTACAACAACGATATAAAAAAATCAACGGGCACGGTAAGTGAGCAGTGGTATGATACAGATGCTCTTAGTCTGGGTATGAGCTGGCATATAAGCGATAAACTCTCTTTTAATATAGACGGTAGTCGCGAGAAAAAAGAGTCCATATACGACTACCAAAGCATATTCAGCTATAGATCAACTACAGACTACGACTACAACTCACTTGCCTCGACTCTTGATTATGTTGATGATCTCTTTAGTTTTACTTTTGGTTATGACAGATTTGACGGTAATCTGGTAAACACGAACAATGACCTCACAAAAGTAAATAACGCACTCTTTTTTATGAGTGAGTTCTATTTCGGCAAAAGCACTCTAAAAGCGGGTTACAGATACGAAGATATCTCTTTTGAGAGCAAAACGGGAGAGGATCAAGAGGACAAACTTCACGGTGTTGAGCTTGGATACAACTATATGCTTGATAAAGAAAAGTCCTTTTTTGCGAACTATGCTCACTCGTTTCAATCTTCAAGTCTAGACAGGCTTTTTAAGTGGAGCACGGGAGCATTTATGGGCTACGTCAAACCTTCGCAGGCTCATAACTATACGCTTGGGTTTAACTATATAAGACCAAACAACAAGCTCAAAATATCTCTTTTTTACATAGATCTAAAAGATGAGATCTACTACTATTCAGACCCGACTTGGGTTAACTCAAGAAACACGAACATAGACAAGTCGCATAAATACGGTCTTGATATTTACGACAAGTGGCTTATAAACGAAAAGTTTAATATTGCTCTCAACTACAACTATATCAGAGCAAAAATAGACAAAGAGATCGAGAATGACGAAGATTATTCCGGCAACGATCTGCCGGGTGTCTCGGACCATAATGTAAAAGCGACACTCAGCTTCCTTGCCAATAAAAACACAACTTTGGCTATTACGCAGGTCTACCGTTCAGAAGCGTACGCTATAAACGACTTTGAAAACAGCTCTGCTCAGAAGCAGGAGGCTTACAAAAGTACGGATATATCACTGACATATACAAAAGATAGTTTGGAACTTTTCGCTAAAATAAACAATCTGTTCAACCAGAAGAACGGTTTGTGGGTTCAAGATGACGCCATCTATCCTATGAACTTCACTACCACTGCTATTGCAGGGTTCAAACTAAAATTTTAAGGAGACTCTCTTGAGCGTAAGAGCCATTTTTATACTGCTGTTTTTTACGCTCACTCTAAGCGCTAATGAGAGAATAATCTCTCTTAGCCCCTCCATTACAGAGATAGTTTTTGCGCTAAAAAAAGGGGACGCTTTGGTTGCAACAAGTGACTACTCGCTCTATCCAAAAGAGGCGCAAGCTCTGCCTGTCATCGGCGGTTACTCAAACCCCAACCTTGAGAAGATAATAGCCCTCTCTCCCACTCTGGTGATCGGTCAGGATTTCAGCCGCCAAACCCTGGAGAAGCTTGAAAAGTTTAATATCAGGACCCTCTCTATAAAACTAAACACTATCAACGATATTAAAAACTCGATCAAAAAAGTCGCAGATGAGCTAAACGCAACTGCCGATGAGATTATAAAAGAGATCGACGATGCCATAAAAGATGCTCCTAAAAACAGGCAAGCCCATAGAGTCATGATAGTTTTCGGTCTTTATGAAGATCTAAGAGGCGGCATCTATATAGCAGGCAACAATATCTTTTTTAATGACATCATAAACCTCTGCGGCAACACTAACGCATACAGTGCTAACCAAACAAACCAACCCGTTTTAGGTTATGAAAATGTTATAGCACTCAACCCTGAGCAGATCATCATACTCCACTCAGACGCCTCAAACAGTTCGGTTGACAAAGAAAAAGCCTTGAGTGCATGGCACTCACTTCCAACTAACGCAAGCAAAAACGGCCGTATAACGGTGGTGGATGAGAGTTATATCAACATACCATCAAACAGAGTTGCCCTCACAATAGAGCGGCTCTGCAGGGAGATGGACAGATGATAGAGCTAAGATCGCTCTCTTGCAGTTACGGCAGCGACATGATCCTGCAAGATATAAACATAAATATAGAATCACACCTTAGCATACTCGGTGCGAACGGCTCAGGCAAAAGCACGCTTGTACGTGCAATATGTGCACTTATCCCGTACGGTGGAGAGGTGCGGATTGACGGAGTAGATGCAAAAGAGCTCTCACTCTTAGAGATGGCAAAGAGTGTCTCTTACATTCCGGCAAAGCTTGAAATTTATGACTCGTTCATAACCTTAGAGGATTTTGTTCTTCTTGGAAGATTTGCCTATAAAAAGAGCTTTTTTGAGTATTCGCACAAAGATAGAGCAATAGCCGATCAAAAGATAAGGCTTCTTGGGCTTGAACACCTAAGAGAGCACACTCTTGCCTCTTTGAGCTCGGGAGAGCAGCAACTGGCACTTATAGCAGCGGCACTCACGCAGGAGAGCAAAATAATCATCTTTGACGAACCTACCGCAAACCTTGACCCGCATAACTCAAAAGTGATCGCGCAATATATAAAAAAGCTAAAAGAGACGCATCAGGTCATACTTATCACGCATGACCTGCATCTGGCATGTTATATAGATAGCCCTATCGCTTTTATCAAAGATAAAAAAGCGCATCTATACGCAAGAGAGTTTTTTGACGACGAGGTTTTAAAAGAGCTCTGGGGAGTCGAGTTCTACTCACTGGCGGTAAAATATGGGTAAATATCTACTCTGGTTTCTGCTTATTGCAATTTTTCTATTCTCTCCGTTTGTCGGTGCGGTAGAGCTTAAGATAGGCGAGATATTTGACCTCTCCACTCTTGCTTCAAATATCTTTTTTGAACTTAGAGTACCGCGGGTCCTGTTTGCTTTTTCTGCGGGAGTCATACTTGCTCTTAGCGGTCTGCTCTTTCAGACGCTCTTTCGCAATGCACTAATGACACCCTACACTCTGGGCATCTCAAGCGGTGCGGTCTTAGGTGCGGGAGTAGCCATAAAATTCGGTCTGGGAAGCCTCTTTTTGGGTCTTGGCGCTATTCATCTCTTTGGCTTTTTCGGCGCGCTATTGAGCGTCTTTTTGCTTCTTTATCTCTCACGATTTCTAAAAAATGCACATCATGAGTCGCTTCTGCTGCTTGGGATCGCTCTATCGCTGTTTTACACCTCCGCCCTTATGATCGTCTTTTATCTGGGAAGTGCCATCCAAAACGATATGCTTATCCGTTTCACTATGGGCTCGCTCTCGGTGATAGGGTGGCAAAACCCTGTTATTGTAGGTTTTATAGCTGCTTTTTTACTCACCGTTATATACATCTACCGTTTTGAGCTTCAGCTTTTAGGCATATCGGATGAGAGTGCCAGACTAAAAGGGTTGGATACCAAAAAAACGACGAGAGTGCTACTTATCGTCTCCTCTTTTGCTATCGGCATACTTGTAAGCATTAGCGGACCTATCGGCTTTGTAGGACTTATAACTCCGCACATAATTGCAAAACTCCACCCCTCTACCGTAAACAGGCGCATCGTAAAAACGGCTCTCTTTGGAGGACTCTTTTTGGTTTTTTGTGACACTCTCACAAGAGCTCTCTCTACAAACAGCGAGCTTCCCATCGGAATAATAACCGCTCTTATCGGCGGACCGTTTTTCATATACTTAATCATAAGGAAAAAACAGTGAATCTTTTATCAAAAGCAGCTCCGTTGGAGGAGTCCATCGCAAAGATGCAAAAGGTCTTGGATGATGTCGGCTGCAAAACTACGATGTCACAAGAGAAGCATCCCCTGCAAAACTGCTACTCGCTCAATCTAAGTTCAACAGAAGCACCCGCGCATATCTACTCAAACGGCAAAGGAGTCTCAAGCGAGGCTTCCACGGCAAGCGCATTGGGAGAGTATATCGAGCGGCTTCAGACAAACAACTTCTTTAGCGATTTTTATCTCCCGGATCGTAAAATATACCCGGATGAAGCGCTATTTGAGTTCGGCGGTGATTTTTTGGATGATGAGCTTCTCAATATTTACGACCCTCATGGCGAACTCAGCGATGAGGATCTGGTGGACTACAACAGCGACTATACAGATAAAATACTCGCTCTGCCTTTTAAAAGATTTTCCGATGGCAAAAATATCTATTTTCCTCTTAACATCTTAAGCAATCTCTATGTAAGCAACGGTCTTGCAGCGGGCAATACGCCAAAAGAGGCGCAAGTTCAGGCTCTGAGCGAGATATATGAACGATACGCAAAACTTCAGATTATCAAAAACGGTTATGCTCTGCCGCAATTTCCATCCGAACTTCTTGCCACATTTAAGAAAGTCAGCAGTGATGTGAGCGCGCTTAGAGACAGAGGCTACATAGTCGAGGTTCTTGACGCTTCGCTTGGCGGAGTGTTTCCCGTGACCGCTATCTCGCTTATAAACCCCAAGAACTCAACTCTCTTTGTCTCTTTCGGCGCGCACCCCATCTTGGAGGTCTCGCTGGAGAGAACAATGACGGAGCTTATGCAGGGACGTGACTTAAATAGCCTTGAGAGTTTTGAGACCCCTACTTTTGACATGAGCATAGTAGCTGATAGCTTCAATCTGGAGTCCCACTTCGTGGACTCCAACGGAAAGCTTGGGTTTGGCTTTTTAAGCAGCAAAAAGAGCTTTGAGTTTGCTCCTTGGAGATACGACAAAGAGGGCATAGATAATGAGTTTGAATATTTAACCAACATCGCCAAAGAGATGTGCAAAGAGATATACATAAGAGAGTATGACTACCTAGGATTCTACTCATGCCAGATACTTATCCCTGGCGTCTCCGAGGTCTATCCCATAGAGGATTTAGTCTATAACAACAAGAACAGCGGCAAACTCATCCGCGATATGGTCTTGAACTTCAGCGAATATGACCCGGCGGATATTTTGGACGAAGTCGCATCGCTTGATAACTCTTTAAGTATGGAGAAATACATCGGCGTTATATTTCAAAACAACTTTACAATGGCGGAGTTTAAGGCACAAAGCCATCTCCTTTTGGGCGAGAGGGATGAGGCGCTTGAGCTTTTGGAGTTTGGCGAGAACAAACTCGGGCACGTTGTTTCAGAGCTTATTCATATGCGTGAAGCAGGGCTCTCTTTTGAGGAGTACAAAGAGGCTCTTTATGCAGTTTTCACTGGGGAGAGAGTTGAAAAAGCGGTACGTATCTTGGACAAAGAGGAGTTTTTTATAGATGTAACGCTTCATAAAGACTACTCAAATATGCTGGAGATGTATGACAGAGTTGAAGTTAAAAAAAGGAGTATATTATCATGAGCTATACAGAGTGGTTTGAGAAACATGCCCAAAAACATAAAAAGATAGTCGAGAAACTTGTAGCGCGTGGTTTAAGCGAAGATGAGATCATAGACTATTTTGATTTTGAGAATATGGTAAAAGAGGAGAACGACTTCTGCCCGCTCTACAAAGAGCCCGTAAAGTGCCACGACATTGAGAAGCTCAACTGCTACCTCTGCGGATGCCCGCACTTCAGGTTTAACGACGAGGGACTTGGGGAGTACAACGGAGCAAAAATACTAAGTCGTTGCGACATAAACAACGGCTCCAAGCTTGCGGCCGGCGGAGCGATCCATCAGGACTGCTCAAAATGCACCGTACCTCATCACAGAGCTTACGTGAAAAAGAAGTTTGACCTTGACTGGAAAAAGATCATGAACAAAGTAACCGCTATGTAACAAATATCTCATACTATTTTGAGATGAAAAAAGAAAAAGTTTATGTCGTAGACACAAATATTATTTTGCAAAACCTGCAAAATATAGAGACTCTTAGCGATAACGGTTCTAACATAGTCGTGATACCCGAGACGGTACTGCTTGAACTTGAAGATAAAAAGAAACTCACAAACGAACTCGGCTACTACTCAAGAGAGTTTGCCAGATTTTTAGCCTCCACCAAGATCAAAGAGATAGACTATAAGAAAAACTATAAGGTTGTAAAACTATACAAAGGCGATATAGTCATCCATATCATCTCCAAGGACAGCTACGACACCCAGATTGAACAGCACCATATCTCAGAGAGCAATGACAAACGCATTATAGAAGCTGCCGAGGTTGCAAGAGATTACTACAAAGGGCAAAAGGTCATCTTTATCTCTATCGACATCTATGCAAGAACATTCGCGCTATTTAAAAACATAAAGACCCAAACGCTGAGTAATGACAAGAGCGAAGTTCCCGATTTTGCCTTTGTAAAAAACGCGCCGCTTGAGTCCATATACTTCAACAATCTCAATCTTCAAAATATCAAAGAGATAGACAGCGAACATAAGTCCGAAAATTTTTGCTACACGTTTGAATCAAGTGACGGAAACAGCGCATATGGCATTGTTGCGAACGACAAAGTAATGGTCATGGAAGAGAGCGATTTTAATCCTCTTGCCGTAAAGCCTGCGAACCTTAAACAGAAGTTTTTTGTCAAAGCCATTATAGAAAATGTTTACAATCTCCTCGTTATCGACGCAAAAGCGGGAAGCGGAAAGACGCTTATGTCTTTTGTCGCTGCAATGAGACTTATAGATAAAGGGCTTTACGACAAAATAGTCTATGTGCGAAACTCCATAGAGTCCATCGACAGAGGAGCGGAAGTTGGCTTTTTGTCCGGCAACGACGAGAAGTTTCGCATCTACAATATGGCTCTGAGCGACACCCTAGAGTTTATTGCAAAAAAACGGCTTAAAAAGGGAGTGAACACTGAAAATCCAGAGTCTGTTCGCTCTAAAACAGAGGAGCTTACGGCAAGATACGACATCCAGACACTCTGGCCCGGAGAAGCTCGTGGAAGGACTCTGAGCGAGGCTATCGTCATCATGGACGAGTGGCAAAACAGCAGTGAAAAGACGACACAGCTTATACTCTCACGGCTTGATGAGAGCTGTATGGCAATTGTTATCGGCTCAAACAGACAGATAGACAACCTCTATCTCAACAAGTACAACAACGGTCTGACAACACTTTTAAAACAGACGAGAACGGCACATCCTGAGCTTAATATGTTTGCCATAGAGCTTGAAAAAGCGGTGCGCGGAAAATTTGCGGAGTTTAGTGAGAGAGTGTTTGAGAGGTCTAAGTGACCAGTAGGTTTATCAACGACACTATCTACAGTCACATTGAGTACACAAAGCTTGAAGGCAAGATCCTTCAGACCAAGATACTCAGCCGACTGCAGTTCATCACTCAAAATGCGCTTGCATACTTTGCTTTTCCCTCTATCAACACTAAAAGATATATCCATAGCTTGGGAACAATGCACCTCGCTTCTCACATGTACAAAGGAGCGCTCTTAAATGCAAAAAGCGACGTTCGCTCACTCTTTTTTAAAGAGCTTTATAAAGCTGTCATAAAGATCGAATCCGAGCTCTCTCTGCAAAACAAGATAAAGAAGTGCTCCCTCTTTGAGGACGATACGCTCTACCAGTTTCTTATCCCGCTAAAAAACTCAAAAGAGAAGTATGCCTATCTTATCTCTCTTCAAGCACTGCGCCTTGTAGCTCTTTTACATGACGTAGGGCATCTGCCTTTTTCACATCAAAGCGAATACGCTATGCAAAGTCTTTATGAGAGACTCTCGCTTTTAAAAGAGCCAAATAAGGAAGAACAAAAATTTCTCGCCTTTTATGAGAAACTGACAGACAAAAACTCTCATGTTCTTCATGAGGCTATGGGCGTGGAGTTTGCAAAAATGCTTCTTACCTATGAGATACTTCAAGATTTTACCGCCGACCATGACCGAGAGTATATCGCGCTTATCTACAGAGTGGTTGACTATATTCTTCAAGATGCAGAGTTCGGCGGGTTTGATTTTAGCGTACTGCACTCTTTTATAGATGCGACCGTTGATGCCGACAGACTTGACTACATCAACAGAGATATGCTTGCAAGCGGCTACATCGGCGGAGCAGTTGACCTGCTTCGCATAGCAAAACAGAGTGTTTTAAGTCTAAAAGAGCGTAAATATAAGGTCACTTTCTTCGACAGTGCCATTTTAGATATAGAGCATATGCTTGAGATGCGCTTTAACCTCTATAAAAAGGTGATCTTTAACCATGAGATAGCAAAAAAGGATGCCATGCTTGAGAATCTCATTCTCTATCTCACCGCGGAGCACTTTGTAAAACGGACAAAGTCGAAGCGAAACGACATATCGATGCTATGGAGTTTTTTAGATGCGCCCTCTAATCAAAAAAGGCTAGACACCATCAGTCTTCTTGATGAGAACTGGCTTATCTCGCTCTTTAAGAAGGAGTATTTCAGTCTCAAATACTCCAAAGTAAAAGAGAAACAAAAGATGCTTATGATTTACGAAGAGGTACTCTTTGGCAAAAAATATTTCTACTCTCTTTGGAAAAACCTAAACGATTTTTATGATGTCTTGGGCTTTAACATGACGCAAAAGTATCAGTTTCGCGAAAGTTTCGGATACATCAGCGAAGCAAGGCTCTTTATCTTAAAAAATTCGCTTCAAAATTTTGTAACGCACTATGAAAATAAAAACAATACTGCCTTTGCTTACCAGATAGTCTCTTTTAACCTAGGCATCTCGAAAGATTTTTCGCTCTATAACGGCAAGAACCTCATCCCGGTTGATGAGGTCTCCACGTTGAGAAAAAGACTCAAGAAATCAATGCTAAACACCGTTCCTTTTTTTCTCTACTGCAACAAAAAAGAGCTTACAAAGCAGATGATAGAGAGCCTTAGAGAGATTCTGATATTTGTTTTTGAAAAAAACACGGAGTGGAGAGCGCAAGACGATGCTTAATGATGCCTGCTGCTTCTCTCCTCTTTTAACATTGCGTCTAAAATATCTATTACCGCATGACTTGCTTTTTCTGCCTCGCTAAAATAGCTCATGACATTTTTTGACTCTCTCGTGCAGGTGCCGTTCTCTACACACTCAACAGCTTTTTTGATGTTATCGTGAACAAGCGAGTGCGGCAAGTCCAGTTTTGAGTAACTTTGAGTTTTACTAAACTTCTCTTTTCCTATGCCGCTCTCATACCATCTTCCCAGGCGGCACTCTTTATGAGAGACAAACTCCGTATGAGTCTCCCCTTTAAATACCACCTTGTAGCCGTTGGCTTTAAAGAGAAGATGGTCTAGTTTTATCAATGTCATAAATATCGCATTTGTGACATCTTGATTCTCTACGGCAATAATCTTGGAGCTATCTCGCAGAGCGCTCATCTTATGCTGAAGCGACTCTATCTGCTCATTTGAGTTTACGGATAGCTCCTCCATCGACTTGGAGTGTTCGTGAACCTCCTGCGTATTTTGCTTGAGACTTTGAACCGTTATCTCAACTTCAGCCGTTGCCTTCTGCGTTCTCTCTGCTAGTTTTCTTACCTCATCGGCAACAACCGCGAACCCTCTTCCGTGTTCACCTGCACGTGCCGCTTCGATCGCAGCATTTAGGGCAAGAAGGTTTGTCTGGTCGCTTATGTCTCTTATGAGATTTATCACATCCGAGATGTTTTCGACATTTGTATTTAAAGTGTTTACCTGATCGTACGTACTTGTTATGTGCTCAAGCAGAGAGCTCATGGTCGTCATTAAACTATTTGTGCTTAAAAGCGACTCCTCTGCGCTCTCAGAGTTGAGATTGCTTCTTTTGTCTATATCTTCGAGCGCCTTTAAGTTGTCTGTCAGATCTGTTTGAAGATGTGCCATATCGGTAGTACAAGCCTGCGTCAAGCTTGCGGTTAAAGATTTGATCAGCTCGTTCATTATCTGATTCTCATCTACTCTGTTGGCATTTTGCTCCAGCTCTCTTATTTTGGCATTTGCATCATCAAGCTCATTTTTAAGAGCCTCTATAACTTTATCCTTAGCATCTAACTCTACTCTGCTTTTATCGCTTTTACCAAAGAACATTCACAACCTCTATACGTTTTTTATTTGTTTGCAGATAGTACACTTCTTTTCATAAACAGCTTATTAAATGTGTCTAAAATATGTTTTTTTTGGATAAAATAGAACTCTTATAAAACTTCACTAAAAGCAATAAAATGAACTCACTAAGTATCTTCGGCACAAGCAGCGACGCCGGAAAATCTACACTCAGTTTTGCACTTACATATCTTCTGCACCATCGCGACATCAGCGTAGCACCCTTTAAAGCCCAGAACGTCTCGAACAATTCACATGTTACGGATGAGGGCGGCGAGATAGCAATTCCCCAGCACTTTGCGGCGGAAGCGATAGGGCTAAAAACCACACCTTATATGAATCCTGTTTTGCTAAAGTCAGGCTCAAAAAACAGCGCACATCTTATCATCAACGGCAAAAGCGTGGGCGAAAAGGATGTGCACGCGTATTACCGTGACATAAAAAAACTCCAGCCCATCGTAAAAGAGGCGTTTTTAAAACTCAAAGATGAGTATGACGTCATTGTAGCCGAGGGGGCTGGAAGTCCTGTCGAACTTAACCTAATGGACAAAGACCTCTCAAATATCTACATAGCAAGTGAGTTTGACACAAAAATAATCTTGGTCGCAGACATTGAGCGCGGCGGCGTTTTTGCCTCTATCTACGGTGTTTACAAACTGTTGCCGAAAAAACTGCGCGACAATGTCATAGGCGTTATAGTCAATAAATTTCGAGGTGACATAACTCTTTTTGATGAGGGCAGAGTTATCATAGAGAAGAAGTTCGGCATCAAAGTTTTGGGCGTTGTGCCATACAGAGCATTCAACCTCGGTTTTGAAGACAGCCAATCCATAATGAACTATGTTCAGGATAACTCAAAAGCAAAAATAAAAGTAGGCGTTATAAAACTCCCGCACATCAGCAACTTTACCGACTTTGAACCGCTTGTTGCGGACAAGGAAGTTACGCTCTCTTTTATCTCAAATCCGAGTGAAGCTTATGCTTGTGACCTTATTGTTCTTCCGGGGAGCAAAAGAGTGGTTGATGATCTGGCGTGGCTGCGAAAACGTGGGTTTGAAGAAATTTTAACTTCAAAAAAACAAAAGATTGTCGCTATCTGCGGCGGCTACGAGATGATGTTTGAGCGCATCTTAGACCCGGACGGAGTGGAATCCGAACTGCAAGAGGTCAAAGGTTTCGGGCGCATAAAAGGCGATGTACTCTTTGGCAAAGAGAAGATCGTAAAAAAAGGGTGCTACTATCTTTTCGGACACATGATAGATGGTTATGAGATACATAACGGAGTTGCTAAAAAAAGAGTGGTGAAGAAGAAAAATCTCTATGCGACCTTTGTGCACGGCATCTTCGAGAGCGATGAGTTTCGCTGCAAACTCTTTTGTAAAATAGATGAAACCTATGAAGGGTACGACTTTAAAGAGTACAAAGCCAAAGCAATAAAAGAGTTTGTCGAGCATATTGAAAAGAACGTGAATGTGGATTTTATAAAAAAGGAGCTTATTTATTAGTTGAAATTCGTTTATTTTAGCTAAAATAAAACCTTACTTGTTGCCTAAGGAAAACAATAAATGAAAAATATCTACATGTCAAATATTGAAGAGTATATCTGCTTGTTTAATTCAAAAAACAACATATTTAATGATATTAATTGGATAGAGCCTATTTTTATTACAATGGTTAGAGCTTATCAAAATGATGAAAAAGTTGATATTTTCACAAATTCTAGTTATTTAAGAAGTATGATTATTCAAGAATACAAACCAAATAAAACATACAGCCCCATTGAAAAAATTAAAAACAGAAACGGTCTTGATAAAATATCAACCCACTTGACTGAAATAATGCTTAAAAACTTTTCTGAACTATCCCCCGCTGATACAAAGGATTTAAAAAACTATCTACAATACCTCTTTATAGAACTTATGAACAATGTAGCAGACCACGCTGACTCTAGCGTTGGTGGATATGTAATGGCTCAATACTATCCAACAAATAAAAAAATACAATTTGCCGTAGCAGACAGAGGCATCGGCTTTCTTACTAACCTAAAGCTAAAATTTAATATAGATACTGAAGAAGAAGCGATTATCAAAGCTTTGGAAAAAGGAGTTACTGCAACAAAGCAAAAAATGTACGGATATGAAAAAAATGCCGGTTTTGGTTTGTATGCAATGTTTGAGATATTAAATATTACGGGAGGAAAATTTATAATAATCTCAAACGATACTTTGCTGAGATATGAAAACGGCTCTTTTAAATCTAAAAAGCTAGAGAGTCCATGGAAGGGCGTAGTTGTCGCATTTGAATTTGATGAAGCAAACATAAACTACGATATGGACTATTTTAATAAAAATTATCTATGGAGTGAGATTGTAAACGATGAAGATGAGGACTACTTTTAAGCAGACCTCTCTTTAGAGTATTTTATAACAAAGTTTATTGTATCTTTTATGCCCTGCGTCTCGTTAACAAGTCTTACTTTACCTCTAATATATTCAATACCGAAAGCTCTAATAAAAATTCCGAAAAACTCATCTATAAACGACTGTGTAACCTGCTCAATTCCTACAAAATCAAGCGTCACGCTATTGCCTTTATCAAGCTCCTTTTTCATAAGCTTTCTTACAATCTCTCCAGCACCTCTTGAGCCAACAAACTCAAAACCACCGGTTTCTTTTTTTATGTTGATTACCATCTGATGCCTCCTTTTAAAATTATGGAAGTTTATCCAAAATTTTTAAACATACACAAATAATATACCATAACAAAATGGTTATCTAGATTAAAATCTTGAATAAAAGATAAAAATTGTCTTAATTAAGAAGAGTACTTAAAAAACCGTTAGAAGCTTAAAAGTTAAATCGGATAAAATTACTCTGATTTAAAAATAACTAGAGGGTAAGGCTCTCTTAACAAAGGATATACAATGAAAACATTGATTTTACTAATCACGTTAACACTAGGTGCTCTTCAAGCTGACAACATCGTAACTTACGATACAAAAAACGGTAGCAATACTGAAGGCATTAAGACCAACCACCCGACTCAAGATCTTTACTAAGACTAGGGTTACGCCTCATCCGCTTCTGGATGGGGCTTTTTTAATTTTACAACACAAATCTCTCCACAAAACCTCACTTTTTCGTTTCATTAGATAAAATTTCAGGATGAAAATAAAAAAAGCACTCTTTATCGGCGGCATTAAAAGCGGAAAGTCCCTAAATGCAGAGACGTATACACTTAAAAACTCTTTGCAAAAACCAATCTATCTGGCAACTACCGAGTTTATAGACGATGAGATGCAAAAGCGCATAGACTCACATAAACTCCAAAGAAGTGTTCAGTTTGAAACTATAGAAGAGCCACTGAACCTTTATAACACAATTGCCAAATGTGAGAGTTCTGTTTTAATAGAGTGTGTTAGTATATGGATAAACAATATGCTCTACCACGGTTTTGGCTTTGACGATATGAAAAGAGAACTGGACGCCGTTTTGGCGCTTGATAAAACAGTGGTCTTTGTCCTAAACGATGTCGGCTGCGGTATCATTCCCGACAATGCTTTGGCACGTGAGTTTATAGATATCAGCGGAAAATTATCTCAGCTAATCGCTTCATCATGCGACGAAGTTTATCACACAGTAGCCGGCATCTCGACGAGGATAAAATGAGAGATATCTTTAAAGGTTTTGCCCTAGCAATCTCTATGTTAACAACTGTTCCTTTTTTTAAAGTTCACGATTTTTACAAAGGCATCAACGGCTATGCCGTTATGTTCTACCCGCTTGTGGGCTTCTTGCTGGGCGTAGTTTTATGGGGAGTGCACACGCTTTTAAGCCCTTATGTCGATTCCGTTCATCTTGGCATTATCATTTTCGGACTGCTTGTTCTGCTTACCGGTGCGCTTCATCTTGACGGTTTTAGTGACACGGTAGACGGTCTGTACGCTCCCAAAGAGAGAGCCTTGGAAGTTATGAAAGATTCCCATGTCGGTGGAATGGGGATGATAATGGGTGTCACTTTTCTTATCTTAAAAGCCTCCTCTTTGGCGCATTTTGAACTTTTCTATCTTCTGCCGCTTATTCTGATGCTCTCAAGACTAAACGCCGTTTTGGCCATCTACTTCTACCCTTACATCAGCCCAAGCGGGATGGGGACTTTGGCAAAAGAGGAGTTTACAAAAAAGCAGATGCTGATCGCATTTTCCTACTCGCTCTTGATCGTTCTACTCTATAACAAACTGCTTCTGCTTGTTAGCGCACTGTTAGTTTTGTTTGTTATAAAAAGCGTCTTTATAAAAAGATACGGCGGATTTACCGGCGATATTTACGGCTTTAGTATAGAGGTGAACGAGCTGATTCTCTTTAACTTCCTGCTCTTTGGTCTGATATGAAAGTAACACTGATCCGCCACGCAGAGGTCGATGAGAGATACAAGAACTGCTATAACGGACACATAGACATAGGCTTATCAAAAAACGGGAAAATTAAGGCAGAAGAGCTTGCAAAAAAGCTTGACACAATAGAGTTTGATGCGGTTTTCTGCTCGGATCTCAGACGTGCAAAAGAGACGCTTCAGCCATCTCTGCATCTAAAAAATGCGATCTTTACAGATAAGCTCAGAGAGAAATCGTGGGGAAAGCACGAAGGGCTTGGCTTTGATGAGATCCTTGCAGAGGGCGAAGTGGAGTATATTGACTTTTTGCAGTGGATAAACTCTCTTGACGGCGAGCCGCACGAAGAGTACGCAAAAAGAGTAGAGGAGTTTTTTTTCAAGTTTTTACCATCGCTTGAAAAAGAGAACATCTTGGTCGTTACCCATGCGGGAGTTATACGTGTTTTGCTCTCAATCATAAATAAGATAGAACTAGAGGAGGCTTTTGCCATAAAAGTTGAGAACGGCTCGCTAACGAGAGTTGAAATATGCTAAAATAAACCAAGATTTGAGGAACAAGGTCGAAAAATGGGCGCTATTTTAGAATTTTTTCAAAAAAGATTTGAACAGTTAAAAAAAAGTCTCGGCATAGTCGACAAAAAAGCGCCTATCTCCTTTGAGCTATCCGAATTTATGCAAGAGACGGAATCCTCACTCCAAGAACTTCCAAATAGATACAAAAAACTCTATGAATCTGCTCCTGCCGGATCGCAATTTTTTGTAAACAGGCAAAAGGAGCTCCAAAAGCTTGAGGACTCTTTTACCAACTGGACGAAGAACCGTTTTGTAACATGTGCCATCATCGCAGAGAAGGGGTGCGGAGTAACATCTTTGCTAAATGCTTTTTTAGAGACGATCCCGCCCACAGACACTATTCGAGGCGAGCTTCACGAGAAGATATTTACCCAAGATGAGTACTTTAACTACTTCAACTCTCTCTTGGGCACGCAGAACATCGCTACGAACAAAGAGCTTATCGACCATCTGAATGATACACAGAGCGCAAAGATCATTATATTAGAGAACCTTCACCATATGTTTTTGAAAAAAGTTGGCGGATTCGAGAGCATTAAAATGCTGTTCGAGGTTATCTCTTACACTACGAAAAAAGTGTTCTGGATAGGTATTTTTACCCCTGAGACGTGGAGTTTTCTCGACAAAACCATCTCCATATCGAACTACTTTACAAGCGAAATAGTTATGGAGCCGCTAAGCCAGGAGAATATCAAAGAGATAATCTCCAAGCGTAATGAGTATGAAAATCTAAAAACAGAGTTTCTGCCAAAAGAGGAGAGCCTTAAGAACAGCACGTTTGAAAAACTTGAAGATGATGAGAAGCAGCCCTATTTGAGTGATAAGTTTTTTAAGCAGCTGCATAGACTATCAAACGGGAACATCTCTCTTGCACTGCTCTACTG
This sequence comes from Sulfurimonas sp., assembly GCF_034005705.1. Classification (GTDB taxonomy): domain Bacteria; phylum Campylobacterota; class Campylobacteria; order Campylobacterales; family Sulfurimonadaceae; genus Sulfurimonas. The sequence continues at coordinate 149,488 of NZ_JAVEUF010000001.1, read as the reverse complement.
GGTACGCGCAATAGAGAAGATGGATGAAAATGTGATTCGCGTAAGAGAGATAGACGATCTTGACCACTCCTTTATAAAGAACCTCTCCTCCGAAGCCCTTTTTGCGCTTCAGGCACTCATACTGCATGACGGGCTTACTTTGCATGACTTTGCCATCGTTATGAATGAATCGCACGAGGAGTGCCGCAAGATGCTTATGCCTATGCTTGAGAAAGGTCTGCTGATACAGCCGCACAATAAATATAACATTAATCCGGCTATCTATAAGCATCTGCACGACTATCTCTCTTCTAAAAACTATATTCATTAACGGGGTACTGAGATGAGACTAATAACACTACTTTTTCTAAGCTTTTTTACGCAGATACTTTTTGCCGCGGACGTTCTATCTGAGAACAATGCGTCAAAAGTTGACCCTATGAGCATCATCACAATAATCTCTCTCTCTAAAGTTCTTTGGACGCTCCTCTTTTTTGCTCTTGCCTATGTCTCCATTACTCTTTTTACAAAAACTTTGGAGTTTTTTGCGGAAAAAAGTTCCAGACTGAGAATATCCATAAAAGGGCTTATTCCAATTATCAGAATTGCTCTTTGGACGCTATTTGTGATAATTATCATAAAAGTCATCTACAATCCTCCGCAGGAGATGCTCCTAACTGCCTTGGCTTCGGTCGCAATAGCGATCGGTTTTGCAACGCAGGATCTGCTTAAAAATATTTTCGGCGGCATCATGCTTCTATTTGACCGCCCTTTTAAGGTAGGCGATAAGATAAAAGTGGGTGATAATTACGGAGAGGTGATAAACATCGGGCTTCGCGCAACTCGGATAGTCACACCGGATGATTCAATGGTTGTTATCCCGAATATGTCGCTTATGAACACCGATCTCTCAAACTCAAACTCCGGCGAACTATACTGTCAGGTGGTAGCAAAGATCATGCTTCCCGTCGATGCGCCTACCGACAAGATCCGCAAGATAGCCGTTGAAGCGGCACAGATATCAAGATATATCTACCTCAACAAACCTATCGAGGTGCTATTTACAAACAAGATATATCAGCGCAAATCTTTTTTGGATATGGAGCTAAAGGCATACGTTATGGATATACGCTACGAGTTTAAGTTTAAGAGCGATATGACGGAGATAGTTATAAAAGAGCTTCTCTCGCAGGGCATTATCAGCAAGGATGATCTAGAGTGATGAACACATACAACATATTTACCAACAAGCCAGATACCATTCCAAGCGGCAAAGCTGACTTTTTATTAGCAGCCTCTGTTACAAAGACCTGTGAGATAGATGGCATAACACAAGCGGGTATCCCGGGGATGATACCGCTTACCCCGACTCTTGATGCGGAATTTATCATCAACCAGAGAGTTTACTCTTTGGGCGAGATCGCAGAGACTCCGACAGGCGTACCGACTCCGGCGATTATTACAAGAGCGGTGCATAATCTCGCGCCATTTAGCGCAGTTGAGATATTAAACCTGGGTCTTAGCAAAGCTCCTCAACACTCCATATGTCACGACTTCGGCATTTTGCCCTCAGATTCAATTGCCGAAGGGGCGAAGATAGATGCAAGAGCCGTTTTTGAAAAAGGTTTGAAAGCGGGAGAGCGTTACGAACTAAAAGGAAACTATCTTATTTTGGGAGAGTCAACTCCAAGCGGAACGACGACGGCAGCGGCAACCGCCCTGGCTCTTGGATATGATTGCAGGGACAAGTTCTCTTCGAGCTTTTTAAACATACCAAAAGGCATAAAAGATGAGACGATAGACAAAGCTCTCTCTTTGATAAACAGCGAGATGAGCAGTTTTGAGAAACTATCAGTTGTAAGTGACAATATGCTTATCTTTTGCGCAGGTTTTATCATGAGCGCTTCGAGGAGATTTCACGTAGTGCTTGCAGGCGGAACACAGATAGCGGCATGTCTGCTCGTTGCCGACAAGCTTAGAGAAGATGTTCTTATGAGAGTAAAAGATGAGAATATCACTCTTGCCACCACCTCTTGGGTGGCAAATGACAAAAACTCGGATATTGCACATATACTATCGCTCTTAAGTTACAAGCCGCACGCGGTGTATACGACCTTCTCATTTAAAAAAGCGACCATTCCCCTGCTAAAAAAGTATGACGAAGGCGAAGCAAAAGAGGGGGTCGGTGCGGGGGCAGCCTTGGCATACGCATCCGCAAAAGGAGTAGACTGCAACAAACTTTTAGAGGAGATAGAGTATATCATCTACTCCATGTAGTGTTAAAATTGATTTTTAACAATATCAAAAAATTTAAATATGCTACAATACTTCTATGGAGAGTTTACTTTTGAAAGCTAAGGGATCTTAAAGAATGAAACTGGATTTAAAAGCGAGACTGCTTTTCTTACTGATTGTTCCGCTATTTTTCGTTATTCTTCTATCATCCATGATCTTGCTTGAAATATATGATGACAAAAAAAACCTTGAGTTTACAAAGCATCATATACTTGAAGCAGAGACAATATCAAAAGTAGTACACTACATGCAGATAGAGCGCGGAGTAACATCCGGGCTCATTGCAGCGGGAAAGCTCGACGAGAACGATGAAGCTCTATTGGAGGCAAAAAAGAACCTCAACCGCGCTATAGCAGAGGCAAGAAGCATAATATCAAAATGCACCGTCTGCAGAAACAATGTAGACACCCTCTCGCACCTCGATAAGATCAGATCAAGAAATAATGACAACCTTCTCGGACTCTCTACCATCAATGCAAGAGCCTACTATACGAAAAATATCTCATTTTTTCTTGATCTCATAAAAGCTACTCCTGCGCAGATGGACGATATGGAGAATAGAAACTACATACAGTCATACAGCTATCTATCTTCCGCTAAAGAGGCTTTGGGACAGACCAGAGCCATACTGGTAGAGCTGTTTACAAGCAAAGAGTATCTGGATGAACCGTTCACGGCATTTAAAGAGGATCTGCGTATATATGCTCTTGAAACGAACAACTTTAAGACCACGGCACCTATGGACATTCTGAACTTCTACTATGATGTCTACAGAGGCGAAGCGGTAAATGAAACTTTTAGGATGATACATACTGCAGTTAAAAAGCGTTATGAGGCAGAACTGGGTATAGTGCCCTCGTACTGGTTTGAAAAATCTACAAAGACCATCAATCTTCTGAAAGAGGTAGAAGACAGACTCTTTAGCGATGTCAAAACACTCATAAACGACAAGCTTGATTTCACATCTTACAAACTTATAGCACTTATTACATTTTTAGTCATATCTGCCATTGTCGTTACATTTTTAATGGTACTTATAGTCAGAAAGATACTCTTCTCAGCCGACACTCTGGAGAGAGAGTACGGTAATTCGCAAGCCCTTTTAGAGCAGTACAAATCTACCGTGGACGGAACTTTTATAGTCTCAAAGACGGATGCGGAGGGCATAATAACTTATGTAAACGAAGAGTTCTGCAAGCTTAGCGGCTACTCCAAAGAGGAGCTTATCGGAAAATCCCATAACATCATGAGACATCCTGATATGAAAAAAGAGGTATTTGCCGACCTGTGGCATACCATCAAGGATCTAAAAAAGACCTGGGTCGGAGATATGAAAAATCTATCAAAAGACGGCACTTCACACTGGTTAAGAGCTATCATCAACCCCATTCTAGACAGCGACGGCAATGTTGTAGAGTATATCGGAATGAGAACCGACATAACACAGCAAAAAGAGATAGCAAGCTACTTTGAGAAGCAGCTAAAAATCTCAACAAAAAACTTCGACTACTCTATTCACCTCTCCAAAGAGTATGAAAAAGCGATAGACTCAAGCACTATACTCTCAAGAGTGGACAAATACGGAAACATTACATACGCAAATGACAAATTTTTAGAGATAACCGAATACAAGCTTGAAGAGCTTGTCGGCAAAAACCAGAGTGTCATAGGGTGTTCGGATTCAACGACAGAGAGTTATAAAGAGATATGGGAGAGCGTATCAAAGGGCAACATCTGGCACGGCGTAATAAAGAACTTAACAAAATCTGGAAAAGATTTCTGGGCAAAGACCACGATAGTTCCTATTAAAGATCTAAATGACGAGATAGTGGAATATCTTGTCATAAAATTTGACATAACCGAGATCGTAGAGCAGAGAAAAGAGTTTGAACGCATCGCAAAAACAGATCCGCTTACAGGATGCGGAAACAGATTTAGACTTAACTACGAGATGCAGGAGCTTGAAAACATCTCCGTTGCGGTATTTAACATAGACAACTTCAGACAGATAAACGACTTCTACGGACACCAGTTTGGGGATATGATAATCAAGTCTACCGCAAACAAAATATATGACCTATTTTTACAAAATGAAAACTTCAGATTTTACAGACTTCAGGGGGATGAGTTTATAGCCATTGCCATAGACTACTCAAGAAAAGAGTTGGTAGAGAAGGTCAAAAAGATACTCGCCGCCATTAAAGAGAAATTTACCATAAAAGATGAAGAGATGCTCATCTCTTGTACCTGCGGTATCTCTTTTGAGGACAAAGAGCATCTCCTCTCAACCGCGAATATGGCGCTTAATGTAGCTAAGAAGAGCAACGTCGATTTCTTGGTCTATAGCGAAGAGATATCCTTGAACCGCCAGTATGAAAACAACATTACATGGACAAGAAAGCTCTCAAATGCGCTTAGAGAGAAAAATATCATTACCTATTATCAGCCGATAGTCAATAACTCGAACCTCTCTTACGAAAAGTATGAGTGTCTGGTGAGGATGAAAGACGGCCAAAAGGTGGTATCTCCATTCTTCTTCCTTGACGTGGCAAAACAGACAAGACAGTACTTTGAGATCACTAAAACAGTTATCTCTCAGACATTTGAGATGTTTAAAGAAAAGGATGTCGAATTCTCCATAAACCTCTCGATCCTAGATATAGTAGAACCAAAGATATCCAAATATATCCTCTCCATGCTAGAGAAGTACGACATCGGCCCAAGAGTCGTCTTTGAGATAGTGGAGTCTGAATATATGGAGAATTTCGAAGGCGTTATGAACTTTATCGGCGAGGTCAAAAAGTATAACTGTAAAATTGCCATCGACGACTTTGGAACGGGTTATAGCAACTTTGAGTATCTTATAAAGCTAAAAGCGGACTACCTAAAGATAGACGGCTCGATCATCAAAAATATAGACAAGGACGAGAACGCATTTTTGGTCGTATCGACCATCGTAGAGTTCTCCAAGAAACTCGGCATGAAAACCGTAGCAGAGTTTGTGGAGAGTGAAGAGATATTTAAAATAGTAAAAGAGCTGGGCATCGACTACTCTCAGGGATACTACTTCTCGGAACCAAAAGAGGGTATTTAAAAAACTAAACTCTCTCAAGAAGCTTTTTTAAGATATAGAGCTTGGCTCTTAGATCTGAAGCTTCCTCTTCATCCTTTGCGCTCTTTATCTCTTTTTTCGTCTGCTCTATCTTTTTATGAAGCTTCTCTCTTAGCTTCTCCTGTTTTTTCTCATCGTTTATCTCACTGAAGAAGAGCTTCTCTATCCCTTCAAATACTTTATCTATCTTCATTCTTTTACCCCCAATGTTCTTATGTCCACATCCTTTATCCACAATATTGTAGCGACTTGTATCAACCTTTGTGTTACATCGTACGCGAACGAGCTGTCGTTAATAAGCGATGTTGCCATCTTAGAGTCGATCTTCTTCTCCCTTATTAGCCCATCGATCCTGCTGTTTTTTATACTGTCAAGAACCTTTGTGCTCTCTTTTAAAAGCTCGATAGTGGAGATGACATCAAGTTCATCATCATGCTCTTTTAACTTCTCTATGGTATCGATCGTCTTTGCGATGTATACTCTTAGGTTGTCATACTCCTCTTTTATATACTGATTTTTAGACTTGGAGTAGTAAAAGATGTTTTTTTGTAGATCTCTCATGCTTTTTAGAGCCTCTACTATCTCGCGTGAAGCAAGCTTTAGATCATACACCCTGTTCTGGTCATCTTCGTTCATATTCTCCTGAGAAAGCGTTGCATAGTGGATGATCTCGCCGTATAGCGATTTTATCTTGCTTGCATAGAACTCGTTTACGTCCGTATTTATACTTATCTCGGAGCTCTTCACCACTCCCTCAATATCTTTGCTCCCTATAAACTCGTGGCGATGCAGGAACATAGAGTGCGAAATAGCTTCAATGGCGCTGTTATAGAGATGGATTATCTCTTTTTTTATAGACTCGATCGCCGCGTCGGGAACATTGATGACGACATTGTCAAGATAGAGCGGTTTTAACGCATAGATATTTACCTCTATAAAAAGCGTCTCCAAATACTTCACGAGCCTGTGCGTAAAAGGCGATACCATCATCACCCCGATAATATTGAATATCGTGTGAAAAAGTGCAAGTTTCATAGCGTAGTCATCATCAGCAATACCGACTTTTAAGGCCAAAAATGTCGTCAGGTCACTAAGCGGGTAGAGAAAAAGAATTGCAAACGATGCCGTTATGATGTTAAAGATAAAGTGTGCAAGGGCGACTCTCTTGCCGTTAGAGTTTGATGAGATAGAGCCAAGAACTGCCGTAATGGTAGTACCTATATTTGCACCGATTGCCAGCTCTATCGCATTGATGTAGATGATCTGGTTTGCCGCAAGAGCTGTGATGATAAGCGCCATAGTAGCACCGCTGGATTGCATAATTACTGTTGCGACAACTCCAAGCGAGATATAGACCAAAGCACCCAGATAACCCTCGACCGCGAACTTTGAGATGTCAAGGCTTTTTTCCAAGACCTCAAAACCGTCTTTCATATAATCAATACCAAGAAAAACAAATCCCAGTCCAAGAAGTATCTTTCCCACCCCCTGATAACTCTTGGACTGGGCGAACTTAAGCACTGCTCCAAAGATTATCATCGGCATTGCAAAAGTTGCAATATCTATCTTAACACCAAAAGCAGAGACTATCCAAGCCGTTGTTGTTGAGCCGATGTTTGAGCCGAATATTACTCCAATAGCGCCGCTGAGCGTGATAAGCTCCGCACTTAAAAACGAGATGATAATGACCGAGACCAAAGATGAGCTCTGCATAATGGCAGTCGCTACAAACCCCGTGCCTATCGCCTTTGGCAAAGTATCCGTACTTACCTGCAGCACCCTCTCAAGCACACCGCCGCTAAATAACTTAAAGCCGTCCTCCATAAAAAGCATTCCGACCAAAAATATAGCGACACCCGCTATGATTATCTTGTAGTCGTCGCTGTAAAAGACCACAAATGCAAGTGCAAGTAAGAAAAACTGAAAATAGTACTTTTTAAACATCAACGACCTTGGGTAAAATAACTCTTATTTAGCATACTACTATCTTTTGTTTTAAATTTGCTTTTTAACAAACAGGGACGAAATAGACATTTTTATTTGGATGCTATTTTCATGGCAAGCTTGCGTGCAAAAGGAAATACAAGCAGTATGGTCGGAAATGCAATAACATAAGCTACCAGCCATGCATGTATCCAAATTGAGACGAAATCATCCACCAACCCCAAGTTAATAAATGTGATCGCTCCCGACATAATAAAGCTCATAAAGCCCGAGAGCAAAAGTGCTTGAACCTGATGAAGATATTTTGCTGAAACCATTTTTTTCCTTCGCTATTTTTTGCGTTGCAATTCTAAAAGTTGTTTATCCATCTATTCCCCCAAGATATTTATTATCAGATTTATCACGGTATCTTTTTGTTGCGGGTCACTTTTGGCAGTCATGAGTGAAAGTGCCACAAGTGCGTTATCGTTGATTTTTAACTCGCCGCTATTTTTATAAAGCATATTGTTTTTAGACAAAAAGAGAATAAACATAAAAGCACCGATGCGTTTGTTGCCGTCATTAAAAGGATGCCCTTTGATTATGTAGTAGAGCAAATTTGCCGCTTTCTCTTCTACGCTAGGGAGCAAATCAACACCGCCAAATGTTTGGTAGATGTTTCGCACCATTCCGCCAAACTCTCCAGCTTTTTCTCGCCCAAAAAGCTCGGTAGCCTCACCCTTTCTCATAAGCTCACTCTTTAGTTGTGCGATAGCCTCTTTCGCCTCATCAAAATCCAAAACGAACTTTGCCTCTTTTGGCTCAATATTTACATGTAAAGAGTCCTCATCGTAGCCTTGCAACAGTGACCAAGTACGAGAGTAGTTTAGTATCACATCCAACAACCCTTTGGCTTCATGAAGCTCAAGCTCGCTTTGTGAGATAGTATTTTGCAAGAGTGATATAGTCTCGTTTAGCTCTTTGAGCCCTTTTTGCTCCAGTCTTTTTTGGTTGATAGCATAGCCGTTTACGAGATACTCTTTTAGAACTTTTGTTGCCCAAATACGAAATGCTGTGCCTCGTTTTGATTTTACGCGATAACCAACTGAGATGATAACATCAAGGCTATAGTATAAAACATCATACTTTTTACCATCACTCGCAGTTGTCCGGAAATTCCGGACAACTGAATCTTTTTCAAGTTCCTCTTCTTTAAAAATATTGCCTATATGTTCTGAAATAGTTTTTGTACTTTTATCAAAAAGCAAAGACATCTGCTTCTGACTGAGCCATACAGTATCGTCCTCAAGCGATACATCAAGCTTTATCTCTCCGTTTATATCTTTGTAGATGATTATGTCTGACTTGATTTGATTATTCATTGTCTTTTTCCTTATTTCAACCTATCTTTACTATTCCACGAGAGACGAGCAAGTCTCTTACCGCTTTATTGTTAGTTACATGTTCATTTGAGATTTGACTTTTACAGCTCATATTTTGAGCTTTTACTTTGTACTTGGTAATTTCCGTTGCAAAATCTTTTGCTTTGAGCGATAGTATTACTATGTCTGGGAACTTTTTTTCTATCATCGACGCACTCCAAAAATCAAATAATTACAGACATATTAGCAAGAAAAACAGATAGTAATAAAAAATATTGCAATTTGTCATGAAACTTCTTTTACAGTCGATACGCTGTGTGTTTTTGATTCACTTAGGGTTGAGAAATTTAAAATCATAGAGTTTCTTATAGTGTTTTACTTTTTTTCAAAATACTGAGTCATTAATTCCAATTTATTTTTATATTCTGGTTTTTGACTAAGCTCCTGAATAGCTTCAATGATATTACGATAAGTTTTTTCAAATGGCTTAGTTCCAGAAAAACCTTTTACCCAATTAACAAAATCAAATGAAGCTTTTAAGTATTCAGCACTATCTTCCATCCACCCAATATGCTGTTTTTTTGAAAGACTATTTAACAGCTCTTCATCACTCGGACTATATCCTCGTTTTCTTTTTGGTTCTTTCATAGCTTTAATTACTGATGCTATATCACTTGTTTTTTGAAGAACTAAATTATTTCTTTGCTCATCAAAATAGTTCTTAATTTCTTTGTTTTGCTCAAAAATAGACATCTCTTTCTTAGCCATAAAATTAGCTATATCTTGATTTTCTTTTACTACATAATCTATATATTTTTTCATTGCATCAAGATATAAGTCTTGATATTTTTTTTGATTACCATCTACTTTTATCATAAGCTCAATATACCACTGAAAACTTTCAATGCTTACAATTTTAACAATGTCATTTTTATTAGATTCAAATAATTGATAAAAATCATTTATAAATTGATTGTCATCATATTTTAAATCATACAAAAATTGATTATAAATTTTTTTGGATTGATCATATATTTCGTTTTTATCGTCATTTATATTCATTTCATCATTTAATTCCTTCAAAGCTATATTAAATTTTTCTTTGTCTAAATAATGCTTTTGCAAAATATCTTCTAAGAACTTATGCAAGGTATCAATATTTGCAAAATCAAATTTCTCTACGCCTAGATAAGATTGATAAAAAATATTTTTAAAAAGTTCATGTACTAAACTATTTGATATTTTTTCATTAATTGAATTATCTACTAAATCTTCAAAAAGTTTCAACTTTGAGACCAGTTGTTTCATTAATCTAATATTACATCGTTTATTTGCATCAGTAACTTTTGATAATAATTCTTCAACCAGTTCCCAGTTTACAAATTTCAAATTCTTATCTTTAACAAGATTTAGATTATCGCTGTAATGCGGTTCATAATACAATCTATAATCAATAATTTTTTCACTAAACTTATCAAATATTTCTTGATTATTTGTTTGAGTCATAAAAAACTTTTCAACTATCTCATATTCATCTAAGATATCTTCATCTGTGGATGCTCCTATGGACTTGAGATAGTCTGATTTCACCATTTGTTTTTTCAAAATCTTTTTGTGATTTAAACTATCCTGTTCTTTTAAAGAATCATTGTTATTAATAATAACTATCTTACATTTATGCTGTTCTTTGAGTTCTGATATAAAACCTAAAATTTCTGTTATACTTAAATTTGGAGAAATTCTCTCAAAATCATCAAAACACAATACTATGCCTTTAAAAGTTTCAGTAGTGAAAGCATTTGCAATAAGTGAGGCGTCTAATCCCCATTTCTTCTCTATGATTTTTCCTATAATAGGATTGTTATCAATAAAGTTTGCTATTTTATTTCTATCAAAAACTTTTAAAACTATTTGTTTTTTTATATCATCTAACTTATGTTTTCCAAATAATGAAATATATACTTGTTGATTTTCATTCCAGCTATGTTTTGCAAATTCATCCCAAAAATAAGTTTTCCCAATCCCCCAATTACCTTGAAGACTGATAACAACACCTTCTTTTAAATTATCATCTTTTAATATCAATTTCAATTGTTTTTCTAAAATTGGTATCTCTTTTGAAATATAGTCTTTTTGTTTCATATTTTCTCCAAATAAATAATGAATAATCTTATCTAAAAACATATTCTTCCTTTCATTTTTATCTACCGAGTAACTCTTTTTGTTTTTTGGTAAGTTTATCGTAAACAAGCTCATAGGAGTGGTCGATTAGCTCTTTTAAAAGCGCATTATCAACGTCACCGCCGAGTGTGACTGTGTTCCAGTGTTTTTTGTTCATATGGTAGCCGCCTTTTATCGAATCATACAAAGAACGAAGCTCTAGGGCGTAGATAGGATCGCATTTTAGGTTTATGGATAGCGGCTCTTCATCTGCCGTAAGTGCAAACATTTTATCGGCGATGCGATATACACGTACCGTTTTATCAAACGGATAGTCAAAAGTCGCTCCTTTTTTAGAGAGCAAATAGGCATTTAGTTCTGTAAAGTTCATTTTGCATACCTCTTAACTAAAAACTAGGATCAATCATACCACTATTTTTTGTATTTCCTCAGATCAGGCGGTATATGATTTTTTTGCATATAACCCTCTAAGCGCCCCTCTTCATCTGAGTCTTGGCACCATTCACGCAAGTCGTTTCGCTCGCCCTTAAACTCATAGTAAGGCACGCTCATACCACAGCTATGCTCTACACAGTAGATATGAAGCTTCACAAAACGGCGCATACCTGAAAAATCGCTACCTTCAAAAAGCGAGCGTGCGTAATCGTCATGTTTGTCTATAAGCTCGCCTTTACAAAAAAGACGCAGGTTAAGAGGCTGCTTTTCAAACGACACAAATAGCAGTGTCACCTCGCCGCCCGCCTCAATATCGCGCGCGGTACGGTTACCGCTACCCGCATAGTCCATAAAAACAGCTTCGTTATCGCCCGTAACCCTAAAGCAGTTGTAGCCCCTAGGACTCAGATTCACTTCTCCACCATTGCATGCACTTGCTATGAAAAATAGATGCTGAGCATCTATAAACGCTCTATCCTCTTGGCTGAGCTTGTCGTATCGTTTACCCATTACATACTCCTTTATTTTCTTTAACCTCCCACTTTGACACGACCAAAAGTTCTTCGTTACAATAGATTTTTCCCTCAAAAAGATCGCCTATTTTATAGCCTGCCACCCCTTTTGGCGTGCCGCTCATAATTATATCGCCGTCCTCAAAACTCATAAACGAAGCGATCTCGCGAAGCATCACGTCGGGTTTGTAGATCATCAGATCATAATCGGCAAACTGCCTTAGTGTGCCGTTGATAAAAAGCTCAAAACGCAACTTCGTAATATCGCCCTCAAAAGCGACAAAATGACCCAGCACTGCCGAGGCGTCGAACGCTTTGGCACGCTCCCACGGCAAGCCTTTGGCTTTGAGGCTGTTTTGGATATCGGCTTTAGTGAGATCCAGCCCAAATCCTACACCCGCAATCGTCCCTTTTTCAATGAGAAAACATATCTCCCCCTCAAAACGGGTCTCTTGAGTAAAATACAAAAGCGTATCGCTCAATGCACTGTTTGGCTTGTTAAACACCACCATACTTTGAGGTATCTCATTGCCGAGTTCGTGTATGTGTTCGACGTAATTACGCCCTATACAGACGATTTTACTCGGTACAACGGTGCGGTTTTCAAACTGGACGGTCTTCATAGTTGTATCACTCCCTCAAGATATTTCACCCCATAGCCTGCTATTTGTACACGCTCACCAAAAGAGGCACACCACACTTCACCGCCCCGCGCGGAAACTTGTTTAGCATGAAAGCTTTTTTTGCCTAAAACTTCACTCCAGTAGGGCACAAGCTGTGTAAATGCAGCACCTGTCACGGGGTCTTCGTCTATGCCAAGTTTAGGAGCGAAAAAACGGCAGACAAAATCGTACTTAGCGCTTTTTGCCGTGATAATAACACCACGCGCGTCAAGCTCTCGAAGTTTTTGCATATTTGGCACGGCATGTAAGATATCTTTCTCATTTTCAAACACGACCAGATAATCCATCGCCTTATAACATGCCACGATTTTTTGCGTGAAGGCTTCTTGCAAACTTTGCGGCACGTCACATGCCATAAGCTCTTGAGCAGGAAAATCCATCACATAACGCGCGCCCTCTTTTCGCACCCGAAGCAAACCGCTTTTTGATTCAAACACCACCTCATCACTGCTAAATCCAAGCTCTTCAAAAAGCACAAATGCACTTGAGAGCGTTGCATGTCCGCACATATCGACCTCCGCCAAAGGAGTAAACCAGCGGATACGATAATGAGCCCCCTCTTTAACAAAATACGCCGTCTCGCTCAAGTTGTTTTCCATCGCGATCTTTTGCATCAGCATATCATCAAGCCACGCATCAAGAGGGACGACCGCAGCAGGATTCCCCTCGAAAACGGTTTTAGCAAATGCGTCGATTTGGTAGATTTTTAGATTCATTTTTTCTCCTAGGGTGTTATTAAAAGGCAATATCTAAAACTTGTAATACTTATGCCTTTTAACTATCTTTACTGCCTAAAGTTCGTTCCTTTCCTCCCTAAACCCTTTGACTAACATTGGAGACCTCAAATATCACGACATCCCCATCGGCAACAAACGGACCGTGCAGCTCAAACGGCGCTCGGCTGGCGCAATGCCCCTCTTCCAGCCATATACCGAATGCCTTATCGTAAAGCCGCCCTTTTACAACAAATATCTCTTCGGGGTAGTCGTGACTCTTTGCACCGAACTTTTGGGAGTCATAGCCGTCTTTAAAGAGTGTGAGTCTTGTATAATCTCCGGTGACTTCATCCTCGGCAAGGGTAAGATAGAAAATATTTCCATCTGAGCCTTCCAGTTCGTTCCAAATATCGAGATTGTCACTTGTCAGCGGGTTAAAATAGCTACATGTTGATTTCATCTATCTTCTCCATTTATGCTAAAAAATAGTAACACAAATCAGTTTATATTATCATATTTTATCGGAACCGTTTTTGCTTGTTTTATATCATTAAAACCATAAAGGAGTGGTTATGGAGACTTCTACTGCTTATCAAAGCTACTTAAATATAATGCAAAATTACCAAACAACGCAAGGGCGCAGGGATTATCAAGCTCCTTTTGCCGAGAGTTTTGAGCTTATCTACGCAAAGGCGCAGGAACAGGATGTCAAACTCTCAAATGCCAAAAACTTTTTGGAGTCACTCTCTCAAAGCGAGCTGAGAACACTTCAAAAATACTCAGGTCTTGCAGACTCTATCAATGTAAACTCGCTCTCTGCCGAGGGTGCCTACAATCTGCTCATGCATGACAACGAGCAGTATGATTTTGACGGCAACGGAACTGCGGAGGTTGGAATCGGTAAGCATATATTGCCAGTTCCCATAAACATGCCCGCCGATGTTCAAGAGGCGTATATTTCCGCTATGAACTCTCTTAGTGACAAAGATAAACTTATGGCGATGACACTTACATTTGACCCTGCTCGCTTGGATGCGCTTATAAACAACAAGCCCTATACTCCGACTAATATGGACTACAGCTACTTGAAGAGCAGAGTAGATAATATGCTAAATCCTCAAAACGGAGGGTACACATCACCTGAGACAAAAGAGAGCATAACGGCATTTTGGGACGCTTTTAATATCGCTTATAGGGGAGACAAAACTCAAGATACTCAAAGCGAAGAGAACAGTGCGGTAGAGAAATTTTTAAATGCCCTGCGTACAAAAGGAGCCGCTAAATTCTTGGCTGATCTGAATCAAGAAAAGATAGACAAGATGGTAGAGGAGTATAAACAGAAGCTTATAGAAGAGATGGGCGACTCTCCAGAAGCTATGGAAAAAATCGCAAAACTTGTAGATGAGTTCAAAAAGAACCTTATCGAAGAGATGAGAGAGAAGATGCAAGATGAGCTGAAAAATGCCAAAGATGTAAATTCTGTAAAACTTGACACCTTTATGATGACCATGCTCAACAATATGCAGGAGAAAAAGCCTTCGCCGCTCAAAGAGCTGCTAAAGGCATAAGCGCGCTATCTCTTTCTATATCCTCTATTGCTTATCCCGCGTCCCGCATAGTTTTTCTTAAAGCATGACTGACAGATCCCGTAAGGGGAGTTTGGCGGAAGCGGCGCGTTGCACATTCTGCACTTTGTGGCAAGCTGGCTCTGCTGAAGCGAGTTTTCTATAAACTTGTTTAGGACTCCTCTAGCGGCTCTTGCCCTGTTTGCGTCGATAAAGTAGTCGCTAAACCTATAGCTCAGCCAGAGATAAAGAGATATCTCCTTTACCATATCCTCGGCACGCAGAAGCTCATCAGTCGTCTGAGCATAACTTCCGCTGAGTGGCGGAGCGATGTATGGAATTGGCATCTTCTTCTCAAGCGCTCCCAGGTAACTCTCATACGCTGAGACGATATAGGGCGATTTGAGAGTTAGCGGTGCGCATGCCAGATGGTACTTTGTAGCAATGTCAAGATCATAACTGTCCACCAAAAGAGAGACCTCAAGCATATCATCCAGATTTGTAGCGATAAAAGGACCGTCAAACTCCATATTTTTTGCAAAAAACTTCAGTATCTCATGAAGCGACTTCTCTTCTAAAATACTCCCCACAAGCTTTATATGGTCAAGATTTGCCATCACTTTAAAAGGGATGGTTATCGATTTTGCCTCTTTATGAAAATTCTTCTTTATCACATTTAAAACATCGCCGCTAAGCGCTCCGACATAGCCGTTCTCATGCAGACCGAACCTTCCCGCACGACCCGATATCTGATGGATCTCGCTTGGTAGCAGGCTCCTGTCGTTCACCCCGTCAAACTTCTCCGCTTTTGAGAAAAGAATGGTTTTTATAGGCATATTCAAACCCATGGCAATGGCATCGGTAGCAACCAGTATCTGCGTCTCGCCTGCACGGAATCTTCTTGCCTCTTCGCGCCTCACCTCGGGAGAGAGGTTCCCGTAAACGACGCTGACACTGAAATATTTTGAAAATATCTGTTTTAGTTTTAGCACATCTTTTCTGCTAAAAGCGATGATCGCTGTGCTCGGCTCTACATCCTTTTCATGAGTAGGCTCATTCAATAACGTGAGCGGATTTTTTCTCTCAAACTCCACAATTTCAAGCTCTTCGCCCAGATACTCTGCAAGCGCGATGACCGCATTTTTTACGTTTGGAGAGCCGGTCATAATGATCTCTTTTGCGGGTGCGCCTATGATTGCATTTGCCCAAGCCCATCCGCGGTCACGGTCATCTATCATCTGCACCTCATCGATCACACAGACATCTACATCCACATCAAAATTCACCATCTCTATGGTCGAGCTGATATGAGTCGCATCTTCGCTGAGAATCTGCTCCTCGCCGGTTATCAAAGAGGCTTCAACTCCGCTCTCCCTTAACTCCTCATACCCCTCGAGTGCGAGAAGTCTAAGCGGGGCGAGGTAGTAGCCAGTGTCGGCATTTTTGAGCTTTTTCATCGCCTGATAGGTCTTTCCACTGTTTGTAGGTCCTATGTGAAGAGTTAGTTTTCTTCTCATGTCGCGTGCTAGCGGAAAAAGGTTTTTAAACTCTCTTATTGTGCGCGCCAAGAGTTCGTATCTCTGTTTTTTAAGTATCGCGTCGTGTATGTTGTGGACAAATCTTCTTACGCTCTTTCTGGCAACTTTGGACGAGATATTAAGGGAGGCAGGCAGCATCTCCAAAAGCACATCGTAGATTTTTGCATAAAGCGCTTCAGGAGTCAGATGAAGCAGAGCGGCGTATGAATCACACTCCTCTGCAAGAGCCGCCAGATCACCTAGAAACTGCTCCTCATGCTCTCTTTTTGACTCATTTACAACGTCACTGAAATCAAGCTCGTTCGCCCCCCAGATATCCTCCAAAAGAGAGTTAAGCTCTATATGCAGCTCCAAAGTGTACTCTTGGCTCTTTTTGCTGTATGGCAGCTGCAGACTCTCTTTTACTCTTACCAAAATCTCTTCGTCATGAAGCTCTATCTCCACATCTCCAAGCTCTTTTGAGATAATGCCAAGCAAAACGCTCTCTTTTAAAAGCGGATATGAGACCTTTGTCTTTGGCGGGGTCGCGCGGAGTGCTCCGACTATCTCTTTTTGGCTTAGGTATGGATGCGGATCTTTGAGCTTTTTTATAAAAGTCTCTATCTCCTTCTGTTTTTTGAGAGTCACTCTCTCTTTTTCTTCGAGTATCTCCTCTATAAGCTGCGCTTCATCACACTCCTGAAGATACTCATACTCGTAGACCTTTGTGTTAAGTGTGAGTATCTTGTGAAAGCTCTGCCCATACAAAACATAGTGAAGCGAAGCGTTAAACTCCAAAGAGTCGTCAATATCAAAAAAAGCGTCAACCTTTTTCTCTATTCTCTCTTTTTTGAGGTTGTACCTGATGTGGCGGAGTTTTGACTCCATCTTCTCAATGGTTATCTTCTTGCTTCTGACATCAGAGAACGCTTCATGCAGCAGTGCCGACTCTTCGTGTGTCACATCAAGTTCGCCTATTAGCGCATCTATCTTCTCGTCTCTGTCTAAGTTTGGCTCTTTTGGAGTAGTGGATTTATATACTCTGCCCTCACTTGCAAAAAAGTTTAAGATGTCGGAGCGAAAATGCCCGTCTCCCTCGCTCCACAACATCCTCGCCATCTTTACGAGCATATCCTTGCTCTGATCTATATCATAGATGCCAAGAGTGGTGAACATCTCGCTTAGCGTATGCGCGCTTACTCTTGCGACCCCTACATCAAACGGGTCGTCGTCAAAATATTTTCTTATTTTTTGGTTTATTTTTGAATTTTTCTTATTTTTCTTTGCCATACAAAATTGTAGCCAAAAGGCTTTAACAATAGTGCATAATAATTTTTCTTCTACGCCTCTTTCAAATCAGACTCTTTGGTAAATTTCAAATAGAGCAGCGGCAGCACGATAAGCGTCAACAGTGTCGAGCTTATCAAGCCGTTTATCACGACTATTGCCAGCGGTTTTTGTATCTCTGAACCGGGACCGGTCGCAAAAAGCAGCGGTACCAGACCAAATGCCGCGATGGTTGCGGTCATAAGAACAGGACGGAAACGCTTTATAGTTCCTTGGCGTACGGCATCTATAACTCTATGTCCATTCTCCACAAGATGGTTGAATGTATTTACAAGAACCACCCCGTTTAGAACCGCTATGCCAAGAAGTGCAATAAACCCTACAGATGCAGGAACAGAAAGATATTCGCCGCTTAGGTAGAGCCCCGCAAATCCGCCGATGAGTGCGAGCGGCACATTGATAAGGACAAGCAGCGCCTGCGTTATTGAGTTAAACGAGACGAACAGCAAAATAAAGATCAGAAAAAGCGCTATCGGCACGATTATCATCAGTTTTGCAGCCGCTCTTTGCTGGTTTTCAAACTCGCCGCCATAGGTTACATAGTACCCCTCAGGCAGTTTTACGCTCTGCTCTATTTGTCTCTTGACATCCTCAACAAAACCTACAAGGTCACGATTCTCCACATTACTCTGAACAACGGTTTTACGGTAGCCGTTCTCATGCTCTATCTGCACAGAACCCGTTGTTTTTGTAAATGTTACAAGGCTCTTTAACGGCACGCTTCTGCCATCGTCCAGAGTGTAGTAGAGCGACTCTAATGCGCTCAGAGAGTTTTGCATAGATGAATCACCCTTTACCATAAGATCGATCCGCCTCATCTCCTCTTGGATAATGCCGACCTGAGTTCCATTGACCATCGTTTTCATAAATAGGGCAAGTTCCTGCTCGCTTAGTCCGTAGTATCCAAGCGCTTCTTTGTTGAAACTAAGTTCAAGATACTCTACCCCTTCATTGCTCTTTTTATAAACATCTCTGCTTCCATTAGTACTCTGCAAAATAGTTTTGATCTCTTGCGCAATCCTCTCAAGCTCGTTATGACTCTCTCCGAAAATGTCAATTGCCAAATCACCTCGAACTCCCGTTAGCATCTCAGAGATACGCATCTCTATTGGCTGCGTAAAAACATACTCGACCCCCCGCATCTCATCAAGAGATTTTCTTATCTCATTTTTCACCCACTCTCTTGATGGCACACGCCACTCCTCTTGGGGCTTGAGAATAAAAAAAGTATCCGTGTCGTTTAGGCTCATAGGGTCAAGTCCGATCTCATCCGTACCGGTTCTAGCGATAATAGAGGCAATTTCGGGAACATCCGCCATTAATTTCTTTTGAATCTTTTTGTTAAGCTCTACGCTCTCCTCAAGGCTGATGGACGGCAAGGACTCTATCATTACTACAAGCGTTCCCTCATCCATCGTCGGCATAAAGGCCTTGCCTGTTTTTGAAGCGAGGTAAAGGGAGAAGCCAAAAAGCAAAAAGACTGTGACAAAGACGGCGGTAGCATGTTTGATAGCAAAATCAAGAGTCGGTTTAAAAAACTTTAGCAAAATTTGAATCAGCCAAGACTCTTTATCTGGACGAATCTTTAGTATAAACGAACTTAGCACCGGTATAAGAGTAAGAGCAAGGACCAAAGAGCTAAAGAGCGCAAAAACGATACTGAGCGCAACGGGCTTAAAGAGTTTTCCTTCCAATCCTTCAAGCGTTAAAAGCGGCATAAACACAATGATGATGATAAGCACGCCCGTTACGATAGATGGCGCCATCTCAACAGCGGCATGGTAGATAATATGCGTTTTTTTCTCATTTTTGCGCTTCTCATTCCCAAGCTCTGCCGTAATATGCTCGACCATAACAACTGCTGAATCGACAAGTATACCTATGGCGATGGCAAGACCGCCCAGACTCATAAGATTGGCACTAAGCCCAAAATAATCCATCGCAATAAAGCTCATAAGCAGCGCGAATGGCAAAATAAGTGCGACACTAAAAGCTGAAGCGAAGTTTCCAAGCAGAAGCAGAAGAATAACGATAATAAGAACGGTTGCTTCCAAGAGTGAATTTTTTACGGTATCGGTTGCGAGATCGACAAGGCTTGAGCGGTCATAAAAAATATCTATTTTCGTATCAGCAGGAAGCATTGACTCCATCTTTGAGAGTCTCTCTTTTACCTCTTTGACAACTTTTTGTGTATTTGCCCCCTTAAGCCCTAGAACTATTCCCTGTACCGCCTCGCCATTTCCATTTTTTGTTGAAAAACCTGCACGCGTGAGGTGACCGATATGCACATCTGCTATATCTTTTATATAGATGGGCTTGTTTGCGATTGTCGTAACGCTTAAATTTTCGATGTCATAAATATCATTGATCCTCCCGACGCTACGCACAAGAATACTATTTACCCCTTGGGTCACACGTCCTGCACCATCATTTAAGTTGTTTTTCTCTAAAGTTTCAAGAAGCTGCTCAAGCGTGATCTGATAGGTTCGCATCATATCAAGCTTCGGAGTTACTTCATATGTCTTTACCTTGCCTCCAAGAGAGTTGACCTCAGCGACACCGTTAACAGAGCGTATTTGCGGTGCGATTACCCAATCAAGCAATGAACGTTTTTGTATAAGATCAAGCGTTGGAGACTCGATTGTAAACATTAAGATATCGCTCAGCGGCGTGCTGATCGGGGCTAGTCCTCCTTCAAGATTTGCAGGCAGCTCATCCATGATGGCGCCAAGACGCTCGCTTACCTGCTGACGCGCCCAGTATATGTCAGTTCCCTCTTCGAAGTCGATAGCAATATCACAAATGCCATATTTTGAAGTTGAGCGAATTATTGTCTGTTTGGGAATTCCAAGCATCCCCATCTCAACCGGAATAACAATACGTGATTCAACCTCATCGGGCGTCATACCGCTTGATTTCATAATTATCTTGACCTGCGTAGGCGAAATGTCTGGAAAAGCGTCTACCGCAAGATTGTTATATGACTTGATACCAAAACCCAGGATTATAAGAGCCAACAGAGATGTAAAAAGTCTCTGTGAGAGCGCAAAAGAGATAAGCTGGCGCATTATTCGTCCTCTTGGAGTCTATTTTGTAGTATGCTTGTTGCACTCACAGCAATGGGCTCTTTAAGAGCCTCTTGATACTCCAGATAACAGACTTCACGATTCTCAAAGAGCACATTTACTTTAAGCAAACTGTATGTCTGAGCTTTTTTTACAAACACCATATTCTCTTCATTCTCTCTAATAAGGGCTTTTTTATCAATCATAAAAGCGCGTTTTGCGACACTTAGTTCGACCTTTGTTCTGAGCCCGGCTAGAAGATTTGCATCTTTTGGAAGAACAAAACGAACATACCTAGTCTGATTAAGAGGGTGAAGAGTTGGAGATATAAGGGCAATCTTGGATATTATTTCCTCTTTATCAACCTTTAAAGTAACCTCTTGCAAAGGCTGCAGAGTTTTTGCAACATCTTGTGGAATGTCTGATTCTACCCAATTCTCTCCATCGGCTTTTATAACGAAAAGAGCACTTGATGGGGAGATATTCCTGCCTACTTGAATATCTGTTTGTAAAACCACTCCGTTAGCCGGTGAGCGAAGTTCTATATTTGGAAAGATAACAAACTCATGAAAAAGTTTTTCCATCATCCCATCCGTTGCTCCGTAAGACCTAAGAAGCGCTTTTGCAGCCTGAAGCTTTATTGTGTCTCTTTTCATATTCTCATCCGCGATAAGACACTCTTTTTGGGCGATTATCTCCTCTTTGCAGAGTTGTGCTTTGCGATCTGCCTCATTTTTGCTGTATGAGAGCTCTATCCAGGTATCAATTGCCTCTTTTTGCGCCTCTATCCAGTACTGTGAGCTCAGAGTTGCAAGAAGTTCACCCTTCTTTACACGCTCAAACTCTGTTTTGTGCATCTGCACCACTTGCGCTTCATACGGCACGGAAGTTGTGTGAAGAAGTTTTGGCGGGGTGGTGACCTGCATCATATAGACATCAAGTGGCACATGGGTAACCTCTTTGGCTTTGGCACTCTGAATCTGCCAGCTTTTTTCCTCTTGCGGTGTAAGCGTAACATCTGCACTAAGCCAAAATGCAAATATCATCTGCACCATAATCATTTTTTTCATAGTTCTTCCTTTGTTTGTAAAACGCTATAGAGTTTAAATAGTGTTTCATAATATTTTTTATAATGTTCAATAAGCTCTTTTTTGAGGTCTGTAAGCTCTCTTTGGCTTAAAAGATACTCCATAACCGAGCCCTCTCCGAGCTCATAAGCGCCCTTTACAAGAGGCATCAGCTCATTTTCATACTTCTGTGCCATCGCCTGGTATGCGGTTATATTTTCATAATTTTGCACCAGCTCTTTTTTAAGCGCCTCTGCATGTGAGCTCTTTTGAAGCCTTACTCCCTCTTTTTCATGCATAAGCGCACTTTTTTTATGCATTGCCGCCGCACGGTTATCCTCGTTAAATGAGTTTGTAAAATTGAGCGGCATAGATAGCGAGAAGACAAATCTATCCGTATCAAGCTCATTCTCATAAGTAGCTCCAAGAGTAAAAGAGTCAAAAGAGACGTTATACCTCTCATAATCACTCTGATATGTCAAGATCTTTTTCTCGATCGACTGCTCTAAAAGCGTCTCACCTTCATAGTCAAACTGCAGCTCTTTTGTGATCGGCACAGTGTCTTTGCAGGAGAGCTCATCTTCTCTCAAAGATGGCAAAAGAGCTTTGGACTCCAGATTGTCACGGGAGATATTCACCTCATTCTCATAAAGTTTATACTCGGCTCTGATCCTCTCAAGCTCTATTTGAAGCGCTAAAAGATCTTTTTTGGAGATCTCGCCATGTTCGTAGGCTCTCTTTTTTTTCTCATAAAACTTCTCAAAAGCCAAAAAAGAGTCCATGTACTGCAGAGTGTTTTTTTGGTTTAAACAGTTGACGTGGTAGAGAAACTTTACCTCTTGGCGCAAAACAAAGAGGTCATTCTCCAGCTCCAGTATCTCTGATTCATTTTGATATTTAACAGAGCGCGCGGCACCTTTTTTAGCGCCAGGATGCATTATATTTTGCTCCAAACCAACGCTATACTCGTAACCGGCTTTCTCTGTATCGGGCTTTGCGTACGCACCTGCCGCTAAAAACTCAAGCGGCTCGTTTAGTTCTGAGGCTCTGTTTTGTGAGGAGTGCGCCTCTTTGAGCGATTTGATCGATTTTGAGAGCGGATGCTCATCTTTTACTCTTTGCAGGATCGCATCTAGTGTGATCGTCGCTGCATTTAGAGAGAAGGCAGCGATCAAAAGAGAGAATACTATTTTCATAAATTACCCTTTTTGTGCATAAAAATATGCTTTTATATTTGAATTTTATAGATTTTGAGTGTTTAAAGGGGTTATGCTATAGGGGGTTTAAAGAAGTTGAAGTAGGCTAAAGAGAGAAACGTTTCGGCATATTTAAAAAGAGGATCTTTTTTTTGAATAACCGGAGTATAGGATAGTTTTTCTACAAAAAGAAATGCGGAGTGGTACTCTGTATGAATCTCGCACAACACACTGTTTGTATCATCCAGTCCACTATTTGGAGCATTATGAACATAACTGCTTAGAAAGTAGTGATCGTCTTCAAGCTTAGCAAAGGCATAGTCATGCACCACAGAGAAGCTTATTGTGCCAAGAAGTAAAAATAGCCATATTTTTTTGAAATTCATTCTAGAATTCTAGTAAAAAACAGTAAATGAACTTCCTCTCAAATATAAAGCCGCTCTATTTGCCATAAGCCCTGTTTTGCTTTTTTATATTTGCAACTACAGCCGCTTTTAACAAAAAACATCATAAGATTTAAGATATCAATTTTTAGGTAGATACATGAAGATAAAATCGCTCTATATATCTGCAGGTCAAAAAAATACGGGCTCGCTTTTTATCTCCATAGGGATGATGGAGGTGCTAAAGAGAAACTTGCACAAGGTAGCTTTTTTTCGCCCGATTATTCTTAGCAAAGATATTCGCGACAAAGATATCGACTTTATTTTAAAAAAGTACGAGCTTGATATGGAGTATGAAGATGCCTACGGTTTTGATCTGGAGCATGTAGAGAGCATGCTCGCCTCAAAGCAGAGCGATGAGCTTATGGATGAGCTTATAAAAAAATTTAAAAAGCTCGAAGAGAGTTATGATTTTGTTCTTTGCGAGGGCATTAGAAGAGAATTTTTGACGCCTACGATAGAGTATGATCTAAATATGCTGCTTGCACAAAACTTCGGCGCGCCGATCATAAACATCATTAACGCAAAAGACAGATCTCTGCAGGATATTTACGAAAACGTATTGATAGAGAGAGACAATATCTTATCTCATGAATCTTCCCATTTTGCTACATTCATAAACAGAGTGGATGAGAGAGATTATCCAAAGCTCAAAGAAAAACTTCACGGCATCGATACAAATATCTATATCTTAAAGGAGGTCAAAGAGCTTGACGTCCCGACCGTAGAAGATGTCATAGAGACTTTGGACGCCAAGGTCACACACTGCTTCAATGCCTGCAACACCAGAGCCGTAAGAGGGTTTAAAATAGCAGCTGGCAGTGTCGATGGCTTTTTGAGCTCCATCACGGATGATGACCTTGTTATCGTTGAGGCTGATAGATCAGAGATAATTCTTGGGATTGTGGGTGCCTTTTACTCTAAAGAGTATGCAAAAATAAGCGCGATCCTGCTTGTTTCGGGCACTAAACTTAACCCAAATGTTCAAAAGATTCTCTTTGGGCTTAAAGATTACAACATACCTGTTTTATCTGTCCCCTTTGACAGCTACGAGAGTGCGAAAAAATTATCGAACATTCACTCAAGACTAAGAGTAGAGAGCGAGAGGAAGATAGCTCTCTGTCTTGGGCTGTTCAACTCCTCCGTTGATATAAAAGCGATTGAGCAGAGGATTCAAACACAGCAGAGCGAAGTGATGACTCCGATGATGTTTGAGTACAAACTCTTTGAGATGGCTCAAAAAAAGAGAAAAAAGATAGTCCTGCCGGAGAGTCTGGATGAGAGGATACTAAGAGCGGCGGAGATAATACTTCGCAGAGATGTGGCAGATATAGTGCTGCTGGGAGATGAAGAGGAGATAAAAGAGAGTTATCAAAGATTGGGTCTTGACCTTAGCAGAGCCGCTGTGATAGATCCAAACAATTCGCCGCTTATGCAAGAGTTTAGCGACCATTTTTATGAGCTGAGAAAAGAGAAGGGCTTAAGCCGCCAAAATGCAAAGGATGCAATGACGCACAAAAACTATTTTGCAACCATGATGGTACATCTGGGATATGCCGACGGTATGGTAAGCGGTGCCGTGCACTCAACGGCGGACACCATAAGACCTGCTCTTCAGATCATAAAGACCACACCGGATGTAAGCATAGTCTCAAGCCTCTTTTTCATGTGTTTAAAGACGAAGGTCTTAGTATACGGAGACTGTGCGCTCAACCAAGACCCAAATGCGGAAGAACTTGCGCAAATAGCAATCTCTTGCGCCAAAACCGCCCAAATCTTCGCAATAGAGCCAAAAGTGGCAATGCTCTCTTATGCAACGGGCGAGAGCGGAAGCGGCGAAGATGTTGACAAAGTGCGCCAAGCGACACTGATCGCACGCCAAATGGAGCCCAAGCTCGAGATAGAGGGACCTATTCAGTATGATGCGGCTATTGACAAAAGCGTTGCGTCTCTTAAGCTTCCAAACTCAAAGGTAGCCGGGGGCGCAAATGTTTTTATCTTCCCTGATCTAAACACGGGCAACAACACCTACAAAGCGGTTCAGCGCTCTACAAATGCGCTAGCCATAGGACCGATCCTGCAGGGACTTAAAAAACCCGTAAATGATCTAAGCCGCGGGTGCAGCGTCAAAGATATTGTAAACACCATTCTCATTACGGCAATTCAAGCGGGAGAGGGAAGTTGAAGATAGCCGTCATAAACTCCGGAAGCTCATCTATAAAGTGTAAAATTTTTCTAATGCCCAGCGAAGAGATGTTGGCACACATAGTAGTTGAGAAAATCGGCGAAGAGAGCTCTCTTGTAACCTTTACTCAAAAAGAGAGGAGACTTACGCAAGAAGAGATTATTGCAACACATTATGATGCACTTAAGAGAATAAACGGCATGCTAAACGAACATAATATCGTTGCGAACTTTGCTTCACTCGATGCAATGGCGCACAGGGTCGTACATGGAGCAGAACATTTTAAAAAAGCCGTTATTATCAACGATGCGGTTTTGCAAATAATAGAAGAGCTCATACCCTTGGCACCGCTTCATAACGGAGTCAATCTCGAGGGAATACGAATAAGCCAAAAGAAGGCTCCCAATGTAGCGCAAGTCGCTGTTTTTGACACTGCCTTTCACGAAACAATGCCAAAAGAGGCGTACCTCTATGCTCTGCCTTATGAGCTATATGAAAAGCACAAGATCAGAAAATATGGTTTTCACGGAACATCTCATGCGTTTGTTATGCAAGAGGCGGCAAAAGCGATGAAAAAAGATGCCACGGAGTGCAACATGATAACGCTTCATCTTGGAAACGGCTCAAGCATCTGTGCCATAAAAAACGGCAAAAGCATAGACACATCTATGGGGTTTACTCCTCTTGAGGGGCTTATGATGGGAAGCAGATGCGGAGATATCGACCCTGCAGTAGTTCTGTATCTTCAAAGAGAGCTCACTCTTAGCGTGGATGATGTAGATGAACTTCTTAACAAACGCTCCGGGCTTCTGGGAGTTTGCGGGCAAAAAGATGTAAGAGAGATCCAAAAAAGAGATGACGAGCTATCACATCTGGCTCTTTTGATGTTAAAAAGAAGAGTTGTAAAGTATATAGGTTCGTATATGGCCCTTTTAGGAAGAGTAGATGCACTGGTCTTTACAGCCGGAATAGGTGAGAACTCATCATCTCTTAGAGCAGAAATCTTGCAAGATCTTGAAATTTTCGGAGTCGTTTTAGACAGGGAAGCAAACCTCCAAAACAGCCTGCTTATATCAAGCGACTCAAGCAAGATAAAAGTGTTTGTGATAAAAACGGATGAGGAGCTAGAAATCGCAAGAGAGGCAGTAAAAATTTTGAGATAACTCTGTTATGTTATACTGCCGCATATAAAAAATGGAGTATACGAAACATGAAACAGGTTTTACTAGCACTGCTTGTGCTTATTTTCACATCGGGGTGCGTGGATAAAAAAAGGGTTTTAAATATCCAAAACGAAGGGCTGTGCAGCGCTGAGGTCGCAACGCTTTATCTTAGCGATATAGAGATAAAAAACGGTGATGAGTCATTTCATCTAAGCAAAGACGAGATCAGAGAAGCACTTGCCAAGTCACTTAAAGATACCGGATGTTTCAGAATCTCTCTGGATAAAAGAGATAAAGAGTCACTAGATGTAGAGAGTGAGTATCTGCTTGATACAAAAGCGAATCTATTTAGAGAAAAAGAGGTCTCAGAGAAGAATATCTTCAAAGACGAAGAGAGAGAACTGCTCCAGCTTATACTCACACTTCATGCGTACAACAAAACAAAAGATCTCAGCGCTACGACAAAGAGCGAACTTAGCATCAACAGATCAAAAATTCTAGGTTTTACCATAACGCAAGAGCAGGAGAGCGACAAACAAACCGTTCTTACAAATGCAACAAAAAAGATCTCTATCTTGCTAAAAGAGGCATTTAGCCAACTTTAGCACAACGGTACAAAATTTAAAACTAAGCGAACGATTCTGCAACATAGCGAAGCCTTTGTGAGCGTGTTTTTAATTTTGAAAAAAAAGCTTTAATAAAAAAGGAGAAAAAAGATGATCACAAAAGAGAGATTCTCCCTGCTGCCGGTATCATCCCTGTTTTTTGCAATAGGGTTCCTCGCCATCGGGTATGGGATGATCTTGACCTTTATCGGTGTTCATCTAAAAGAGACGGGTTCAAGCAATATTGCCATCGGTCTCATCAACGCATCCTTTTTTCTCGGCGCCATAGGCGCTTCTGTCTTTAGCCAGAAGATAATATCAAACGTCGGGCATATAAGGAGCTTCGCTACATTTGCCTCCATTATGATCATAGGTTTTCTGGGACACAGCCTCTACTTTAACGAGCTCTTCTGGGCGATCTTAAGGCTTCTCTCCGGATTTGCCTACTACGGGCTGCTTATCATCTTGGAGAGCTGGCTTAATGAGAAGAGTCAGCCTGAACACAGAGGAAAGATACTGGCGATCTACACGATCATCTTCTATCTATCCACGGCGATCGGTCAGCTTCTCTTAAATATCGGCGATCAAAGCGGCACTATCTTTTTTGTCATCGGCTCCATTTTGGTTCTCTTCTCGGTTATATTTATCTCTATGACAAAGATAAAAGAGCCTATTTTAGTGCCTTTTGAGAGATACAGTCTCCCTAGGATATTCAACATCGCCCCTCTGGCGCTTGCAAGCAGTTTCATAGGCGGATTTTTTGTCGGCGGATTTTTCACCATGATACCCGTCTTCATTGTAGAGAGCTTTGACTCCATCCAGACCGTATCCATCTTTATGACCATCACGATAGTAGGCGCTCTTCTCTCCCAGTGGCCCATAGGAATACTCTCAGATAGGCTTGGAAGAAGAAGGATGATAGCATTCAGCGGCTTTTTTATCTCCGTCGTATCCGTCGGGTTTCTGCTCTTGGCATACGATGAAAAGAGCTTTTATGTTTTAGGAGCGCTTCTTGGGGTCGGCATATTCTGCCTCTACCCTTTGGCGGTGGCACGTGCTAACGATGTTGTAGATGAGAACAAAAATATCATAGAGATTAGCAGGACTCTTCTTTTTGCTTACGGACTGGGCTCTTTTGCCGCGCCGCTTATCATAGGAGCGGGAACTTATCTGTTTGATGATTTTATATTTATCTCTTTTTTAACTCTAAGTCTTTTTCTGGGCTTCTACGCGCTCTCAAGGGAGAGAGTGCCTGATGAGAATATGAGCACCTTTGTCAATATACCAAGTATCTCAGGTGCGGAGTCTGCTACGCTCGATCCAAGGGGAGAGAATATTTAAATAATCATCAATTTATGTTAATATATAGGCAATTTTGCGTAAAAGGCTTTTTTATGAAATATATACGATTTTTTAGCGAGCTAAACATTGATGACATTGCGATAGTCGGCGGCAAAAACGCCTCCCTTGGAGAGATGCACCAGAAACTGACCCCAAAAGGTGTGAATATTCCAAACGGATTTGCCACTACGAGCGACGCCTACTGGCTTCTTTTGGAGGAGAATGGTATAAAAAAGGAGATAGCCTCCATATTAAATGATCTCGATATTAGCGATACGAACAATCTTCAAGAGCGCGGGCTTAAAGTCCGCAACCTCATCTTAAATTCACACCTTCCAAAAGCTCTTGTTGATGAACTCAAAGAGGCATACAAAACCTTATCAAACGAGTACGGCAAAGATGCGGCTGACGTAGCGGTCCGCTCATCAGGAACGGCAGAAGACCTTCCCGACGCCTCTTTTGCGGGGCAGCAGGAGACATTTTTAAATGTCGGAAGCGAAGATGAGCTTTTAGATAGCGTCCTAAGATGTTTTGCTTCGCTCTTTACAGACCGTGCCATCAGCTACCGCACAAGCCGCTCATTTAGTCACTTTAAAGTTGCTCTCTCCGTCGGCGTTCAGAAGATGGTGCGAAGCGATGAGGCATCAAGCGGAATTATGTTTACCATAGACACGGAGAGCGGTTCTGAGAATCTTATCCTTATAAACTCCATCTGGGGACTTGGCGAGAACGTGGTGAGCGGACGAGTCAATGCAGATGAGTTCTTTGTCTTTAAACCTACGCTCAAAGAGGGCAAAAGAACCATACTCAAGCGCTCTTTGGGAAGCAAAAAAGAGAAGATGCTCTACGATGAAAGATCCCGCACCATCAATGTTGCAACCACAAAAGAGGAGCAAGATAGTTTCTCAATAACAGATGATGAGGTTATGGAGCTCGCGCGTGAAGCGCTTATTATCGAGGAGCATTACGGCCGCCCAATGGACATAGAGTGGGCAAAAGACGGGGATGACGGCAGGCTCTACATCGTTCAGGCAAGACCAGAGACCGTAAAAAATCAGGAGAACAAGAGCCTTACAAATCAGCGTTACTCACTTGATGGAGCAAAAGGGGCTAAGGTTTTGACATCTGGACGTGCGGTAGGAGATAAAATAGGAAGCGGAAAGGTGACAATCATAAACGACACGACGGAGTTTGAACGCTTTAGCAAAGGTGATATTTTGGTTGCCGACTCTACAAACCCAGACTGGGAACCGATCATGAAGAAGGCCTCTGCCGTTATAACGAACCGCGGAAGCCGAACCTGCCATGCGGCGATAGTTGCACGTGAGATAGGAGTTCCCGCAGTCGTCGGATGCACCAATGCAACAGAGGTGCTTCAGGATGGACAGATAGTAACCGTCAGCTGCGCACAGGGAGATGAGGGTTATGTTTATGAGGGGGAAGTTCCTTTTAGCGTCAAGACCGTAGATATGAAGGAGCTAAAACCCACAAAAACAAAGATCTTTGTAAATGTCGGAAATCCCGCGGAGGCTTTTCATTTTGCAAAGCTGCCAAACGACGGCGTAGGACTTGCCAGAATGGAGTTCATCATGAACAACTCCATCGCTGCTCATCCGATGGCGCTTGTCGATATGTATAAAGGCAAAAACGTCAAAGACGAAGAGAAGATACGCTCCTTTATGACTCCATGCCGTGATACAAAAGAGTTCTTTTTGCAAAAACTGAGCGAAGGCATAGGCATGATCGCTGCGGCTTTTTACCCAAAACCTGTCATTATCAGAACAAGTGATTTTAAGAGCAACGAGTACCGCAATATGCTGGGCGGACTTCTTTATGAGGCAGAGGAAGAGAACCCGATGATAGGCTTTAGAGGTGCTAGCCGCTATTACGACGAGAGCTACCGCGAAGCGTTCGAGTGGGAGTGCGAAGCGCTAAAGCGTGTGAGAGAAGAGATGGGACTTAACAACATCAAAATAATGATCCCCTTTGTACGCACGCCTGATGAGGGGAAAAAAGTTATAGAGATCATGAACTCACAAGGTCTTTCTCAAGGCAAAGATGGACTTGAGATATATGCCATGTGCGAGATCCCCGCAAATGTCATACTAGCCGACAAATTTCTGGAAATTTTTGATGGCTACTCGATCGGCTCAAACGATCTGACACAGCTCACTCTTGGAGTTGACAGAGAGAGCGCAAAGATCGCCCATATTTTTGATGAGAGAAACGAAGCCGTTAAAAGAATGCTACAGATGGCGATAAAAGCGTGCAAAGCAAGAGGCAAATATATCGGCATCTGCGGCCAGGCACCGTCTGACTATCCTGAAATCACTGAGTTTCTAGTGCAAGAGGGGATAGACTCCATCTCGCTAAACCCGGACTCTCTCTTTAAGATGCGCGAGCTTGTCAGTGATCTGGAAGAAAACTAGGAGGTTGGATAGAATTTTTATAGAATTCAACTTTACGGTTGATAGCAAAAGCTTTGTCTCATTAATAAGTTATTCTGTGCATCTCAATCAGTTCACTATAATCTCCATTGTCAGCCTTTTTTAAAGCACTGATATACTCACTTCGTTTGGGATTTTCACGAGCAAGCAAATCTTCTTGCCAGCGAACAGGCATTTTGCCATGTTGTCTTAAATAAATATTTGCCAGCATTCTGCTCCATCTGCCATTGCCATTTTGGAACGGGTGAATTTGAACAGCTCTATGATGCATCCTTGCCGCTATCTCAAACAGATCATAAGTTTTATTTTTACTCCAATACTCTACATCATCAGATAGATTTTTAAGCTCCATCGACACACGATACGCCTGAATACCAATGGAGAGCTCTATTTTTCTAAATTTTCCAGCCCACTCCCACACATCACAAAACATCTCATAATGCAGCTCCATCATCCAACTGTAGCTAAAAGATGCCTCTTTTTTTGAAGGCGGGGCTGAGAGATATTTCAGTATTGCTTTTGCAATATTCCCAGCTTCCCTTTCATATATTTCTTTAAGTGTATAAACTTTTCCTTTTGGAAGTTTTAAACCAGATGTATCATTAAGTGGCGTTGCGTCATCGATTGGTTTAGTAGAATCTATCATTATGCCACCCAAAGCCTATCTTTATATTGACCACTTAAAAACTCTTGTTCAAATTTATAAATCATTTTATCTATACTGCTTTTTTCTAACCCTTGCATTTCAAGAGCAGATGTGCCTTGAACAAGTGATACCATAAAGATCGCTTTTTCTTTGGCTCTTTTTGCTTTGAGTTTGTTAAGTGAGATGATCTCATTTCCGGCAAAGTCAAGACCAAGTATATTTGTTATCTTTTCAACAGTACTTAGCTTTACATCATCACCCGCAAAAAATCTATTAAGTGTCCTCATCCCAACATCTGATAATTTAGCTAGATTTTCCATTGTAATATCAAGCTCTTTTTTTCTATGTTTTATCTTATTTATTAATTCTGCTCTTGTCATAAACTATCCTTTAAATGTATTATGCCATAAATGGCACAATATACCAACTATATTTTAGTCCATCAATAGAATTTTCTTCTAAAGAACTTCTCCGCTTCCATCACCGCAACAAGCGTTAGTGCAATGAGCAGCAGTGTTGCCCACATCTCCAAGCTGACAGGCGCAACACTGAGCACCGACTGCATAAAAGGCGTGTACATAGCTATCATATGAATACCCTGTGCCGAGATAACTGATATCCAAAAAAGCATATTTTTAGCGTGGTCGATATTGAAGATTGACCTATTCTCGCTGCGTGAATTAAAAGCGTGAACATTCTCAAAGAGCACCATCATAAGCAGTGTAATATTTCTTGCCGCCTCCTCTTGGTATCCAAACTCAAGCAGCGTATAAAAAAGAGCAAATGCCGAGATCCCCATGTGCAAACCGCCCACAACCACTCTGCTTATCATAGTCCTGTTAAATATAGGCTCTTTTGGGTCGCGCGGTTTGCGTTTTAATACTCCGGGTTCTGCCTTCTCAACAGCCAGTGCGACATCCTGTATGCCGTTTGCAACAAGGTTGAGCCAGAGTATCTGAACCGGCAGCAGTGGAATGGGGATAAAAAATATGATCGAGAGAAGTACAAGCACTATCTCTGCAAATCCCGTAGCTATAAGAAGATGGATCACTTTTCGGATATTGTCATACGCTACACGCCCCTCTTCTACGCCGTTTACTATGGAGCCGAAATGATCATCCGTTAGTATCAAATCACTTGATTCACGTGCCACATCAGTACCGCTTTTGCCCATGGCAATACCGATATTTGCAAATTTGAGTGCAGGCGCGTCATTGACACCGTCTCCGGTTACCGCCACAAAGTGACCGAGTTCTTGAAATGTTTTGACTATCAGCTGCTTCTGCTCGGGAGAGACTCTTGCAAAGACGCGCTTGTTCGCGATCTCCTCTTTTTGCGCTCCCCTCTCCTTCCAGTGAGCGATCGCCACTCCGTCAATTATCTCATCTCTGCTTATTGCTATGCCGAGCTCTCTGGCTATATAAAATGCAGTATTTGGGTGGTCACCCGTAACCATCACCACTTCGATTCCCGCCTCTTCTGCACTGCGCAGAGCCTCTTTGACTCCCTCTCTGAGCGGATCGGTTATAGCCGCAAATCCAAGATATATATATCCATTCTCTGCAATACCACTGCCCTCACTAGTTCTGTATGCCAAGGCTATGTTTCTAAATCCGTTGGCTGCCCACTCATCCACCTGTTTTAAAGCGTGCTCCTTCTCATCACTGCCAAGTTCACATTTGGCAAGAATGACCTCGGGTGATCCTTTGATAAAATCAACTTTTTTGCCATCGATCTCATAACTCGCGGCCGAGTATTTATTGAGAGGCTCATAAGGAGTCTCTGCAAGGGCTTTTTTGTTTTCAAACTTTTTAAAAAGAGTCTCGTCAAGCAGAAGTGCATATTTCGATAGTGCTATATCTACCTGATCGCCTATAAATAGATACTCGCCGTCCTCCTTGCGGTGCGTTGATTCGTTGCATAGAAGAGCACTAAGGATTATAGGCTCATCTACCGCCTCGCTGCTGCTAAATACTTTTTTGGGAGTTATAAAGTGCTCGACACTTAGAGAGTTTTGCGTCATCGTTCCTGTCTTGTCACTTGCTATGAACGTACATGAACCAAGCCCTTCAATTGCGGAGAGCTTGCGTACAATAACATTTCTCTTGCTCATAACACTGCTTGCAACACTTAGAGCGACTGTTATCGCGACAGGCAGTCCTTCGGGAATGGCAGATACCGCAAGAGCTACGGTTAGGAAAAAGATATCTTTTAGCGGCATATCCTGATAAACGCCGAGCATGATGATAAGCAAAGCAACACCGCTGATAATTTTAGAGATATTTAAAGAGAACTTCTCCATTCTAAGCATCAAAGGCGGTTTTGCGACCTTGACCTCTGCCAAAAGAGATGCTATCTTGCCGACTTCCGTATGCTGTGCGATTGCCGTCACGACGCCGATCGCCCGCCCTTTTGTAACCAATGAGCCGCCGTAGAGCATATTCTGTCTCTCGCCTATTGGCTCATCTTCATCCTGAGAGATATATTGCGGATTTTTGCTTACTTCGATGGACTCGCCTGTAAGAAGCGATTCGTTTACTTGCAGATCATTCGTTTCTATAAGGCGTATATCGGCGGGAGCCTTTACGCCTGACTCAAAAAAGACAATATCGCCTAGAGTCACATCTTCGCTTAGTATCTCGACTTTGTTGCCGTCTCTTAGAACATTCACATAGGTCTTGATAACTTTTTTAAGCGCATCCGCCCTCTCACCGGCATTGTACTCCTGATATGTTCCGACCACGGCATTGACAAGAAGCGCCGCCATAATAAAGCCGGCATCGCTGAACTCTTTTATAGCTATAGATATAACTGCAGCAATAAGCAGGACATAGATAACAGGACTTTTAAACTGCTGGGTAAATATGTTTAAAAGAGTGCGCTTCTCACCCTCTGGTAAAATATTTTTACCGTAGTGGCGAGTGCGCAGCGCAACTTCGTCACTGCTCAGCCCATCAACACTGCACTCTAACTCCCTAAGCGTTTCATCCGTGCTTTTTGTATGAAACATAGAGCATTATTTCAAAAAAATTCTACTCAACTTGAGGCTACTTTTTCTTATCGCTTTTTTTCTTTTTGGCACCCTTATTCTCTGCTTTGTCTTTCTTTTTAAAGTCTTTAATGTTCTTTTTGACCTCTTGTTTTAGCTCTTTTTTGAGTATCGCTTTTAACTCTTTTTTTACGATCTTTTGAACTTTTCTCTTATCGATCATCTTAAATCCTTTGATTTTAATATGCTATATCATAGTCCCTATGAGCTTAATTTAAACTATAACGATTATGCTTTATATGCTATACTTGAGCTTATGAACCCTATGTTTTTGGCTCTTAGAGCATATCTTAACGATTACGACAAACTCAAATCAGACTTTAAAAATATTATAGAGGGCAGATGGACAAGCGGGGATAATCTTCACGCGACAATATGCTATTTCGGCAATACCTACACAGTGGAGGAGTTGCTTGAAAAACTCCCGTCTGCTTTTAAAAAACTCGAACCGCTAACTCTTGACTCTTTGGAATACTTCTCACACAACAATATCTTGTATGCTAAGCCAAGAGGCTATGCGTTGGACGCTCTTCAATCATCTATCTGCGATCTATTTTCTTTAGAGCAGACAAAAGCGTTTACGCCTCATGTCACTTTGATGAGAATGAAAAAGATCAACGATAAGCGAGCTTTTGCCGAGCTGCTAAAGAGCTATAAAAACAGAGAGATTGGTACTACCGGAATAACTGTTGAGCTTATGCAGAGCAACTTCTATCCGAGTGGTGTTAAGTACGAGACAATTAAGAAATTTTAATGATATTGATAAAAATATGATAAAATTGCGCTTATGAAATTTAACGTACTGCTCTCGATACTCTTTGCTATTGTTACAAGCTTTGCTGCCATCCATGAAGTGGAGCATATTGAGCATAACGACGCATCAAGCTGTCTGGTATGTACGGTTAACAACAACTTGGTATCTGATGATGCAGTCAAATTTACATCAGATGTTGAGATTTTTCACTTTGAAGCTATCGCTCACAAGGCACCTGTTTCATATCTTCATATAGAGACACACTCCAACCAGAACCGCGCTCCGCCAAGAATATCCTAATTTAATTAAATTACTCATAGCCATACTAAGCGAATGATTCTGCAACAGAAGGGTCAAATTCCATATATTGGAATTTGGGGCACCCACCGTGAAGCCTAAATAAGCTGGTATGCGCTATGAAAAACACTCAAATAATCACTACAAAAATAAAAAATATTATCAATTTAGGATAGAAAATTATGAAAAAAATATTATTATCAAGCACACTGTGCGCGGCTTTAGTTTATGGTGCGGATGTACTTCCGGTAGAAAAAAGAACTTTTGATCAGTCAAAGTTCATTCCGGACATCTCTTTGGTTATGGATGCTTCTTATGTTGATAGAAGTGTAAAAGATGCCGAAGTGGGACATTTGGAAGTTCCTGGCATAGTTCACGGCCTGCTGGGTTCACACTCACACGGCGATGACAATCATGCAACATATAACGCAGAGAACGGATTTAACCTGAACTATGCGGAGCTTGTATTGTCCAGCTCGGTAGATCCGTTTTTTACAATGGACGGTATATTTCACTTCTCAGAGAACGGTGTTGAGATAGAGGAGCTTTTCTTTACCTCAAATGCTCTAGGATACGGCACAAAACTGAAGGGCGGAAAGTTTAACTCAAACTTTGGCTACCTCAACGAACAGCATCACCACGCATGGGATTTTGCGGATATGCCTCTTATATATGAGTCGTTTTTAGGCATGCACGGCATCAATGAAACAGGTGCGCAGATCCAGTGGACCGCGCCTACTCCTTTTTACCTTATGGCAGGTTTTGAGATACTTCAGGGTGAAAATGAGCAGATGTTTGGGAAAGAGTCGGTTGATTTGACGGTTATAAATGCAGCAGCAGATCCTCAAACTGTAGAAGGAAATGACGGAGCATCTCTTTATGTGGGATACATCAAAGCATCTCACGACTTTGGCGCTACAACACTTTTAGGCGGTATCTCTTATGCGCAAGGCGAATCAAGAATTGACCATAGCGAAGATGAAGAGGGTCCACATGTTTTTAGCGGTGATGCAAAACTCTACGGTGCCGATTTTATTCTTCTGCATGCTCTCGATTCTTATAGCTCTATCAAATGGCAGAGTGAATATCTAGAGAGAGAACTTGACGGTATTCAGTATGCAAATAACGATCTAGGCAATTTTGTATCTCCTACAATTCTTAAAAAACAGGGCGGTCTCTACTCTCAGCTTATCTATACGCATGATAAAAACTGGAGAATGGGTCTAAGATACGACACAATACTCAAAAATGATGTTACTGTGGGCAGCACAGACAGACCTCAGCCAGACGGACTTGACAAATACACGGCAATGGTAGAGTACCACACAAGCGAATTTGCAAGATTTAGACTGCAGTACAGCCAAGACTATGCAATGTTCAACGAAGATGGTCAAAGAGAGAAGATAAACACTATTATTCTTCAAGCAAATATCTCTATTGGTGCTCACGCGGCTCACAGTTTTTAAGGTCTATTATAACTCATACTCGCTCATTTAGGCTTCACCGTGGGTACCCCAAAATCAAAGATTTTGACCCTACGGTTGCAGAATCATTCGCTTCGTAAGGTTATATAAGAAATTTATTAGCCTCATTTGAGGCAGATTGGAGTACATTTGAAAAAACTACTAACACTTATAACACTTCTGCCGCTAACGCTGTTAGCTCATCTCAATGTCGCAGTAAGCTACCCGTATATCGGCGTACTTACCAAAACAATAGGCGGCGAGCATATCACGACTACGGTTTTGGCAAAAGGAAACTGGGACCCTCACTTTATCATTCCGCGTCCATCGCTTATTGCAAAGATGAGAAATGCGGATGCGCTCATCATGAACGGCGGACAACTTGAGATCGGCTGGCTTCCTCCACTTATAAACCGCGCAGGAAATCCAAAAACGTCGCCCTCCTCTACAACATTTTTAAATCTCTCACATCATGTAGAGCTTATAAACAAACCAAGCGAGGTTGATAGAAAAGATGGCGATGTCCACCCGGACGGAAACCCGCACTTTCATCTTGACCCAAAGAACACTCTGCTCCTTGCAAATATCATAAAAGAGTTTTTAATCTCAATGGACGCAGAACATAGAGATGTTTATGAGAAGAACTTTGCCGATTTTTCAGATATGTGGAATAAAAAGATGAGCGAGTGGAGCCAAAAAATGGCTGATAAAAAGGGTTTAAAAGTCATACAGTTTCATGACAACCTGGCCTATTTTAACAAAGCATACGGACTTTTAAACATCGGGACAATCGAGCCTCTTCCGGGAATCCCGCCATCTTCAAAACACGTAATTGAAACGATAGAGCTTATAAAAAAAGAGGATCCCTGCTGTATTTTGCATGATGTTTACCACTCGACAAAAACAGCCGATTTTATAAGCCAGAAAACTGGAATAAAGGTGGTTTTAATGCCTCACGACATAGAAGCGCTGGAAGATATCGACAATCTGAGCGCTCTTTTTGACTATCTTACAAGTGCGATAAAATGATAGACATTCTGCTTGTTCCCATCGCTCTCGTAATCATTCTCGTGATGCTTCACTCCTACTTTGGCATGGAGATACTAAAGCGCGGCATTATCTTTACCGACCTTGCAATAGCGCAGTTCGCAGCTCTTGGTTCATCTATCAGTCTTGGCTATTTTCACGAAGAGCACTTTTATATTTTAACACTAGGTTTTGCGCTTCTCAGTGCCTTTCTTATAGCATTTGCTTCAACAAGAAAACTGCATCTTGAGGCGTTTATCGGGATACTTTACGTCTTGGGTGCGAGCGGGATTATGATGGTATTAGCACATTCGGCTGAGGGAATGGAGCATTTTAAATCACTTCTTGCAAGCGATATCCTTTTCACGCCTCCTAGCGAAGTAGTCAAAAGCGGAGTTATATACGGCTTTATCGCCTTGGCTCTCTACTTTGTCTATCCGAGATTAAACGGTTTTTTAAAAGAGCTTCTCTTCTTCTCGCTTCTTGCCATAACGGTCACATCCTCGGTCTCACTAGCGGGAGTTTTTGTCGTTTTCGTGCTTCTTATCGCACCTCCGTTCGTGGCACTCTCGCTAAACTTTAAAAAGCCTTTACTTGGAAGTTTCTTTTTTGGATGGTTTTTTAGTATAAGCGCAATTACACTATCATACTTCTACGATTTGCCTACCGGCTACGCTATCGTCTTTTTAGGCGCCGCATTGACAGCCGTTACTGTTTTGGCAACATCAAAAAAAGCTACTAAGAGTTGATATGGAATTTCCAAACGAGTGGACGCAAAAAGAGTTTTTACAAAACAAAAAAAAGCTAGAAGCAGAAGGTATAAAAGTACTGCTTATAGATACTATACTCTCACCCATTGATAATGCCGACACAGTTCTCTATAACCCTTTTGAACTAAGAGAAGAGCCTGAAGGAAGTGTATTTGTATTTTACTGCGACACGGGGAAGGCGACTCTTAACAGACTAAAAGAGTTCAAAGAGAAGTTCCCGAAACATCACTGCATCTCTCTAAAGGGTGGCAGAGGCTACTGGAGAATTAATATGACGGTTTTAGATGACTGAGCATGACAAGCAGCTTGATCGTTTTATACAAAATCTGCAAAACCAAAACTTCTACGACGCACATGAAGATCTGGAAGTTCTTTGGTATGAGAGAAGATTTGAAGAGAGCGATGAAGTAAAACTTCTAAAAGGCTTCATCAACGCATCCGTCTGTTTTGAGCTGCACAAAAAAGGCAAAACAGAAGCTTCACAAAAAGTCTGGAACACATACCTCAAATACAGAGACCTTATCCATACGACAGAATCAGTACATAAAGAAAAATACTCCGCCATCATTAACGAAATAGAGCGAATCAAGAAGAGTTTTATAAAGTAGCGGGTAAAATTCACGCTATGAAATTTTTACTGCTCATCACACTCTTTAGCGTCCATCACCTTTTTGCTCTGGTTACGATCTCTCCCGTTGAGATAGGGGATAAACCGGGCTTCTCTAGCACAATAGAAGCTGCACTTGAGACAAAAAGAGGAAACAGCGACACGGACAGCTACAAGGCCTCGGCAAGAGTGACCTACGACAGCAACACTACCTATGTTTCATGG
This sequence comes from Sulfurimonas sp., assembly GCF_034005705.1. Classification (GTDB taxonomy): domain Bacteria; phylum Campylobacterota; class Campylobacteria; order Campylobacterales; family Sulfurimonadaceae; genus Sulfurimonas. The sequence continues at coordinate 109,492 of NZ_JAVEUF010000001.1, read as the reverse complement.
GCGGAGATATCGGGAGCATACGGCAAAGCAAACGGGGAGGAGAACACGAACAAGCTCTTCTCGCATGCAAGATATATTCACGCCATCACCAAAGAGATAGTCAGAGGCGAAGCTTTTTTGCAGCTTGAAAATGATGAGTTTAAACATATAAACAGCAGAGCTCTGGCGGGCATTGGCGGAAGATTTAAACTCAAAGATATGATTGAAGACTCAAGAGGCTACCTCGGTCTAGGCGCCTTTTATGAAGATATAACCTACAACAATCCGCTTATCAATCCATCTGAAGAGAATATAAGAGCAAACGCATATTTTGCATACTCTATAAACTTAAACAACGACTCATCGATCGCATATACGCTCTACTATCAGCCAAAACTAAACGACTTTGGCGATAACGTTCAATCTCATGAAGTGGAGCTGAAACTAAGCATCTATAAAAATCTTTTTTTAAAGTTCACTCTCTCCTACGATACGGACAGCAAACCTCCTGTGGGTGTTGAGAGATACGACTTTACGCAAAACACCTCTTTTATCTTTAACTTTTAATTTTCGTTTTGTTATAATCATCGCAAACCAACAAAAGGATAGAGCATGGATATCTCAAAATATAGCGACTTGGCTATTGTTTACGCGAGCGAGTACGGTTTAAAAATTGTTGCCGCGATAGCGATATTTTTTATAGGAAAATGGGGAGTGAGAAAGATCACCGCCTTTACAAAAAAACTGATGCTAAAAGCAGAGGTCGATCTCACTCTGGTGGAGTTTTTAGAAAACGTTATCTACTTTGCCCTGCTTATCGTTATTATCCTTGCATCTCTCAATGCTCTTGGTATTAACACCACCTCATTTTTGGCAGTTTTCGGTGCGGCATCTTTAGCTATAGGTCTTGCACTCAAAGACTCGCTCTCAAACATCGGTGCAGCAGTGCTTATTATCATCTTTAGGCCTTTTAGGGTCGGCGACTTCATTGACGCAGCTGGCGCATCGGGAACGATAGAGCAGATAAATCTCTTCTCGACGATAATGGTAACACCGGACAATAAGACCATAATGATCCCAAACGCTTCAGTTATAGGCTCAAACATAACAAACTACTCAAGCAAGCCTACGCGCAGAGTAAACCTTGTTTTTGGCATTGACTACGGTGATGATCTAAAACTTGCAAAAGATATACTAAATCGCATCGCAAACGAGGATGAGAGAGTCCTTCAAGACCCTGCCCCTTTTGTAGCAGTCGGTGAGCTGGCTGACAACAGCGTAAACTTCGTCGTTCGCGTCTGGGTAAAAACAGAACAGTACTGGGACGTACACTTTGACCTGCTTGAAAAGGTAAAGCTTGCGTTTGACGCAGAGGGCATCTCCATACCGTTCCCGCAGATGAACATACATATACAAAAAGAGGAGCAAAAGTGAAAAAAACAGTAGTTATTTTATCTCTTATCGCAGCATCTGTTCTAGCAGCAGATGAGGCGCAGATAAAGAGTGAGATAGAGAGCGCAAAAGCCGAGATAGCAAAACTAAACGAAAACATAAAGCGCTTGGAGTCTCAGCTGCCGACACCTAGATATAAACTAAATACCCACGCAGAACTTGGGTATATCGTAAACTCCGGAAACTCAGACTCTGAAGCTTTTAACGTAGATACAAAAATCAAAGGCAGTTTTGACAACCACTCCCTTGAACTCTCTCTGCTTTACCAATACGGCGAACAGGACGGTATCGAGAGCAAGAACAGATTTCTAAGCGAGCTTGTATATGACTATGCTCTTAGCGAAAGACTATCCGTAAACTATCTGCTGGGCTACAAAGATGACAAATTCTCAGGTTACAACTATCAGCTCTATACCGGTCCGGGTGCAAAATACAAAGTTTTAAAAACCACGACCCAAGAGTTGTCGTTTGACGGAAATATACTCTATGCGTACGATGATATTGAAGACACTTACACCCTAGCAGGCGTGCCTGTTTCATACCCGTATCCCGCAGGAAGCATAAGCCAAAACGACGGCTATACGAACTCTTATGCGGCATATAGAGCACAGCTTCTCTACAACGCTCAAATAAGAGAAAATATGAAGTTCAACCAGACGCTTAGCTACAGATCGGAGTTCTCTGATGCGGATAACTACTTTGTCTACTCAAAAAGTGCTCTCTTGCTCAAGATATCGAATATCTTCTCTGCGGGTGTCAGCTACTATGTGGATTATATAAACAAGCCCGCCTATGGAAAAACCTCAACAGACAGAACCTTCTCTTTTAATCTTATAGCCGACTACTGATCTTTTTTTGCTCAGCTCCCCAAAGATAGAGAGAGTAAGCTGCCCCAAGTGCGATGAGAGTCGCACTTAAAAAGAGGTAGCTTGGATATAGCTCATACACATACCCTGCAATAAGAGCCCCCGCAAACGCTCCAAATCCGTAAGTTATGCCCGAAAAGAACTGCTGTGCAAGCGATTTGTGCTTGTAAAGATAAAACAGGTAGCTGATAGCAGCAGAGTGAAACAGTGCAAAACTAAGAGCGTGGATAGCCTGGGATATAAAAAGCATTGTCACATTATCAGGGAATATAAATACTATAAACCATCTAAGAGCAGTAGCGAACGTAGTTAACTGAAGTATCAACAGAAGATTTCTGCGAAGGAGTGCTCCCTGAAAATAGAGCATAAAAATCTCGACAACAACACCAAAGCTCCAGAGATATACCGTTATATCAAGAGTGACTCCGTGATCGGTCACATAGATGGTAAAAAAGTTGTAAAACGAGCCGAAACTCACCTGCATAAGCGTGAGCCCAGCCCAGAGTCTCCAATCTTTTAGAATATTTATATCATTTGTAACCTCTTCGCTTCTCTCCAATAGTGCGTCGGCACGTTTTACTATCACATAGGCAAAAGCGGATGTGACAAATGTCAAGACAAGCAGGTAGATAAGTGCAACACTCGGCGAACTTAAAAACTTTACCAGCACCATTGCCACCAAGATAAAGCCTACAGAACCAAAAAGCCTGATCTTACCATACTCCTCTTTACCCAGATACTTAAGAGAAATAAGTTCTACATATGGAAGAACGATGCTAAGTCCCACTCCAAGAGCGATATTTGAGAAAAGAAGTTTATAAAAACTATCAAGCGAGAAGTAAAATGATACGGAACTAAAACACATTATAAGAAGCGATATATTAAAGCTCTTCACATTTATTTTAAGACCTTTTATAAATGCAAAGGGAACAATGAAACGCACAAGCGGAGCCGCCGCAAATATGATGCCGATATCGCTTGCAGAGTAACCTGCAATGGATAATACCTTCGGCAGAAATATTATATAAACACCGATTATCGAGAAGTAAAAAAAGTAAAAAATTGCTAATAAAAATGACATGCGAGATTATATCTTAAAGATATAAAGATGTTGTATGCAAATATTTAAAACTTAATTCTATATATAATATTTCAACTTAATCACAATTTAAAGACAATTTTTATATATAATTTTAGAAGCTGCAAACAAGGAGCGCGGGATGATAAAAACTTTACGAGATGAAGACTTCATAGTCTCCAAGACGGATCTAAAAGGACGCATAACATACTGCAACCAGATATTTATGGAGATGGCCGAGTTTGAGGAGTATGAGCTTATCGGCAAACCTCACAACATCATCAGACACCCTGATATGCCAAAAGCGGTTTTCAGATACCTGTGGGAGACAATCCCAAAGAAACAGGAAGTATTCGCCTACGTTGTAAACAAGACCAAAAACGACAACGACTACTGGGTGTATGCGAACATCACCGCCTCAGTTGACGCAAACGGAAATATCACCGACTACTACTCGGTAAGAAGAAAACCGAATGAAAAGGCACTCGACGTTATCACTCCGCTTTATGCAAAAATGGTTGATGTTGAAAAAAAGAGCGGGGTAGATGCTTCATTTAAAGTTCTAACGGACATATTACAAGAAAAAGGGGTCGGATACAATGAGCTTATTATCTCTCTTCAAAACCAGCAGTAACAAATCTACGCATCGACAAATGCAGGAGCTGATGATAAATGTGTTAAAAGATGCTGCTGATGGAAAACTTAGCGGCAGAATAACCAACATACCAAACGACGGCTCTAAAGAGGCGGCTTTTGCATGGACAATAAACAATGTTCTTGACCAGTTCGAAGCATTTATGAGAGATGTAGAGACATCAATAGAGAGCGCTTCTGTAGGAGAGACCTACAGAATTACGAATCCTACCGGCCTGCATGGGATATTCCGCTCCACGTCCGAGAAGTTAAATATGGCCATTTCGTGCATCGCAAATGATTACGAGACAAAGATCAAAGGCAACCTATCATCAAAACTGAGCGAACTCGGCGGCGGCATAGGTGCGGGGCTTGAAGTTATACAAAAAGATATAAACAACTCTCAAAATGATTCGACAGAGATAGCAGAACTCTCCAGAAAAACAGCACTCTCATCTGAAAAAAGTCTGCAAAGCGTTATGGAGATAGGCAAAAAATTAAACACTCTTGTCGATTCCATCTCCTCATCACACAGTGCTATAATAACTCTTGAACAGAGAAGTCAGGACATATCGCATGTAGCGGCTCTGATAAAGGACATCGCCGACCAGACGAACCTTCTTGCGCTCAATGCGGCCATAGAAGCTGCTCGCGCAGGCGAGCATGGACGCGGATTTGCCGTCGTTGCGGATGAGGTAAGAAAACTGGCAGAGAGAACCCAAAAAGCGACACAGGAGATAGAGATAAATATTTCTACTCTTCAACAGGAAGCAAACGAGATGCGTTCAAACTCGGATGAGATATCTCAGATCGCTCAAAGCTCAAGCGAAGTGATCAATGAGTTTGAAGAGACGTTTAATGAACTAAACTCCTACGCAAATCAATCCTCAGATGCATCTGTAAAAATTCAAAACAGAATGCTTACAACACTTTTAAAGGTTGACCACGTTCTATTTAAGTCAACTGCCTACAGTGCAGTTTTGGATCAAGATGCACAAAAAACCTTTGTCGACCACGACAACTGCAGAATGGGCGTATGGTACAAAGGAGCAGGAAGGGAAGAGTTTGGACACACAAAAGCATTTCAAGAGATCGGACCTTTGCATGCCCAGCTTCATAACGCCGTTTTCAAAAATCAGATTTTCATAAAAGAGAACAATGTTCTCAAAAAAGAGAACCCTCAAAAGATCGTTAAAAACTTCATGGACATGGAAAATGCTTCAGAGAGGCTTTTTTCAAAACTTGACGAGATGGTTGAAGAGCATATTAAAAAATAACAAAAATATAGTTCTACATATACCTTCAACTTCTCATACCATCTTCCGTTCCCTGCTTATTATCACATTTTTTTATAATTTTTTATTAGAATCCTCTTAAAAAACTAAAAACTTATGCTACAATTCTGACAATATTTCAAGGATTATTGAAAGACAAAGTAAACCTCACTAATTAACTAAAAGGTGTTTTTATGCTAAAAGAGATGGCAGATAATGACTTTATCGTATCTAAAACAGACCTCAAGGGTAAAATAACCTACTGCAATAAGATATTTATGAAGATGGCGGAATATAAAGAGGAGGAGCTCCTTGGAAAGCCGCACAGTATCATCAGACATCCCGACATGCCAAAGGCTGTTTTTAAATATCTATGGGATACTATCCCTACAAAACAAGAGGTTTTTGCATTTGTCGTAAACAGAACAAAAAACGACAATCACTACTGGGTCTTTACCAATGTTACTGCCTCGGTTGACAAGAACGGCAAGATCATAGGCTACTACTCTGTTAGAAGAAAGCCAAATCCTGAAGCCCTGAAAGTCATCATCCCTCTCTACAAAGAGATGATAAGAGTTGAGAAAAGCGAAGGCGTAGAGGCTTCATTTAAAGTTCTAACGGACATATTACAAGAAAAAGGAGTAGGTTATGACGAACTTATCATCTCTCTTCAAAAATAGACAAACTGTCCTGCTCTTTTTAACGGTTCTCTCTGTCGGAGTTTATGCTCTAATAATTCAGAACTTTATCCTTTTGGGCTTAATGTTTTTGGCTTTAGCCGCTTCTGCTTTTATAAAAGTTGACAACGACTGCGAGCTAAAATCTCCGACCTACCAGTCGATGATAAAGGTTTTAAAAGAGGTTGCAGACGGAAATCTTGAGGGACGTGTTACACATATACCAGACAACGACTCTATAGAATCACAGTTTGCATGGAGCCTAAACGATGCTCTTGATCAGCTTGAAGCATTTATGAGAGATGTACACGCATCGGTAGATTACGCTTCACGCGGTAAAAACTACAGGCTTACATACGCATCTGGACTTCACGGAAGTTTCTACAGCACGTCAAAAGAGCTAAACGGTATTATGGGCTATATTGCAGAGGGTTACACTTCAAAGATAAAAGGCGAACTCTCGCAAAAGCTCAACAAGCTAAGCGGCGGAGCAAGCAACGCTTTTGAGACTATCCATAGCGACATCGTCCTTGCACAGCAAGACTCTACGGCAATTGCGGATGTGTCAAAAACAACGGCGGCTCTATCATCAAAAAGCCTGCAGGATGTCAAGGATATAAGCGATAGCTTCAACACTCTTGTAAACCTTATCTCATCTTCTCATGACGCTATTGTAAATCTTGAACACAGATCGAACGAGATATCGGTCGTAGTAGGGCTTATCAAAGATATTGCGGATCAGACAAACCTTCTTGCACTTAATGCCGCAATTGAAGCAGCTCGCGCTGGTGAGCACGGAAGAGGCTTTGCCGTTGTTGCTGATGAGGTAAGAAAACTGGCAGAGAGAACTCAAAAAGCTACAAATGAGATCGAGATAACGATATCTACGCTCCAGCAAGACTCCAACGACATCCGCGCAAATTCCGACAACATCTCAGATATTGCGCAAAAATCCAACAGCGTTGTAAACGAGTTTGAGCAGACATTCTCTCAACTAAACACCTCAGCAGAGCAGTCTGCTGACACTTCCAGAAAAATAGAGAGCAGACTAATGGCGACTTCGATGAAGGTAGAGCTTGCTCTATTTAAAACAGATGCCTACTCATCGATATTTGACTCAAAAGAGTCTTACGTATACAAAGACTCTAACAGCTGTAACATAGGCAAGTGGTACGCTAACGAAGGCGCAGAGTATTTCGGGCATACTAACGCTTACAGAGTTATCGGGCAGGTTCATAAAAAAGTTCACAGCTCTATTGCGGGCAACCTCTCTTTTATAAAGAACAACACGACATTTAAGAGCGAGAATGTCGATACGATAGTTCAGAATTTCAAAGCGATGGAAGAGGCTGCAGATGAGATGTTTAAACAACTTGACAATATTGTGAAAGAATTTTAAATTATTTACTCGCTATTAACTTATAATTAATATAATTGTGCATCTCAATTATGTTCAACCCCTTTCATTTTTGAGACAATACAACCTATAAATTATTTTATTATCCATTCCTTCCTCCCCCCTTTAGGGGTGGATAATTATGCTAAACTTCCCTTATGAAAAAAATCATACTTACAACTCTTAACTCAAGATTCACGCATACATCAATTGCGCTTAGATATCTCTATGCCAACTTAAAAGAGCTCCAAGATGATGCTATGATCCTGGAGTTCAGCATCAATGATGCGCTCCAGAGCATCGCAGAGAAGCTTCTTGTACATCAACCTGACATCATAGGTATCGGTGTGTATATATGGAATGTCACTTATGTAAGCGAGCTTATTCACATCATCAAAAAAGTATCTCCGCAAACAAAGATAATATTGGGAGGACCTGAGGTCTCGCATGAGCCGTTTAGGGTAGATCTGGAGAGTGCAGACTTTATTATTCAGGGTGAGGGCGATATAGCGTTTTATGAACTCTGCGTTAAGATTTTTAACAACTCTGCAGATGAGAGAGTTGTTAAAATGAGCATGCCCTCTCTTAAAAAAATAGAGCTCCCATATAAATTTTATACGGATGATGATATAAAAAACAGGTATATCTATGTCGAAGCGTCGCGCGGATGCCCGTTTGAGTGCGAGTTCTGTCTCTCTTCCATGGATGAGAAGGTAAGAGCGTTTGACCTTGAGAGACTATTAGAGGAGTTTGAGATTCTTTGGCAAAGAGGTGCCAGAGCGTTTAAATTTATAGATAGAACCTTTAACCTAAATATTAAGACCGCCAACAGACTGCTGGACTTTTTTTTGGCAAAAGAGCCTCCTTATTTTGCCCATTTTGAAGTAGTACCGGACCATTTTCCAGACTCACTCAAGGCAAAAATAGCCCTCTTTCCGGAGGGTGCACTGCAGCTTGAGATAGGTATACAGACTCTCAACCCGCAGATCGCCGCAAACATTTCAAGACCTTTGAAAATTGAGAAGATAAAAGAGAATATCGGTTTTTTGCAAGAGAGAACCCATGCACATATGCATCTTGACCTTATAGTAGGACTGCCGGGCGAGACACTTGAGAGCTTTGGAGCCAATCTGGATGAGCTGGTAAAGTTGAGCGATAGCGAGATACAGATAGGGATTCTTAAAAAACTCTCAGGCACATATATAAATCGCCACGACATAGAATGCGAGATGGTATATAGTGACATACCGCCATACGACGTGCTTCAGACATCCACGCTCTCGTTTATGGATATACAGATAATGAAAAGATTTGCAAGATTTTGGGACCTTACCTACAACAGCGGCAACTTTAAGCGTAGCGTAAAACTGATCTGGCAAGATGGGAGCGTGTTTCAAAACTTTTACGATTTTAGCATCTGGATATACTCTCAAACCGATTCCACATGGCAGATCTCTTTGCAGAGGCTCGGTGAACTTCTGTTCAAATATCTTTGTGAAATAAGAAAAATAGATGAGGAGTTTGTTGCAAAAAATATGCTTGAAGATATGATGAAAATAAAAGGCAGAGCAACTCCGAGCTACCTAAAGAGATATGCCCAAACTATAAGCATAAAAAATAGAGAAGGCACGTCCGGTTTCAATAAAAGACAGCAGTAATATCAGAGATTTTTGGATATAATCATCGCATGTTTAAACTAAAAGTGCTTTTAATATTATCGCTGCTGTTTGCACACGCAACCCATGCGCAAGAGCCGTACGTAGAAGATTCTCTTCTTAAAGAGATAAACAACAAATATAAAATATATGCAAAAAAGAGATTCGCTCTGCTTCAAGATACTCTCGATAGCGTAAGGGACAAAACGGACCTCGAAAAACTTGAGGCCGTAAACGATTTTTTTAACGAGGTCAGATACTCCAGCGACATGAAAGTCTACGGCAAAAGCGATTACTGGGCTACGCCTTGGGAGTTTTTGGGTAAAGACAGAGGGGATTGCGAGGACTATGTGATCAGCAAATATTTTGCTCTAAAATATCTCGGGGTAGATTACAAAAAACTCTTCTTTAGCTATGTCCGTTCTACAAAATTTAAAGAGCCGCATATGGTTCTGACCTACTTTGAAACACCAAAAAGCGAACCGCTTGTTTTAGACAACTATAACCGCAAAATATTTCCCGCATCACAGAGAAAGGATCTGACCCCTATCTATAACTTTAACGGTGATGTTCTCGATGAAGCAGATAAAAAAAATGAAAAATCACACAAAAAATGGGATGAGCTAAAGCTCAACATGCAAAGGAAAAAGATATGACACTCTACAAACAGACAGCCTTATTATTATCACTATTTTTACTTATCATTCTTACAACCGTATTGGTACTGAACTTTCAAAGCGTAAACAGAGGCGTTGAGGAGAGGCTCTATGAAGATGCCAAAAACACGGCTACCTCTCTTAGTCTCTCACTTGGCGGCGCCAACGGTGATCTCTCAATGATGTCTACCATGATAAATGCAAATTTTGACAGCGGAAACTACCGTAAAATAGCACTTGTTGATGTTGAGAAAAATCTTCTTTATGAGAGAGTTATTGAGAGTGATATCGTGATCGTTCCCGAATGGTTTATAGAACTAGTAACACTTAAAGCTCCGATCGCTTTTGCCAATGTCTCTGCAGGCTGGAGCCAGGTCGGGATTCTGCAAGTTCAAAGCGACTCGACATACGCATATAAACAGCTTTACTCAATCCTTATGGACTTGCTGATCTCTTTTGGTGTTATTGCCTTACTATCTCTTGCTGCTCTTAATCTATTGCTGCATGCTATTCTCAGACCTCTCAAAGAGGTTCAAAAACAGGCATCAGCGATCACAAAAAATGAGTTTATTATCCAAGAGAACATCCCTTACACCAAAGAACTTGCAGATGTAGTTCTCGGTATGAACAACATGGTCTCAAAAGTAAAAGCAATGTTCGACAAAGGAAATGAGGAGTTAAAAGCACACAAAGAGCTTGAATACACGGATGAGAACACTCAGCTGAAAAATCGTAAATACCTTATCGACAGACTTCCGGCATACCTTAAAGTCGACTCCCCTTATGAGAAAGGCGTAAACATGATCGTAGCCTTTGGAGGGATAATCGAAGCCAATGAAAAGATAGGTCATCAGCAGGTAGACAAACTGCTCATAGCGGTTGCGGAGGTCTTTAGAAAAAGCACAAAAGATATAAACGACTCCATTGTTGCAAGAATCAACGGTACTGAATTCTCTATATTTCTACCAGGTTACTTGGGCAGCGATGCCATCGATCTTGCAAAAAACATACAAAAAAGCTGCTTTAACGCCATAGACTCCGCAGGGCTTGACCAGCATGAGACTTTGACATATATAGGGATCTACGAGTACAATCATAAAGACACTATTTCCGAACTCTTTTCACGCTCAGACAATGCATTGGCACAGGCAAAATTTAATCGTGAACATATACATCTTGAAAAAGCGGACACTGCCGTTGAAGTTATGGGTAAGGAGGCTTGGAAACTTATAATCAAAAACGCCATAGAGAAGAACAGATTTATTTTTGTTTCATGGGGCGTAATAGATACAAAAAACAAAAAATTGGTGCATAATGTCCTAAGCATACATCTTGTTTTAGACAAAAACAGCTCTTACGGCTATGCCCAATTTATGGCTCCTGCTATACAGTCAGGTCTCAGCTGCGACATTTACAAAAAAATAGTAACCATGCTCTTTAACGACTCTCTTACTCTCCTTAGTGCTTCGACATACTCACTCAGACTACCTCAAGAGTACTTAGAAAAACAGGAGACTTACCACAGCATAAGCGAACTTCTTCGCGCAAATGCGGCTATGCTTCCGTTCAAACTTATAATTGAACTTCCTGACAGACTTGTCCGTCAGGACTCTAAAAACATCAGAGAGTATATAGAGCTCTTTAGAAGGTACAGCATAGATATAGGTATATTTGAGTTTATCGGAGAGAGTGAAGATTACCAGTATCTGCAGGATCTTAGACCTTCATACATAAAAGCGGAGAGCAGCTACTTCTTGACGCAGAGTGATCAGTCCATATCATCTCTGAGGCTGATAACCGACAGTGTCGGAATATCGCTTATTGCGGTAGGGGTGAGTGATATAGAGACACTTGAGATGCTAAAAGAAAAAGGTATCTATATAGTGCAGGGGGAGGTCACGGAGACTCTGGAGCTGGATTAAAATCCTCTGGAGTTTAGACCTTTTGCTATCGCCTCGTTTATCTCTTTTTTATACTCTGGATTGAGCCTCTCAAGCTCTCTGTCAAAAGTTATTATCATATCTTTGTTGGCGTTTGGATGTCTGCATATAGTAAATAAAATGTCTATATATGTATCAAAATCGGGATGAGGTCTAAGACCGAGCTTTTTATGAACTTTTCCGTGATGTTTTATAATAAGCTCAAGCGCTTCTGAGAGAGTATCCTCATTTGATCTTCTGTTTTTTATGATATTGACCAGATGAAACAGATCAGTGTTTACAGAAGAGGAGGCCTCTTCTTTGCTCTCATCTTTGCTCTCTTTTTGTACCTCTGTCGCCACTTGGCGTTTTGGCTCGCTCTTTGCATCTCTGCTAGGCTCTAAAAAAAGTAAAAAGATTAAAACAGCCAAAACTATAATGAGTCCGATAATCGCTTTTATAATAAACTCTGTTTCCATCGTACCACTTTTTTAGTTATTATACCCAACAAAAAATAAAACCTATTAAAACAAGCCCTCATTAATCATACAAAGATATAATCGTCAAAATTGAGAAAAAGGAAAGTAACGATATGGAAGTATTAATAGTATTGATAGCCATTTCAATAGGACTTTTTAGTGCAGGTATGTTTCTTGTTTTTCAGGACAAATATAAGTATATAAAAGAGATAAAAAAAGAGACAACAAGAGTCGAGACAAGTGCATATAAAAACTCCCAAGAGTATCAGGATAATCAAAAAAAGATAGAAGAGCTGGGGATTGTTGAAGTGTCGGTAGATAAGCTCTTTGGCATGAGAGAAGGGTCTATGCAAAAGCTGAACGCTCCAAATACGCTTTTTCTTGACACAAAGATACATGATGCCGAAACAGACTACCTTTTAAAATTTGCTCTAACTCACGGTTGCGACAATAGTGAAAATATAGATATCATAGATGAGAAAATTAGCGTATTGATGGGTTACAACTTGGATGATTGAGTAAAAGATTAAAAAGGTAACACATAGGTAACACTGTTACTCTTTTATAATGGCTTTGCACTGCTTTTTAAACTTAGGCAGACCTTCTCTTATGATCCACTCGATTATCGCTAGGTTAACACCTTCATAATCATGTGCTATGTAAGTTCTGACATCATACATACCCTTGACATCGTTATTGTCAAAAGCACTTAAAATATCATCCGCATGTTCTCTCTTAAGCTTGTTAAACTGTTCTGCTATCGCTGTGAGGTGCATCAGGATTGCGGGTCTGCTAGTTACTTGGTCTTCTAACGCTCTGGTAATGTTTCCGCTGTTTTTAACTATCTCTTCAATATACTCTATTTTTTCAAGTATCAAATATACTTTGCTAATAGACTCTTTAGACATATATAGCTCTGTCTATAATAAATTTTTTGCCTGTCTTGCTCATACCTGTTATATCCGCAAGATCAACAGGCAACCCTATAGCCTTGCTTATCTCAGCTTGTATCTCTTTGATACGTTTTATTGCGCCAAAACCGTACTTACTGGCAAATTTAGGCGTGGCTTCTACAAGAATATCCACATCGCTATCAGCATCTGCTTCATCACGAGAGTATGAACCAAAAAGCGCTTTTATCAAGAAACCCTCTTGTGCGTAAACATCTTTAACATTAGTTAAATAATTAATTATTGATTCTTTATTCATGCCAAGATTATACCATAGTTATTTTTTGGATGTTTTTTTATGTGGTGGACAGCGAGGGATTCGAACCCTCGATAGGTTGCCCTATACACGCGTTCCAGGCGTGCGCCTTCGACCACTCGGCCAGCTGTCCGTTTAGGAGGTGCAATTTTACCCTCAAAACCCTTAAGGGGAGCTCTAAAGAGACTCTTTTTTAGAGAGAAAAATCACTGTAGTCATATTTTTGCAGATCGATATAGTACTTTTTGTCTATCTCAATGACCCTTGGATCATTCTGCGCTCTTGCTTTGAACTCATCTTTTATCTTTGCTCTCTTCTTCTTTGAGAAGTTTTTGCTCTTTAGATATTTTCCAAGAGGAACAAGTCTTTTCTCCTCTGCCGTATCCTCTTTTTGAATGTGCTCTATCTCCGCTTCAAGAGGCTCCTGCGGAGCATTTAGAATAAACTTTGAAGAGATAGCGTTTATGATGCTTTTTAACTGCTCATCTTTATCCTTGTATATCTGCTCTATCTTTCTTCTCTCTTCTATAAGCATCTGCTCTTTTTGGTCTCTTAGAGTTCTTGTCTCGCTCTGTAGTGTCTCAACCTTTTGCTGGAGTTTTGCATTCTGCTCCTCTAAAAACTTATAGTACCTCTCATCCGATTGCGGTGCAGTTTTTTTTGCAGAAGTTCTTACGGGCTGAGTGTTTGAGCTTTTGTTTTTGCTAATCAAAACGAACTTTACGCCATCCTCCATAACACTCTCAAGCGAGCCTCTTCTAATACGGTTATGGATCGCCTCTTTTGAGACTCCAAGTTTTTCTGCGGCATCTGAAATAGTTAGTTTTATCATAAAATGCTCCCTCTATCTCATATTTTCAAAAACAAGCGGGGCTTCCCACTCCATAGCTCTGATCTCTCTAATGACTTTTTGCAGGTCGTCAAGATTTTTGCCTTTGACCCTTATAGAGTCGCCCTCTATCTGGGCAGTGACTTTAAGCTTGAGGTTTTTTATCTCTGCTGCGATTTTTTTAGCCTCTTTTGACTCAATATAGTCAACTATTTTAAAAGTGACCTTTCTGTTATTGCCGCTTGAGTCTTCCGTCTTTAGCTCTTCTAGCACTTTTGAGGAGAGGTTTTGTTTTAAAAGCTTAGCTATAACAATGTCTTTAAGTGCCTCTAGTTTGTTATCGCTTGAAGCAACCAGCACTAAAAGTTTGTCTTTCTCTCTGTAGTTTACCTCGTACGCCGTTCCCTTAAAATCGTAACGGTTTGCAACCTCTTTGTCCACAAGATTTATAGCATTTTTAAAGTTCTGCATATCGATCTTTGCGCTGATATCAAACGAGTGTTCTTTTGCCATCTTTATAACCCCTTATAACATAATGGCAGATTATAACATATTGTTAGCTGTTTTAAAAAACCGGGCTGCCGTCATTAAAGCCGCCGCCGAACCCTCCGCCAAAATTACCAAAACTTGGATCCATATAACCCAATATTGAGCTTTTTGCTCTTAGTTTTTCAATATCTGCCTTGCTTGAGATCCCCTGCGGGCAGACAAGTGTGCACTCATTGCACAAAGTACAGTCCCAGACACCGTTTGTCTGCACTCCGTCTATCTTCTCTTTTGGATCTGACTCCCTTTTATCGCTAACATAGCGCCAAACTCTTGTTAGTGAGAACGGTCCTAAAAATTCGCTATTTACTGCATATACAGGGCAAGCGCTATAACAAGAAGCACACAGTATGCAGTCGCTTTGAAGTTCGTTTATATGCTGATTCTCCTCTGAGAGCTCTAAGCCTTTGGCAAGTGAACTCTGCCACGCTTTTGCCTTTGCGTTAAATGAGTAAGCCTTCTCCATGTCAACGACGAGATCACGAAGAACAGGCGTGTTACGAAGCGGCTCTACCAAGTCGCCGTCTTTTGCGTGATGTGAACACGCCAAGACCTCGCGTCCGTTTACTCTAAGAGCACAGCTTCCGCACACACCGCTTCTGCAACCGCTGCTATAAGCAAGGGATGGGTCTTGTGCTCTTTTTATCTCATTTAACACCTCTAAAAGAGTCGCACCTTGCATATCCACATCATACGTCACAACGCTATCTCTTTGAATATTAATTTTCATAGCTCACCATCCCCTCTGCATCTACGATCGTATGCGCTCTATATTTTTCATCTGCTTGAGGAAAATCTACTCTAAAGTGCGCACCTCTGCTCTCCTCCCTGCTTATAGCACTAAGCAGGATCGTCTCGGCAACCGTGAGCATATTTTTAAACTCCAAAAACTCTACAAGATTCGTGTTGTACTCTTTTGTTTTATCGCTAACACCCATCTTAGGCAGAGCACTTTTCATCTCTTGCACCTCTTTGAGAGTCTCTTGCAGTGCCTCTTTGTCTCTCTTTATTCCTACATTTTTATAAAAAAGCTCGCCTAAAAGTGCTTGCTTCTCATAAAAATTTATCTCGTTCGTGTATCTTTTTATATCTGCGATCTCGTTCTCAAAAAACTCTTTTGTTTTTTCAAAAGTTCTCTCTTTTGAGTTCTCTTTTGCATATTTAGCAGCGTTTTCTCCGGCCTGTTTGCCAAATACTACAAGCTCCAAAAGAGAGTTTCCACCAAGCCTGTTTGCTCCGTGGACTCTGTGGTTCGCACACTCGCCGGCTGCAAAGAGCCCCTCGATAGATGTAGAGGAGTAAGCGTCCACCTCTATGCCGCCCATGGTGTAGTGCGCTGCTGGTTTTATAGGGATAAGGTCTTGTGAGGGATCAACATTCTCATAAAGTTTTGCAAGTTTTGCCTCTTGAGGAAGCTCTTTTTCTATAAACTCCGAACCCAAATGGCGGATGTCAAGGTATATCTCCTCACCTTTTTGTATCTCGTCATGAATTGCTTTTGAGACCTCGTCGCGCGGCAGAAGCTCATCTACAAACCTCTCGCCCTTTGAGTTTAAAAGATGCCCGCCCGCACCTCTTGCACTCTCGGAGACAAGGATTGATGAGCCTTTTAGCGCCGTTGGATGAAACTGCACAAACTCCATATCGCTCACTCTTGCCCCCGCACGCAGTGCTGCAGCAACTCCATCACCCGTGGAAGATAGCGAGTTTGTGGAGTAGGTATTGTAGACCCTGCTGTACCCGCCAGTTGCCAGAACAACGCTAGAAGCCTCCAATATCTCCACCTCGCCGCTTCTTTTATTAAGCAGACTCACGCCGCGTATATATTTTTTACCGCTCTCATCACTCTGGCTTAAAAGCTCCAGCAGATATCTCTCATTTAATATCTCTATCCCCTCTGCCAGACATCTGTCGTAAAGCGTGTGAAGGATCTTCAGACCCGTATAGTCCTGAGCGTAACAAGCACGTGCAGCATATGCACCGCCGAGCTTTCTTTGAGCGATCTTGGAATTTGGCGTTCTGCTAAAAGGAACACCTATGCTATCAAGCCATGCGACAGCTTTTGGCGCCTCTTGGCACATATACCTGACCGCGCTCTCATCAGCCAGAGCGTTTGCCGATTTAAGCGTGTTTTGAATATGCATCTCCACGCTGTCACCGTCTGCTTCATGCAAAACGGCATTTATCCCGCCTTGAGCCATGCATGTCTGACTCCTTGTAGGATACTCTTTTGTAACCAAAACTACATCTGCGCCGTTTTCGTGAGCATTTAAAGCGGCGACAAGCCCTGCTCCTCCAGCTCCGACAACTACTACTCTACTCTTCATCCTTATCCTCGCTTATACCTACTTCGATTATAAATTTCGCCCCGCCTTGAATATTTTCGACGTACAGCTTGCCGTCCTTGTGCTGCTTTATGATATTTTTCGACATATGCAGACCCAATCCCGTACCGTTTTTATCAAACTTTGTCGAGAAGTAGGGGTCAAATATCTTATCTATTATCTTCTCATCTATCCCTCCGGCGTTGTCACTTATCTCCATTACCGCAACACCGTCTATATCGTAACTCTTTATAGAGATCTGGGCATCCTCTATCCCTTTTTCGTTGAACTGCTCTCTTGCATTGTTTATAATATTTACCAAGACCTGTACAAACTCATTTTTAAAAAGCTTGACTCTGCTTGTGGAGCCGAGTTCTAAAGAGAGGTCTATGTTTTCAGATGCCAAGCTCCCCTCAAGCAGCCAGTAGACCTGAAAAACAGGGTCGTTTAACGTACACTCTTCCTGATGTTTGTTCGGTCTGTAGAAATCGCTGAAATCGGTTATGATCTGCCCCATGTTATTTGTATAGAACTCGATCTTTTTAAGCTTTTTGTCCAAGAAATCCAAAAACTCTTTTCTCTGTTTTTCATCAGAAAGATCATACTGTTCAAGCTCTATTGCCATGATCATGGATATGTTAAGAGCAGATATGGTGCTAAGAGGCTGTTTCCACTGATGAGCGATCATGCTGACTATCTCTCCGATCTGAGCCAAACGCGATTTATGGAGCAGATATGTATCTTTTTTCTGCATCTCGTTTACCGCGTCCGATATCTTAAGCTCAAGCGTTTGATTAAGCTCTAGCAGTTTGTCTTTAAGCTCTTCAAGCTCACTGTTTTTCTTCTTAAAAATATGCTGACGGTAGAAAAATATAAAGATCACTACAAGAACCAGAAAAAGTGTCTCTTTTAAATACTCAAACTTTACGCTGTTCACATAGTTCACCGACACCCAGTTGTTAAAATAGTTATGCACATCGGGATGCTTAAGGTTTCTTGATAGCTTTTCATAAATGTTAAAAAGTGTCGCATCATCGCCTCTTACTCCAAAAGAGATACCGATCTTATCATCAAACTGACCTGAGATTCTCAGATGTCCGTTAGAGCTGTTCTTAAAAGCGTATGCCGTACTTATAAGGGTGTCTATATATCCGTAATATTTTCCTCTCTCTACCGCTCTAAAACCATCTTTTAAAGAGTCTACATAATTTAGCTTTATCCACGGATGCTTCTTTTTGAGGTCTCTTACAAAAGGGTTTCCACTTGCTACGACAAACTCTTTATCTATGGTACTGTCTACATCTACTATATAGTTTTGCGATTTTCTTGTTACGATAACAAGCGGTTCATGGTGGTAAAAAGTGGTATATCTTATATCTTTATCTTCTCTTTTTGGCACGGACATAGGCAGAATGTCGCACTCTTTGTTTGATACCTTCTGCATAGCCTCTTCCCAGCCGCTGCTTTTTATAAACCTATACTCTACGTTGATATTCTCTTTTGTAAGTTTTAAAATATCGGCAGCCACACCTATGAACTCCCCATGCTCGAGATCGCTAAGAGGCAGCATTGATGATATCGCACAGACACTCACCTCTTGCTTTTTTCTAAGATACTCCTTCTCCTCTTTGGTTAAGAACACATCCCTGCTGCTAAATATAAGCTCACTCATATCTACTTCCGATTCTACAAGCCCCATCAACCTGTATATATCGAGTATCCTCTCTATCTTGCTCTTTCTAACGCTTCCAAATGGGATATCTTTTATGTATGCAAGCTTTTTCAACTCAAATGCTTCAAACATCAAAGCTGCTCTCGTCTTGTTTGTCGGGTTATACTTTTTATATATTAGTTCAACCGTCTCATCTATATTTTTAAAAGCGTACTCCCATCCCTTTATGGATGCCTTGTTAAAACTATTGACGCTTTGTGGATTTTTACGCGCATAATCTTGCGAAGTAAAAAGTAGATCGCTGTAGAAATCAAAACCTCTCTCCTTTGGAGAAAAGAGCTTATATTTTATACCTTTTTCTTGAAGCAGATAAGGCTCGTTCGAGATGTAACCAGCATAGAGATCCACCTTTTTGCCGATCAGGTCTTCAATATCAAAAGTATGTCTTTTAAACTCAATGCTTTTTTCATCTATTTTTGAAGACTTTATCATGGCATGGACGGATGCTGTCTCAACGGCATCCTCTGTTATCATGATCTTTTTGCCGCTAAAATCTTTTATGTTCTCTATATTTGAGGTTTTCAGTGCTATGAGTGTGAGGGGTGAAGATTGAAATATTGCGCTCAAAAGAGAGATCTCTTTTCCTCTGGCATAGTTCCAGATAAGGCTTGAGCGCCCTATGCCGTATGTCGTTTTTCCGCTTAAAACGTCACCGACAACATCTGTTTCATTGGTGAACTTTTTTATCTCTACATCAAAGCCGGCGTCTGCATAAAAACCCTTCTCTTTTGCCATATAGTATCCCGCAAACTGAAACTGGTCCAGCCACTGAAGCTGCAAAGAGACCTTCTGCATAGGTTTTGCAGCGGCACAAAGAGAAGCAGCAATAAGCATAAGAGTAAATATATATTTCATAAGATTACCGTCTGTTTAAATGTGGTAGATTATACCACAAGAGTTAAAAAGTAGTACCTTGCTATCCTAAAACTTCCAGCGATTAAGACGAACCAGATAAATCTCAGCCTGAGGACACCGGCAACAAGTGTGAGAGGATCGCCTATTACAGGAAGCCATGAGAGAAAAAGTGCATAGTAGCCGTATTTATGTCCATACCCGTAAGCTTTTGCCCCGGTTTTGGATGCCAAAAGTTTTTCCTTTGTCTTCTCGTAAAGCAGATAGCCCAAAAAGTAGTTCAATATTATGGCAAGGATATTTCCGCTTGAGGCAAAAAGAAGTGCATTTAGCTCAGGCATACCGCTTGAGAGGGCCGCGACGAAGGCGACTTCGGAGCTAAATGGAAAAATGGTAGCGGCCAAAAAAGCGGATAGAAAAAGAGTAAGCTCTGCTATGTTATCTGCTTATTGATGATTTTATATTTTCTATAACGCCGGCTATAAGCTTCTGCCTTGCTTCAACGCTTGTCCATGCAATGTGCGGGGTTATGTAGAGATTAGCTCGGTTTTTCACACTTAAGAGCGGATGATTCTCTTCCATCGGTTCACGGCTTAAAACATCGAGTCCAAAAGAGATATTTTTCTCATCGATTATTTTTGCAACCGCCGCCTCATCTATGATACCGCCGCGTCCTAGGTTTAAAACAACGGCTCCTTCTGTGCACATTAACAACTCTTCATATCCCAGAAGATTTGCGGTTTTCTCATTTAGCGGTGCGTGTATGGAGATGATATGGCATGTTTTTAAAAGCTCTTCAAGTTCTAGTTGTTCATAATCCTGACTTGAGTTCTTACCGCTTGTTGAGAAGTAACAGAGATCTGCACCGAAAGTCTCTGCCACCCTTGCAACACCGCGTCCGATCTCGCCCAAGCCTATGATTCCCCATCTTTTACCCTTGATCTCAAAAAACGGTTGTGATACATCTGTAAAAATAGGGCTTTTTGCGTAAGAGCCCTCTTTTACATACTCATCATAATATCTGGAATGCCCTACAAGATAAAAAAGCATAGAAAAAGTGTGTTGAATAACTGAATCGGTCGAGTATCCTGAGACGTTCTTTACCTCAATGTCCCTCTTTTTTGCGGCCTCTAAATCCACATTGTTCATACCCGTTGCGGCGACACAGATAAGTTTTAGAGCGGGAGAGTTTGAGATGTGCTCAGATGTTATAACAACCTTGTTAGTAACAATAACTTCCGCATGGGCTATACGCTCCTGTGTCTGCTGGGGCGAAGTTGTCTGAAAAACATCGACATCTCCGAGCTTAAAAAACCCGCTAAGAGATGTATCGCCAAAAGTTAGCGCATCAAGGATAACAATCTTCATCTAGCTGTCCTTGATGTTTTGGATCAGCTCTCTTGCTCTCTCTAGCGCTTTGTCGGCCTTATCAAAAACAAGCGCGACTGCCAGACGTCTGCCTTTATGCGCTTCGGGCTTTGAAAAGATTCTAACAAAACTGTTATCGCTAAAGAGGCTCTCATCAACACTTATAACAGGAGCGTAACTGTGAACTTCAGACTTAAACGCGGCACTTGCACCCTCACCGTAGAAGGTAAAGCCAAGAGGAAGACCCAAAACGGCACGTAAGTGAAGCGCGAACTCGCTTTGAGACTGGGTGATGAGCGTTACCATCCCGGTATCGTGAGGACGAGGAGATACCTCGGAGAAGTAAACCTCATCGCCTTTGATAAAGAGCTCAACGCCAAAAAGACCGCGACCGCCAAGACCGTCGGTTATCTTTTTAGCGATCTCCTGCGAGCGCTCTTTTGCCAGCGGGCTCATCTGCATCGGCTGCCATGAGAATACATAATCTCCGTCTCTCTGCTCATGCCCTATCGGCTCGCAAAAAACAGTCTCGCTGCCGTTTCTAGCCGTGAGCATCGTTATCTCATAATCAAAATCTATAAAAGCCTCTACTATAAGCTCGCTTGCATCGCCGCGCGCCTCTTTTGCTATCTCCCATGAAGCATCTATGTCATCTGCGCTTCTTGCCACGCTCTGCCCGTGCCCCGAAGAGCTCATAACAGGCTTTATTACACAAGGAAAACCAAGACGCTCTGCTGCCTCGCTCAACCCCTCTTTTGTTGTGACAAACTCGTAAGGACCTGTTTTTAGACCTAAAACTTCAGCCGCAAATGTACGGATATTTTTACGATTCATCGTTTTGCTAACGGCGCTTGCGTTTGGAATAACGTTATACCCTTTGTCTTCTGCCGCAAAAAGAGCATCGATGCTGATAGCCTCTATCTCAGGCAGAATATAGTCAGGCTTTTCACGGTGAATGATCTCCAAAACGGCATCTTTATCTTGCATATTTACGACATAGCTTCTGTGTGCTACATGATGTGCCGGAGCATTTTGGTATCTATCGACGGCTATTACCTCAAGACCTAGTCTTTGAGCTTCGATTGCAACTTCCTTGCCGAGTTCGCCAGAGCCTAGAAGCATAATTTTTTTTGAGTTTGATTTTAGAGGAGCGGAGAAACGCATAATAATTCCTTGTAAATATTTTAACTACATGCTATACGAACGATTCTGCAACCTTAGGGTCAAAATCTTTGATTTTGGGGCACCCAAGGTGAAGCCTAAGTAAGTATAGCAAGAGAGTTAAAACTACTTTGTTGAGTTAAAGGAATTATAACAAAATAGATTTAAAAGTTATCGTTTTAATCCAATAAGTGTCTCAAGAAGCGTATCTGAAGTGGTAATCGTTTTACCGTTCGCCTGATACCCTCTTTGGATGATGATAAGCTGCGTCAAAGAGCGTGACAAGTCAACGTTTGAAGCCTCTAGTGCAGCTGCTTGCATAAATCCACGTCCTGCCGTTGCAGCAGTTCCAATGATCGGATCTCCGGAGTTTGCAGTCTGAATATATACGTTGCCGCCCTCAGTCGTAAGACCTTCGTTGTTAGTAAACTTTGCCATACCGATCTGTGCAAGACCAAAAGAGCGTCCGTTACTGAATGAACCGACAAGTGTACCGCTCTGGTCAATCCTGATACCAACCAAATCCCCTCCGGTAAAACCGTCTTGGCTTATTCCTGAAGTAGATGATGCAGAGTCAAAACTCGTCATACCGTCAAAAGCATTTGATGTACCGAGCTCAATTGCAACCTGCTGATTTGGAGCAGAACCGTTGTTCGCCGTAAACGAAACGTTTGGCGGATTATATGTAGCCAGTGAGCCGTCGCTGTTAAATCTAATAAAACCGGTTTTTTCGTTGTATGGAGTTATCGTATCTATCGTAGCGGGTTCCGGAACACTTATTTTCATATTCCAAGTACTTCCCGTAGAAGGATCAACAGCAACTTTTCTAAACTCTGTTCTTAAAGTGTGTTTTGAACCTAAAGAGTCAAAGATATCAATACTTGCTGAGTGTGTCGCCGCATTAAAACCTTGTGAAAACGCAGTTGCGGTACTGCCTGCCGGCAGAGTTGCGTTAAGCGCTTCCATGCTTCTTGTAAACTTCGTATTTTCAGTTAGTCCGCCACCGGTAATACTGTTTGAATTCATACCTGTAATAGATAGATTTATATCATAATCGCCATCTATAGAACCGCCCGGATTTGATAGTTCAAATTTACCCTGCTCATTGATGATTATCTCTATATTGTTTTCAAAAAGACCATCAAGGTCGCCGTCGCCGGCAGTTGCTCTAGCCTCTTTTTCTAGACCTTCGCGAAGATCGGCGATCGTTCTGAATTTTTTGTCAAACCCTTCCGCCGTCGTAGGACCGGTTGGATCATACTGATATCTATAAGCCGTAGTAGCTGAATCTCCCACGACAAAACCACTTCCGTCAAGCGCACCGACTGCGCTTATTCTAATATTGTGAGAAGCATTTGAGTTAGAGTTGCTGTTTGTAAGCGTTATCTCTCCGGTTCCTGCATCATAAACAGCTTCAATTCCCGTTACCGATGTTTGAGCATTGATAGCTGAGACAAATCTTGAAGCGGTTTGAGCCTGAGTCTCTCCACCCGGAGCAGTACTTGTTATCTGCTTTATCGTACCATTATCCAGCTCAAATGAAATGTCTAGATTTGTATTAGCGGTAACAGGCGCAGAAGCAGTCGTAGTTGTATCTACAAATGATGCCCATATACCCTGACCTGCCTGAAGATTAAAAGCTTCACCGGATTCATTGAACATTACGCCCATATCGCCAGATTCTATAGGGTTTCCGTTTTCATCGATCGCAGCAGGTGAAGGAATGGCAGTTCCCGCCGGATAACTCTCTACTCTATATTCAGAAGAAAAGTTATCGACACGCGGACCTGAGTTTAGATTCGCTTTGATGATGACGTTTTGCGTCGGAGATGCAGGAGTAGTAAGCCCCGGCGGTATGTTTATATTTGTAATAGGCGCTGTAGCGTCAACATACCCTGTTACCGGATCTCTCAACCACCCCTGAACAATAAATCCGTTATTATCAACAAAGTTACCACCTGCATCAAATTTAAAGTCACCGGAACGTGTGTACTTATATGTATTTCCGCCATCTGGAGAGACTATAAAAAATCCGTCTCCCTGAATAGCAACGTCGGTATTTTTATCTGAGTTTTGAACAGAACCCTGTGCAAATATCTTAGTTACCGAACTTGCACTCGCACCAAGACCTACTTGTACCGGGTTTTTACCGCCAAGCTCTCCCTGCGGAGCAGTAGCTATCGCCTTGGTCTGAGCAAGAAGGTCTGAGAAGTTTGCACGTGAATATTTAAAACCTATAGTATTTACGTTTGCGATATTATTTGATTCTACGTCCATCGCAACTTGGTGCGACTGTAGTCCGGACACACCGGCAAAAAGTGATTTTAACATCTTAAATCCTTTGTTATTAAGTAGTTAACGCCAAAGCAAGAAGAACTCCCTTTGACCGCGCTAGCCGTATCGGCACTCTCGCCTGCCTCGAAAGAGGCGAAATTATTTTTATTAGTAAGAATAATTAGCATTTAATGTTCCAACTTTATTATGCATCCATACTCAATGCTTTTTGGAGCATCTCATCGGCAGTCGTGATAGATTTTGAGTTTGCGTCGTACGATCTTTGCATAACTATTATCTCTGTAAGACCTACTTCCATCCTGACGTTTGAACCCTCAAGTTTGAAATTTGTAATATCGGTTCCTATAATACTTTTGCCGTTCTCATCTTGAAAAAATATCGGTCTTCCGCTATTTTGCGACTCAGCAAACCTTGCACCGTTAATACGCTCAAGCCCTCTGTCGTTTTGGAAATGGTATACTGCGATCATTCCGACCGCGCTCTGCATTCCGTTTGAAAAAGTAGCTACCACTTCGGCATTTTTGTTGATGTCGTAACCCAGAAGATCACCTGCCTCAAGACCGTTTGCAGAACTTGAGCTGCTAAACTTGTCTCCCATAGCTATAACACCGTCGTATCCGCTTCCAAGATTGATCGCTACATTTGTCCCGTTGTTGTTAATTGATGTAAGAGTGTTGGTGAGCAGAGCGCCCGCGGCATCAAAAGTGACTCTTCCGCTGTTTGTTGTATAAACTTCAGTGCCCTCTAGATTCTCAACGGTTGCAGTTATATCCCACTGTGACCCGGGAGATACCTGAGGGACGCTCTTTGTAAACTCAAGTCTTAAATTGTTTCTGTTGTTTTGGGCATCTATGATCCCGGCGCTTATAACTCTTGTCTCATCCAGTGCGGTCAAATTACCGTAAAAACTAGCTTCTGTCGTAGGCTGAACAGGAAAAATAAGATCTTCTGGAAATTGAAGTTTTTGCTGAGTATTTACGGCTCCGAGTTCCACCTCGGCTAGCTGCTGTGTCAAAACTCCGTCATTTATATTGTTTCCCATTGTTCCTAGGACATAGTACCCGTCATTTGTGACCAGGTCTCTGTTTTTATCGAACGTAAAAGCGCCATCACGTGTATAGAGAGGCTTGCCTTCTGCTTGAATACCAAACCAGCCATCACCCATGATCGCCAAGTCGGTACTTCTGTCGCTTAGTTTAAAAACACCCTGACTCTCATTCATAGCAACTGCATTTAATTTTGTTCCTATACCTACACCGCTACCGGCATTTGAGAATGATGAAGCAGTAACCAGAGCCTCTTCAAAAAGTGATGAGAACTCTGTCGTATAGCCGCGAAAGCCGTTAGTGCTGATATTCGATAAGTTATCGGAGATAACATCAATCCCGTACTGATGGGCTTTAATCCCGTTTATACCCGTATAAAAAGCCTGACTCATCATCTTGGTGTACCTCTATTGTTAATAAATCTCTTTTACGTCCGAGAGAGCTATGTAACTTGAGCCTACTTTAAAGTATGCTTCATTGCCCTCAAACTTAACTGATTCTATAGGATATGCCCCGACTCTTGTCGTAAGATCATCGCCGTTTGGATTTTTATATGAAGCGGTTGAGTAGTATATTCCGCTATCTACCGCGTTACCGCTCTTGTCCGTTCCGTCCCACGTAAATTGGTAAACACCTTTAGGATTTGTGCCTACGTCAAGTGTTTTTATTATATTTCCGTTTACGTCAAGTATCTCAACGCTTCCCTGCTCTATGTCATCTGGGAAATATATCTCAAAAGTTGTCTCGCTTCCCTCGTCCAATACGATTGCATTGCTCCCTGTATCAGCCGTTTTTCCTATTGCCGCTATCGTGCTGAACTGCTGTGAGTTACCCAGCGATGCAGCCAAGTCAGAGAGTGCTTTATTGGTATTTTCAGTAGCCTCAAGCGTTGCAAGCTGTGAGGTTTGCGATAATATCTTTTCACTGTCCATTGGCTCTGTAGGATCTTGATTTTGAAGCTCAACCAACAAAAGGGTCATAAAATCGTCTTTGCCTAAAACCGACTTGTCTTCAACCGTTGTAGGAGCTGTATACTCCGCATTTGTAGCGGCATTTAAGCCTGTTGATGTAATTGCCATAATTAACTCCTTAATTTATTTCATAAGTTTGAAACCTGTCTCATTAGAGGCAGATTTTATCTATATGTATCTAGGGACCACGATCTCCAGGGAGCTTAGTGTCTCTTCGTGTATCTCTTCGTTCTCAAAATAGCTATACTCTTCATGAGCTCTCTGCTCATTTTGTCTCTGCTGATGTCCGCCACCAGCATTGGTATCGCCGCTTTGCGAGCCGTCACTGAAATTCAATGTAGCATTATTTATTCCACTGTTGTTTAGCTGCACTCTTAACTCGTTTGCATTCATTGCCAAAGTATTTACAGCAACGTTATTTGAGCTGATGTTGACATGCAGGTTTTTACCTCTTTGCACTACCGTCAGGTCAACCTCTCCGAGGTGAGCAGGATTTAACTGGATCTTAACTCTTGTAAAGGGTGATCTGTAATCATCGATCGCGTTTTTCACATCGTTGGAAAGATACTTGATCATCTGTTTTGCTTCATTTAGCTTAACTTCAAAACTATCGGCTTTGTGGGTACTCAATTGTTCTGTTTTTGCAGAAGAAGTGCTCTGCTCAGAAGGGGCAGAGTCTCCACCAAGAAGCTGCTCAAGCGTTTTAATGCCGTCTTGTGTAGGATTTGGCGCTATCACTTTGGCGGTAGCCACGGAAAAATCAGCAGTAAGCGCCAAACTGTTTAGAGATGGCTTATCTTCACGAAGAAGAAGTTTGAGCGTTTCATCCGCTTTTGTCTTAGGAGTTTTTTCTTCCGTTTTATTATGCGCAGTGTTTGCCTTAACCTGAACTATCTGCTCTGTTGTCGCATGCTGCTGCGGAGTTTGCGCCTTAAACAGAGGTGTCTCTTTTACCTCTTTTTGCACCTGTGTGAACTTCTCGTCTTTGCTTATCTCTTGGGAAGCTTGAGTCTGGGCTGCCTGTGCATTTGCAGCTGCTCTTTGTGCATCTTTTTCTTTAGAATCTATATTTTTGGATGATGTTGTCGTCTCTTTTGTTTGAGTCAATGCCTCTTTTAGAGCCTCTTTTGGCATCTCTTGACGTACTTCCTTATGAGCATCTTTCTTAGAGTTTTCATTCGCTTGCAATGCCGTCTCTTTTGGGGATGTCTCTTGAGTCGGCTCTTTTTGAGAAGCTTGAGTATTTGCGGATGCGATCTCTTTTACGATCTCTGAGCGCACATCTTTTAGGTTTGCATTATCTTTAACTGCGCCCTTTAACTCCTCAAAACTTATCTTGCTTATATCTATATCAAACTTTTTAGCAACTTCCACCAGTCCGCCAAGAGTCTTTGGAAGCTCTTTTATCTGAGCTTTTTTATAACCGTCGCTGTTTTGTATCTGCTCTTTTAGATAGTTTTTTGCTTCTATGCTGAGTGCTTTCATCTCCTCTTTTGTAAGCGAAGAGAGGAGTTTGGGATTGAGTGCCGATAGCTCCTCGTCATCTTGCAAGAGAGTTAAATCATCACCGCTCTTTAGACTGATGCTGTTTTGTGCTTTTAGATCAACCTGCAGAGGCTTAACGCTCTTTGCTTCAGCTCCCAGAGAGAGAATTAAAGAGCCGTTTTGAACGCCTTTGGTATCTCTCTTTTCACTAACGCCCTTTAGAAGATCCGAAAAAGAGATCCCCTTTTCATTTTTGGGAGTAACTAAAGCCAGCGGTGACGATGAGCTGTTTTTACTTTTGCCATCTAAGAGTATCACTTTGCACCACCTTTATAATCATAGATTTTTAAAAGAGATAGCACAAATTATTCCACACCTGAAAATATTAAAAAAATATAGCTATAATTTTGGATTATGAAACTACAGATACTACTATTTCCGATACTGTTGATTGCCGGCAGCCCTTTTGAATCAAAGAGACACAGCTTTGATATGTCTGCCTATGAGACAAAAAAGAGTGAGCTAAACGTTATGGCCGGAAACAACAGTAAAATAAAATGCAGGTATGTGTGTGATAAAAAGGTCTACAAAGAGCAGAAGATATCAGAAGCCCTTGAGTTTTACAAAAACTCAAGGGAGTACGGTTTTAGTAAAGATTGAAATCCTCAAGACATTTAAGATCTTTTTTGTATGTGGCGCTTATGTTGTTTGCAAGCTCTTCAACAAGTGCTCTTGAACTCTCTCCGTCCACAGGATAACTTACCATAGAGTTGTTTAGATCTCTGGCAAAGAACTCCTCAAACATATCTTTAACGATCCTGGCTCCGTATTTGTCCGTGTATGGAAGCAGAAAAAAGTAGTCTGAACCGTTATGTACAATAGCATCAGAATTTCTAAGTATCTGCTCCAAAGAGCTTTTTATAACAGAAGCTTCAACCGACGAAAAGTCGCAATACAAAAGGGTAAAACTCTCGGCACGGTTCTCATCAAGCCTCTCGGCCAATCCTATGCTAAGATCAAGAAGTTGTCTAAAGTTGTCAAATCCAAAATGTATCCCCGCCATCTATCGCTCCAAATTTAAAATTTTCTACAGTATATCCAAAAATCACATTATCGTATACGGCTTTAGCTCATCCCTTGAATCAAACGGCACCGCTTTTAACTCCTCTTCGTTAAAGCTAAGCGTATATGTTTTGTTCTCTTGGGTTTTGCAGTATGTCAGAATTATTCTTGCCGCAAGCTCTTTGTCTTCTTTAGTCGCATTTTTGCTAAGAAGAGAGTGCGGACCCGGCAAGCCGATAGTTTTTATGTGGTAATATTTATCATTCTGTATATTTTGCAGATGTGCGTTCTCATCTTTGTTTCTTCCCACAACCAGCTTCGCGCCGTCTGGAAGTCTTAGATGACGCCCAAATTTCATAACCGGTATATCTTTTACTTCAAAAGTGTCATATTTTATAAAATCAAACATCTTCTTTGCAAAGTTCTCATCCGTCAAAAGACAGCCTCCACCTGGGCTTTCAAAGTCTTCAAGCCCTATCTCTTTTACAAGTTCGAGCTGTCTGTCACGGCTTCTTCCGCTAATGCCTTCAAGTTTTTCTCTATCTACCCACCCCTCTATCTCAGCAATAGTCGGATCCAGCGCCTTTGCGGAGAGCGGGCGAAGCAGCAGTCCCTCACAGTTGCTCTCATTCAGTACGGTTTGAAGCGCATCCTTATTTTGGCTCATAGGACGCTGCCCTAAAACTTCACCGCTTATTAAAAATGAGGCTCCCTCAGCCTCCATAACCCTTTTTGCGACCGCGAACATCTTTGCATGGCAATCTATGCACGGGTTGAAATTTTTACCGTAACCATGTTTTGGGTCAAAAAGTACATCTTGCAAAAACTCGCTCTCTATATCGACTATCTTAAGCTCTGCACCGACCTGAGCGCACATATTTTGCATATGTTCTAGTCGATCTTTAGTGCTTCCAAAACCGGTGTTGATATTTAGGGCTACAACATCCACTCCCTGGTCTATTATAAGTTTCAT
Organism: Sulfurimonas sp.; assembly: GCF_034005705.1. GTDB lineage: Bacteria > Campylobacterota > Campylobacteria > Campylobacterales > Sulfurimonadaceae > Sulfurimonas. The sequence continues at coordinate 79,578 of NZ_JAVEUF010000001.1, read as the reverse complement.
CGCTAAAGTTGAATCTAATCCACCGCTAAATAGTGCGACTGCTTTCATCTTTTTCCTTCTAAAATTGATAGTTTATTTTATAGAATTATACACTACTTATCTCTTCTTCTGCCAGAGGAGCCTCTTGACGAACCTTGGGGCGACTTGCTGCTTTGCGGTTTAGCTGAAGTTTTTTGACCCCTCTGACCTCTGTTGCCGCCTCTGTTTATCGGCTCGGCTTTAATGCTTGGGTCAGGCTTGAAATCTTTTAGCCACACCTTTTGGATATCTTTTTTTATCAGCTTCTCTATATTTGCCAAGTACTCTTGCTCATCTATGCAGACAAGAGAGATCGCTTCCCCCTCATTACCCGCACGTCCTGTTCGCCCAATTCTGTGGACATAATCCTCTGAGACGTTTGGAAGTTCGTAGTTTATAACATGCGGAAGCTGGTCAATATCTATTCCTCTTGCCGCAATATCTGTCGCGACCAAAACTCTCACCTCGCCCGCTTTAAAATCAGCTAGTGCTTTTGTTCTTGCGTTTTGGCTCTTGTTCCCGTGTATGGCAACGGCGGTTATGCCATCTTTTTCAAGCTGACCGCTCAGACGGTTGGCTCCATGCTTTGTTCTGGTAAAAACTAGAACCTGCTTCCATTTTCCCTCGTTTATAAGATGGGTCAAAAGCTCACGCTTGCGCTCTCTGTCAACAGGGTAGACTATCTGTTTTACGATCTCTGAAGCTCTGTTTGGACGCGCAACCTCTATTAGTACAGGAGAGTTGAGCAGTTTGTCTGAGAGTTTTTTGATCTCATCAGAGTAGGTAGCAGAAAAGAGAAGTGTCTGCTTCTGTTTTGGAAGAATTGCCAATATCTTTTTGATATCGTTTATAAAACCCATATCGAGCATTCTGTCTGCTTCGTCGAGTATGAGAAACTCAACATCTCTTAAGTCGATACTCTTTTGGGATATATGGTCCAAAAGTCTTCCTGGAGTTGCGATAACTATATCAACCCCTTTTTTCAGCTTTACCAACTGAGGATTTATCTTGACTCCCCCGAATATAACCGCCGATTTAAAAGGAAGATACTTTCCGTAAAGCTCGACGCTCTCGCCGACCTGTGCCGCCAACTCTCTTGTAGGAGTTAAAATAAGCGCTCTTATGCTCTGTTTTTGCTTTGCGGGTTTTGTGCTGCTTAGTAGTTCAAGCAGAGGCAGTGTAAAACCTGCGGTCTTGCCGGTTCCTGTTTGAGCGCCTGCTAAAATATCTTTTTTGCTTAAAATGACCGGGATTGCTTGTTTTTGGATGGGTGTGGGCTCACTATACCCTTGTTCTTTGACAGCTTTTAGTAAAGGAGCTGATAAACCTAACGTGCTAAATGACATTGTATTCCTGAATTTAATATTAATACATAATAGCATAATTTATGCTAATGTGAGATATAATACCAACTAAATTTTAAAAACCCTCGCAGGACATCTTATGCCAATCAATCAAATAACTCTAAAACACAACAAACACCGTGTTCATCCGTGTCCCAGCGACAAAAAAATATCGCTTCTTAACTTGCTGATAGAACAAAATGCAAAGCTCGATATTTTAGTTGCGACAGCTCAAAACAGCGCTTTAATAATAGAAGCACTTAACAATGACAATATTAAAGTTTTTAACGATGAAGAGCTATCAAAGATGCCTGAATTAAAATGCGAACTCCTTATCAGTTACGATCTGCCGCAAGATCCTTTAACATACTTGGCAAGAATAGCAAAAGCTACTGAGGGTGCTGCGATATTGCTTGATGTAAGTGAACAAAAAGAGCTCTATCCGATAGAGACTCTTCTTAAAAGAGTTATAAGACAGGAGATCGTTGAGGGGTTTGAGTATGAAGAGCAGAAGATGAAGATAGCTCCAAAACCTGCTCAAAAAAGAGAGTACGCTTTTAATCCCGAAGCAAATGAAAAACCAAAATATGAAAAAAAGAAGTTTGACAAACCCAAATATGACAGACCTAAAAAAGATGGTGAAAAACTGGAGCGCAAAGTATTTGACAAACCAAAGTATGACAAACCTAAAAGAGATGAAGAGAACAAAGATAAGAAGTTCAACAAATTTGCAAAGTCTGATAAAAAACCAAATAAATTTTTAGGCAAAGACGAGAACGGCAAAGCGAAATTCTCAGGCAAAAGCGGAGAGAGAAATCACCGTTATGACGGAAAGCCAAAAGATGCCCCAGCTCCTAAAAGCGTAGGAAGAGTAATTCCCATCAAAGAGCGCAAAGAGAAAAAGAGCGAAGAGCCTAGCTCTTAAAGGCTACAAGCTCGCCTCTTTGGAGTTGCGAGATTATCCCTCTGTACTTGCGTATAAAAAAGGCCTTCTGTTCAAAAGAGATGTCCTTTTGCATATTTACCTTCTTATACTCCCTCTCATAATGTTTTTTTAAAAATGCGATCAGCTCCGCCTTAAGAGAGACCTCATCTTTAAGAGGTTTTATCTGCTCATCAACAGAGATGGCCATTAATGCCGGGTCATCAAACTTTCCTCTAAGCGAGAGAGCAAACTCATATGAGTGAAACTGCAGAAGCGACGGATCCAGCACATCTAGTATCTGATCTATAAACTCTGGATGCTCCAATACGGTTTTGATAAGTGTGAGCTCCCACATATCTTTATGGCGGCTTCTGTCATCAACAGGTTTGTTATAGTTAGTGTTAGTCTGGTTAGTCAGTTTTACAAAAGAGGGGTTTATGCCGAGTCTTTGCGCCAAATATGTTTTATATCTGTCCTGAAGCATGGCGGAGAGTGTTTTAAGATAACCTATAGCCTCTTGCATACAGAGCTCTTTTGATTTTGGGTCACGAAGATTGTAAAGGGATATGATCTCATCTAACACGAACTCGATAAATGGCTGAGGTGTCCTAAACATCTCCGAGAGCTCCTCTAGAGCGCCTTTTTTTACCATGTCCGCAGGGTCAACGCCTTCGCTGAATATAACGACCCCTCCGCTAAAGCCGCCGGCACTCAATAGTTTTGATGCCTTAAGTGCCGCCGCACGCCCGGCTTTGTCACCGTCATACGCCATTACGATATCAGGCTCGCCCTTTCTTAAAAGCGGAAGATGTTCAGGTGTTAGTGCCGTACCCAGTGTTGCTACGGCATTGTCAAACCCTGCCTGATGCAGCATGATAACATCAAGATACCCCTCTGTTATTATGATCTGTTTTGTTTTATGTATGCTCTGCTTTGCAAGATGGTAAGCGTAGAGAAGGCGTGATTTATTAAAGTAGGGAGTCTCTGGTGAGTTTACGTACTTTGCCTGATGTCCCGTTATCGTTCTGCCTCCAAAACCGACTATAGTACCGTTTGCGGAGTGTATAGGAAATATTATGCGCTCAATGAATCTTGCATAGCTCTTTGCCCCGTCACTCCCCACAACACCCATCTCTATGGCTTCACCCATATTTAAAAACTGGGATTTTATGTAGTTAATAGTGCTGTTCGAGTCTGGTGCGTAACCTATGGAGAACTTCTCCATACTGCTGTCATAGATGCCGCGCTCTTTTAAATATGAGAGTGCCGTCTTGTTGTTTGTGAGCAGATATTGATACCAGCTGCTTATCTTCTCCATAAACTGCGAGCGAGGCCTGTCTCTTTTGCCCTCGCTGTATGAGAGAGAGAAGTTGTATGAAGAGGCAAGTTTCTCCAAAGCTTCCGGATAATTTAGTTTTTCATGCTCCATAACAAACTTGATGCTGTCACCGCCCGCACCGCATCCAAAACAGTGATATATCTGCTTTGCAGGGCTTACTACGAACGAAGCGGTTTTTTCATCATGAAAAGGACATGGAGCTTTATAGTTCGCACCCGCTTTTCTAAGTTCTACGTATGAGCCTACTACATCAACAATGTCAAGGCGCGCCTTCAGGGCTTCTATGGAGTCTTGGGTAATCATAAGTAAATTATACAAAAATGTTAGTTAAAAGGAGTTTGGAAAATTATGTGCAAATCACTAAAATAGGTCACTCTACGACCTATTTTAGAAGGAGAAATAAAATTTGAGATATCGGTAAATATCTCTACTCTTATGATCCGGTACATCAATCTGAGTATTTGACTTCGGCATTGCGATAAGCAACACTCTAAGCTTGGTGGACACCCAACGCTGCAAACGGCTAAAATGAATCTATTTCATTCAGCAACCTCTGGAAAGAACGCATTACGCTCTTAATTTCTAAATCGGATGAATTTTATCTGATTTAGAAATTTGACTCATTGACTTGTATCAATTTTAATAGAAAAATCACTGTTTTTACAAAAGAAAATCTTATTTGAAGATATTTATGATACAATTCGATTTCAAATTTTACAGAAAGTGGGTGATGTGATATGCCAGGTATCGTACTACGCAGTGACGATAACTTTGATGCAGCTTACCGCCGTTTCAAGAAGCAGACTGACCGTAACTTAATCGTTACAGAAGCTCGTGCTCGCCGTTTCCACGAAACGGAAACTGAAAAGCGTAAGAAGTTCAAAATTGCGTCTCGTAAGAAAATGCTTAAACGTCTTTATATGATGAGACGTTACGAATCACGCCTCTAATATAAGCCTTCGGGCTTATATTTTTTCAATCTTCTACAAACTACAACTTCCCGTACATCTCATTATAAAACGACAACGCGTGTCTATCGCTCATTGAAGCTATATAGTCGGCTATAACCCTATGTTTGTTTCTGCTTGAGAGCTGAGCGCGATAAAATGCAGGCAGCATCTTCGGCTCTTCGTTCAACCCGCTGTAAAGACCGCGTATAGCCTGTTTTCCGGCAAACATCTTTACCATTATGTCTTTGTGCTGGTAGAGTTTTGAGAAGAGTATTTTTTTGAGTTTTTTTATCTCGGTCTCTAGTTTCGGCTCAAAACCGATAGGGAGCTCTGTTTTGCTATCAACTGTCGCACATAGTATCTTGGAGTTATCTACCCTATCTTTTGAGTACTCTATAAGCGAATAGACAAGATGGTTTATAAGGTGTGAGACGAAGCGGTATCTGAACATCTCATCATCACACTCTTCTACACCTTCGTTTTTTACTTTCTCTAGTATCTCTTTTATCAACTCGCTCTCTTGCAGGTCATCAAAACTTATCAATCCAGAATTTACGCCGTCATCTATATCATGGGTAATATAGGCTATCTCATCTGCGCGGTCAACTACCATAGCTTCGATGCTCGGATGGGTATCCAAATTGAACTGCTCATCTATGACAGGAGGAAGAAAACTTTTCTTGTACGGGTATGAGTGCTTAAGTATCCCCTCAAGAGTAGCAAAAGTAAGATTCAGACCGTTAAATCCGTTGTACCTCTTCTCAAGCGATGAGACAACTCTGAAGCTTTGAAAATTGTGCTCAAAACCGTTACCGAATCCGTCACGCTTCAAACACTCATCAAGTGTATCTCCGCCGATATGCCCAAACGGCGTGTGCCCTAGATCATGAGAAAGAGCTATCGCTTCGGCAAGCGACTCGTTTAGCCCCAAGTGGGAAGTTATAGAGCGGGCGATCTGCGAGACCTCAATGGAGTGGGTCAGGCGCGTGCGAAAAAAGTCCCCCTCCTGATTTAAAAAAACCTGCGTTTTATACTCCAGTTTTCTAAAACTTCCCGAGTGAATAACTCTGTCTCTATCCCTCGCATATGGGTTTCTAAAATCTTTGTCTATCTCGTAAAATCTATAATGTGCTTCCATTTTCTACCTCTTTTTTAAGCTTTTATAACTTGGTTTCTTCCCGCTTTCTTTGCCTTGTATAAGGCATTGTCGGCTCTCTTCATAACAGCGAACGGGTCTCTGTCACTTGAGCTTTTTTGCACTATTCCCGATGAGATGTTTATATATATCGTCTTAGAGCCCTTCTTGTTTCTGATGGTAAAGGGGCTCTTTGCGATAGTATCTCTTAAAATATCCGTATGGGTATATGACTCATCTGCATCTTTTGAAGGGAAAAGAAGAACAAACTCTTCCCCTCCGTATCTGTAGGCTTTTCCGCCTCCACCCACGTTTGCGAGTCTTGAGGCGACCATCTTTAAGACCTCATCGCCGGTATCATGTCCGTATGTGTCGTTAAACTTCTTAAAATGGTCGATGTCTATCATAGCAAGCGAGTACTTCATTCCCAGTTTTGCCATATCTTCAACAAGCGCTCTTCTTCCGGGAAGGGAGGTCAATTCATCGTAAAAAGCCAGGCGATAGGACTCTCTTATGAGCAAAATAAAAATTATTATACCGATCGAGAGCATTGAGAGCTCATAAGCATGAGCTGTTTTTATAAAGTAAAATCCCGCATAAAAGGTAACGGTAATTATAAAAAATGAACCGTTGTAGATCAGATACCTGTTAAAGAGCAAAAGCGCGCCCATTATAAAGAGCACAAATATTCCTACCGCAACGGAGATATCCTGCAGCGGATAAAAAGATGCGGCAAAAAGCTTGCTCTTTAATAGAGCTGTCAAAGCATCGTTTGGATAGGCCACGAAGTACGCTACGGCTCCTATCTCAAGCAAAAAGAACACTATCTTTAAGATACCCCAGATCGAGAAGAGCCCTCTCTCTCTTAGAGATAAAAACAGAAGAAGATGGAGAGGATAGAGCAAAGAGGCGTATAAAAAAAGATCTGTCGCTTTTTTTGCACCCAGATACTCAAATCCGAGATTTATCAACAACAGAGGTATAACTATAAATATAAATCTGTTTCGGTTAAAGTGCCATGAAACCCATAAGATAAGTGCGCTTATTGCATAAAAAAGGTATGGAACCAGATCAAAGATGATCTCGGGTATCTTCGCTTCGTAGTATGCTATAAATGCGAATGTTAAAGATATAAAAAGCGGTATCGATATATTCAGGGCTACTGATTTTAAAGAGTTCATATATGCCTTTTATATAAAGCCTGCCGCCACAGAGCAGATCACGCTTTTTTCAAAAACTCTGTTTTTAGGTAGATCTTTGTCCCGTTTACGCGCCCCTCTATATGGTCTGCAACATCATGAGGGATCGTTATATTTCTGACCGTAGTGCCTCTCTTTGCAGTAAAGCCTGCACCTTTGACATCCAAATCCTTAATGATAACAACGCTGTCACCCGCATTTAAAACGACTCCGTTTGAGTCTCTTACAACTACATTCTCAGATGCGCTGCTCAAACCTGCCTCTGCCCAGCTTTTGACATCATCTTCCATATACATCATATCAACAAGATCTTCTCTTCCAAGAGCTTTTAGAAGTCTGTATGACATAACTGCAACTGCAGGAACTTCGCTCCACATACTGTCATTTAGGCAGTTAAAGTGTGTCTCGTCCATCTTATCCGGGTTTTGTATCTGCTCTTTACATGTTGCGCACACATATATCGACTGCTCAGAACTTCCGTCCGAAGGTGCTACTTCTAAGGCGCTAAGCCCCTCACTGCTTCCGCAAAGCTCACATACGCCGCCGCTTCTTGCCTCTAACTCTTTTTCTATGCTCATTATCTCTCCTATACTATTTTTTAAACTCTATTATCTCTTCATCGCTTGCAGGTTTTGATTTTGTGTTGTCAAATGCTTTTTGCGCCTCTTCCTCATTATAGTTTCTGCACTCCTCGATCATCTGAGGGTCGTCATTTGGTCCGATGTTTTCACACATTGCAGCGTTAAACTCAAAATATGAACATCCGCTAAAGATAAAACTCGCTACTAAAATATATTTCCACATGAACTCAACCTTTTTTAATTATTAGATCTAAATATTTTGACGGTGTCTTTCTCATCATCTCCTGAGCAAGCCATCTTATCTGAAAATATGCAGCGCCGCTGTCTCTAAGCGTGAGATAGTTTTTCAGACTGCGGAGATTAAATGTCACCACCATATCGACCTTTACGTTGTCGGTTATGATATGCTTGAACGCATCTCCGACATTGCGCTTCTTTTTTCCAGCTTCAAGTGCTTCAAAGAGTGCCTTAGGGTTCCCTTTTAGCTCATCTAGAAGCGGCAGCGAGCTTTTTGCCACGGCGATCTCGTTAAAGTTATCTAGAGTTTTTGACTGATACTTTAACTTATCGTAAATCGCGCCTATCTCGATTCTGTTGTACTCTTCATCGCAAGTTACGAACATATCGAAGCTCAAAACTTTTTCTATAAAAAACTCTCTATCTTCTGCCGTCTGCGAAGCGACAAAGGCATTGATGACAGAGCTCATAGTATAGCGCGTACTTCTCACGCTTATAGCCTGTATGCGGTGGCGTGCATGCTCTTGAAGCACCCCTCTGCTTGTTCCTCTTATAAGAAAACTGAGATTTGCATGCTCTAAAATAGAGTGATGAAAATGTGTCCATGCCAGATCATGTAGCAGATTTGACTCCTCAATCTCGTTGATCTTAGAGCAGGTCTCGTTATCTGGCATATGAGTCTCGATATATTTTATCGCCTCATTTTCACTGTTCGCAAACGAGTCGTAACAGGTTCTAGCAGCAGCTTCAGCCACTCCTATACCTGTCTCTTGCATTAAAACAACTTCTGGCTTTGAGTATTTGATACCGTACATCTCTTCCATAGATCTATCCTGCTTTGTATTCATACTATTTTACAACAATAAGCTTAGAGTCACTTCTGAACTCCGTCTAAAATCGGAACAAAATCACACTCTTCGAGCTCCTCTTTTTTCAGAGAACTTCCACTCTTTTTAAAACGTGTTATTATCTGCTTTGAGCCGACCTGCATAGGAGCGATCAAAACTCCTCCCTCACCTAGCTGCTCAAAAAGCTTCTGCGGTATCTCTTTTGCAGTTGCCGAGAAGAGGATCCTGTCATAGGGAGCATACTGTGCCCAGCCGTTTTGTCCATCATCCAGACGCGTATGGATATTGCCTATGCCGAGTTTTCTAAAACGTGATTTTGCTTCAAGTATAAGCGGCTCGATCCTCTCGATCGTAAAAACTCCACGAAAAAGATGCGACAAAACTGCCGCTTGATAGCCGCTTCCGCACCCTATCTCCAAAACCCTGTCCGCACCTTTTGGCTCTAAATACTCCGTCATCTTCGCAACCGTCAAAGGGGAGCTTATCCACTGTGCAGAGCCCATCGGCAGAGCATCAAGTTTGTAGGCATTGTGTCTAAATCCTGCCGGAACGAACTCCTCTCTGTTGGTTTTTGCAATAGCACTCTTTACACTCTCGCTCAAAGAGAACTTCTTGTGGCACTCCTCGGCCAGTTTTGCTGTCTTTGTTGCTGTTATTCTATCCAATGCCGACATCCATATATCTTCTCATTTTTATTATCTCGTTTTTGTTGTACTCTATCTCCAAGCAAGCGCTATTCTCATTTCTCTCTTCTTCGCCGTGAGGAGTTATTATGCCGCTCATCTTGGTACATTCGTCGTTTTGCGAATCGCTTGCGACCACATAGCACTGGTTTATAACAGCCAGTGCCCTGGTTATGATCTTAAAGTGTTCTGTTCTTAAAACTCCCCACCATGAGGGAGCCGCTATAACGTCACACCCCTCCAGCTTCTGCCAGAACTCTTTAAAACGCAGCTCAAAGCAGATCAGGATGCCTATTTTTATGCCATCGATCTCAACGATCTTAATATCGTCTGCACTTCCCTCCGACATATATTTATGCTCGTCGCCGAAACGAAACAGCTTAGCCTTTGCTCTCTCATAGACGATCTCTCCGTTATGAAATATCTTGGCAAAGTTAAAGACCTCTTCGCCTCTTCTCTCAAGCATTGTAAGGATTATTATCTTATCCTCAGATGCTTTTTTAAGCTCCTCATCCGCTCTGTGTGAAAACTCTACTGCTTCATCGTAATTTTCATAGTCAAAGCCCGTTAAACAGACCTCAGGAGCAACGATAAGGGATCTTTTGTCTCTTTCATTTACCAGATCTAAAAGTTTTTGCAGATTGGCTTCGTAGTTTTTCGTGGTTTCAAAAAGAAGTGAGCAGAGCTTGTATCCGCCCTGCTTAGAAGTCGTCGTCAAAGCTTAAGCTTCCTTTTGAGTAGTTTGCGACCGTTCCTTCAAAAAAGTTTGTCTTCTGGTCATTGAACTTTGAGAAATCATCGACCCATTTTATAGGGTTGGTAACATTGTAAAGTTTAGCAAAGCCCACACTTGCAAGTCTGTCATCCGCCAAATACTTGATATACTGCTCTATTATCGCATCTGTAAGACCCAGTACCTGTCCGCCGGTAATATATTTTCCCCAGTCGGATTCAAGTCTGACCGCCTCTTTAAACATCTCTATAACCTCGCTTTTTAACTGCTCGGTAAAAAGATCAGGTCTCTCTTTTCTAAGTGAATTTATAAGGTTTTGAAAAAGAACAAGGTGAGTCACCTCGTCTCTTTGGATGAATCTTATCATCTGAGCAGAACCAAGCATCTTGCCGCTTCTTGCAAGCGTATAGATGTACGCAAATCCGCTGTAAAAATAGATACCCTCTAAGATCTGGTTCGCAAAACACGCTTTTACGAAATTATGTTCTGTCGGATTTTTTGAGAGCTCATCATAAACCGCAGCTATTGCGTCATTTTTGCTCTTTAGCATCATATCGCGGCGCCAGAGATCATATATCTCTTTGGAGTTTACGGAGATGCTGTCAACCATTACGGCGTAGCTTTGTGAGTGAAGCGCCTCTTCGTAAGCCTGACGAACCAAGATAAGGTTGATCTCAGGAGATGTCACGTAGGGATTTATATTGTCCATAATGTTGTTTGTTTGAAGAGAGTCCATAAAGATCAGTTGTGAAAGAGCTTTGTCGTAAGCAGCTTTTTCTACATCCGTTATCTGCTTATAATCACTGACGTCACGCGTCATATCGACCTCTTTTGGAAACCATGTGTTGTTTAACATCATCTCCCAAAGATTGTATGCCCACTGGTACTTGATATCGTTTAGTTCAAATATACCTGTCGGATTGCCGCCGAATATTCTTCTCTCGTTTACATTCTCTTTTGATTCAGGATTATATATCTTTTTTCTGTTCATCTCATCTTCCTAAAAATTTAGTAATAGGATTATATCTTTATGAAGATTTTGATTTCATAAATTTAGAATAGTTTGATTATATTTTATACTGCTTGTTCATTTGAATGCCGGAATAATGCTATTTGTTTAGTTTGTAAAAAATATGTAAAGATAGTGTAAAGTACTATTTTACACTGTTCTTTTATACTTCCATAAATCTAATGATATCTATAAAATTTATTTTGTGATAAAGTAAAAATGATATTGTTAGATATTTATGAATTAAAGGTTGTTTTCGTGTGGTTTTTAAAAAAATTTGGCACATCGTTAAATGATTATAAAATACTTGAAGATGAGATAGTCCTGCTTAACAATACTAACAACGAATATAAAAATAGAATCTTACAACTTGAAGAAGAGTTATCTAAAATAAAATCAGCGCCCAAAGATAACATTGCCGATGTATTGATGAAATCACAAAATGAACATCTAAGGGCAAATATTATCGATATTCAAAGCAATATGGCTGAATCTGTAAATGCCTCCAAAAACAGTTTAAGCAAAACAGATGAGCTTGTAAACAGCATAGAGAGGATTGGACATCACATCTCTGATACAGTTACCAACCTTGATGATCTGAATGAACTTTCAGCGAGTTCCATGTCTACCGTTAGCGGCCTGGCAGAAAGAACCAATGATATAGTCAGTATCTTATCGCTTATCAAAGATATAAGCGATCAAACGAATTTGCTGGCTCTTAACGCGGCAATTGAAGCGGCAAGAGCAGGCGAACACGGACGAGGTTTTGCGGTTGTTGCAGACGAGGTGAGAAAACTTGCAGACAGAACGGACAAAGCAGTAAGTGAGATAAATATTTCTCTTCAGTCTATGAAGCAGGATGTTGAGAGCATCTCAAATGAATCCAAAAAGATACAAGACGGCATATCAGATTCAAATAACCTAATAATCAAACTAAACGACTGTCTTGTACGTGACTCTGCGGAGATGAAAGAGTCTTTTCTCAGCATGGGCTTTACGGCGGATAGGGTTTTTATGTCTCTGGCAAAACTTGACCATATACTCTGGAAAGTAAACACATACTATTCCGTTGCAACAAAGCAAGAACAGTTCAAATTTGTTGACCATCATAACTGCCGTTTAGGCAAATGGTACTATGAAGGCGAAGGCAAAGCAAACTTTGCCGATACTTCAAATTACAGCAAACTAGAAGTTCCACACAGTATCGTACATGAGAGTACCCGTAAGATCTTTGACTTGATGAGCAAAAGCAATATTGATATAAAAATATTACAAAGTGCTTTTGACGAGATGGAAAAAAGCAGTGATGATGTATTTTCCACATTGGATAAGATACTTCATGATAAAGATTAAGGGCACCTCTAAAAACTCTTTGCTGATTTTTGAAGAGCAAATTTTTAAACTAGTTTGAGGAAGATTTTGAAGCTCCTAGCCGTAGCTAAGAGTAAGAAATCTGACGATAAAATAGTTAAAAAGTTGCCTTCCCTTCGGGCTTTATAGATTTTGTGCCTATCTTCGTTGCCTCTCATCGCCGTAGCTTTAGCTATGACTCTTCGTGTCGCCTCGATATACACAAAATCTCTTAAAGCAAAAATTGTAAGGGTTTTTAGAAGTGCCCTTAATATAAAACTAACTTTATAAATTATCAGCACAAAAATATACTATATTGCAATAAATTTATATTGCTTATAATATTTCAAAAATATTATAAGGAGCAATGTGTGAAAATTTTTATATTTTTCATGCTTATAATTACAACAATGAATGCATCTGATTTTAAACCATGGACAAAAAAGATAGAACAGCTTAGCGAGGAAGAGAAGAACGTGCTTCTTCATAAAGGTACAGAGAGACCTTTTGTGGGTAAATACACAAATGAAAAATCAAGAGGTATCTATACCTGCAAGATCTGCGATGCACCGCTTTTTGATTCGAGCGCAAAGTTTGACTCAGGCACCGGATGGCCGAGTTTTGATGATGCCATTGAGGGCGCCATCAAGAGAATTCCTGATGCGGACGGCAGAAGAGTTGAGATAGTCTGTGCCAACTGCGGAGCTCATCTGGGTCATGTTTTTGAAGGAGAAGGGTTTACGGCAAAAAATACAAGACACTGCGTCAACTCTATCTCTCTCAACCTTGTAAAAAAGCCTGACATTAAAGATAAAAACCTCTCTTACGCCTATTTTGCGGGCGGCTGTTTTTGGGGAGTCGAGTACTATTTGCAAAAGCTTGATGGCGTAAAAGAGGTCATCTCAGGATTTATGGGCGGACATGTGAAAAACCCAAGCTATTACGAAGTGGTCCGTACAGATACGGGACATCTTGAGACCGTAGAGGTCGTTTATGACAGCAGCGTCATCCCATACGAAGAGATCGCCAAAACATTTTTTGAAATTCACGACCCTACGCAGACAAACGGACAGGGACCGGATATCGGAGAACAGTACCTCTCTGCAGTATTTGTAAACAACGAGGATGAGAGAAAAACAGTCGAGTCTCTTATTGAAAAACTTGAAGCAAACGGATACAGAGTCGCCACAAAAATAGTCGAAAAATCGGAGTTTTATGCGGCTGACGAATCTCATCAGGACTACTATGAGAAAAAAGGGAGCAAGCCCTACTGTCACGGCTATGTGAAGAGATTTTAGTATTTTAAAAGAGCATTGCTACTCTTTTACTACCTCTTTTATTATCTTGTCTTCGTCATACCCCTCTGCTCCGCGGGATTTGCTGAAATCCCGTGCAGACTTATCTAGAGATTCCAGCATTTCATCTTTATATTTTGTAGCGGTATTGCCTGTCTCATGTGAATATATAATATATATACCCACTGCCAATACAAGAAACATCAACTTAAAACTATTTCCTCGATACAAAGCAAAAGCCATGATAGCAATGACAATAAGGGATACTATATAGGGGATTCCATCCATCATTTATCCTTTTGGAGCATATGTTGAATAATTTTTGTGAAATAGTATAGCAGAATTACGATTATTTGAAAGGGAAACCCGGTACATGATATTCATGTGCCTGGTTTTTAAGATTACTTACGTGCGTGTCTTTTTCTTTCGTTTTCAGTCAAGAATTTTTTACGAATACGGATACTCTGAGGCGTTACTTCCAACAGCTCATCATCCTCTATCCACTCTAAAGCGCGCTCTAGCGACATATCGCGAGGCGGAATAAGTTTAATAGCTTCATCTGCACCGCTTGAGCGGACATTTGATTGTGCTTTTCCTTTAATAGGGTTTACTACAAGGTCGTTTGAACGAGAGTGCTCACCGATGATCATACCCTCGTATACTTTTGTTTGAGGCCCGATAAAAAGAACCCCGCGGTCTTGAATATTAAATAGTGAATATGCAAGAGTTTCACCGTTTTCCATAGAGATAAGCGCGCCGTAGCTTCTTGATTCAACACTTCCGCTAAATGGACGGAACTCTAAGAAAGAGTGGTTCATAACACCCTCTCCTTTTGTATCTGTCAGGAACTGTCCTCTAAAGCCGATAAGTGCGCGTGCAGGTATCTCAAACTCTATTCTTTGGAAACCCTGTCCCATAGGAACCATCGATTTCATCTCGGCTTTTCTTTTTCCAAGACGCTCGATAACAGTACCGCCGAACTCTTCAGGTACATCGATAACAAGGTGCTCGAACGGCTCACATTTTATACCTTCGATCTCTTTTACGATAACTTCAGGACGAGATACTCCAAACTCAAAATTTTCACGTCTCATATTTTCAGCAAGAACAGTGATCTGAAGCTCGCCGCGTCCTGAGACCTTAAATTTACCCTCGCCTACGACTTCAAGTTTCATAGCTACGTTTGTAGTCATCTCAGCCTCTAGTCTGTCTTTTAGCTTGTTTGAAGTTACGTGCTTGCCCTCTTGTCCTGCAAGCGGAGAGTCGTTTACAGAGAATACAACCGTCAAAGTTGGCTCTTCGATATGCATAGGGTCAAGAGGCATCGGGTTTGCCGGATCACATACCGTATCGCCCACATCAACTGTCTCCAAGCCTGCAAATGCGACTATATCGCCCGCTTCAGCTTCTTGTATCTCCATACGGTTAAGTCCGTGAAAACCTATCAGCTTTGTAATACGACCCTTTACAAGTTCGCCGTCAGCTTTTGCAAGCATAACGTTGTCGCCTTTTCTGATAACACCGTTAAATATACGTGAAATACCTATTTTTCCTACATAGTTGTCATAGTCAAGCGTAAATACCTGTGCTTGAGTGTGATTTTCTCTGTCACCCTCAGGTTCAGGGATCTGCGATAAGATTGTCTCGAATATACACTCGAAATTTCCATCAGGATCAGCCATGTCAAGCTTTGCTATTCCGTCACGCGCAGCTGCATAGATAATAGGAAAATCAAGTTGATCTTCAGTTGCATCCATAGCAGCAAAAAGGTCGAACATCTCATCTACAACACGCTCAGGATCAGCAGAAGGCTTGTCTATCTTGTTAATAACGACGATCGGTTTTTTACCGAGTGCAAGCATCTTTTTAACAACGAATTTTGTCTGGGGCATAACACCCTCATACGCATCAACAAGTACCAAAACACCGTCGACCATCTTTAAAACACGCTCAACTTCTCCACCAAAATCGGCGTGGCCCGGAGTATCTATGATGTTAATCTTATAATCTTTATAGCGGATAGCCGTATTTTTTGAAAGAATAGTAATACCGCGTTCTCTCTCCAAATCATTGCTATCCATAACTCTCTCATCATGATGTTCATGAGCTCCATATGTTCCAGATTGCTCTAACAATCCGTCAACAAGTGTAGTTTTTCCATGGTCAACATGGGCGATTACTGCAATATTTCTAATCTTTTGCACAAGGCTTCCTTCTTTGGTTTCTTAAAAATATATGAAACCAAGGTAAAAATTTTCGCGATTATACCTAAAATAATGTTATATCTACGTAAAAGTAGTGTTATAATACATTCAAAAGCAAGAAGAGCTACTTATTTTAGGATATGTATGATTAAATACCCTGACATACTGGATACTATATTTGAGAAACTAAAATATCACGGTATAAGACCTATTATCGTCGGCGGATATATAAGGGACTATCTTGCCGATATTGAGTCAAAAGATATAGATATTGAGGTTTACGGTATATCATCGTTTGCAGAACTGCAAAATATACTAAAAGAGTTTGGCAGTGTGAATGTAGTCGGAAAGAGTTTCGGCGTATGTAAACTCTACTTTGAAGAGTATGATCTTGATTTCTCATTTCCAAGAAGTGACAGCAAAATAGAATCCGGGCATCGAGGATTTGAAGTAACTATAGATACCACACTTGATTTTAAAACTGCAACGTCAAGAAGAGATTTTACGATGAACTCTGTAGGCTATGATATTGTAGAGAGAAAGATATTAGATCCCTTTGGCGGTCTTGATGATTTTAAGAACAAAACACTTAAAGCCGTAAATCTGGAGAGTTTTGGAGAGGACCCTCTTAGAGTTTTAAGAGCTGTTCAATTTGCTACAAGATTTGAGCTCAAAATTGAAGATGATCTCTTTTCTATATGTAAAGATATGGTTAAAAAGGGACTCTTAAAAGAGCTTCCAAAAGAGAGAATTTTTGAAGAGATAAAAAAACTTCTTCTTTACGCAAAAAAACCATCACGAGGATTTGAACTCTTAAGGGAGTTCGGAAGTGATCTATATACTCAAAATATCTCTGTGATAGATGAAATCGCAAAAGAGCGGACAGCTAACAAACAGACAAACATCGTTTTAATGTTAGCGGCTCTCTGTTATAACTTTTCTCAAAAAAATGCGCAGGATTTTATAGAAAAACTGACAGATGAGAGAGAGATTTTAAATAGATCTCTTCTGCTAATTGAAAAACATAATGAGATAGATAATATTTACGAAAAAGGTTTAAATGATTACCGATTGTACAAACTTGCCGCTGAAGTAAATATTGAGGAGCTTATAATTTTGAGTCGTTCTATCTACTTTGCAAAGAGCAGTTCTAAAATTTACAAGGCGGGCGAAGAGGTAAAAAAGAGAGCCGAAGAGTTGGATATACTCGACAAAAAACTTCCCGCACTTCTGGCAGGAAAAGATATTTTAGAGTTTGGGCTAGCCCCTTCACCTCTGTTTTCAGAGATTTTAAACAGCGCCTACGAAGCTCAGATGCATGGCGAGTTTAAGAGCCATAAAGAGGCTCTTGATTGGCTAAAAAACTACCTAAAGTCTTGAACTGTCGATCTCTATAACAGTGTGAACATTACCTCTTGGATTATAATCAGCCACTATTTTCATATATTTTGGTTTCAGTTTTCTCTCTAAGACACTATATATCTCGTTTGCACCGTTTTCGTGAGAGATGTGTCTGTCTCTAAATGAGTTTATATAGAGTTTTATAGCTTTTAGCTCAACAACCCACTCATCTGGTGTGTATTCCAAATATATTGTCGCATAGTCCGGATATCCGCTTCTTGGACACAAACAAGAGAACTCCGGAAGCGTCATCTTTATTAGATAGTCTCTTTTATGCTCATTGGGCCATATCTCCAGATCTTTTTCTACATCAAACTCATTTACTATTTTTTCACCGTACTTCATCTTAACTCCTGTTATTTTAATCTTTATCTAAAGGCGCTATATATCTGCCCTGCATATAATCAATCTTCAACTCTTTTGCCAGATCCAAGCTGCTCTGGCTCTCTATCATCTTTACCCATGTCTTAACACCCTTTTCATGTGCCATAACATTAAAACCGCTTATAATATTTTTATACTCTTTCTCTTCGCTCTCTTTCGTATAGTATGGATCTATTCTTACAATATCAATATCCAGATCACGAAGATATAAAAAACTTGTATGAAGAGAGCCGAGCCTGTCTATGGCAATAAGAACCCCTAAACTTCTTAGCTGCTGCAAGATAGCATTGAACTTCTCTATCCTCGGATAGTACTCGCTCTCCTCAAATATCAATATAATCCTACTCTTGGCACACTCGTTTTTTTCAAAAATATCTTTTATTTTTGTCAGAACCGTATAGTTTCTAAGAGAAGTAGGAGAGATATGAATAGCAAACCTGCCGTTGTCTGATCTTCTGCACATCTTAAGTATTTTTTCCAAAACTATCAGATCATAATCGCCCATCAATCTAAGTTTATCTAATATCTTCATATAATTTTTCTGATGTATTATGCTTTCATCTTCTCTTTTTAATTTGACAAAACACTCTTTAAAGAGTTCACTCTCATTTTCAAAGACGCTCTGTGTGTATATGGATATATCTTCTCTTTTTATTGCATTTATAACATCATATTCAAGTTCATTCGGATTTATATCATCACTACCCTCAGCCGCTGATCTGTAACTTCTGTTTTTACTCTGCAGTTCAAATAAATTCTCAATAAGATAGTCAATGTCCCTTGAAAATTTTGTATCATTTATAACCCCTGATATCTGTACTTCAATATCATCTATCTTAAAATCTTCACTCTTTAGGCACATCAGCTCCACTATCGTTTTATATCTGCTTTTATCTCCGATAAGCCCGATAATAAAATCACCGCCCTTTATACGTCCTATCGGAAAGCTGTATATATCTTTTGATTTTAAATACGCTGCTATCCACTCAAGCGTTTTAAAAAGGACTTTATCACCGTTTTTGATGCCGTAACGGCTGTTTATCTCATAAAGATTATCAACGCTCAAAAGTATAAGCGTATACTCTTTAGAGTCTTGAATCTCTCTTTTTAAATACTCATACATATACTCTCTTGTAAAAGCTTTTGAGACACTCTCTGTTATTTTTGTGTCAAAACCTTTATATATAAGGTAAAAAATGAAATAGATGCTAAATACTAAGATCAGAATCGATTCAATGTAAAACGAAGTACTGACAGTATCTTTACTTGTTATAAAAGTGTGAAGAACTAAAGCGATGATCAGAGCAAAAATAGGAAGTACCATTCTAAGCGCTAACTTAAAACGGTACTCTCTCTCTTTTATCTCCGGAAGCAGCATATTGTATTAAATATTAAACATCTAGATGTTTAACGTCTTTTGCATGTGTTTGAATATAGTTACGGCGAGGCTCTACTTCATCACCCATAAATAGAGTAAAGGTATCGCTTGCAAGTTCTGCATCTTCGATAGTTACCTGAAGCAAGATTCTGTTTTCAGGAGTCATGGTCGTCTCCCAAAGCTGATCAGGATTCATCTCTCCCAGACCTTTATAGCGCTGGATATATGCGCCTTTTTTAGCATAGTCGATAATATTGTTTAAGACTTTTAAGACATCTTCTTTAAAATCCAAGTTCCAATCTTTTATCTTTTCATAGATATAACTAGCTTCGCTAAAGTGAGGAGCTCCAAAGAGTTCATCATTTATAAGCAGCTCTTCCATTCCGCCTTTTGTCTGTACAAAAATATGTATAGAATCATCGTTGATAGTTTTAGTAAGAATGTTATTTCCATTGTTTGTTAAAAACTCTTCAACTTTTTGATACATACTTTTGATATCAAGACCTATTATGTCAGGATTTTCAATGAAATGGCGTATAAGATCTACTAGTGCATATCTTCTCTCTAGAGCTTCAAGCGATCCTCTGTAGTGGTCAACCATTCTAAAGTATGATACCAAATCATTGTGCCCCACACTTTCCATCTCAAGAGACTCTACGCCGTTGTCTATTAGAAAGTCATTCATCTGACGATCATCTTTAAAGTAGATCTCTTTTTTACCTTTTTTATAACGGTAAAGAGGCGGTTGAGCCAAATATAGATACCCGTTTTCTATCACGGCACGGAAATGACGGAAGAAAAATGTAAGAAGAAGTGTCTGAATATGTGAACCGTCCACGTCGGCATCGGTCATGATGATGATTTTGTGATAACGAAGTTTTTCCTCATTATATTCATCACCTATGCCGCAGCCCATTGCAGTTATCATATTTGTGATCTCTTCAGACTTTAAAATCTTGTCAAGTCTTGCTTTCTCGACATTTAAGATCTTACCTTTAAGAGGCAGGATCGCTTGAAAAACTCTGTCACGTCCCATCTTAGCAGAGCCTCCCGCAGAATCACCTTCCACAAGATAAAGTTCGCAGATAGAAGCGTCTTTGCTTTGACAGTCAGCAAGTTTTCCAGGAAGTGTTCCTACACTCATAGAGTCTTTTCTACGTGTAAGTTCTCTTGCTTTTTTAGCAGCTTCGCGACCGCGTGCCGCCATCAATGATTTAGCTACGATAGCTTTCGCTTCGATCGGGTTCTCTTCGAAATATTTGCTAAGAAGCTCGTAACTCTGTTTTTGAACTAACGGTCTTACATAAGTATTTCCAAGCTTACCTTTTGTCTGACCCTCAAACTGAGGCTCAGGAACACGAGCTGAGACTATTGCAATAAGTCCTTCGCCCGTATCTTCACCGCTTATTTTTATATCTTTCTCTTTAGCGGCTCCATTTTGTGAATTGTAGTTTGATATTGCACGTGTCAGAGCTGCACGAAATCCTGCTTCATGGGTTCCACCGTTTGGAGTGCGGATATTATTTACAAAAGAGTAGACCTTCTCATCATAAGAGTCATTGTACATAAGTGCTATATCAAACTCTATGTCCTCTATTTTTGAGCTGAATTCAAAAACTTTTGCAACTTCCTGTTTTTTATTTAGGTCCGTAACGTATTGAGCGATACCGCCTTCAAAGTGGTATGACTCAGATGTATTTGTTCTCTCATCTGTGAAATTTATAGTTATAAATGGATTTAGATATGCCAGTTCTTTGAATCTTCTTGATAAATATTCAAATTCGAATGTAACAGTTTCTGTAAAAATACCAGGATCCGGAGCAAATTCTATAGTCGTTCCTGTCTTACGTGTTTTACCTGTAACGATCAGAGCCTCTTGAGGTATACCTTTTTTAAAATCCTGTTCATGTATCTCTCCATTTCTTTGAATGGTCATTTTTAGCTCTGAAGATAGAGCATTTACTACGGATACACCTACACCGTGAAGACCGCCAGAGACTTTATAGGTATCTTTGTCAAATTTACCGCCGGCATGAAGAACTGTCAGTACGACCGTAGCTGCGCTCATTCCTTCGGTAGGGTGCATATCTGTAGGGATACCTCGTCCGTTGTCGGATACTATACAGGTCCCTTTTTTTGTTAGAGTGACATTTATGGTATCACAATGTCCTGCCATCGCCTCATCTATAGAGTTGTCAATAACTTCATAAACTAAATGATGCAAACCTCTGTGACCCGTATCACCGATATACATACCAGGTCGTTTACGAACTGCTTCTAATCCTTTTAGGACTTTAATATTACTAGCGCCGTAATTTTCCATTTAAAACTCCATTATAACTTTGTCACATAATTGGAGATATTTTATCTAATTTATTCTAAAAGAAAGTTTTATACTCTGATAAAGGGGGTTTGATAAGTTTAAAGCTGCGGTTTGGTATCTCCTTTAATGATAAAAGGAGATAAATTGTTTAAATGACTATCGGCATAACTACAGTTTTAAAATTGCCTTCGCTTAACACAAAAGGGAGGTTGCTCTCATTTAAGCCGATATTGAACTCGGAGCTGTTTATACTGTTTAAAAAGTCTAAAAGATGTCTGCTGTTGATAGCAATTACAAACGGTGATGAGAAACCTGTCTCAAAATTTATCTCTGTTTTTGCTTCTATGTTGTCATCACTTAGAGATTCGAATGTTATGGTGTTGTTTAGAAAAGTTATCTTAACATCCGAAGAGATAGTAGTTATCTGTTTTATAGACTCTATCATGATAGCTTTTGGAAGAGTTAACGTTTTTGATATCTCTTTTGGGATAATTCTTGAGTATTCAGGGAATTTTCCGTTTATCAGTTTTGTAAAAAACGTATACTGCTCAGAGTGTATGATAAGACTCGTATCGTCGTAGTAGAGCTCTATATTATCAAAAAATAGTTTTTGTATCTCTATTATCGCTTTTTTAGGGATTATTATAGAGAGCTCATTGCTGTTTTGATTTTCAATATTTACAACTGCCAATCTTCTAGTATCAGTAGATGCAAAGTTTATCCCGTTCTCTTTTATATCTATAAGTGCACCGTTTAGTTCAAACTTTGGACTGTTATTGTCGATCGATGGAGTTATCTTTTTAAGAGAATCAATAAGCGAATGAGAATTTATTAAGATACGAGGTTTTCCTTCATAAGTTGGAAAAGATGGAAATTCACTATGCGAGAAGGTAGGAAGTTTAAAATTAGAGTGAGATTGTGAAATATAAAGAGTGTCATTTTTAACTTCGAGATTAATATCTCCGTCTTTTAAGATTCTGACAATATCTAAAAGTTTCTTACCGTTTGCGGTAACCGTTCCGTTACCAATAATATTTACTTTGTCTGTAGATACAAAAAGACCTATTTCGTAATCTGTAGCTTTAACATTTAGTTTTGAGTTTGAAACATCTATTAATATGTGAGATGTAATCTGTGAAGCATCTTTTTTCTCTAGAAACGGTTGAACATGAACCAAGATATTTTCAATGATAGATTTTTGTACTGTTATCTTCATTTGAATCCCTATTTATTTATATAAAATTATAGTATTAGTAGTAGGAGATAGTGATAATGTGAATATTATCAAATCACTCCTATTTTAAGAGCTTTTTAGATGTGATGAACCTGTAACGGATCTTTCACATCTATTCACTTAAGTAATTATATCTTTTTTTTTATATTTTTTAAGAGGATGAGGTTATTTTATTGGTCAACTCTTCTATTTTGACCTTGAAGTCTTCGTCGTTTTGAATAAGTTCGTTTATTTTTTTCAACGTATGGCTGATCGCCGTATGATCTTTCATTCCAAAGTATTGAGCAAGCTGCGGCATTGTATTTTGAGTCAGATCACGGCAGAGATATATTGCAATTCTTCTGGCATATACAAGATTTTTGCTTCTTCCTTTTGAGCGTATTTCACTCGGTTTTATATTGAGGTCTTTAGCGACGCTTTGTGTAATAATATCAAGTGTAAGATTTGCACGATTCTCTTGGAGCTGGTCTTTTAGTACGTTTTTTGTAAAAGGCAGATCTATATCTACATGCATGAGCTGTGAATAAGCGTGCAGTTTTGATAAGATACCCTCTATTTCGCGAACATTGCTCTCTATAACGGTCGCTATGTAGTTTATAATATCTTTAGAGAGAACAACTTTGTTGATCTTACATTTATTCTCTATGATTGCTATTTTAGTCTCAAGTTCCGGAGGTTGAATATCTGCAACAAGACCGTGTTCAAATCTGCTTTGAAGCCTCTTTTCAAGACCCGCTATTTTTTTAGGGTGCTTATCTGCTGTTAGGATGATCTGTTTTCCGACTCCTTTTAGCGCTTCAAAGGTGTGAAAAAACTCCTCTTGAATTCCCTCTTTATTGCTTAAAAATTGTATATCGTCAATTAGAAGAACATCACATTTGCGGTATTTCTCCTGAAATCTCTCCATGGTCTTGTTTCTCACATGACGTATAAAATCATTTAAAAACTGCTCAACGGTAGTATAGATAACTATTTTTCCCTGATTTTGAAAAACATTTCCCGCTGCTTGCATAAGATGGGTCTTGCCTAAGCCGACTCCTCCGTGAATGAAAAGAGGATTGTAAAGAACACCTGCTTTTTCGCTTACGCTCTTTACCGCCGCGTAGGCAAATTGGTTAGAGCCTCCGACCATAAAATTCTCAAAAGTGTGTGAAGGATTTAAAAGAGAGTGTTGATGTTTCTGCTCTTTTTTCTGTTCACTCTTTTTAGATTCTACCTGGTTTTTAAGTAAAATTTTGACATTTACTTTAGAGGAGTCATGTACTTCAAAAAGATGTCTTATTTTTGCGCTGTATTTGTTTTTTATCCAGTTTAGTACCAGAGAGTTCGGAGCATAGAACAGAGCAGTATCGCTTGTAGACTTTTTTACGTCGTATATAAGATGCTTTATATATCTGTTATATTCAATTTCCGGTATCTCATCTTTTAGCAGAAGTAAAATCTTTTGGCCTATATTCACAACTCATCCTCTGGTCTCTATTATATTTGTGAATAATAGCGATAATTGCCATAAATAGAGTTAAAATTATGTGAATAACAAATTTGTGAATATGTGAATAGATTAAAATAGTTGCTATATAATACGAAAATATGACGCTAATAGGATAGAGATGATCATTTTAGGAATAGATCCGGGAACGAGAAATATGGGCTATGCTCTTATCTCTTTGGAGAAGGGAAAAATCGCACTTATTGAAGCTGGACTTATAAAGATAAAAGCCGAAGAGCTGCAGTTTCAGATACCGCAGATGGTCGAGGCATTTGAGAGTATATTTAAAAACCATAAGATAGATGAAGTCGCTCTTGAAGATATCTTTTATGCACATAATCCAAAAACAACTATAAAGCTTGCACAGTTTCGCGGAGCTATTATGCTTATGCTTTTACAACAGTTCGGGCAGTTCAGTGAATATACCGCGCTTCAGGTCAAAAAAGCGCTTACAGGCAACGGAAAAGCTACAAAAGAGCAGGTAGCATTTATGGCGAAGAGACTTTTAAACATAAAAAAAGAGATAAAGCCGCTTGATATAACGGACGCCATCGCCGTTGCTATAACACACTCTCAAAGAGTAAGACTCAAACTGCAATAATATCCTCTCTTGTTATAAATCAAAGAGTAAAAATTTTAAAACTGTATAATTTTTTTAAAAAATCAAGGAAAATTATGAATCCCTATGCAAATCTGCCCGAAGGTCACCCGGTAAGAGTTTATCTAGAAGAAAATATGCTGATCAGGGGGCTTATATCAAGCATTAGCAGTATTGATATAGTAGAAAATTTTGAAGAGTTTGAAGATAAGTTTAAAAAACTCTGTCTTGTCGAGAAACATTTTGCAAGAAAAGAGAACCAGCTTTTTCCATATCTGGAGAAGTACGGCTGGACGAGCCCGTCGCAAAATATGTGGGCTTTTCATGATGATATCAGAGCAGAGATAAAGAGTGCAAGAGCTTTATTAGAAGAGAAAAATATGCCTTCTCTTATGCAGCAGTTGCAGAGAGTTTTCGGTTCACTAGAGCATATTATGCAGGTTGAGGAGGGAAGGCTCCTTCCAAACGCTCTAAGTATGCTTGACGAGGATGACTGGAAGGAGATGCGCTCAGGAGATGAGGAGATAGGCTGGATGTTCGATACGCCGCCTGCCGCTTATCCTCCACATATAGAGGGTGAATATATACACCCATCTCAAGACAAGCAGAAGAGAAAACTTCCTTTCTCGCTTGAAGGAAGAATCAAACTGGATGAGGGTTATATGCTGCCGGAGCAGATCAACTGGCTTTTGAAGTTTATGCCTGTCGATATCACATATGTGGATGAGAATGACATCGTTATATTCTATAACCGCGGAGATGAGAGAGTATTTCCAAGAAGTGCGGGAATTATCGGCCGTGAGGTAAAGTTTTGTCACCCTCCCAAGTCCGTAGATCAGGTTTTAATGATCTTACGCGAATTTAAAGCCGGCCGCAGGGATGAGGCTGAATTTTGGATAACCTTTAAAGGCAAATTTATTCACATCCGTTATTTTGCCATCAGAGATGATGAGGGCAACTACAAAGGTGTCATAGAGGTTTCACAAGATGTGACACATATAAGACAGCTTGAGGGTCAGCAGAGATTACTCGATTGGGAATAATTTAGTTACAATGGCGGTATTATAAAATTTAGGAGATCTGATTAATGTCATATTTAAATAATGCAAATATAAAAAAAGAGGCGAACATTTACCATGACGGAAAAGTTACAAGCAGAACCGTCGAGTTTGCAGACGGCAGTGTAAAATCGCTTGGAATTATGTTGCCCGGTGAATACACTTTTGGAACAAAAGAGGCTGAGATAATGGAGATGATGAGCGGAGAGTTGGATGTAAGACTTCCAGGTGAAGATTGGAAAACACTCAGTACCCCGGAGAGTTTTAACGTACCTGCAAATTCATCGTTCGATCTGAGAGTCAAAACGGTCACAGACTACTGCTGTTCGTATATCAAATAGTTTTAAACTCCGGATCAATACTCCGGAGTTCTCTCTTTTGGACCTCTGTATAACTGTCTAGGTCTAGCGATTTTTATACTTTTCTGGTGGTTTAACTCACTCCACTGCGCTATCCATCCCGGTGTTCTTCCTATAACAAAAATAACGGCAAACATCTCTTTTGGAATTTTAAGAGCTTGAAGTATTAGACCCGAGTAAAAATCGATATTCGGATAAAGATTACGGCTGACAAAATATTCATCGTTTAGAGCGATCTGCTCTATTTTATTTGCCACTTCAACAAGCTCGCTGCTAATGCCAAGCTCGCTCATAAGTTCGTTGCGGATATTTTTTAAAATTGTAGCACGAGGGTCAAAGTTCTTATAGACACGATGTCCAAATCCCATAAGTCTAAAAGGGTCATCTTTATCTTTTGCTTTGGCTATGAACTCATCTACCCTATCAACGCTTCCTATCATCTCCAGCTGACGTATAACACTCTCATTTGCTCCGCCGTGGCTTCTTCCCCATAATGCACCTATTCCAGCGCTTATAGCGGCATAAGGGTGCGCATTTGTCGAAGCAAGATTTCTGACCGCGGTAGTCGAGGCGTTTTGCTCATGGTCTGCATGGAGAGTAAATATGGTATCAAGCGCTTTTATCTCTATAGGTTTTAATTCGATGTAGTTATGAGGATAGGAGCGCATCATATAGAGAAAATTCTCTGTAAAACCTTTGTTTATATCCGGATATATTATAGGCAACCCGTTTGAATACCTGTATGAAAAAGCGGCAAGCGTGGGAATCTTTGCGACAATTCTGTTTGCCATTTCGCTGTACTCTTTCTCATCTTTGATATTTAAATGGTCAAAGTAAAAAGTAGAGAGCGCAGAAACACCGGCAGAGAGAATTGCCATAGGGTGCGCACTGTCGGGAAAAGAGTCAAAGAGCTTCTTTACTCCCTCATGCACGAATGAGCGTTTTTTCATCTCCAGGGCAAAATCATCCAGCTCGCTTTGGCTTGGAAGGTCGCCGTTTATAAGAAGATAAGCGGTATCTAAAAAGCTTTTTTGAGTTGCAAGATAAGCTATATCGTAACCTCTGTACATAAGTTTTCCGGCTTCTCCGTCTATATATGTTATGTCTGACTTACAAGATGCCGTAGAGGTGTAACCCTCGTCATAAGTAAACATGTTAGTCTCTTTATATAGCGTTGATATGTCTATAACCGAAGGTCCTACGGTTGCGTCGAGTATGGGAAACTCATAACTCTTGCCGTCACGGTTGTTTGTTAGTGTTACTGTATCTTTCATAACTATACCCCTTTAGTTTTGATGATAATTATACTATAGAAATTGCGCTACCATTTTGTTTAGTGCCGCCTCATCTAAAGCGCCTGAGACTCTGTGAACCTCTTTTGCGTCTTTAAAGATGATGATCGTCGGAATGCTTCTTATGCCGAACCTTGCACCGAGATTCTGCTCATTTTCGGTATTTACCTTTGCATATAGCGCTTTGAGCGGAAAATTTGTTGCACTTTTGGCAAAACTAGGAGCCATCATTTTGCACGGGCCGCACCAAGGCGCCCAAAAATCAACTACAACGGGAATATCACTGTTTACTACTACCTCGTCAAAGTCGGCGTTTGTGAGCTCTATCGGTTTTGTATCAAGAAGCGAACTCTTACATTTTCCGCAATTGGCTTTTTTGTAAGAGTCCCTCTGGGGAACATTGTTAACGCTTTTGCAAACAGGACATACTACTCTCATTTTAACTCCTTATAAGACAGTGGCGAAGATGCCGCCTCTTCTATATATGAAAAATCTTTTTTTGCTCTGTGTTGCCGTAGCAGCTTTAAAATCTTCCAAATTTGTTATCTCTCTATTTTCTATCTGTATTATTATGTCGCCCTTTCTGATGCCGGAATCAAATGCTTCGCTGCTCTGCTCAACATCCTCAACAATTATACCTTCGATAGTTAGGCTTTGTTGCTGTTTGTAAGCAGGTGTGATTTCAGAGAGCTTCATTCCCTTGTACTCAAACTCACCGGCAACTATTTTGCCCTCTAACGTAGCAAGAGTTACATTTACGACATCTATCCTCTTCTCTCTTAAGAATTTTATATTTACTACTCTGTTTGGAGCGTAAGAGCCTATGGTATTTTTAAGTTCGCTTGCACTCTCTATCTTTTTACCGTTTACCGAGATGATAAGATCGCCTCTTTTAAGTCCGGCTTTTGCCGCAGGAGAGTTATCCTCCACACCCGTTATAAGTGCACCGTAATTATCATCATAAAAGCTGCTCATATCTTCGCTGACGTCTGCTATGGTAACTCCAAGATATGCACGTGTAAATTTACCGCTCTCTATCAAACTCGTTGCTATAGATGTTACCATATTTGAAGGTATCGCAAAACCGATGCCGACATTTCCGCCGGATTTTGAGATAATAGCCGAGTTTATTCCTATGAGATGTCCTGCAGAGTTGATAAGTGCTCCGCCCGAATTGCCGGGATTGATCGAAGCGTCCGTCTGGATAAAATCCTCATACTCAACTATTCCCACACCGCTTCTGCCTGTTGCCGAGACTATTCCTTGAGTAATTGTCTCACCCACTCCAAACGGATTTCCAAGAGCAAAGACGATATCGCCGACCCTTACTTTGTCCGAGTCGTAAAAAGTTACGGCATTTAGCTTCTCTGCTTCGATCTTAATGACTGCCAGATCGCTCTTCTCATCTTTGCCTATGAGTTTTGCCTCATACTCTTTTTTATCTCCCGCCAGATTTACTATGATCTCATCTGCGCCGTCAATGACATGGTTATTTGTAACTATATACCCATCTTTTGAGACAATTACGCCTGAGCCCAGCGACTTTTGGAACCTCTCTTGTGGGATATCTCCGTAGCCTTTGAAGAACTCTCTAAAAAACGGGTCGTTAAAGAAGGGGTTTGCGCTGTATAGATTTCCTTTTATCTCCTTTTTTATAGAGATGTTTACAATGCTCGTTCTAACGTTTTCGAGGATGTTGTTATAGGATAGTATCTGGTTTTGTGTTGTTGGAAACTCTCTATCAATATTTTTTGGTGCATATTTAAACTCTACGCTATCTTTTGCATATACAACTGTTAGCGCCAGAGCAAACAGGAAAAGTAGTTTTTTCATTCTGAAGTCCTTTTAGTTTTTTGTATTTGACAAAATTTTATAACTAAATGGTTTACGAACTGCTAACGGAGGAGTAATGAAAAGTTAATGCTAAAAAGCGCCTTGCGAATATTTGAGCGAGCCTGCTTTTATGTAGCAGAGGGAGTCCGTTATGTTAGAGAGAGCGTCGTAGCTGCCTACGCCAAAGGCAAAGAGGTCACCTTTTGATATCAACGTTACCCCATCGCTCATATCCAGATGTGGAAGTTTTGAGCTCTGCGGCAGGTTTGCATCGCTAACACCGTCAAACTCAAGATCAACCGTTATCCAGTCAAACCCTCTGGCACTGTCTTGAGCTGCTAAAGTAATTTTAACGGTGCTAGGAGAGACGATCTCTATAGACCTGAACTCGGAGTCAACAAAATGTCCGAATCTATCTAAAAAGGGGTCTATCTCTTTTTTTAGCAACGGTCTCATCTTATTGACAACCTACGCACTCCATACTTCTGTCCTCAACGTCGCTTGCCATCTCTGGAGATTGTGAACGAAGATAGTATGTAGATTTAAGTCCCAGTTTCCAAGCAAGCATATATATCTCGTTTAGATACTTTCCGCTTGCCTTATCAAGCGTTATAAAGATATTAAGACTTTGACCCTGGTCCAGCCACTTCTGGCGAATAGCAGCCGCTTTAATAAGAACGGTCTGGTTTAGATCATAAGCAGGAGTGTAGTATGCCCAGGTATCAGGGGAGAGTTCAGGAACGACAACAGGAATAAGTCCGGAGAGGTTCTCTTCATACCACTTTCTTTTAAATACAGGCTCTATCGCCTGCGTAGTACCTGTCAGTATCGAGATAGAACTTGTAGGTGCGACCGCCATTAGATAGCCGTTTCTCATTCCCTGCTTCTTGACCTTGGCACGAAGCTCTTCCCACTCATAAGCCGATGCAAAAAGCCCGCCGCGGTCAACAAGCTTTTTGACCTCTGCATTTGCGTGGTCCATCGGCATAATGCCTTTGCTCCATTTTGAGCCCTCATACTCAGGGTATGAGCCTTTTTCAAGAGCTATATCGCTAGATGCTGAGATAGCATTAAAGCTGACGGACTCCAAGAGCTCGTCTATCTTGTCAAAGTGCTCCTGACTTCCCCAAGAGATACCTTTTTGTGCAAGCATCTGTGCCTCACCCATAACACCAAGACCGATCGCGCGAGTCTTCATATTAGTGCGTTTTACTTTCTCTAGCGGATAGAAGTTAAGGTCTATGACATTATCAAGTGCGCGAATCGCGATTGGAACGATCCTGTCGATGTCCTCTTTTGTATTTATTCTTGAGAGATTTACAGAAGCCAGATTACAGACCGCAGTGTCCCCGTCGATCTTCTCTTTCTCTACTATGTATATCTGACGTCCACCTATAGCATCAAGCGCAGTTACCTTTTTGGCAGGCTTCTGTAGACCGCTGTCTACTTTGATGATCTCTTCCTCTTCATAACTAACGCTCTCACCGTCTTCAAAAATGAATTTTATCTTGTAGTGGTTAGGGTTTGTGTTTTGAAATATCTCCGTACAGAGGTTGGAACTTCTGATAACTCCCGTATGGCTGTTAGGGTTTGCACGGTTTGCGTTATCTTTAAAACATAAGAACGGGCTACCGCTCTCAAAGTATGATGTCAGTATTTTTTTCCAAAGCTGTTTAGCTTTTACTTTCTCTTTTATTATGCTCTCATCGTTCTCAAACTCTTCATACTTTTTGTTAAACTCTTCGCCGTAAAGAAGCGTTAGCTCTTTACAGTCGTAAGGGTCAAAAAGAGTCCAGATGCCGTCTTCTTGAACTCTTTGCATAAAGAGGTCGTTTATCCAGAGCGCAGGGAAGAGGTCATGGGCACGGCGGCGCTCCTCACCGGAGTTCTTCTTAAGGTCCAAAAAGTCGTTAACATCTATATGCCAAGGCTCCATATAGACAGCGATAGCACCTTTTCTTGTACCGAGTTGATCAACTGCAACGGCGATGTCGTTGGTGATCTTTAGAAACGGTATGGTTCCTCCCGCAGCATTTTTATGCCCGTCTATGTATGAGCCCATAGAGCGGACGTTCGTCCAATCCCAGCCTATCCCTCCGCCGAACTTCGATAGAAGTGCCATCTCTTTATACGAGTCAAATATCCCCTCGATATTGTCCGGAGTAGAACCGATGTAGCATGAGCTAAGCTGATGTCTTGGTGTTCTTGCATTGCTTAGTGTCGGAGTTGCAAGCATAACCTCAAATTTCGAGATCATGTCATAAAACTTTACAGCCCACTCCTCTTTGTTCTCTTCTCTTTGAGCCAAGAACATAGCTATCGCCATAAACATATGTTGAGGAAGTTCGATCGGGTTGGAGTTTCTGTCTTTTATGAGGTATCTGTCATAGAGTGTCTTGACACCGAGATAGTTGAACTGCATATCGCGCTCAGGTTCTATATGCTTCTCTAGCTCATCGAGGTTGTACATCTCTTTTAGGCCAAGAAGGATCTTTCCCTCTTTTTCACATCTCTCGAAGTACTCTTTTAGAGATGAGTAGCCTGTGTATCCGTTTACCTGATGGTAGAGGTTGAACAGAAATAGTCTTGAAGCAACGAATGTCCAGTTTGGAGCATCTATGTCTATCTTATCGACCGCTGTCTTAATAAGTGTTTGTTGTATCTCTTTTGATGTTATGCCGTCGCGGAACTGTATCTGCGCATCAACTTCAAGTTCACTCTGAGAAACATTATCCAGATCTTTTACCGCTGCGGATGTATACTTCTGTATCTTTGTAATATCCAGCGGTTCTGTTCTGCCGTTTCTTTTTATAATTGTTATCATATTAACTTCCTAGGTCATACAAACGGTGTTGCATTTGTAATTTTGATCTTTTCATACTTTCGTTATGCTAAATGAATATTAGCAGAATTTTGTCATTTATTTTCTGAAAACTCTATCAAATATTTTATCTACATTTTTAGTGTAGTATTCATAGTTGAAACATTCACGAATGGCCTCTTCGCTTAGACTCTCTCTTAGCTCCTCGTCCGCCAAAAGATGGTTAAGATAGAGCGACTCCCCTTTTTCGTTAGTGGTAGGTTTGCCCTGCTGTATCTCCTCCCATACCTTCATCGCATTTCTCTGTACGATCCTGTATGCGTCTTCACGGCTTATCTCTTTTAAAGGAAGTTCCAAAAGAACTCTTTGAGAGAATACAAGTCCGCCTGTAAGATTTAGGTTCTTCATCATATTTTCAGGATAGACCGTCAGGTTTGCTATAACGTTATTCATACGGTGAAGCATAAAGTCGCTTGTTATAAATGAGTCGGGAAGCCAGAATCTCTCAGTTGATGAGTGCGAGATATCTCTCTCGTGCCAGAGTGCTACATTTTCCATTGCAGGTGTAGCATAGGCTCTGATCATTCTAGCAAGACCCGTTATGTTTTCCGTTAGTATCGGATTACGTTTGTGCGGCATTGCCGATGAGCCTTTTTGACCCTTTGCAAAATACTCTTCACACTCGTAAACTTCTGTTCTTTGCCAGTGACGGACTTGAACCGCAAACTTCTCAATCGAACTTGCCATGAGTGCTAACGCGGTAGCAAGTCTTGCATATCTGTCTCTCTGTATTACTTGGTTAGATGCAGGTGCTGGTTTTAATCCAAGCTCTTCACATGTATACTCTTCAAGCTCTAATGGAGCGTGAGCAAAGTTACCCATTGCTCCGCTAACCTGTCCAACGCTTATAACATCAAGTGTTTGTTCAAGATTCTCCAAATGCCTTGCCATCTCATCGTACCAAACAGCTAACACAAGACCGAATGTTATAGGCTCTCCGTGAATACCGTGGCTTCTTCCTACCATAAGAGTCATCTTATGTTCCATAGCTCTTTTTTTGATAGACTCCATCAGCATCTTTACATCTTCTATGATCAACTCCAAAGAGCTTTTCATCTGAAGTGCCACTGCTGTATCAACAGTGTCTGAGCTTGTCATGCCGTAGTGAAACCATCTGCTCTCTTCACCCAGTGTTTCAGATACGCTTGTCGTAAAAGCTATAAGGTCATGACGGGTTACAGCCTCTATCTCATCTATTCTTTTAATATCGAATCCTGCGTTGTCAATAATTTTTTTGGCATCTTCATCGGGAATAAGTCCCAATCTGTTCCATGCCTTGACAACAGCTTTTTCTACATCGAGCCAAGCTTGATATTTTGCCTGCATTGTCCATTTGGAGCTCATCTCTTCTCTTGCGTATCTTTCGATCATATATATCGCCTTTGTGTTATGTTGTTTGTGCTAGAATTCGCACAGTAAAAAGTACTTTATTTTACATAATCTAGACTTACAAAGGATTAAAATTTGCCGTTTGTCATAAAAAAAATGTTCGTTAAGCAAAAGCAGAGAGCCTTTGTTTTTCTTATAAGAGAACTTGGTTATACACAAAAAGAGGCACAGCGTTTTATAGCCAAAGGACGCCTGCTGATAAACGGCGAAATAATGGATGTCTCATCCAGGGAGATCGAGGGTGAAATAGAGTTTATAACTTTTGAACCTCTCTCAAAAGGTTTAAAAGCGCATGCTGAGTATGATAACTTTGTAGTCTTTGATAAACCAAGCGGAATGCTCATTCATCCTCAAAACAGATATACACCCTACTCTCTCATAGACGAGCTAAAAGCTCAATACGGCAGAGAGGCAAATATTGCCCATAGGATAGATCAGGAGACTAGCGGATTGGTTCTTTGTGCCAGAGACAAAAAGAGCGAGATCGATCTGAAGATGATGTTTCAAGATAGAGAGATGAAAAAGAAGTATCTGGCAATGGTTCACGGAGAGTTAAAAGAGGAACTAACTATTGATGCTCCTCTGCTTAGATATGATGATGAAAAGAGCGCACTTGTAAGAATGGTAGTAAAAGTAGACGAGAGCGGTAAAAAGTCACTGACATATGTAAAGCCTCTGAAATATTTTCCCGAGCATAACACTACGCTTGTAGAGTGTTCTCCGCATACAGGAAGACAACATCAGATCAGAGTGCATTTGTTTCATGTGAAACATCCTATAGTCGGTGATCCAGTTTATGGGCAGAGTGAAGAGTATGTTGTCAAGTATTTGGATAGAGAGCTAGATAGAGAGACTAGAGTTAAAATAAGCGGTGCCAAAAGATTGCTTCTTCACGCAAATGAGTTAGAGTTTGAGTTTAGCGGTAAGAAATACAATATAAAAAGCAGCGTCGATTTTGAAAAAGCATGTTTAGAGAATATGAGGATAAATTAGAGTCTTTTCAAGATAATCTGAGTGGTCGATCTTAGTATGTGAATAACTTTTTATATGTTTCGAAGACATTTTAAATAATTATATAACAACTCCTGTCATAATTATTATAAATCCCTAAAATAGGGAGTTTTAAGCGTGCTAGAAAAATTATACTTCAGCGATTTTTTATATAAATTAATTCTTAAAGATGAAGAAAATTTTAAAATTTACCATCTCTTAGCACTAGCTATATTCACACATTAGAACAATGTGTGAATAGTACACATTTGTACGAAATTTATAATAATTTTTTATGTTAAAATTTTTTTTAAGAATGTAATTGAATTTTTTATGAGTTATTTATATATGTAGGGTATCATTATGCTTATAAACGACCTCCCTGGTGTGTTGGTCGTTTTGTTATTACTTAGATTTTAAAATCTTCAATTAGACAGAGTTATATCTTTTGATGATCTTTTTAACACGGTTCTTTAGTTTTCTAAGAGCTTCTGTACTTGTCTCTCCATCTGCCGTCAGATTTTCAAAACTTCCGTCAAATTGTGCTTTTGCTATCCAGCCTATTTTTTTATGAAATTTAACACCGACAAAAACTATCCCGCCAAAGTGATCTTCACAAAGCTGATAAATTCTCTTTATTCTGTCTGCATTGGTTTTTTTATAAGCCATTACGCTCTCCTTTAGTAGATAATAGTTGAAATGATAACATTTTTAGTCATCCTTTGTCGCGGCTCTAATAAAGCCGATAACTCCTACTGCAAAAACAGCTACCAAAAACAGAATCTGAAATATCTCTACATAACCCATTATTCTATACCTTTTGTTTTAGACTTGCTAAACTCATCTTGTTCTTTTAGCTGACCGCAAGCGGCGCTTATATCTATCCCTTTAGAGTCACGAATAGTACATAAGAGCCCGTGATTTACCAGATACTCCTGAAAAGCTATCATATCGCTTTTATCGGGTCTTTCATACTCTGTTCCGGGGTACGGATTGAAATATATAAGGTTTACCTTCGCTTTTATGCCTGAGAGCAGCTTAACAAGCTTTTTTGCAGAGCCGATATCGTCGTTTTTGTTTTTTATGACCAGATACTCGAACATCACTCTTTTTCTAGTGTCAATTGGAAAGCGTTTAACTGCTTCTATGATAGAAGCGATGTTATGCGCTTTATTCATAGGAATAAGCTCAGTGCGAAGCTCATCATCAACCGCGTGAAGCGAAATTGCTATATGAACGCCAAGGTCCATCTCCCCAAGTTTGTCGATCTTGCTGCTAAGACCGCTTGTCGAGACCGTCTGCCTCTTGCCCGATATTGAGAGCCCGTCACTCTCTTTAAATATTTCTATGGCACGCGAGAGACTCTCAAGATTATCAAGCGGTTCACCCATGCCCATATAGACTATATTTATCATTCTGTTGTGTTTATGGTCATTGTCTCTCTTTAGAGCTACAACCTGCCCTACTATCTCTCCTGCGGTCAGATCTCTTGTAAAACCGCCTTTAGCAGTCAGACAGAATGCACAACCGACTTTACATCCGACTTGTGTAGATACGCAGATGGTATATTTTGCCTCTTGAGCTAGATTTCCATCCTCATCTCTGATCTCATCCTTCATCTTCAGCCAGACCGCCTCTACTGTTTTGGAGTCTTGAAGTTCAAATAGGTACTTTATAGTTCCGTCGGAAGAGATCTCTTTTTTTACAATTTTTAGAGGAGTTACAATATACTTTTCTGCGAGCTCATCTTTAAGCGCTTTTGGTATATTGCTCATCTCATCATAACTCTGAGCGTAGTTGTGATAAAGCCAACCGTAGATCTGTTTTGCTCTAAAAGATGGTTTTACGATCTCTTGAAGCTCTTTTAGTTTAAAATCAAGTAGTGATTGTTTCATCTGCCAGTCAGCTCCTTGATCCTTTTTTTTACGTGTGTCTCCAGAATTTTTTTCGCCTCATCATGGTTTTTTAAAAAATCTTCATGCGCATTTTTGTTAGTATAGTTAGTTATGCAAAATACTCCGCCGGCAGGAATATCGAACTCTTGCGCAACTTTTAAAACAGCGAAAAACTCCATATTTTCTATGCCTACGCCTAGTTTTAGAAACTTTTTGCTCAGCTCTTCGTTCGTGGAAATATAGTTTGACGAGTTTACTATAACATCTCTTTTTGTTTGGTCCGTGTTAGTTGATATGACATTATCCAAAGGAGTGTAGGCATCATTATTTAAAAAGCCGAGCTCTATATTTGAAGCAGTTTTAGACTCTACAATGTCAAATATCTTATGCTCTCCGTAACTCCCTGCACTTCCTACAAAAAGTAAAAACTCAGGTTTGTCAAAGAGGCATAATCTTGTAATATTAATGGCAGATTCTATCAGCCCTACTCCCATAGGAGTTGCAAAATCAAATGTCTCATTGTTTCCTGCACAAATTATCATTAGAGTCTTACCGGTATGTTGTTATCGTGAAGATAGTGTTTGAGATCCATTATATCTATCTCTTTGTAGTGAAAAATACTAGCTGCAAGCGCCGCATCTGCACCATGTAAAAATGCCTCTTTTATGTGCTCCATACTTCCTGCTCCGCCGCTTGCTATCACGGGGACATTGACCGCGCGGCTTATCTGCTCTGTGATGTTTAGCTCAAATCCAGCCTTTGTTCCGTCTGCGTCCATTGAGGTCAAAAGGATCTCGCCGCTTCCGCGATCGACCACCTCTTTTGCCCACTCTACTGCATCTATGCCAGTATCTACGCGGCCGCCGTTTAGGTATACATTATATCTGTCGCCTGTTTTTTTTACATCTATCGCAGTTACTATGCATTGGGAGCCGAATCTTTTTGCACCCTCGTTTATAAGCTCGGGTCTTTTTATCGCGGCGGAGTTTACGCTTACTTTATCGCAACCCACATTAAGAAGTTTGTAGATGTCCTCGAGTTTTCTTATACCGCCGCCTACGGTCAGGGGTATAAAGATTTCACGAGCAACCTCTGCGACAATATCGACTATTGTCTCACGGTTGTCACTGGATGCAGTTATGTCTAAAAATGTTATCTCATCCGCACCCTCTTCGTTGTATCTCTTTGCAACTTCAACAGGATCTCCTGCATCTTTAAGTCCGACAAAGTTTACACCTTTGACAACGCGCCCATCTTTTACGTCAAGACACGGAATGATTCTTTTTGCAAAATAGTTCAAAATTCTACCTTGTGGGTTAAAATGCACCCTTATATAATATAGTGAAATTATACACATAATGGCTTATAGTTAGTTTTGGTACTTTTAATGTTTCACATGAAACATAACTGTTCGGCTGTAGTTATAATTATTATATAAATAGATAATAATAGTTTTTAACTATATATTCAGTTTTAAAAAAGTACTATACACCAAAGTTATTTTTTATTGATATTAATCAACTGTAAGCAAAATTATTATATTATGTCGGTCAATGGAAAATATTATAGCAAAGAAGAAGTTCGGACAGAATTTCTTAAAAGACGAGACAGTTTTACGAAAAATCGTCGAAGCGATGCCCAACAATGACAATAAGATCGTAGAGATTGGGCCTGGCTTAGGTGATTTAACTAAATTTTTAGTAGATGTCAAAAGCGTAGATGCTTTTGAGGTCGATACCGATTTGTGTAAACTGTTACAAAAAAAGTTTGAAAAAGAGATCGCAACCAAGCAACTCCGCATACATTGCGGGGATGTGCTCACTGCTTGGAAGAGTGAACTTATAGATGAGTCTTATGATCTGGTGGCAAATCTGCCATACTACATAGCGACAAACATAATTCTAAAAGCCCTCGCAGATCCAAAATGTAAAAACATACTTGTAATGGTACAGCTTGAAGTAGCAGAGAAATTTTGCGCGCATGAAGGCGATAAGGTATTTGGAGCATTGAGTATCATAACTCAAAGCGCAGGAGAGGCACGCTTGGTCGTGAAAGTTCCGCCAACTGCTTTTGAGCCGCAGCCGAAAATTGACTCTGCGGTTTTTTTGATACAAAAAAAGAGCGATAGATTTGATAAGGATTTTGAGAGTATGCTTAGAGTTGCATTTACGCAGCCTCGCAAAACCCTTATGAAAAATCTATCTGCCGTGTATGAAAAAACACTCCTTCAAGAAGCTTTTAACAAGCTTGGTCTTACACAAACGATTCGTCCTCATCAGGTCTGCACTGATGACTATCACCAACTCTATAAACTAACAAGGAGTTTGGATGGAACAAGAGAATCAGGAAAGCGTTAAAAGCACTTCTCAAGAAAATCGTAAACAATATAACAACAATAAAAGACATAACAACCCGAACAGACCAAGTGGTCAAAACAGCAACAAGCCCGCAGGCAATGCAGGTGCAAACCCTTCAGGCGGCTCTAAAAACAAGAACTCATCAAGAGGTCGCAGACGTCAAAGTACGCCTGTAAACGATAGTTTAAAAGCTTTTGTGGAACTCAACCAAGAGGCTCACAAACAGAGACTTAACCCTCACTACAAACTTGATCTTAACTCAAAAGAGAAGATCCGTATAACTCCGCTTGGAGGTCTCGGTGAGATCGGTGGAAACATTACCGTATTTGAAACTGAGAAAGAGGCGATACTGATAGATGTCGGTATGAGTTTTCCGGATGAGGATATGCACGGTGTAGACATTTTGGTGCCTGATTTTACATATATTCGTGAAATTAGAAACAAAATAAAAGCAGTTATCATCACCCACGCCCATGAAGACCACATCGGGGCAATGCCGTATCTGTACAAAGAGATGCAGTTTCCTATATACGGTTCGCCGCTTCCGCTTGCTATGATAGGCAATAAGTTTGATGAACACCACATAAAAGATTTCAAGCAGTACTTCAATCCTATTGAGAAGAGAAAAATATATAAAATAGGCGAAGATTTCGAGATAGAGTGGATGCATATGACACACTCAATCATCGACTCATCTTCACTGGCTATTACAACAAGCGCCGGGACGATCATCCATACGGGTGACTTTAAGATCGACCATACGCCTGTAGACGGATATACCGCAGACCTGCACAGGCTTGCTTACTATGGAGATAAAGGCGTACTTTGTCTTTTAAGCGATTCTACAAACTCATACAACTCGGCTCCTACGCCATCTGAACTAAGTGTTGCACCGGCACTTGACAGAGTGTTTTCAAAGGCTGAGGGAAGAGTTATCCTCTCTACGTTTAGTTCAAATATCCACCGTGTCTATCAGGCGATACAGTACGGTGTAAAGTACGGACGTAAAGTATGTGTCATCGGTCGTTCTATGGAGAGAAACATTGAAGTGGCGATGCAGTACGACTATATAAAACTGCCAAAGAATATATTCATAGAACCTGAGCAGATAGCACACATGAACGATAAAGAGATACTCATAGTGACAACAGGCTCTCAAGGAGAACCTAGTTCGGCGCTATTTAGAATGTCGATCGGGGAGCATAGACACGTCAAGATCAAGCCGACCGATCTTATAGTTCTCTCCTCACGTGCGATACCAGGCAATGAAGGTTCGATATCGGGTATGTTAAACTATCTGCAGCGTGCAGGAGCTAAGGTCAATAACGATAAAGATATTCACGTATCGGGACACGCTTCCATAGAGGAGCAAAAGCTTATGCTTCGTCTGGTAAATCCTAAGTTCTTTTTGCCGATCCACGGCGAGTACAATCATGTTATGAGACATAGGGATACGGCAATACTGTGTGGCGTTCCAGAGCGTAATATATACATTATGAACGATGGAGACACCGTTGAGATAGCTCCTAAATATATGAGAAAAGTAAAGACCGTAAGAACAGGTAAGACATATATTGACAATCAAAACAACCATAAGATAGAAGATGACATTGTAATAGATCGTCAAAAACTTGCAACAGACGGTATTGTAATGATCGTGGCTCAGATCGACGGACAGCACTCGACTATGCTTTCCAAGCCGATAGTAACATCATTTGGAATCGTTGCAGACAAACAGGATAAGTTTTTTGCAAAAGAGATGGAAGATGTACTAGAGCACTTCTTGGCAAACATCAAAGAGGGGCTTCTTGAAAATCCAAGAGCGCTTGAAAACGATCTCCGCCAAGCTGTAAGAAAACATATCTACAGAAAAATGAAAAAATATCCGCTAATTGTTCCGCATATTTTTGTAATGTAGACCAATTTTTATGGTATGCGGAATATCTTCCGCATACCATACACCTCCTTTTTCCAACGCTTTAGAGTTGTTGATTTTTAATCTCTTTATCCTATTGTAGTAATTTACTAGACACTTTTTCGATACTATTACCCAGATTTAGCAAAATGGTTAAACTTTTAAGACAACGGGGTAGTTTTGAGTATAAATAATGTTTTTGCAGATATTGTAGATTTGCACCCTTCAAGAATAGCCGTCTATGATGAAGACGGAAATTTCTTTTATGCAAACAGTAACTACATAGAAGCCTACGGTATCGATATGTCAGAGAAAGAAAATTTAAATTTTGACAAGATCAAACCGTATGAGATAACATTTGAGTATGTAAGATCTCAGCTATCTTTGTCAAAGAGTTTCACTATTGAAAAACTGGAAGATTCTGTCTGGTTTAAATCTCTGTTTTTTTATACGACTTCGAAATATCTTGTCCATACCTCTTCATATTCCGCAACATTAAAAGAGATAGACAAAAAGATCTACTATCATGCAAACTTTGATTCACTGACCACGCTTCCAAACAGATCTTATTTTAAAAAACAGCTCAAAAGCATACTTGAAGAAGCTTCACAAAAAGGCTCTAAAGTAGCTCTGTTTTTTATAGATATAGACAAGTTTAAAGAGGTAAATGACACATACGGTCATGATATAGGCGATAAAATGCTCGTCACCGTGGCCAAGAGGCTTTTAAACAGTGTCAGAGAGGATGATGTAGTAGCGAGGATAGGCGGCGATGAGTTTGTTTTAATAGCCAAAGATATAAAAAGCATAGAGATCGTAGAGCAGTTGGCGCTTAAGCTGCAGAGGAAGATCAGGCAGCCTTTGGAGATAGATACGCATATCTTCAATGTGACGCTATCTATCGGTATTGCTATATGCCCCGAACATGGAACAACAAGGCAGGAGCTTTTGAAGAACGCCGACATCGCCATGTATGAGGTCAAAAAAACGAAAAGAGATGATTTTAAAATTTATAACAGCTCTATGTCAAGCGAGGCTGCTACAAAACTCTCAATGAAGGCAGAGATAAGAAAAGCGCTTGAGCAAAATGAATTTGTCATGCATTATCAGCCGGTCATAGATTTTCACACCGATTCTATTATCGGGGCGGAGGCGCTTGTTAGATGGCAGCACAGCAAAAGGGGCATACTGGAACCTGATGATTTTCTTGAGCTTGTCTTATCCGGAGATATGGATAAAGAGTTCAACTGTATGGTTATCTCAAAAGTTTTAAACGATTTGGTAATAATGAATGAAACTTTTTTAAATAAAAAGCTGATCATATCTGTCAATATATCAAAAGATCAGTTTTTTAGCCCGACCTTTTCTTTAAATGTATCGGATGCATCTGAAAACTACTTGATAGACAAATCGCAGATAGAGTTTAAAGTAGTAGAGGGTCAGATAATGAAAAACGCCTCTGTAGCAAAAGAGAATATAGAGAATCTCCATTTAATGGGATTTAAAATAGCTTTGGATGACTTTGGAATCGAGCACTCAAGCCTGAATCATCTAAAAACGTTTAAAGTAGACAAGCTAAAGATAGACAGATCGTTTATAAAAAACATAGCTCAAGATGAAAGTGATTTAAATATTGTAAAATCTATAGTAAATACGGCAAAATTGTTTAATCTCAAAGTGCAGGCAGAGGGGATAGAGACTAAAGAGCAGTACAGAGAGTTAAAAAAAATCGGATGTGATTTTTCACAAGGTTTTTATCACTCAAGTGCCTTGAGCATGGATGATTTTATACACTATTGTAATAAAGCTTGATAGTATAAAAAGAATTAAAAAATTTAAATAAGAATGAAAAATGAATGGTAATAATTTAATAAGATTGACAAAGAGATGCTACTGGAGCATGGATACAGAGTCTCTTTTTGTAGATGGAGTGGATGTCAGGTTGTCCATCTCACAGAAAAAGCTCTTTAAGTTTCTAATTAAGAATATAAACAAACCTGTTTTAAATCTGGATATATTGTATGAGCTCAATGACTCGCATGACAAAGAGTTCAATGAAAAAAGTGTACGTAATTTTATAACAGGGCTTAGAAAATCGGCTCCATGTTTAAACCTTGTAAATATAT
This sequence comes from Sulfurimonas sp., assembly GCF_034005705.1. Taxonomy (GTDB): domain Bacteria; phylum Campylobacterota; class Campylobacteria; order Campylobacterales; family Sulfurimonadaceae; genus Sulfurimonas. The sequence goes on along the minus strand of NZ_JAVEUF010000001.1, from coordinate 36,827 downwards.
ACGGCGGATATTATATGCTTAAGAGTGAGCAGATCAGCAGATCCTTAAAGCTTAAAGAGCAGTTTTTTGAGATAATAGAGCAATCAAAAAACCCAATAGTGGTCACTAGCCCAAATGAATATGATAACCCAATTATTTATGTAAATGAGGCATTTTGTGAGTTGTTTGGGTATGAGTATGAAGAAGCGGTAGGTCAAAATTGCCGCTTTTTACACGGCGACGATACGGAGCAAGAAGCCCTTAAGCAGATAAGAGAAGCAATAAGTGCACAGAAGTCCGTAGAGGTAAATATATGTAACTATACCAAAGAGGGAGATATGGTCTATGAAGATATTACTATAAGCCCTATCTTTGATAAACAAAAAGAGCAGCTTAGCTACTTTTTAGGCATATACAAAGATATTAGATCGGTACCGCTCTTTTTGAAAAAAATCCAAGAAGTTCTTTAGAAGAATTTTTATTCTACTAAAAAATTTGCCATCATGGAGTGATCTTCATGTTCTAGGATATGGCAGTGATGAACAAACATACCCGGTATAGTGAACTTTACTATAATGCGAACGGTCTCCGCAGGCATAACAAGAACCGTATCTTTCCATCCTTTGTCAGTCGGAAAGTCTATTTTGCCTGTTCTGTCAAGCACTTGAAACTGAACCCCGTGCATGTGAAAAGGGTGTGCCATGTGGACACTGTTTTTAAGTACCCAAATCTCAGTAGAACCAAGTTTGACCCTCTCATCGACCCTGTGCATATCATAAGGCTTTTTGTTTAAAGTCCAGATGCCGCCTTTTATCACTTCCATGGTGATAGTTCTGCTCTTTGTCGCATCAGACTCTTTTATTCTGCGGATAGTTGTTAGTTTTGCAGGCAAAACGGCTGTATCGTTTGAGAGCTCCGTGATTTGAAACTTCATAATATCCATTTTTGCACCAAAGCCCGGATAATCGGAATTTGTTCCAAAATTGCTGCCCTCTTTAAATCCCAGAGTTTTGAGCATTACGCTATCACCCACTTTTTTATCTTTAAAATCAACTATGATATCTATGCGTTCTGCCACTGCGATCAAAATATCTTTTACGGTTACAGGCTCTTCAAGAAGCCCGCCGTCAGTTCCTATCAACGTGAACTCTTCGATGCCCTCAAAGGCAAGTTTGTAGATTCTTGCACTTGAGCCGTTTAGAATTCTAAGGCGGTATTTTCTATTTTTAACACTCTTGTATGGGTGAGGAGTTGAGTTTACCATGACAACATCGCCTAAAACCCCGACATTGTCCTGCAGAGTCTCTTTGTAGACAAGATTGCCCTCTTTATCAAACCTTCTGTCTTGTATGATCAGAGGCAGTTCGAACTCACCTGAGGGAAGATTTAATGCTTTTTCATTCTCATCCTCTATAATGTAAAGACCTGCCAGCCCGTAGTAGATCTCTTCTCCTGTTCTGCCGTGCGGATGGGTGTGGTACCAGAACGTCCCCGCGCTTTGATTGACTCTGTATTTGTACTCTTTTACCATATTTGTGGCGATAGCGTCCTTTGGATGGCCGTCCATCGTCTCGGGTACGAGCAGGCCGTGCCAATGGATGATAGTCGGTTTTTCCAGGCTGTTTGTAAAATCGAGCTCAAAATCGTCTCCTTTTTTGATCCGAATCGTAGCGTTCGGCAAATCGCCTTGAAATGTCAAGACATCAGTTTCTTTCTCTTTATAGAGTGCAGAGAGGCTTTTTTGGGCGTTAAACTTCGCTTTTGCAATATGCTTAAAATTGATCTCTTTTGGAATTTTCAGCTCCTGAGTAAATGGTTCAAGCCTATCGTTTAGGATTTCTTTTGGAGATTCCTGAACTGCTTTTTGAACTTCATTGCTTTTGCTCTCAAGCTCGGCATTTTTATCAGACTTTTTTTCACAACCGCTCAAAATAGCCGCTGCTGCCGAAAAAGAGAAAGAGTATAAGAAATTTCTTCTGTTCATCTTCGCCTCCTTATAAAAAGCTGCTTTAAAAAGTATGACGACAATGGTGTGAAAAAATGCTTAAGATGAGAAGTTAGTTACAGGTGGTAATTTATTGGCTCCTCTGATTTGTTAGGCATTTTGAACTTGCTCATTGAGACTTTTTTCTATTTCAGCAAGTAAGTGCTTTTCTTTTTGAAAAAACCACTTTAACGATTGGAATTCCATCCCTAATCTACCAACATAATGTTCTGAAGCGATTCCTTTAAATGGTTCATCTAAACCTTCGATTTTTTTTGTATAAATGAAACCGACCTCTTCAGACATGATAATTTCAAGATCATAGCCTATTGCTTTTGATAACTCTTTTATTATTACACCATCTAAAATTACTAGTAAAAAAACTTCACCATTTAAAAAAGCATATAATGATTCTGGAGTTTCTATAGAAAGAGTAAATGGGTAATAATTATCCCAGCGTTTATCCGTTTTTGCTTGATTTAGCATGTAGACAACAGGTTCTTTAATACCTTTGAATAACTCATCAAAACTTTTGTCTGTTCCTACTTTCAATCCAATGTAGTATAAACCTGGTTCGGGGCTAAGCGAAATAGCTTCCCCATTCATTGCTGATACAATCACAGTATTGATTGCATTATTATGATGTACTTCGTCCACAGGAATGTCAACTCTACACATTCCTTCAACACCTCCGATATTCCCTTCGTCATTATTTAAATAGCTATGAATAGTATCAATGGCATTAACTTGTCTATCAACACGTTTATTTGTATTTGTGCTTGATTTAACTTCAATTACATAGGGGTCACTTGCTCCTAAAAGGCATATATCACCATGTCTTATAGCATTTGTAATGTCACAAAGGATAGCTGGTACGTTGTTTGAAGTTGCATCTTTTATCAAACTCCATTCTTTTTTAATCCCAGTTTTACCACCTATAAATCCTGATGTCTGTTTTATTTCAGATGAATCGCTTTCGAATAATAAACGTTTTAAATTCCATTTACTGACATATTTAAAAACAATGCCATCACCAAAACAACGCCAAACATATAATAAATATTTATAACCATTTATTGAATTATTTGCTTTTTTAATTTTCGACTTAATCTCTTTTGATTGTATTTTTGTATTAATTCGATTTTTCAACGATTTTTTTAATTCAGAAAGCACTTCTTTTTTTATCTTAATTTTATGCTCAGTGTCAAGAATCCGTTCAATAATATATTGTTGAAGTTCTAATAGTGGGGTGAAATCATTACTGGTAGGGTCAAGCTCATTTAGCTTGTCTTTTAATAGAAAAATATGTTTTTTGTAGTACTTCAACATACATAAGTTTGAATCCATAGGACACCTTCTATTTTTTATTTGCCTAACTATTCATTCAAATGCATTATATACCTATTAACCTAAAAAAACGAAAATAACTAAGATTCCAAATGTGTGTTGATTATTAAAAAATACGACAAATTACACTATTCTTATGTATATAGTGTGTGTTAAATGCCATATAGAGAAATAACATACAAAAGTGTTAGTTAGAAGATAACATGTAAGTAAAAAAGAAACTTTTACGCAAAATTCTCAAAGTGCTTAATCACATCATTTTCTCAGCTATTTCTTGATACTCTATCGTAATAAAAACTTTAAAGGTATGACATTGTCTGATAAACAAGATACAAAATTTGAAGATGCCGTAAAGACCATGATGTTTCATGTTGGGGAAGACCCGAGCAGAGAGGGGCTTTTAAAGACTCCTCAAAGAGTCAAAAAGGCATACGAGTTTATATTTGGCGGTTATAAAGAGGACCCAAGAGAGATACTCAAATCTGCGCTGTTTACAAGTTCAAACGATGAGATGGTACTTTTAAAAGATATAGAGTTCTACTCCACTTGCGAACACCATCTACTGCCTATCATCGGGCGTGTGCATGTGGCATACATACCTGATGGGAAGGTGGTCGGGCTCTCAAAGATCCCGCGTGTAGTCAATGTTTTTGCCCGTCGTATGCAGATACAAGAGCAGCTTACCGAGCAGATAGCCGATGCTATCATGGATACTATCCAGCCAAAAGGCGTAGCCGTTGTAATTCAGGCAAGACATATGTGTATGGAGATGAGAGGTGTAGAGAAGATAAACTCGACTACTACATCATCGGCTCTGCGCGGACTGTTTAAAAAAGACGAGAAAACAAGAAGCGAGTTCTTCTCTCTGATAAACTCTCCCACAGGTTCACGTTATTAGACGAGCTCAAAAGCGAGGAGATTTTTAGTGCCTTTTTCTTCATTAAAAGATAAAATCTCAAATAAAAAGTATTCGGTAGCATTTGGTGAAGTAGTCAAAATAAACGCAACCGTTATTACCGCTCGCGGGCTAAAAGTAAGCATAAGCGATATAGTAAAGATAATCTCAAACGAGACCAGCCAAGAGACCATAGGGATGGTCACAGAGATAGACGGCCCTACATTCTACATCACTCCGTTTAGTTTTGTGGAGGGATTTTGTTCAGGAGACAGGGTCTTTTTGGACCAGACGGGTTTGAGCATCCCTGTGGGTCAATCTCTGCTTGGGCGCGTGGTCGATCCGTTTATGAGACCAATTGACGGCAAAGGCGTAGTCAACGGTTCAAAGCTTATGCCGATAATCAAGCCGCCTATAGCTGCTATGAAACGTGGTATGATAGATGAGGTCTTTAGTGTCGGCGTAAAGAGCATAGACGCTCTTTTGACATGCGGAAAAGGTCAAAAGCTTGGTATCTTTGCTGGAAGCGGTGTCGGAAAATCAACCTTGATGGGGATGATTGTAAGAGGCTCGGACGCACCCATAAAAGTTGTCGCACTCATAGGCGAGAGGGGCAGGGAGGTTCCTGAGTTTATAGAGAAGAACTTGGGCGGGAACCTTGAAAATACGGTAATAGTGGTAGCTACGTCTGACGACTCCCCGCTTATGAGAAAATATGGCGCTTTTGCGGCTATGAGCGTGGCGGAGTTTTTTAAAGATCAGGGGCTTGATGTCCTTTTTATCATGGATTCGGTAACCAGATTTGCAATGGCTCAAAGAGAGATAGGCTTGGCTCTTGGAGAGCCTCCGACCTCCAAAGGCTACCCGCCATCATCGCTCACACTTCTCCCACAGCTGATGGAGCGCGCAGGAAAAGAGGAGGGCAAAGGCTCAATTACAGCTTTTTTTACGGTTCTGATCGAAGGGGATGATATGAGCGACCCGATAGCAGATCAGTCACGCTCCATCTTGGACGGGCATATAGTGCTATCACGAGAACTTACAGACTTTGGCATATATCCGCCTGTTCACATACTAAACTCTGCTTCAAGGGTTATGAACGACATTATTTCGGATGAGCATCTAAAGGCTGTTTTGAAATTCAGAAGACTCTACACCACACTAAAAGAGAATGAGATGCTCATCCGCATAGGTGCATACACAAAAGGTACGGATCCTGATCTGGATGAGGCTATTAGAAAAAAAGATGATATGGAGAAGTTTCTGATCCAAAATGCAATGCAAAAGAGCGATTTTAAAGATACTATAGAGACACTTTTAAAGATCACAGCCCCTTCATTATAATATCGTTATCTCTCCAACTATCTCTTGTAGGCCTGTCTCCATGGGTCTGTGTTATGGCAAGTTTATGCGATGAGACCTTTTCAAACTTTTTCATAAGATGAGTTATCTCGCTGTCTAACCCGAATATGTCTATATATGTGTATATTATCGCTTCTGCGCCCTTAAAATTGTTTTTCTTCATCAATATACCTATTCTTGTATGAAAACTTACCCTCAGCAGATCTCCGATCTTGTTGCTTCTGCTTGGTAAACCAAGAAGCTGACCCAACTCTTTTTTAATATCTTTTATATTTCCATCCAGCGCGTACTCTTCGCACTTTTTCATAAGTTTTGACCAGTGTTTCTCCAGAAGCATACCGAGTTCTGTACTTCGCAGAAATTTATATATGTCCAAAAGTTCATAGCAGCTCTTAAAATCGCTCTTTTCATATGCATCCTGAAGCAATACGGCATGTTTGCACTTTAGTTGCAGCTCATCTTTTCTCTTTTTTATGTGAGGTATCTCTTCAAGTGTAAGTAGAAGTTTTTCTGCTTTGTGAGTCTGTGCCGCTTTTATGCTATCTTCTATTTCGAGGAGAGTCTCCTCTATCTGGTTGTTCATAGCTATATAGTTCGGTATCTGCCTAAAGAGCTCGTTTTTGTCTACAAGTTTGTTAATTGTCTTAAAATCCCTCTTTTGTATGGCCCTTAAGAGATCTACAAACTCTTTGTTTTGAGTAATTAGAAGCTTTATAAGAGGTTTTTTTGAGACCACGGTATTGTACTCGGCAAGAAGAGCTCTCGCGCCGGCTACGTTGTTTTGTATAATATGTCTTTGTGCATTTGAGAAAGCGAGCCTGAAGACCTGCTCCATCTTTTTGTATTGGACAGTTCTTTTTAAAGGCTCATATTTGGAACACATGCTATATGCTAGAGCGTACTTCTTCTCCAAAAACAGCGCTTGAAATCTTAGATAGTTTTCAAAAGCGCTAAATAGCTCTTTTATTACGCTCTGTTTAGATTTTATCTCTTTATATGGTTCTAAAACCCCAGAGGCATGAGCTCTGTTTTGGTTGATTAGAGCCTTGAGGGCGATCTCATAGCTCTTTTCAAATCTCTCTTCAAGGATTTTATGCTCACTTGAGCCCTGAAGCATAGGCTCTTTGTCAATAAGTTCAAAAGCCTCTTTAAGCGAGTTGTGCGCAATAAGGGATTTGAGTCTTGCGATACCCGGAAGCTCAATATGCAGAATCTCGTTGTTTTGAAGTGCGACAACCAGCGAGTCGCTGTTTACGATATCGACGAATCTTATTTTAGACTCAACCTCAATATACTTGCTATGGGCAATTTTGCAGTTTTTTATATCAATTATCGTAATTATATTTGAGTTTCCGCTGAGCAGAATATAGTTTGGATTTGGCATTATTATTATTGTATTGATCGATGAGATAGGCGTATCTATACTTTTGTGACCGCCTTCCTCCATGAGGGAGACAATGTCTACTTTCCCGTTATCTTTCGCGCATATAAGAGTATCTTCATCCAAGAAGCAAAGAGCGTTTATACGGGTTTTGTTGTATGTGATAACGCTTCTGTTCGTCTGCGTATAGAGGTCGATTATGTAGATAGCACCTCCGTAGCCGCTGCAGGCAAAAGAGTTGTTGAAAAATGCGAAAGAGCTTACAAAGTTTTGCTTCTCTCTGGTTATGTTTTTCCTGTCATAGGGGAAAGAGCAGAGTCTTGAGAGAAGTGAGGGCTGGTTCGTTTTGTACTGCAGAACCCTTCCGTTTTTGCTTCCGGCAATAATATAGTTTGAAGACGGATCAAAGCTTATAATCTCGACATCTTCGTCATGCACCTCGATCGTATGGATGATCTCTTTGGACTGCATCTCTAAAATATATATGAAATTGCTGTTCACAAAAGCAAAGAGTTCATTGTTAGGACTAAAAGCAGAGGCGGCTACATTTGCACCCAGATAGGCGTTGGCAATACTTTTTTTTGTTTCGCACTCATTAAAGTCAAATATTTTGATGCCGTGGAACTTTGTACAGTATGCAACAAGGGAATCATCAAGTGCTTTTAGTATAGTAATATCTGATTTTGCTCTTTGGCATTTGTAAATTTTAGGCATGAAATATTATAGATAAAAAAGGTAGTTTTAGAACTGAAATTTTTTGTAAAAAAAGAGTTAGAGCCGCCAAAGAGCAGCTCTGTTTTTAGAAGTCAAGCATCTCTATTTCAGAGTAGGCTTTCATTAGGTGTTTACCCATTTGACCCTCGTAAGCATCCCAAGAGTGGTAATCTTTTAGGTTCTCATCGACTTCAGGCTTTATTTCATAGCTTGCCATACCTTCGTCATAAGCTTTTTGAGCACCTTCAACTATAATTTTAAGATAGTTTAAAAATGGATCTATGGTTTCGCTTACTTCGCTGCTTGATGGTCCGTGACCTGGAACGTAGAGCGTATATTTTTTAAATTCGTCCTCTTGATTTTTGATCTTCTCAAGCAGTTTTATATTTTCAATAATGCTTGATGACTCATCAAATGCCCCGAAACGGTTTATGATAAGGTTGTCACCTATGAAGAGCGTGTTCGAGTTCGTATGCTCTATAAGTATATCAGTATCTGTATGCCCTTTTGAGTAGTGGCGCATTACAAAAGTCTCTCCATCTACAACGACGGTCTGCTTGTTCTCAACGCCATCACTCGGAAATGTAAAGGGTTTTGTACCCTCGAGGTTTCCTGTCAATCTATCCAAGATACCGTACCAAGTCTCAGCCGCATTGTCTTTAACCTGCTCTATCATATATGTAAGTGCATAGATAGGCACTTCAGGATACTTCTCTCTAATGTTCTTGTTAGCAAACCAGTGGTCACCGTGCTTGTGCGTATTGAAAACCGCGATTATCGGTTTAGAGCTCAGTTTTTCTATCTCTGCAAGGATCTTTTTACCTACGTTGTAGTTTCCGCCGGGATCAATTACGATAAGTCCGTTTTGGCTCTCAATAACGGCAGGATTGTTCATAAAGCCTTCATTCTCTTTGTTCGGCTCAAGCTCAGGTCCATGCATAACGTAAACGTTCTGATTCATCTTCTCAAATTTGAACTCACCTAAATTTCCCAATGTGAAAGCATTTAGTGAGATTGAAAAGAGCATGGCAATCGAAGCTATAATAGTAGCTTTTTTCATCTTCTCTCCTATGTTGTGTAAAATTTTAATTGCGGGGATTATTATACTATGTGCGGTGTAAATCCTCCATAAGGAGGATTAAGTAGTTTTCTTTTACGCTCTACCTGAAAGCATACCGTGAATTGTCATTGGCTTAAGCATATAAACTTTTAACAACCACATAATCCATCTCTCTTTAGTAGGATCAAGAGGGAATGAAGGTGTCGGCTTTTTAGTCCAGTTGAACTCAGCAAGCATAACAGTTCCAAGTCCTGTAATAAGTGGACAAACTGTATAACCGTCATATTTAGCAGTCGGCTCTTTGCCGCTCATAACAGATATTACGTTATCAACAACAACTTTGTACTGCTTACGAGCAGAACCACCTGTTTTACCCATTGGAACGCCTGCACAGTCACCTACAGCCCATACGTTAGGGAAGAAAGATGATTGAAGAGTCTCTTTGTTAACAGTAACCCAGCTGCCAGCTGAACCAATTTTTGACTTACCTACAACGTCAGGTGTCTTTTGTGGTGGAGCAACATGTATAAAGTCATACTTAAATGTAACAGGCTCGTTAACTTCAACTTCTTTGAAGATCGGATCACCCATCTCATCTTCAAACTCTTTTTTCTCCATCCACCATTTGTTGAATGTAGCTGTTTTAGCAGCAGGGTCTATCTCAGCAAGGTTATGCTTGTAGTTTACTTTGAAACCTCTCTCTTCAAACTGCTTAACGATCGGAGCGTTATAATCAGGAATACCAAATAGAGCGCCGTTGTTTGTATTGAAAGTCATCTCTACTTTATCACGTACACCAGCTTCTACAAGACGAGCGTGTGTTAAATACATGATCTTAAGCGGAGCACCACCACATTTGAAAGGCCCTCTTGGGTTAGAGAATAGTGCCTGTAGTTTTTCAGGTCCTTTATGCGCTTTTGCTTTGTTTATAAGCTCTTGAATACCTGCCCATGTTGCAACAGCACCGTCTTGGAAGTAAAGAGAGTGTACACCGTTTTGAGTAACTACTTTTTTTGTAGCCGCATTATCTTTTCCAGAAGATGTGATCTCTCCCTCTAAGCCTTTGATAGCCGCATAGTTAAGGTTAGCCCCAGCTGCAACTATAAGTTGATCGTAAGTTACATCTTGGCTTCCGTCAACTACAACTTTGTTGTTTTCAGGATCTATAGAAGTAACGCTCCCCTTGATCAGCTTAACTCCGCTTGGAACGAAATCGTCTCTTTTGTAGATAATATCATCAATTTCCCAAACACCGCTAGCTACAAGTGTTTGACCAGGCTGGTAAGAAACAGATAACGGATCCGGCTCAATTACAGTAATATCTGCATTTGAGATAGTGTTGTTAAGGCGTGCCGCCGTACTCATACCTGCTAAACCGCCACCAAGAATAACTATTTTACCTTTTACGTCCGCAGATGCAGATGCAGCAGTAGTACCAACGGTAGCACTTGCAATAACAGATGCCGCTAACGGAGACATCGTTAGGTATTTTAAAGCCTCACGACGAGACATAATCTCGGGATGCTTATCTACTTCGTTTAAAATCTCTTCTAAGATCTCGTTCTTCTTCATGATTTTCCTTTTTTTGTGATAAAGTTATCAATTTTACATCCTTGCGCCTTAAGATAGTTTTAAAAATAGCGGTTTTTCTAACAATAATGCTATTTAAGGCACTGATGTATCATTTTATGGGGTGATTTTTGCTTAATAATTATATATTTTATTTATAATAAGTTGAGCTGATACTCGTGAATTGAACTCATTTTTTGTTACCCGGTAACTGCACGTTAACTTTTTTTCACTAGGCATCTCAAGAGTTTTCTTAAATAGTATTAGCTCAATTGGCTTTCTTTCGTGGACGGATTGTTTAATCACTACTTTTGTGTGTGATTTCTCTTTGCCGAAATACTTTATCTCTACTATATGGGCATCTTTCATTAAAAAGAGCGGGCGAGAGTTTGCTTCTCCGTATGGTTCAAAACTCTCCAGCAGCTCCAAGAGCTCAAAGTCTATCTCGCTGCTTGGAAGAATGCCGATAACCTCATCTAAGGATAAGAAGTCTGATGGATCAAGTGTTAAAGCAGTTTGGTTGATGGCAGATTTGAAGAGTTCAATATCTTTCTCTTCAAGCCCGAGACCCGCTGCCATCTTGTGACCGCCGAATTTTGTCAAAAGAGCGCTGTTCTCTTTGATAAGTTCATATATATCTATATTCCCTATACTTCTGGCACTTCCCTTTGCAACACCGTTTTTTATGCTCAAAACAATTGCGGGTTTGGAGAAGTGATCTACAAGTCTGGATGCTACTATCCCTACAACGCCCTCGTGCCATCCCTCTTTTGCAACCACTATAATGCTATCCTTTTCATCTACTAGTCCAAGTGCTTCATCCGTAGTTCTTGCTTCCGTCTCTCTTCTTGTTTCATTTAATGTGTTGAGTTTTTCAAATTGTGTATAGGCTTCATTCGTTGTTGCAGCAGTCAAAAACTCCAAGGCGATACTCGCATCTTCAAGTCTTCCCGCAGAGTTTATGCGAGGCGCTATGGCAAAACCTATATCTTCGGATGTAATGGAGCTCTTGTTTAGAAAATCTCTTATTATAATGGAAGAGGGTCGCTGCGAGTTCATCAAGATCTTGAGACCCTCTTTTACGATCGCTCTGTTTATATCGGTAAGAGGCATGATGTCCGCGATCACAGCTATGCACAAAATATCCAGGAACGCTTTCATATCGATGGGGAGGGAGAGCTCCTTTTTTAAAAGCCCAAGAAGAAGCCAGGCGACTTGAGCTCCGCAGATCTCTTCAAAGGGGTAGCTGCAGCTTGAGAGCTTCGGGTTTACGATGGCATAAGCGTCGGGAAGGGTCTCAAGCGGAGTGTGATGGTCGGTTATGATAAGCTCTATTCCCCGCTCTTTACAGATCTCGGCAGCCTCAATGGCTGTTATGCCGTTGTCCACGGTTATAACAATATCCGCATCCACTCTCTTTAATACGTTCGGGCTTACCCCATAACCGTCGCTGAAACGGTTTGGAATAATTGTTTGAAGCGGGTAGGGTATCTGTCTGAAAAAGTCTATCATTATAGCCGTTGCGCTTACGCCGTCAACGTCATAATCACCAACTAGAGTTATCTTTTTTCTCTCTCTTATGGCGTCTGCTATCTTCTTGGCAGCTTTTTGGGCATCGTGAAGCATCTGTGGGCTTGGGATCTGCGAGAGTTTCTTCTCTTCGTTGTTAAATCTTTTAGAGAGCAGCTCAAAAAGAGCCGACTTGTCTAGTATAGGCAGATCATCAAAAAGATGCATATCTAAGCGGGTTACTTCTGCTGCGAAAGATTTAGAGTCGCCTCGACAAATGCCAAAATAGAAGGGTTTGGAGTCTGAAGTCTTGAGGTGAACTCAGGGTGAAACTGAACTCCTAAAAACCATGGATGATCTTTTATCTCTACCGCCTCTATAAGCCCGTTTGACTCACCTGTTACGATCATGCCCGCATCTTCAAGCTGTGCTCTGTAAGCAGGGTTTGCCTCGTATCTGTGGCGGTGTCTCTCATATATGGTCTTTGCTCCGCCGTAAGCTTTGCGTATGATAGAGCCCTCTTTTGTATCGCACGGATACTCTCCTAGACGAAGTGTGCCGCCCATCGGAGATTTATGTGTTCTAAGCTGAGTATTTCCGCTCTGGTCCATAAAGTTGTCAATAAGATAGATCATCGGATGAGGTGTGTTCTCATCAAACTCCACAGAGTTCGCGCCCTCTAAGCCGAGTACGTTTCTTGCATACTCTACAAGTGTAAGCTGCATACCTAGGCAGATACCAAGATAAGGGATCTTGTTTACGCGTGCATACTCTATAGCTTTGATCTTACCTTCAACACCGCGGTTTCCAAATCCACCGGCAACCAAGATAGAGTCGCAGTCACTTAGAAGTGCTTCCGTATCTCTGCTCTCTATCTCTTCGCTGTCCACCCAGTGGATGTCTACGCGCGTGTCAAGGTGCGCGCCTGCGTGGATAAGAGATTCCGTTAATGATTTGTAAGACTCTTTAAGTTCAAGATATTTTCCTACAAAGCCCAATACTATACGGTTTTTCGGCTGGACTATCTTTTTGACCAGAGAGTCCCATCTCTCCATATCCGGATTTAATTCGCCGAGCTCAAGCTCTTTTGATATAGGCTTTAAGATATTTTGTCTTAAAAACGAGATAGGAACATCATAGATAGAAGCTGCATCAAGCGCCTCAATAACGCTGTCAGCCGAGACGTCACAGCTCATAGCCAGTTTTTTCTTGAAAGTTTTCGGCAGCGCGTTCTCGCTTCTGGCAATTATCATCTGCGGAGTGATACCGATACGGCGAAGCTCCTGAACGGAGTGCTGTGTCGGTTTACTCTTTAGCTCGCCCGCAGCTTTGATGTAAGGGATGAGAGTAACGTGAACAAAAAATGTCCCCTCTACCTCTTCATCATGTTTCATCTGACGGATAGCCTCCATAAACGGAAGACCCTCGATGTCTCCTACCGTTCCGCCAAGCTCGACGATAAGTATCTCATGACCCTCGCCTGCCTCTTTTATACGCTTTACGATCTCACCCACGATATGCGGGATAACTTGGATGGTCTGTCCAAGATAGCCGCCCGCGCGCTCTCTCTCGATTACGCTGGAGTAGACCTGACCTGTAGTAAAGTTGCTTGATTTAAGATAAGAAGTATCTAAAAATCTCTCGTAATTTCCGATGTCAAGGTCAGTCTCTGCACCGTCTTTTGTCACGAAAACTTCACCGTGTTCAAGCGGGCTCATAGTTCCGGGGTCGACATTGATGTATGGATCTATTTTCAGCATACCGACTTTTTTGCCGGCATGTTTTAGCAGCGTGCCTATGCTGGCTGCCGTTATCCCTTTTCCAAGAGAACTTAAAACTCCACCGGTCACAAAAATATATTTAGTCATAAAATAGCTCCAAAATGTCAAACATAATCGCGATTATATTATAGAATCTCTTAAAATTAAGTATATGATTCCGTTAAACCGCATAAGCTAAAAGTTTCTTTTGCTATAATAACAAAACTTCAAGGGCTCTCTTAAAACCCTTAAAATAATATCTGAAAGAGTTTTATGGATTCAGCACTTTTGTATATTGTCATGGCACTCGGTGTCTCTACCGTTTTAAACCTCTTTTTAAAACGTTTTGGTATCTCTCAGATAATAGGCTACATATTTACCGGTACCATAATGGTTTATGCGCTTGATTTGAGATATATGAACGATTCGGCGACCCTGGAGCATATAGGCGAGTTCGGTATAGTCTTTTTGATGTTTACGATAGGTCTTGAGATATCTCTGACCAAGATGAACAGCATGAAAAAAGAGATATTTTTCAACGGCTTTTTGCAGGTCGGGTTTACCGCTTTGGTCGTTTATACGATAAGCCACTATCTCTTTTCGCTTGAATCGACTTCCGCTCTTATCCTCTCACTTGCCTTTGCGCTCTCGTCAACCGCCGTTGTTTTGAGCTATCTAAAGAGTTCAAAAGAGATACACAACCCGTACGGTCAGCGTGCGACCGGGATACTCATATTTCAAGATATCGCCGTCATCCCTATACTTATACTTTTGGGATTTTTAACAAGTAGCGGCGATCAGTCTGTCGTTCTTATTCTTAGGGATACTTTTATAAGTGCCGTTCTTGTCATAGGTTTTATGTTTATAGTCGGAAAAAGGGTTATGACGTGGCTTCTTCACTTCTCGGCGTCAAGCGAGGTTGATGAGCTTTTTATGGGTTCGGTTCTTTTTATCGTGGTCTCTGCTGCGCTTTTAGCCTCATACGCGGGCTTTACATACTCTCTTGGAGCGTTTGTGGCGGGGATGATAATTGCCGAGACAAAGTATCATCATAAAGTAGAATCGGACATCGCGCCCTTTAAAGATATACTTCTAGGAACATTCTTTATCGTAGTTGGTATGAAGATAGATGTTCTCTTTTTTATTGATAACTTCTGGCTTATTGTCGGCATCTTCTTGCTTGTTCTGGTATTAAAGACGATAATCACTTATCTTGTCGTGCGCATAACATCTTCCCATGTGCTCTCCTTAAAGACCGCTTTGGCGATCTCTCAGGTCGGGGAGTTTTCTTTTGTTATATTCGCGGTTGCGAGCATGGGAGGTCTTTTGGAAAAAGAGCTTGAGTCCCTTTTTGTCCTTGTGGTCATCTTCTCCATGATAGTGACCCCGTTCTTTATCTCCAAGATCAACAGGTTTGTTGCCTTTATTACGCGCTTTGAATATTTAGGGCTTGATACATCCGCATTTGTCTCGAGAGAAAACCATGTGATCGTGTGCGGCTACAGTGTCATCGGTAAATTTGTTGCCAAAAACCTTGATGAGCTTGGTGCTCCCTATGTCATAATCGACAACAACCCGAAACATGTCAATGAAGCCTTATCAGCAGGAAAAGAGGCTTATTTGGGAGATATGTCAAAGCTCTCTCTCTTAGAGGCGCTTCATGCCGAGAGTTCGGCGGCAGTAATAGTAACGCTTGATAATATAGAGAAAAAAAGAGCGATTTGCGAGGCCGTTTTAAAACACACAAAAGATATAAACCTTATAGTAAAAGTTGCTACGCTTGAGGATAAGGAGAATCTTCAAGATCTCGATATTACATCTATCGTCGATACCAAGGTCGAAGTCGGACGACTTCTTGTTGAAAAAATGCTCACATGTAAAATGCGGTATTAAGCAAGATGAAAAATGCCTATATTACAGATCTGGATCACACTTTTTTGCGAACCGATCTATCAGTTAGCCCATTTACGAAAGAGATATGGAACAGTTTTAGATCTGACTCTGTTCTTAGCATAGCAACGGCAAGAACATATAAAAAGACGGCACAGTTCTTAAAGGATGTGCATGTCAATGCTCCCATGATACTGCTTGACGGTGCACTGATAGCTACGATGGACAAAAATATAATCGATACGAAGTTCATAAACAGAGAGCTCGGGGATGCCATCATAGAGGAGGGCGCAAAGTTCGGTATCTACCCTTTTGTTCTCTCTTTGGCTGATAAAAATCTGAGCGAAGCTTTCTCATACTCTACGACTCTAAATGCATATCAGACAAAGATACTTCAAAACTATAAAAAAGATGACCATCACCATCAGGAGAGAGATCTTCGCGCCAAGAGCGATAACTTTAAGATAGTCTATTTTGGCGAGGAGGAGCTTTTAAGAAGAGTGGCATCTCATCTAAGGGCTGTTTTTGGGGATACTATAAAGTATATTTTAGCTCCCGAAGCCTATGCGGGCTGCTACTTTTTGACGCTTCTTCACAAAGATGCTGACAAATCCCACGGCATACAAAGCGTAAGCGAAGCGATCGGTTTTGATCTAAATAGGCTGAGTGTTTTTGGAGATAACTTCAACGACATAGGCATGTTTGAGTTGGCCGGAACATCAATTGCCGTGGCAAACGCACAAGAGGGCGTAAAAAAAGCGGCAAAAATAGTTCTGCCCCACACAAACGATGAAGACGCAGTTGCGAACTATCTTAAGAGCCTCAAAAATGTTTAAAAGCCTTAAAATATTGAATACTCACACAATAGTTCCTATGACGATAATAGGAGTGCTTTTTTTTATTTTCGGTTTTGTCACGTGGCTTAACGGCTCGCTTATCCCGTTTTTAAAGGTTATATGCGATCTTAACGAGTTTGAAGCTCTCTTTGTTACCTTTGTGTTTTACATAGCCTATACCGTAACGGCTCTGCCTATGTCTTACGTGATAGAAAAAATAGGGTATAAAAACTCAATGGCACTCGGTCTGGCGATTATGGCGGCGGGAAGTCTTCTCTTTATACCGGCAGCACAGAGTGCGAGCTTTATATTGTTTTTGCTTGCTCTTTTTGCACTTGGATCGGGTCTTACCATATTGCAGACCGCATCAAACCCCTACATAGTCTGCATCGGACCGATAGAGAGCGCGGCAACGCGTATAAGCATTATGGGGCTTATAAACAAGGGGGCGGGGGTCATCGCACCACTTCTTTTTACCGCCTTTATACTCTCTGGTATAGGCTCTTTGGAAGATCTATCCGCCGAATCAAAAGAGGAGCTTGCCTCAAAACTTATAGCTCCCTACATTATTATGGCTCTGCTGCTTGGCTCTCTTATCGCTCTTGTGAAGTTCTCTAAGCTTCCCGAACTTGAGTTTGAGAAAGATGAAGAGACGGAGGAGAAGAGTATCTTTGCGTTTCCGCGCGTGGTCTTAGGTGCAGCCGCTCTGTTTTTCTATGTCGGCATAGAGGTAATAGCAGGCGATACTATCGGTCTTTATGGTCAGCATCTTGGTTTGATAAATGTTACTTCACTAACCTCTTACGTAATGTTCTTTATGGTGCTTGGATACGCGCTCGGTGTCGCACTTATACCGAAATATATCTCACAGGAGAGAGCGCTCATAGGCTCTGCACTTTTGGGAATACTATTTTTGTTCGGAGTAGTTTCTTCGTCTCAAAGTCATGGAATTTCAGAGATTTTATGGGGATGGAGCGGTATTGCAACGCTACCCGATACCGTGACCTTTGTAGCGCTTTTGGGATTTGCAAACGCACTTGTGTGGCCGACGATCTGGCCGCTTGCGCTCGAAGGGCTGGGAAAATATACGGCGCAAGGAAGCGCGCTTTTGATAATGGCAATAGCGGGCGGTGCGATCCTTCCTCTTATATTTGGAAAGATATCATATATCAGCGGAGATATGCAGTCAACCTATCTTATGGGTATGATCTGTTATCTTTTTATACTCCTCTACGCCCTGAGGTGGCACAAGATAAAGTCTTGGGATGAGTTGTGATAACTCACAAGAAACTGCCAAACGGTTTTGAATATATTGAGGTTAAAAACAGCTCTGCAGAGGCAAAAATAGCTCTGCAGGGTGCACATCTGTTTCACTACAAAAGAGTTGGCGAAGAGCCTATTTTATGGCTTAGCGAAGTGAGTGATTTTGAGGCTGGCAAAGCTATCCGCGGAGGAGTTCCTATCTGCTGGCCTTGGTTTGGATTTCATCAAGACAGATCTCTGCCTCAGCACGGTTTTGCAAGAACGGCTATGTGGGACTGCGTCAGTTGCAGTGAGGCTGATGAGAAGAGTTCATCTGTTATTTTGAGGCTTACACACAGCCAAGGGAGTCTAAAGATGTGGCCTTATCTGTTTGAGTTGGATTTACATCTAACTATTTCCGATAAGTTAACGATGGAGTTAAAAACTACAAATCTTGATCGCAACTCTTTTAAGATAACGCAGGCTCTTCACACATATTTCTCACTCTCTCATATATCGGATGCCGTTATAAAAGGGCTTGATAAAAAGCCATATCTTGATGCGCTTACTTGGAAAAAAGAGGTGCAAGAGGGCGATATAACCTTTAATCAAGAGGTTGATAGGGTTTACCAAGAGGTAGATGGTGAGATAACTCTAAGCGATAAAAACAGAACGCTACATGTTAGAAATGAGAACTCATCTTCTGTAGTCGTCTGGAACCCGTGGATAGAGAAAACTTCAAGAATGAGCGCGATGAAAGAAGATGCTTATGAGCATATGCTCTGCATAGAATCAGCAAACGCGTTTGATGATGCAAGAGTAGTAAAGCCACAAAAGTCACACACTCTTAAAGCCGAAATTTTTTAATAAAATAAAATTTTATTAAAAGAGTAGATTTTATTGTTTATGGCAATTTAAGAGAAAAAGAATAGAGTATGGTTGTAAGAGTAACATTTATGAACTAAATGTAATCTCTTATAAATTCCTATTAGGAGATGACCATGAACAGTTCATCAAGAAGAGTTTTTTTCAGATATATGGCTATCTTAGGGCTTGCTACGTGGGGTGTCACACCGCTTTTGGCAAAAGGCACAAAAGAGAAGACGATGTATCAGGATAGCCCAAAAGATGGAAAAAAGTGTGTAGATTGCCTACATTTCTTGCCGGATACGAACGAGTGTAAAATAGTCGAAGGGTCTATCAGCCCGGATGGCTGGTGTGTGCTCTACTTTAAAGACCCGAGAAAAAAGTAGCCAAACTTTATTTCTCAAGCATTGTGTGTGCATCATACGCCAGACGCATAACGCCGATGGCGTAGTTTGAAGAGTTGTTGTAGCGCATTATTTTTTTGGCATACTCTCTTATGTATTGCAGCTCTGCCTTGTCACAGGTAAAACAGTCGTACGTTTTTCCGGATTTTGAGTTTTTCTCATAGACAAGCGAGGCGTTGTCGTTTTCAAACTCATAGTCATACCAGGTTGACTCTATATCTACGATATCCGGTATCTTGCTCCAATCTATGAGCTTGGAAAAGTCTGCTTTTTGATGCAGAAAGTTGGCTGCTGAGACTATTGCATCCTCCATCTTTGTCAAATCCGCGATTTTTGTCTTATAGCCGTGAGCATATACAAAACTGTTGGGCATAAATTGAGGTATTCCGACGGCTCCGGCGTAGGAGCTTGGCAGGTTGCACTCTTCGGGTGTAACCCCTTTTTTATAGCAGTGGGTTATTATGGAAGCCATATTCGTTTTGCCCATTTTTAAAAGCCACTTCTCTCTTGGGCTGTTTGGCTCTGTTCGAACAACCAAAGTGTTAAAGACTATAAATGCGTCATGGGTCGGTTTTATCTTTCCGAGTTTTGTCTCTTTTATCAAAATAGCGGCGATTATCTCACGGTTCACGCCATACTTCTTCTCTGTAAAATCATAAACTTCGGCATACTCTTTAAGGTGTGCTACCATATCGGGAACATATTTTACAAGGACGTTGTTTGCTTTTTTCTCATTTTTTTTATGGGTTTTAATATATTTTGGCTGCAGATATTTGTAGCTGACCTCATCGAATTTTTTTGTTTTAAAGTAAGAGAGCAGAAACTTATTCGCATATTCGTATGAAACACCGTTCTTTACGACATTTTCACAAATATCCATATAATCTTTGTTCTTAAATACGCAGTTGTCATACTTCGCAAAAAGGGGTGCGCTCAGTAAAAGGGCAAATAGTATATTCTTCATAATAAACTCTCTATAATTGTTTGCCCAAGTATATCATTTTATGTCAAATGAGCTTTTTTAAGATATTGTTGTTTGATATAATTGCGAAAAAATTAAGGATTTTATGTGCAGCAGGTAGATAAAGCGTGTGATAACAAGATATGCATGAAGAGCGACGAGTGCGCAAGATATCAATCGTACTTGGACGGCAATAAAGATTATAAAACTTTTAAAGGCACCGAGACAAAGGCGTGCGGGCAGTTTATACAGAAGTAGCGTTTATCTCTTTCAATCTTTCAGGCGTGCCTATATCGTACCATTTCCCGTCGTAGAGCGAGCCGCTTACTCTGCCATTCTCTGCGGCTTCTCTAAGAATTGGAGCAAGAGGCATTTTTTTGTTCTCCAGTCCCTCAAAAAGTTTGGCAGAGTAGTATCCGATGCCTGAGAATGTATATCTTCCTTTAGTGTCGTTGCTGATTCTGTTCTTATGCAGAGCAAAGTCTCCCTCTGGATTATGCTGTGGATTTTTAACCAAGATAAGATGAGCCAGATCATCCCCTAGGTCATATCCTGTTTCAAACTCATAGTCGCACCAGATATCGCCGTTTACGACTAAAAACTTTTCGCTGTCTATTAGAGGAAGCGCGTTTATGATGCCGCCTGCGCTCTCTAACGCTCCGCTTTGTCTCTCGTCGGAGAAGAGCAGGTTGACTCCCCATTTTGAGCCGTCTCCCAAGCTATTCATTATCATCTCTCCGAGATGGTCTATATTGATGACTATTTGACTGAACCCCAAAGAAGCAAGTCTCTCTATATGCCAGACAATAAGGCTTTTGCCGTGAACTTTTAAGAGCGGTTTTGGGGTCTTGTCGGTGAGCGGGCGCATTCTCTCTCCACGACCAGCTGAGAGTATCATCGCATTCATTTGATATTTCCTAAAAAGTTGGCAAGCTCTTTTGTCTCACTGTATCTGCCTGCCGTATCTATAACATACTTCAATGTCAGAGGTATATCTTTTAGATAGCCGCTCTTTTTATCTCTGATATGCAGGCGGGAGAAGATACCAAGCACTTTAATATGTCTTTGAAGCCCCATAAAGTCGAACCATTTTATAAAGGTCTCATTGTCCACCTTAAGACCCTTTTTGTCGCGAAACTCCAGAGCCAGCTCTTTTATGCTTCTTCTGTCGTAAGCGACGTAGCAATCTTTTAACAGTGAGACAAGGTCGTATGTAATGGCTCCGCACATTGCATCCTGATAGTCTATGATACCGAGCTTGTTATTCTCTTTTAACATGATGTTTCTTGAGTGAAAATCTCTGTGAACGAACGTGTTTTGCGGCTGCTCCAGTACAACGCCCGAGATCGCTTCAAGGGTGTCTGCTATTAGTTTTATCTGTGCATCGCTTGGCTTTAGACGAAGATATTTTTCTATGTACCACTCCTGCATCAGATCCATCTCCGTATGCAAAAACTCTCTGTCGTAAAGCGGAAGTCCTGCAGCATCGGCTTTTTGCATCTTTAAGATAGTGTTCATCGCCTTTGTGTAGTATGCTTTAAAGTTGTTCTGATTCAAGATATCAAGATAGTGTTTGCTTCCGAAGTCCTCTAGTATCAAGAAGCCCTCATCGAGGCTGTGTTCAAATATTTTAGGCACACCCACATCCACGCCCTGGAGTCTTGATGTTACATTTATAAAAGCACCCAGAGAGGCTATCTCAAGAGATGAGTCCATTAAAAGTGCAGTTTTGCTGCCGTCTCGCAGTCTGTAATATTTTCTAAAGCTTGCATCTGCAAGAGCAGACTCGATGATATAGTTTTTAAAAGATGTTGTTTTTAACCAAGTTTGGGTTTTACTCATAAATAGCACCTAATATAGAATCTTTTGACGCTCCTGTTACGGAGGATAGTTTGACACATTTTCTGTGCACTCTCTCATGGGCAAGCCACGCAAATGCCATGGCCTCCATAAACTCACTGCTTACGCCGCACTCATCGCTTGAAACAACTTCTACTCCTGTGAGCCTATCTCCCAATCTTTGCATAAGGTAGCTGTTCTTAACGCCGCCACCGCAAACTATAAGCATATCTACACCGCTTTTTTTGACCTCATTTGATATACTCATGGCGCTAAGTTCTAAAAGCGTTGCCTGCACATCCTCTTTTTTTATACTCAGTGCGCCGCTCTTTTTTGGGGAGAACTTTCTCAGCTCTCTCTCAAGCCAGTCCGCGTTAAAGAGTTCACGCCCCGTACTCTTTGGAATCGCTTTTGAAAAATATGGCTCTTTGAGCATCTGCTCCAAGAGGTCTCTGTCAAAAGTTCCAGATCTAGCCCACTCTCCGTCTTTGTCGTAGGTCTCTTTCTTATTGAGTGAGATCCAGTGATCCATAAGAACATTTCCGCAGCCAGTATCATACCCTATAAGCCTCTCTCCCAAGATAGACAGGTTTGCCATTCCCCCGATATTTACAACGGCTATCTTGGCTTTTAGCCTTGAGAAGAGGTATTGGTGAAAAGCGGGAGCAAACGGAGCGCCCTGACCGCCAAGCGCCATATCTTTTCTTCTAAAATCACTAACAACGCTAACGCCTGTTAGTGCCGTTATGACATTTGGATTGCCAAGCTGCATGGAGAATGGGTGCGTACTGTTTGGCTCGTGCCACAGTGTCTGACCATGCAGGCCTATGGCGGTTATCTGTTTTTTATCAATCCTCTTTTGAGATATAAAACGCTCTATCGCGCCTGCATACATCTCTCCAAGACGTGTGTCCAGTTCGCCTATCTGCTTTAGTGTCAATGGGGTCTTTATAGCTTTTAAAACATCTTCTCTTATCTCTTTGTCAAAAGAGTAGGAATCAGATTGTAACAGCTCAAAGCTGTGCTCTTTGATCTGGCAATAAGCTATGTCTATCCCGTCAAGGCTGGTTCCCGACATTACGCCTATGTAATACTCACTCATTTTTTGCTCCTCCAAGCTGAACAATAAAAAATGCTACAACGGTACCGATGACTATCTGCCATGAAAAGGCGAGCTCTATTCCAAAACTGTATGGCTGAAGTGCCAAAACAGTCACAAATCCGCCAAAGAGAGCCCAAAAAACACTCTTTTCATTTCCGCGCGACGTAAATATTGCCGAGAAGTATACACCCAAAAGTCCAGTATATGCAAATGCCATAACACCAAGCGCAAAACTGATAAGCGAGAGGTCGCTGTAGCGCTGCCAGAAGTAGCTTGCCATCGCCATAAGAGAGAGAACTGCTGCAAAGAAGAGTACCGCAAATCTTGAGGCTTTTACAAAGTGCTGCTCCTCTATTTGGCTCTGTTTTAATCTCCAAGGCTTGTAGATGTCCTCAACCGCAATAGAAGCCATAGCGCCAAGAACGGAGTTGGTACTTGAGAGTGCAGCCGCAATAGCCCCGACCGTGACCAAGCCTCTGAGCCCATCAGGCATCTCATTGAGTATGTAGTACATAAAAATAGTGATCTTCTCACCATCAAAACTCTGATCCACGCCGCCTTGCATGTAAAAAAGATATAGAAGTGCTCCTATTGCCAAAAATAGAAGTACGACGGGAATGGTAAGTAAAATGGAGATAATAAGCGATTTTGCCGCCTCATTCTTGTTTTTGCAGGCAAGTACCCTTTGAGTCATGTCCTGATCAAGTCCGAATGCCGCAATGTTTAAGAGAAGCCAGCCGCCAAGAAGCGTGAAAATGCTAAAGTTGCCATCAAGTGAGCCGTCAATAAAGTTTAGTTTGTTATGTTCGCTAAGAGTTTTTATGATCTCAATATGCTCAAGCGAGTAGTAGAGATAGATAAGAACAGCGACCCCGGCTCCTATGTATGTAACGGCTTGAATAACATCGCTAAGTATGACAGAGCGCACGCCGCCGAAGTAGGTGTATGCAAGCGCTCCAAGCATTAAGATCAGGATGGAGAGCGCAACATGCAAGAAGATAATATCGCTAAATATTATCATCGATATTGCCAGTGCTCCAATGTAGAGTCTTGCTCCGCTGGCAAGGACTCTTCCTATAAGAAACATAACCCCCGCCTGCTTTTTTGCGCTCTCTCCGTATCTGGACTCCAGGAGCTCATAAACGGTAACTGCCTTCATCTCGTAATATTTTGGAATGAGAACATACGCTACGAAGATAACGGCTAAAAGTGCGGAGAAGTAGAACCCTATAAAGGTAAAGTCCTTTGTATAAGAGTATTCTGGAGCACCCAAAAAAGTAGCGGCTGATTGTGATGTAGCCAAAACAGATAGTGCGACGGCAAATATAGGCATCGCATGCGGAGATAAAAAATAGTCTCTTGAAGTGTTGATCTTGGTGCGGCTTAAAACAACAGAGGTAATAGCAAGAAGGATAAAGTAGGAGGCAAATACGATCCAGTCCAGAGTTGAAAAAGCACTTTGCATTATTTGGTTTTTATCTTGGTGAACAACTGTTCTACTCTTCTATTTGACTCTGTAATTCTATCCATAGAGATAGAACCGTTTTTTACTTGAGCCAAGATCGTCTCTACGAGTTCATGAGTATCCTGCTTGGCAAGCTGATTGCCAAAGAGCAGCATATCTACTCCCGAGTTTATAGAGAGTGTCACTATTTCTTCAAGAGTGTAGTGTTTAGCGATAGCTCCCATCTGCAAGTCATCACTGACTATTACTCCATCATAACCCAGCCTCTCTCTAAGCAGCTCCGTGTTTACTCTGTATGAGAGGGTTGCTGGATAGACCTCATCAAGATATCTATTAAATACATGAGCCGTCATTACCATAGAGACACCGCCTGAGTGGATAAGCTCTATGTATGGTTCCAGTTCGATCTCGTTCCATGTTTCGCTAATATCTACAAATCCGTTGTGTGAATCTTCAAGTGAGGAACCGTGACCGGGAAAATGTTTTAAAACAGATAGAATATCCCTCTCTTGAAGTGAATCCATAAATATCTTTGCGTACTTTGCGACCTCTTTTGGTTCGCTTGAGTAGGAGCGTCTAAGCCCTGATATAACTCTGTTTTGAGGATTTACGGCCAGATCGACCACAGGTGCAAAGTTACAGTTTATGCCTGCATCTTGGAGTGTCTTTGCAAGATTGTCATAGACACGTTTTGTCATGTAGGCATCCATCTCTGAGACTACTTTAGCAGATGGTGTGGCTTCAAAACCGTAGGCGCTCTTTAGTCTTGCGACCTTTCCTCCCTCTTGATCTACAGATATAAGAAGCGGTTTTTTGGCAAATGACTTTAACGATGAGGTAAGTGCTTTTAGCTGTTTTGGCGAGCTGATATTTTTTGTTTTAGTTCTATCGTCGAAGTGGCGGTCAAATAGAATGACACCGCCGATGTGATACTTTTGTATATCTTTTGCGATCTTGGACTTTTTGGTAACGCTCTCGCCGTCAAATCCGACGATAAGCATTCTGCCTATCATCTTTTTTAGTTTCTCATCATTTGGAAGAGTTTGGGATTGTGCTGCGCTAAGAGTTATTATAGTACTAATAAGTAGTGTAAAAAATCTCTTCATTTTAATGAAGTAGCTTTAGGGGGTTGTAGGGACACTAGTGTCCCTGCCGCTATAATGGGCTTTGCTCATTATAGTGCGTAACATCAGCTAATTTCCTCTTGAGCCGGGTTTTATAGCTTCGCTTCCGGCTTTACACATAGGACACTCATCAGGCGAGTACATCTCAAATGTGAAATCCTCCAGCGCAAAAAACGGGATATCTTGCGGAAGTTTACAGTTCGGTTTCGTTGTTACACTGCTGTTTTGGCGCTTACAAAACCCGCGGTTGGCAAGTGCGGCAACGCCTACAATCTCTCCGCCAAGGCTCTTTACGACCTCTGCGGCTTCCATGGCAGAGCCGCCTGTTGTAATGATATCTTCACACATCAATACCCTCTCGCCCTTTTTTATCTCAAAACCGCGGCGGATAGTCATTTTGCCATCTACTCTCTCGGCAAAGATAGAGCGTACATCAAGTGCGGTAGCAAGAGCAAAACCTGCGATAAGACCGCCAAGAGCCGGAGCACAGACCGTATCTACCTCCAAGCCGCTTTTTTTGATCTCAAGTGCCAGTGCATCGGCGAGAAGTTTTGCTGTTTTTGGATTCTCTAAGACCTTTGCGGACTGGAGGTAAAATTGTGAGTGGTTGCCGCTGCTTAGTTTAAAATGCCCCTCTAAAAGAGCATCTGAATCCATATATATTTTTTTAATATCCATAGTAAGTTATACCTTTAGTATCTCTGCTTCTTTTGTCTTGAGTATGCCATCGACTTCGGCAATAAATTTATCTGTAAGTTTTTGTATATTGTCTTGAGCAGATTTGGACTCATCTACCGTTATCTCTTTATCTTTTTCAAGCTTTTTGATCTTATCATTTGCATGTTTTCTATCGTTTCTGATAGCGATTTTTGCAGTCTCGCCCATCCCTTTCATCTGTTTTACAGACTCTTGTCTCTGCTCAACAGTCATTGCAGGAAAAAATAGTTTGATCTGGTCACCGTCGTTATTCGGGTTTGCACCTACATTTGCTTTTGATATAGCAGTCTCAATAGCTGAGAGAAGATTTTTTTCCCAAGGATTGACAACAATAGTCGTTGCATCTGCTACCAAAATAGAGCCTACTTGATCAAGCGAGGTCATAGTACCGTAGTAATCGATTTTTACATTGTCTAAAACAGAAGTAGTAACTTTACCTGTTCTTAGGGTTTTAAAATCTTTTAGCATATGATTTACGCTTGCTCTCATCTCTGATTCGCATTTGTCGAATACTTCATCTAACATTTAGTTTCCTTATATATCAAAAATAGTGGCGTTATTGTAGCGAGAAATCTCTAAAAAAAAGATTTTATAAGGTGCGTAGTTGCAAAAAATTGCAACTATTTTGGAGGTGTAGTTTCGCTTTGCGCGGGTGCCGGAGTTGCTGCAGACGGAGCTTGAACGTCTGTTGATTCGATCATATTGTCAACGACAGATTCAGTTGCAGCTGATGCGTACATATAGCCCAGAGCAATTGTGTTTACAACAAATAAAAAGCCTATGGTGAAAGTTGTCTTCGCCAAGAAACTACTAGGACCTTTTGCTCCAAAAACAGAGTCGTTTGAGCCGCTGTACGCTCCCAGACCGATACTTGAGCTTTTTTGCAGAAGCACTGCTATTATAATCATTACGACTAAAATTATTTGAACAATAAGTAGAAAACTAGCTGTCATTATATATATCCTGAGTTTTAAAAGTTGCGAATTATACCCAAAAAAACCAATTGTTGCAAAATAAGATATAATTTCAAAAAAATATCGGAAGCATTAATGAATTTAAAAAACAGATTTTTTTTAGCAGCAATCCTGCTTATTGCATCAATATCTCTTGCAGCTGAACAAAAGAGCGGTGACAAAGCAACGGTTGCTGCAAGCACCTTTTCGCTCTATGACATAGCAAAAAATATAGCATCCGATACCGCAGAGACCTTTATGATCCTTCCATTCGGAGTGGATGCGCACAGCTACGAGCCGACCCCAAAAGATATGATAAAGATATCAAGAAGCGATCTTGTTCTTTACAGCGGTGCAGGTCTTGAGCCTTGGATTGATGGTTTTGAGTTTAAAAACAGGGCGGTGGACGTAAGTCGGTATGTAGAACTGATAGAGCTTGGCAAAGATAAACATAAGCATGATCATGATGACCACCACCACGACAGAGTAGATCCTCACTACTGGCAAGATCCGCACAATATGATGCTCGCGGCAGAACGCATAACAGAAGAACTTATTGCACTCTTTCCAAAAAACAGAGAGTTTTACATGAAAAACAGAGAGAGCTACATCGCAATGCTCAAAAATCTTGACAAAGATTACAAAGAGCAGCTCTCCTCGTGTCAGCTCGATACTATCATAGTAAATCACAACGCATTCTCTTATCTGGCAAATAGATACTCTTTTCATACCAAGGCTCTAAGCGGACTATCTCCTGAAGCCGAGCCAAGCGCAAAGAGCATGATAAAGCTTGTCAAGTTTATTAAAGAGCACAGAGTCGAGACTATCTTTTTTGAGAAGTTCGCAAATGAGAAAACGATAAAAAGCATAGCAGAAGAGGCAGGAGTATCTTACGATGTTCTTCAGCCGCTTGGCAATATCACCGCTGATGAGGCTAAAGAGAAGCTGAGCTATGAGGATATTATGAGAAGAAATCTGCAAAAAATATCAAAAGCCCTAAAGTGCCGATGAAATTCACAGTTCCGATATTTGATGTTAAAAATTTGAGTTTTGTTCTAAAAGAGCAGACTATTTTATCAAACATCTCTTTGGAGATATTCTCCTCTGAATATATCGCTATCATAGGACCAAACGGCGGAGGCAAGACAACGCTGATCAGGATGCTTCTTGGGCTTGAGAAACCGACAAGCGGCGAGGTGAGGATATACGGCAAAAAACTCTCACGCTTTAAAGAGTGGCACAAGATAGGGTACGTTCCACAGCGTGCTTCACTTATAGACAGCTCTTTTCCGGCAACTGTTTTAGACATTGTAAAGATGGGCAGAACATCACAAAGGAGTCTGTTTGGAGCTTTTAGCAAGATCGATAAGCAGTATGTGGATGACGCAATGGCTAAGATGGATATAAGTGATTTAAAAGATAAGATGGTGGGAACGCTCTCGGGTGGGCAGAGACAGCGTGTCATGATAGCCCGTGCACTTGCTTCAAAACCTGAGATATTGATACTGGATGAGCCAAATACAGGCGTAGATGTCGCTTCTCAAAAAAAGTTTTATGCACTGCTTAGAGAGTTAAATCAAAAAGAGGGTATCACTATTGTTTTTATAACACACGATATAGGGGTAATAGCAGATGATATAGCAAGACTCTTTACGATAAACCAAAAAGCTATAATTTGCAACAACCCAAAACAAGCACTTAGCTGTGAAGAGATGAGCGAGTTATACGGAATAGACGCGCATCTTCTTCATGTTCATAAGCACGAGCACTGATATGTTAGAGATGTTTGAATATGATTTTATGCAAAGAGCGCTTTTAGCAGGGATCATTATTGCCGTCTTGGCTTCCATCAGCGGTACGTTCGTTGTTTTAAGAAGGTACTCTTTGATCGGTGAGACATTGGCGCACTCGGCTCTTTTGGGCGTGGCCGTCGGTCTTGTTGCAGAGTACAATCCTCTTTGGTCGGCGGTGCTTTTTGCCGTTTTGTCGGCTTGGCTGATCGAGTATCTAAGAAGTTCATTCACGCTCTACAGCGACGCTGTTCTTGCCATTTTGCTCTCAGGCTCTTTGGCTGTTGCGATCATAATCGTATCTCTTGGAGGGGCGTTTAACAACTCGCTTTTTTCGTACCTATTTGGGTCAATACTCTCTGTAAGCAGCGATGATATTGTTGTGATCGCGATCTTTGGAGCTATCTCCCTGTCGGTATTGCTGCTATTTTCAAAAGAGTTCTATTTTATCGCCTATGATGAAGAGGTTGCAAAGACAAGCGGCATTAAGGTAAATATTTTAAACTTTGTGCTTGTGAGCGTTGTTGCCATTATTATTGCCCTCTCTATCAGGGTGGTCGGAAGTCTTCTGATCGGCGCTCTTATGATCATACCTACCATTGCAGCGCTGCAGTTTAGAGTCGGATTTTTAAAAACGGTACTTATCTCTCTTGCATTCTCGCTCTTTAGCGTACTGCTTGGCATGTTTCTCTCATTTCATTTTTCACTCCCTTCAGGGGCGACTATAGTGCTGTGCATTATCGTAGTATTCATTATATCCCTTATCGCGAACAGAAGATGAAGATAAGCTCAGAGTTTTCAAAGTATGCACTTGAGTATAACAGCTACAATGTTATACAAAAAAAAGTCATAGAGAAACTGCTTTCTCATGTAAAGCATAAGCCGAAAAATATCTTGGATCTAGGGTGCGGAAGCGGAAATCTTTGCAGAGCTATCGACTGGGATTATGAGCACTTTACCGGAGTAGATTTTGCAGAGGGTATGCTAAAGCTGCATCCAAGATCACCAAAGATCGAGCTTATCTATGCAGACTTTAACGATGATGCTCTTTTTAAAAGTAAGCTTACATATATATATGATTTCATATTTTCCGCTTCAGCTCTTCAGTGGGCGGATGATCTACAGAGAGTCTTTGACAATATCAAGAGACTAAATGCTCCTGTCGCTCTGGCAATATTTACCTCAAATACATTTACGACCATAAACAAAACGGCATCAATTGGCTCCATACTTAAAAGTGCGGACGAGGTGTGTGAGCTAGCGAAGAGATATTTTGATGCCAAGAGCGAAGTTGTAAACTATAGACTAGAGTTTGAATCAACAAGAGATATGTTTAGATATATAAAAAAGAGCGGTGTTAGCGGGTCAAGAAAGATATTGAACTATAAAGAGAGCAAAAAGCTTCTGCGTGAGTACCCTTTGAGCTATTTGGAGTTCGAGGTAACTTTTATCTACTCTTCCAACATATAGATATCATCACCTTTTGATATTTTTCCGGGTTTGACAACTTTGGCGAATATGCCTCTGTCATTTTTTAAAAGCTTCGGTATGCGTTTGTCAAGTGTGGAGAGGTGGTTGCATATGGTACAGTTTTGACTTATCTCAAGTAGTGCAGTGCCGATCTGAAATCTGCTCCCCATGCTTAATGCGTAAGGGTTGTAGTCCATTAGAATATTTTCACCCAAATAACCGTAGGGCATCTCTATATCATACTCTTTTATTAGGTTGTAGCTATCCTCAGAGGTAATTAGGATGGAACGGCTGTTGTCTTTGTCGTAAAATTTGTCTCCTACAGCTCCGGCTAGCTCCAGTTCCAAAAGAGGCTTATTGACTCTTGTAGAGCTCTCCTTTGTGGAGATGAAAAGTTCTATTATTTTTCCGACACGTTTTTTTGACATTTCTTTCACCGTTTTTAGCAACTTTATAATTGCGTAATTCTAACATATTTTTAGTATCAATTATAAAAACTATAAGTCAGGTTAATTTTTTAACAAAGTGTGAAGAAATATAAAAATGTGAGAAAATTATTACATTATTGATTATATTGCTTGACAATTTAATTTAATTTCATATATAATCTCCGTCTTGCATTTTGTACTATGCATAAAGTTTGTACTGTGCATACTATAAAATCTACAAGATAAAGAGAAGGAGGTAGATGATAAATGAGTAAAATTTCTGAAAATAACTTAGAAACTACTACAAATGTAGAGCAATCGAGTAGAAGAGATTTCTTCAAAAGAACTGCTGCTTATTCTGTAAGTGCTATCGCTGCTACAAGTATCTTAGCGCCGGCTAAGTTGTCAGCTGACGATGAAAATATTATTCACCATGTGGAGTGGGGAACAACTTTAGGTGACGAGCTTAATAAGTATCCATATGGTATACCGTCAAAGTATGAGCACAATGTTGTAAGAAGAACATCAAGTCTTCTTTCATCGGCTGGAGACATGCATGCTGCTGTTTCTATGACGCCGCTACATGAGCTAGAGGGTATTATTACACCAAACGGATTACACTTCACTAGAACGCACAACGGTGTTGCGCATGTTGATCCAAACAAGTTCAGATTGATGATCCACGGTCTTGTTGAGAAACCGATCGTTTTGACTTTGGATGAGTTAAAAAAATATCCTGCAGAGAGCAGAATCCTTTTCCTTGAGTGTCCTGCGAACGGTGCTGCTGAGTGGAAGGGTCCCCAATTCAACTCTTTACAATTCGTAAAAGGTATGATGAGTAATGCAGAGTGGACAGGTGTTCGTCTAAAAACTATCCTTGATGAGATCGGTTTAAAGCCGACTGCAAAATGGATGTTGGCAGAGGGATCTGACGGCTCAGAGATGAGTAGAACTGTTCCTGTAGAAAAAGTACTTGACGATGCGATGATCGTTTGGGCTCAAAACGGTGAAGCACTAAGACCTGAGCAGGGTTATCCTGTTCGTCTGATGCTGCCGGGCTGGGAAGCTAACCTGTGTGTTAAGTGGTTAAAGCGTCTAGAGTTCGGTGCAGAGCCGTGGTACTGTAAAGAAGAGACTTCTAAGTATACGGTTCTTACTGCTAGCGGTAAAGCTATCCAACACTTCTACCCGTTAGAAGTTAACTCAATTATCACAAATCCTTGTCCTGAAAAACCATGGTCTGACCTTAAAAAGGGTGACTTGGTAGAAGTTGAAGGTATTGCGTGGAGTGGTCACGGAACTATTACGGCTGTAGATATATCATTTGATGGCGGAGACAACTATGTTGAAGCAAGTCTTAAAGGACTCGTTCTTCCTAAGTCATGGACAAGATTCTCATATATGTATAGATATGAAGGAAAACCTCTATTGATTCAGTCTCGTGCAATGGATGATGCAGGATTCGTTCAGCCGTCTGTTACTCAAGAAAAAGAGATCATAGGTGTAGAGGGTGTTTATCATAGAAACTCAATTTGTACTTGGGAAGTAAGACAAGATGGTTCAGTTCATAATGTTCAAGTTAGAACAGACAACTGTCCAAGTTAGGGAGATGAAGAAAATGATAAAATTAAATAGTAAACTAATTATTCTTGGAGTTTCTGTAGTTGCAAGTAGTGCGCTGTTCTTCACGGGCTGTTTCGCTTCAAGCAGCTCTGCAGGTGCGTCATCTGCAAAAGTAGAGTCTGCTGCAAACGGCATGTACAACCCGACTAAAGATGCTTTGGACGGTGGTGTTACATATAAGAGAGAAAACGGTATGTATACTGCGTATGCTCTTAATGAGCAGCCGACAACCGGTGTTAACTTCGGTAGAGCTCCGACTCCAAATGAGCTAAAGGCTTGGGATGCGGATATTATGCCGGATGGTACAGGTCTGCCTGAGGGTAGCGGTACTGTTGAAGAGGGTGAAGTTCTTTATGATAGAGATTGTGCTGTTTGCCACGGTGAGTTTGGTGCAGGTGGAAAAGGTTATCCAACACTAACAGGTGGTTCAATAGAATCACTAAAAAACCAGAGAACATGTCCGGGCAAAGATGCTCCAAACAGAACGATTGGTTCATACTGGCCACAAGCTAGTACACTTATCTGGTATATTCGTGATGCTATGCCATACGCAAACCCAAAAAGCTATACACCTGATCAGATGTATGCTATGACGGCTTACTTGCTGTATGAGAATGGTGTTCAAATAGACGGTGAAGATATTGAAGAGTTAAATCAAGATAACTTCAAAAAGATCGTAATGCCAAACCGTGACGGTTTCTATCCGAATATTGATGGACCAGAGGGTGTTGAAAATGTTAGAGCATTTTTTGCTGAGCCTAAAAACTTCGGTGCAGTCGGAACTCGTTGTATGACTAACTGTGGTAAAGAGCCTGTAGCAAGAATTGCAAACGAGATCACAGCCGTAGTACCTCCATACTCTACAGAAAGAAATCTTCCTCCTGTAAGTGAAGATGCTGGACCAGTATCAGAAGCTGAAAAGATGTATGAGAAGTCTTGTGCAGTTTGTCATAAGACTGATGCAATGGGCGCACCTGCACTTGGAGATAAAAATGCTTGGGCTACAGTAATGGAGCAAGGTATGGATAGAGTAAACCACAATGCAATAAACGGTATTGGCGGAATGCCTCCAAAAGGCGGTGCTATGGACCTTAGTGACGATCAAGTTAAAGATATTGTTAAATTTATGATAGAATCTAGTAAGTAAGACTTATTGGATCTACTAACATTATATAAAGGAAAAAAAATGCAAAGAAGAAAATTTTTAAGTTTAGGTGCTACAGCGGTTGCTGCTGCATCTGTATTACCTGCTAGTTTAAGTGCTACTGATTTTAGAGCTACTGCTCCAAAAGCTTGGGAAGCTCCTAGTTCAAAAGAGGCTATCGAGGCGCTATTCGGTTCATCAGAGATGATAGACGGACAAATCGAGATCAAAGCTCCAAAGTTGGCTGAAAACGGTGGCGCTGTGCCAATCGGTATCAAGTCTAAATTAGATTTAGCTGTAGTTGCACTATTCCAAGATGCAAACCCAAGAAGTGCTGTTGTAGTAATGGAACTTCCTGAAGGTAGCGTTGCTGATCTTATGACTAAGATTAAGATGAGAAAGACTGCTAACGTAACGGTAGTTGCAAAAGGCAGAGACGGTAAACTGTACTCAGCTGTACAAAAAGTAGAAGTTTCGATCGGTGGCTGTGGAGGTTGATCCAAACCTAAACAGATTGCAGATATAAACAAAATAAAAAAAAGGATTAGATTATGAAAATAAAAGCAAAAGAAAAAAAAGGTTTAGTTGAAGTTAAGATCTTACTTGACAGCCCGATGATCGGTAAAGAAGAAGCTGAGACAAGAAAAGCAGAAGTTGATTATCTTACTCACATCACTGCTAAAATAAACGGCAAAGTTGTATGGGAAGCGTCAACAGGACCATTCCTATCTAAAAACCCTTACTTTATGTTTAACGTACAGGGTAAAAAAGGTGATGAACTTGTTATCGAAACTATCGATAACAAAGGCAACACTGACAGCGATAAAGATCAAGTAAAATAATTTTTCGCACTTCTCTCTTTTGAGAGAAGTCCCTACAATTCACAAAAAGAGTAAATTTGATGTGTTGTTACGCAACACTTCAACTATATTCTTACTACAAAGAGTAAATTAAACAAAAAGGTAAACAGATATGTTAAACAAGATGATCAAACCATTGCTTGTAACTGCAGTAGCAATGTTGCCGCTTGCAACAGCTTCTTTTGCAGACGGTCATGAGGCTGAGGCGGATTTTCAGTATAATCTAGAGCCAAAACAAGTAAGCGAGAATGTCTGGTGTTTTTTTGGAGCACTTGAGATTCCGACAAAAGAGAACGGCGGTAACATGGTAAATACATGTTATATTAAAGGTGACAACAGTTACGTTCTATGGGACACTGGACCATCTTATATATACGCTAAGCAAGCTTATGAAGCGGTAAGCAAAGTAGCTGGAAAACTTCCTGTAAAACATGTTATCTTAAGCCATGAGCATGATGATCACTGGTTAGGAAATAACTACTACAAAGAAGTTCATGGAGCAGAGATCATAGGGCCTGAATCTATTAACAAGAACTATCCGATCGGTCATGAAGATTCTAGAATGTTTTTAACTCTCTCTAAAAATGCTATTAGAGGCACGAAAATCATTCATGTTGACAAATGGTACAAAGAGACTATAAAGTTTAAGGTTGCAGGCGTAAATCTTGAGTATGTTCCTGTTGGAATGGGCCATTCGGTTGAAGATTATTTCTTATATATGCCGGATAATAAAGTTATTTTGGCTGGCGACTTGGTTATGAACGGAAGAGTTACATCAAATAGAGATGGTTCTGTTGTAGGCTCTTTAGCTGCTTTAGAAGCAATCAACTCTAAAGACTGGACAACTCTTATACCTGGCCATGGATTTACTATAGATAAGACTGCTACGGATGAGTATGTACAATATTTCACTCTTTTACAAGAGAGAGTTGAAGCTGCAATGGATGATGGTGTAGACAGTACAGGCATCGTTGAGGCAGTGCCTTTAGAAGAGTTCAAAGACAAAGCTCTTTATGATCTACTTCATGCAGGTAATGTTGCTAGAGCATACTTAGAATTTGATATGGGTCTAGACTAAAAAATAGTACTACTTGGGATTTGGCTTTATGCCAAATCCTATCTTCTTAATTTTTCACTTCTTAAAAAACCAATCTCAACTAAATATTTTATTTATTACCGACTAATATAGTTTTCTCTAAAGTATAAAGCTCATATCTGATCTGTTTAAAGTTCTCACTATATTCAGAGCTGTGTAGTTTATAAAGCTCCTCTAGTACTCTTGCAGACTCTTGTGCTCTTTTAAAGTTGGCGAGGATTATTGCTGATATATCTGTGCGATTGAGCTCGCTTTTGATTGTAGGGCGAAGTACATCGTTTACACTGTCACGCTCTTTAAGCAGTTCTAGCGTCTCTTCGATTTTTGCTTTGTGTCTTAGTTGTTTTAATTGGGAGGAGAGCTTTTTGTCGTTGTCTCTATATCTTACAATATCTTCAACAACTCTAATGCCCTCTTTGAGGCGGTTTAAGTTAGCATCAATCACCCGATAAAGATCGGGTGAGAGTTGGTTATTCATCACTTCCAAATATACCAAAGAGGTGTAGAAGAGAGGTGAATATGTTTAGGAAGTCTAAGTAGAGCGCAATCGCACCGTCAATCGGTGTTTCATAAGCGCCTCTGATTATATTCTGAGTGTCATAAACTACTAGAAAGCTAAATAGGATTACAACAGCTCCAGATATAATTACAGCCATTAGCGGATTTCCTAAAAAGATATTAATAATAGAAAACGCAATAATAACAACAAGAGCTATCATTAGCGGCTTTCCATAACCTGAAAAATCCTTAGTTGTCTTGATGGCATAAAAACTCATAGCCCCAAAAACAAGTGCCGTCATTGCAAAAGCGTTTCCTACAATAGTTCCGCCGCCATTCATTCCAAGTGTGTGTGAAAGCAACGGTGACAACATTAAACCCGTCATAAATACAAAGCCAAACATTACAGCCAAGTTGATACCAGGCTTATGTTTTACAAAGTGTAAACCTATTAAAAGTCCAATCTCTAAAATTAGTAGAGGGAAAAAGTTAGCTGCGATAGTCCCAGCCATAGGTACACCAACGTAAGCGCCAACGGCACCTGCCATCATAGAAGCTGCAAAAAGCTTGTAAGTCTCTTTTACAAAAGATACAATTTGCGTCTCGCTTCTAGACTGAGTGCTGTATGCAGATGCATTTCCTCTCGCATAATCACGATTGTAAAGTCCCATGTTATTCCTTATATATATGTAATACAAAATGATTTACATATTTGTATGTTTAGGAATTTTATAGATAAAGAGTTAATAAATAGCAACATGGCAATATATTTATATAGTTAGCACTATTAGTAAAAATTATTAAAGTAGATGGAAAACTTAACAGTCGGAAAAAAGTTTTAAAATTCTCAGGCAAAAGTATTGACTTCTAAGATTGATTTGTCTATAATTCCCCTCCACAAAACAAGCGAAGCGAAGTTTCTAGGTGAGCGATAGCGAACTGGAAAACAGGTGCTGGA